>NZ_JBITTO010000003.1:0-713813 GCF_044541975.1 Streptomyces sp. NPDC085460
TTTTGGCACGCTGTTGAGTTCTCAAGGTGCGGACGCTTCCTTCGTTCCTGTTTCCAGGCCCTCCGGGCGCTTCCTTCGTTTCCGACTCTATCAGACCTTTCCGATCCGATTTCCTCGGTGCTTTCCGGTCCCTTTCGCTTTCGCTCCGGGCCCTTCCGGCGTTTCCGACTCTATCAGATCCTTTCGGCGTCTGATTCCCAGTCAGCGGGGTTTGTCTTCCCGGCTGTTGGTCCGTTCCGACGAGTGAGACTTTAGCGGATTCCCCGGCCCCGAAGCGAATCGGGGCCCTCGTCCGGACTTCGAACGTGGATTCCTCATTTCGCAAAAGCGCACGGAAAGCAGAACGGCACGACGAATCGCAGCCGTCAGGCTCAGTGGTTCTTGCGGAATCGCTGTCCGGGGCCGACCGGAGTCGGTGCTCACGTCGGACAACTCGGAGAACACTACGGACCGGTCAATCCCGTGTCAACCCCCGTCCTGGGGCGTACGCTCTCCGTATGACTACGCGTGCGCACACCACCCAGTGGTGGGCCGCCTGACGGCGGCCCGTACTGACGCATGCACACGGCCGCCGCCTCGGCGGCCGTTCGCGTATCCCCCTCCGGGAGCCGGGCCGTCGGGCCGGCGCGGAGAGAGGAAGCGGAACGCGATGACGAGGATCTTCAGCGGGGTCAAGCCGACCGGGCATCTGACGCTGGGCAACTACCTCGGGGCCGTACGGCGGTGGGTCGAGGTGGACCAGCACCGGGGCGAGGCGCTGTTCAGCGTGGTGGATCTGCACGCGCTGACCGTGGAGCACGACCCCGCGCGGGTGCGCAGGCTCAGCCGGCAGGCGGCGACGCTGCTGCTGGCGTCGGGGCTCGATCCGGAACGCTGCACGCTGTTCGTGCAGAGCCACGTGGACGAGCACGCCCGGCTCTCGTACCTCCTGGAGTGCACGGCCACCGACGGCGAGCTGCGGCGGATGATCCAGTACAAGGAGAAGAGCGTGCGGGCGCGGGAGTCCGGGCAGGGGGTGCGGCTGTCGCTCCTCACCTATCCCGTGCTGATGGCCGCCGACATCCTGGCCTACGGGGCGGACGAGGTGCCGGTGGGTGAGGACCAGACGCAGCACGTGGAGCTCACGCGGGACCTCGCGGTGCGGTTCAACCAGCGGTACGGGCACACCTTCACCGTGCCGAGGGCGACCCGGCCCGCGGTGGCGGCGCGGGTGATGGACCTCCAGGACCCCCGGTCGAAGATGGGGAAGTCGCACGAGAACGGGACCGGGATCGTCTATCTGCTGGACGACGCGGACACCGTGCGGCGGAAGGTCATGCGGGCCGTGACGGACAGCGGGCGGGAGGTCGTCTACGACCGGGACGTCAAGCCGGGTCTCGCAAATCTGCTCGATCTGATGGCGGCGGCGACGGGTGGGAACCCGGAGGAGCTGGCCGGTGTATACGAGTCGTACGGAGCGTTGAAGAAGGACACGGCGGACGCGGTCGTCGAGCTGCTCCGGCCGGTGCGGGAGCGGCATGCCGAGCTCGCAGCGGATCCGGGGTACGTGGACGGCGTGCTGCGGAAGGGGGCGGAGCGGGCCCGGGGGATGGCCCGGCCACTGGTGGACCGGGCCTACCGGGCGATCGGGCTGATGCCCGCCGCGTGACGGTCAGCCGTTGCCGGAGGCGAGCTCGCGGCTGCGGTCGCGGGCCGCCTCCAGGGCGGCGATGAGGGCGGCGCGGACGCCGTGGTTCTCCAGCTCGCGGATGGCGCTGATCGTGGTGCCGGCGGGAGAGGTGACGGCCTCGCGGAGCTTCACGGGGTGCTCGCCGCTGTCGCGGAGCATCACGGCGGCGCCGATGGCGGCCTGGACGATGAGGTCGTGGGCCTGGGCGCGGGGCAGGCCGAGGAGGATGCCGGCGTCGGTCATGGCCTCGACGAGGAAGTAGAAGTACGCGGGGCCGGAGCCGGAGAGGGCGGTGGCGGCGTCCTGCTGGGACTCGGGGACGCGAAGGGTCTTGCCGACACCGTCGAAGATCTCCTCGGTGTGGGCGAGGTGGTCGGGGGTGGCGTGGCTGCCGCCGGAGATCACGGACATGCCCTCGTCGACGAGGACGGGGGTGTTGGGCATGACGCGGACGACGGGGGTGCCCTGGGTGAGGCGCTCCTCGATGAAGGAGGTGGGGATGCCGGCGGCGGCGCTGATGACGAGACGGTCGGTGGCGACGTGGGGGCCGAGTTCGTCGAGGAGGCGGCCCATGTCCTGGGGCTTGACGGCCAGGATGAGGGTGTCGGCGCGCTTCGCGGCCTCGGCGTTGGTGACGGTCTCGACGCCGTAGCGGTCGCGGAGCTCGGCGGCGCGTTCGGCGCGGCGGGTGGTGACCAGGAGGTGCGCGGGGCGCCAGCCGGCTCGGATCATGCCGCTGAGGAGGGCTTCACCGATCTTGCCGGTGCCGAGGACTGCGACGGTCTGGGTCATGGCTCTGTTCACCTCGGGAGGGGGTACGTGCCGTCATCCTCGCACCGGTGGGGCTCCGGGTGCGCGGGGTGTCCGAGGGCCGGTCACGCGGTGCGGCGGCGGAGGGTGGCGGCGCCGAGGGCGAGGACGAGGACGGCGCAGCCCGCGACGACGAGGGCGTCGCGGACGAAGGCGGCGGTGATGTCGGGGTGGCGGAGGACCTCGTTCATGCCGTCGACGGCGTACGACATGGGGAGGACGTTCGAGATCGCTTCGAGGGCGGGGGCCATCTTGTCGCGCGGGGTGAAGAGGCCGCAGAGGAGGAGCTGGGGGAAGATCACGGCCGGCATGAACTGGACGGCCTGGAACTCGGAGGCGGCGAAGGCGGAGACGAAGAGTCCGAGGGCGGTGCCGAGGAGGGCGTCGAGGAGGGCGACCAGGAGGAGGAGCCAGGGGGAGCCGGTGACGTCGAGGCCGAGGAGTCCGACGGCGAGGCCGGTGGCGAGGACGGACTGGACGACGGCGACGAGGCCGAAGGCGAGGGCGTAGCCGGCGATGAGGTCGGCCTTGCCGAGGGGCATGGCGAGGAGGCGTTCGAGGGTGCCGGAGGTGCGTTCGCGCAGGGTGGCGATCGAGGTCACCAGGAACATCGTGATGAGGGGGAAGATGCCGAGCAGCGAGGCGCCGATGGTGTCGAAGGTGCCGGGGCTGCCGTCGAAGACGTAGCGGAGCAGGAAGAGCATCGCGCAGGGGACGAGGAGCATCAGCGCGATGGAGCGGGGGTCGTGGCGGAGCTGGCGCAGGACGCGGGCGGCGGTGGCGAGGGTGCGTGCGGTGGTCATGGGCGGTTCTCCTCGTGGGCGGCGCGGGTCGCGGCGTCGACCAGGTGGAGGAAGGCCGCTTCGACGGTGGTGGTGCCGCTCTGCCGGCGGAGGGCGTCGGGGGTGCCTTCGGCGAGGATCTCGCCTTCGCGCATGAGCAGGAGGCGGTGGCAGCGCTCGGCCTCGTCCATGACGTGGGAGGAGACGAGGAGGGTGGTGCCCCGGTCGGCGGCGAGGCGGTGGAAGAGGTCCCACAGGTCGCGGCGGAGGACGGGGTCGAGGCCGACGGTGGGTTCGTCGAGGACGAGCAGGTCGGGGGTGCCGAGGAGGGCGACGGCGAGGGAGACGCGGCTGCGCTGGCCGCCGGAGAGGCGTCCGGCGAGGGCGTCGGCGTGGTCGGTGAGGTCGACGTCGGTGAGGGCCCGGTCGACGGCGGTGCGGCGGGCGGGGCGGTGGGCGCGGCCGGGCAGGAGGACGGAGGCGAAGTAGTCGAGGTTCTGCCGGACGGTGAGGTCGTCGTAGACGGAGGGGGCCTGGGTGACGTAGCCGATGCGGGGGCGGAGGCCGGGGTGGCCGGCGGGGCGGTCGAGGACGGTGAGGGTGCCGGTGACCTTGGCCTGGGTGCCGACGATGGCGCGCATGAGGGTGGTCTTGCCGCAGCCGGAGGGGCCGAGGAGGCCGGTGACGTGGCCGGCGGGGACGGTGAAGGCGAGGTCGCGCAGGACCGTGTGGTCGCCGCGTACGGCGGTGAGGGCGTGGGCGGTGAGGGCGGGGCCCGGGTCGGGGGGCTGGGGTCCGGCGGGGTCTCCGGGCTCTCCCGCGCCATAATTCATCATGCGGTGAATAGTGGGGACGGAGAAGCCCCCGCGTCAAGGATCGCGGGGGCTGGGGCTCGGGCCGGACGCCGGCGGTGGAGCCGGAGTCGGAGTCGGCGGGCCGGGTCTCAGGGCCGCTTGGGCTTCTTGCGGGCGGCCGGGTTGCCGGTGCGGGTGCCGCGTCGCTTCTCGTAGCGGGTGCGGGCGGTCTCGTACTCGGCCCGGCGGAGCTTCTCGCCGGGTGCCTCCACGAGGCAGCGCAGGGCGTAGGCGAGGAGGACGCCGATGAAGCCGATGGCCTTGAGGCTCTTGAGGGAGTCCTCGCGGGCCTGGTCGGCGGGGCGGCGGCCGAAGCCCTCCCAGGTCTTGGTGAAGGCGATGGCCGAGCAGATCGCGAACATCAGGATGACCAGGGTGTTCACGATGCCGCCGACCTCCGCGACTTCGAGGCCCTGATAGGCGAAGCGCAGGACGAAGGCGCCCGCGGCGGCCGCGGCGAGCGCGCCGGCGGCGAGGCCGGCGCGCCGCAGTCCGTAGTGGGCGCTGTGGTCGACCCAGGTCGTCCCGAAGAAACGGATCTCCTCGGGCTGGGGTCCGCTCGTGCCGGTTCCGGGGGTCTGCTTGTCCTCGCTCACGAGGTCGATTATCCCCGGTGCGGCGCCCGGAGCGCCGAGGCGAAGGTCCTCAGGCGCAGCGCGGCGCCACGTAGTCGTCGCTGCCGGTACGGACATAGGCGTCGGAGACGTACTGGCCCGGCGCGATGCTGTCCCACAGGCGGGTCGTGCCGTACGGTCCGGAGACCCACTCGCCCGCCTTCTGGCAGTGGATCGGAACGGTCGCGCCCTCGGCGAGGACCCGGACCACCGGGTACTTCGTGCTCGGACCGGAGCGGACGTTGACCCGGTAGCCCGGTGCGACCGGGTAGTACTTCACCGCCATGATGTTCTCCCCCTGGGTTCACTCTCTGTGCGACGCGCGCAGGCTAGCAAGCTCCTCCGACATCGCGGAGGCCATCGACTAGGCTCCGTCGCGTCGCGCACGCGCGCGTGGACGGACGCGGAACCACACGGGGGTGGGAGATGCCGCCGTTGAGCAGCACCGACGACGACAGAGGCGCCGAAGGGCCCGAGTACGCAGGGGAGTACCGGCTCCAGGCGGTGCTCGGCGCGGGCGGCATGGGCGTCGTCCACCTGGCCGCCTCGCCCTCCGGGCTGCGGCTCGCGGTGAAGGTGGTGCACGCGCGCTACGCGGAGGATCCCGACTTCCGGGCCCGGTTCCGGCAGGAGGTGGCCGCCGCCCGCCGGGTCAGCGGCGCCTTCACCGCCCCCGTCGTGGACGCCGACCCGGACGCCGAGCGTCCCTGGATGGCCACCCTCTACGTCCCCGGCCCCACCCTCGCCGACCAGGTCCGCCAGCGCGGCCCCCTCTCCCCCGCCGAGCTGCGCCGGCTGACCGCCGGGCTCGCCGAGGCGCTGCGCGACATCCACCGCGCCGGGGTGGTGCACCGGGACCTCAAGCCGAGCAACGTCCTCCTCACCGACTCCGGGCCCAAGGTCATCGACTTCGGCATCTCCCGGCCCGTCGACAGCGACCTGCACACCGAGACCGGGAAGCTGATCGGCTCGCCGCCCTTCATGGCGCCCGAGCAGTTCCAGCGGCCCCGCGAGGTCGGGCCGTCCGCCGACGTCTTCGCGCTCGGTTCGGTCCTGGTGCACGCGGCGACCGGTCACGGCCCCTTCGACTCGGACAGCCCGTACGTCGTGGCCTACCAGGTGGTCCACGACGAGCCGGACCTCGCCGGGGTGCCCGCCGAGCTCGCGCCGCTGGTCGCGCGCTGCCTCGCGAAGGACCCGGCGGGCCGGCCCACCCCCGCCGAGATCATGGCGGCGCTGCTGCCGCCCTCGTACGAGGCCGAGGCGTTCATACCGTCCCAGCGGCGGCGGCCGGTGCTGCCCGCGGACCCGTTCGCGCCGGACGGGCGTACGGACGGCTCCGCCGGAGCCCGCACCGACGGCCTCGGCAGCGGCGACACCACGACCCGGGCGGCCGTGACCGCGCCGCCCGCGCGCCGGAGGCGCCACCGGCTCGCTCCCCGCCTGACGGTCTCCGCGGCGGTCGTGCTCGTCCTCGCCGGGGCCGGGGTGTACGCGGCGCTGCGCCCGCCGGCCCGGCCCGCGGCCGAGGGACCCGCCCACCCCGCCGAGGTGGCGACCGCGTTCGACGGCTGGCACACCCGGCTCCAGGAGTACGGCGCCTCCGCCGCGCCCGCCTGTGTCCACGAGGCCGGCTCCCTGTACTGCGCGGCCAGGGGCGTGGCGCTCTCCCGCCTCGACCCGCGGACCGGCGAGGTCCTGTGGAAGCGGACCGGTCCGGTCGCCACCGAGCCGCCGGACCCGCCGGTGCCGCTCGCCGGCGGGCCGGCCCCGCTGGTCGGCGCCGCGCCGAGGACCGGTCCCCTGCGCGCGTACGGCGTCGAGGACGGTACGCCCGGCTGGGCCGCGGACTCGGACGTCCCCGAGACGTACCGCCCGGCGGGGCAGGTGGTCGTACTCTCCGACGGGCGCGGCGCGCTGCGGGCCGTCGACGCGCGGACCGGGGCCGAGCGGTGGGCCCACCGTCTGGCCGGGTTCGACGCGCCGGTGCTCGGCGCGTACGACGCCCCGACGGGGCTGCTCACCGTCTCCGAGACGGCGGCGGACGGGCGGAGCAGCCGGATCGCGGCCGTGCTGCCGGCGACGGGCGAGCTCGTGTGGAGCCGGGTGGTGTCCGGGGACGCCGCCCCGGTGGGCCGCACCGGAGACGGGACGCTGGTCCTCGCCTCGCGCTACCAGGGCGATCTGGTCGACGCGCTGGTGCTGCTCGCGCCGGGCGACCCGGACGATCCGGGGAGCGGGCCGGACGCCAGGTCGGAGCGCCGGGTCGAGACCCAGGAGCGGATCCAGCTCAGCGGGATCGCCGTGCGGGGCGCGGTCGTGTACCTGCTCTCGCTGGACGGGCGGCTGCTCGCCTTGGACACGGCGGTGGAGAAGGGCGGGCGGCTGTGGGAGCTGGAGACGGGGGCCTCGAACGTCTCCCGGCCGGTTCTCGGCCCGGACGACCGGCTCTACCTCTCGGCGGCGGACGGGCGGCTGTTCGCCGTGGACACCGCGCGCGGCGCGGTCGTCGGACAGACCCGGCCCCGGCTGCGGAACGGGCGGCTGGGGTACGCGACGCAGGTACCGGCTCCGCTGGTCGCCGGGGACCGGGTGTTCGGCACGGCCCCGGACGGCTCGGTCTTCGCGGTGGACGCGCGGGTGGCGGAGTCCTGGTAGACGTACGCCTCACGCCGGTACGCGCGCGTGGGGAGCACGGGGGTCCGGCGACCACCCTCGCATCGGTACGCGCGCGTGGGGAGGCACGGGGGTCCGGAGCCGGCTTCGCGCCGGTACGCGCGCGTGGGAAGCGCGAGGGTCCGGAGCCGGCTTCGCGCCGGTACGCGCGCGGGGGTCCGGCGACCGCCTCGCGCCGGTACGCGCTGAGGGAGCGGGGCCTTCGAACCGCTCCCCCACGCGCGCGTGCGGCCGGGTGTCAGCCGAGCTTCGACACGTCCCGGACCGCGCCCTTGTCGGCGCTGGTCGCCATCGCCGCGTAGGCGCGCAGGGCGGCCGACACCTTGCGCTCGCGGTTCTTCGGCGCGTAGACGCCGCCGAGCGCCTCGCGGCGGGCGGCGAGGGTCTCGTCGTCGACGAGGAGCTCGATCGACCGGCCGGGGATGTCGATGCGGATCCGGTCGCCGTCCTCCACGAGGGCGATGGTGCCGCCCGAGGCCGCCTCCGGGGAGGCGTGGCCGATGGAGAGGCCGGAGGTGCCGCCGGAGAAGCGGCCGTCGGTCACCAGGGCGCAGGTCTTGCCCAGGCCGCGGCCCTTCAGGAAGGAGGTCGGGTAGAGCATCTCCTGCATGCCGGGGCCGCCCTTGGGGCCCTCGTACCGGATGACGACCACGTCGCCGTCCTTGACCCGCTTGTTCAGGATCTTCTCGACGGCCTCCTCCTGCGACTCGCAGACGACGGCCGGGCCCTCGAACGTCCAGATCGACTCGTCGACTCCGGCGGTCTTCACCACGCAGCCGTCGACGGCGATGTTGCCGCGCAGGACGGCGAGGCCGCCGTCCTTGGAGTAGGCGTGGGCCGCGTCGCGGATGCAGCCGCCGGCGGCGTCCAGGTCGAGGGTCTCCCAGCGCTCGGACTGGGAGAACGCCTCCGCGGAGCGGACGCAGCCGGGAGCCGCGTGGAACAGCTCGACGGCCTCGTCGGTGGGCGAGCCGCCGCGCACGTCCCAGGCGTCCAGCCACTCCTTGACGGAGCGGGAGTGGACCGCGTGGACGTCCTCGTTGAGCAGCCCGGCGCGGTACAGCTCGCCGAGGATGGCGGGGATGCCGCCGGCCCGGTGCACGTCCTCCATGTAGTACGTGCCGCGCGGGGCGACGTTCGGGGCGACCTTGGCCAGGCAGGGGACGCGGCGGGAGACCTCGTCCATGTCGGACAGGCCGTAGTCGAGCTCGGCCTCCTGGGCGGCGGCCAGCAGGTGCAGGATCGTGTTGGTCGAGCCGCCCATGGCGATGTCCAGCGCCATGGCGTTCTCGAAGGCCGCGCGGGTGGCGATGGAGCGCGGCAGGACGGAGGCGTCGTCCTCGTCGTAGTAGCGGCGGGTGATCTCGACGACCGTGCGGGCCGCGTTCTCGTAGAGGGCGCGGCGGCCGGTGTGGGTGGCGAGCATCGAGCCGTTGCCGGGGAGGGAGAGGCCGATGGCCTCGGTCAGGCAGTTCATCGAGTTGGCGGTGAACATGCCGGAACACGAGCCGCAGGTCGGGCAGGCGTTCTCCTCGATGCGGAGGATGTCCTCGTCGGAGATCTTGTCGTTGACGGCGTCGGAGATCGCGTCGACCAGGTCGAGCGTGCGGACGGTGCCGTCGACGAGCGTGGCGCGGCCGGACTCCATCGGGCCGCCGGAGACGAAGACCGTCGGGATGTTGAGCCGCAGGGCCGCGTTCAGCATGCCGGGGGTGATCTTGTCGCAGTTGGAGATGCAGATCAGGGCGTCGGCGCAGTGGGCCTCGACCATGTACTCGACGCTGTCGGCGATCAGGTCGCGGGAGGGCAGGCTGTAGAGCATGCCGCCGTGGCCCATGGCGATGCCGTCGTCGACGGCGATCGTGTTGAACTCGCGGGCGATGCCGCCGGCGGCGGTGATGGCCTCGGAGACGATCCGGCCGACCGGCTGGAGGTGGGTGTGGCCGGGGACGAACTCGGTGAAGGAGTTCGCCACGGCGATGATCGGCTTCCGGCCGATGTCCGCGCCCGGTACACCGGAGGCGCGCATAAGGGCGCGGGCGCCCGCCATATTGCGGCCGTGGGTGACTGTGCGGGACCTCAGCTCGGGCATCGTCGCTCGCTCCTCGTGATGGGTGTGCTTCCTTCGAGCGTACGCCGCCGCTCCAAGATCTGGACAGCCTGTCCGGAATGCGGGACCGAAGTTCAGGGATCGGTCAGGGGCAGGTCGGGGATCGGTCAGGGCCATCAGGGTCGGCCCGGTGGGCGGGGGCCGTGCCGTCAGGCTTGGGTGAGGTAGCGCTGGAGGGTCGGGGCCACCTCGGCCACGATCTGCTCCGGATCCGCCGAGGCCAGCGGCTCGACCTGGATCACATACCGCAGGATCACGATCCCGATCATCTGCGAGGCCGCCAGCTCGGCCCGGAACTTCGGGTCCGGTACGGCCAGGTCGGCGGCGATCCGCTCCAGGAGCCGGCGCAGGACGAAGCTCCGCAGGACCTTCGCCGCCGCCTCGTGGGTGACCGCCGAGCGGATCACGGCGAGCAGCGGGGCGCGGGTCGCCGGGTTCTCCCAGACCCCGATGAAGAAGCGGGCCAGCCGCTCGCCGACCGCGTCGCGGGGGCCGTCGATGATGGCCGGGACGACGAGCGCGGGCTCGAAGGAGACCTCGATGGCCGCCGCGAACACCTCGTCCTTGGTGCCGAAGTAGTGGTGCACGAGTGCCGGGTCGACCCCGGCCGCCTTGGCGATGCCGCGGACCGAGGTCTTGTCGTAGCCGCGCTCGGCGAACTGCGCCCGGGCCGCGGCAAGGATGCGCTCGCGGGCGCCGGGGCCGCTGTCTTCGGCGGCGGCGCGCGCGGGGCGGCCGCGGCGCCGGGGGGACGGCTCGCTCACGCGCGCGTGCCCCGGGTGGCCGAGGCCAGGTGGAGCCGGGTGAAGGCGAGCGCCTCGGCGAGGTCGGCCTCCCGTTCGGCGGCGGACATCGCGCGCCGGGTGTTGACCTCGATGACGACGTGGCCGTCGAAGCCGGTCACCGCCAGCCGCTCCAGGAGTTCGGCGCAGGGCTGGGTGCCGCGGCCCGGCACCAGGTGCTCGTCCTTGGCGGAGCCGCGCCCGTCGGCGAGGTGGACGTGGCCGAGCCGGTCGCCCATGCGGTCGACCATCGCGAGGGTGTCGGTGCGGGCGGTCGCCGTGTGCGAGAGGTCGAGGGTGAAGTGCCGGTAGTCGTCCTTGGTGACGTCCCACTCGGGGGCGTACGCGAGCATCTCGCGGTCCTTGTACCGCCACGGGTACATGTTCTCGACGGCGAAGCGGACGTCGGTCTCGTCGGCCATCCGCCAGATGCCGGTCACGAAGTCGCGGGCGTACTGGCGCTGCCAGCGGAACGGCGGATGGACGACGACCGTGGACGCGCCGAGCTTCTCGGCGGCCGCCTGGGCGCGCTGGAGCTTGACCCACGGGTCGGTGGACCAGACGCGCTGGGTGATGAGGAGGCAGGGGGCGTGGACGGCCAGGATCGGCACCTGGTGGTAGTCGGAGAGCCGGCGCAGGGCCTCGATGTCCTGGCTGACCGGGTCGGTCCACACCATGACCTCGACGCCGTCGTACCCGAGGCGCGCGGCGACCTCGAAGGCCGTCGCCGTCGACTCCGGATAGACCGAGGCCGTCGACAGGGCGACCTTCGCATCCGGGACGCGCACCGCTGGTTCTGCCACGACAGACAGGGTACGGGGCGCACCTGGGCGCGGGAGGGTGGTTCCGGTCACCCCCCGCACGCCTCCGGCACCGGAGGCGTACGCGTGCCGTGGCGGGCGCGTGTGCGAGCGGTTCCGGCGGTTTTCGAGTGCCACGCGCGCGTGGGGGCCGTCACATGCCAGCCACGCGCGCGTGTGGGCCGTCACATGCCCGCCCGCCACGCGCGCGTGGGGGCCGTCACATGCCCGCCAGCACCTCGGGGAGGTGGTCGAGGCGGCGCAGGATGACGCCCTCGCGCAGCGCCCAGGGGCAGATCTCCAGCTTCTCCACGCCGAGCAGGTCCATCGCGCCCTCCGCGACGAGGGCACCGGCGAGGAGCTGGGCGGCGCGGCCCTCGGAGACGCCGGGCAGGGCCGCGCGCTCGCCGCCGGTCATGGCGGCCAGCCGCGGCACCCACTCCTCCAGCGAGGCGCGGGTCAGCAGCCGCTCCACGTACAGGCCCTCGCCGGAGCCGGGCGCGCCGGCGATCCGGGCGAGCTGCTTGAAGGTCTTGGAGGTGGCGACGACGTGGTCGGGCTTTCCGAAGCGGCTGAACTCGCCGACCGTCCGGGCGATCTGCGCGCGCACATGGCGGCGCAGCGCCTTGACGTCCTCGGTGTCCGGCGGGTCGCCGGGCAGCCAGCCGGCGGTGAGCCGGCCGGCGCCGAGCGGCAGGGAGACGGCCGTGTCGGGGTCCTCGTCGATGCCGTAGGCGACCTCCAGGGAGCCGCCGCCGATGTCGAGGAGGAGCAGCTTGCCGGCGGACCAGCCGAACCAGCGGCGGGCGGCGAGGAAGGTGAGCCGCGCCTCCTCCTCGCCGGTGAGGACCTGGAGGTCCACTCCGGTCTCGCCCTTGACCCGGGCCAGGACCTCGTCGGCGTTGGTGGCCTCGCGGACCGCGGAGGTCGCGAACGGCAGAACCTCCTCGCATCCCTTGTCCTCCGCCGCGTGGAGCGCGTCCCGGACGGTCCCGATGAGCCGCTCGACGCCGCCGGGCGCGATGGCGCCGCGCGGATCGAGGAGTTCGGCGAGCCGCAGCTCCGCCTTGTGGGAGTGGGCGGGCAGCGGGCGGGCGCCGGGGTGGGCGTCCACCACGAGCAGGTGCACAGTGTTCGAACCGACGTCGAGGACTCCGAGTCTCATGGCGGAAACGCTACTGCGCCCGCCCGCATACGCTTGGGGTTGTGCCAAAGACGAAAAAGGCGAAGCCGGACAAAGACAGTGCCGCCGCCGGCGACGGTGCCGTTCGCGACGAGGCCGCGACCGACGCGCGGGACGTTCGCGATGTGAAATACGCCCACCACGTGGAGGGCGCGAAGCCGCCCGTCAAGGGTGTGACGAAGCAGCGCAAGGGCGCGGAGCCGGACGAGCAGGGTCTCGACTTCCCGCGCGCGTGGGTGGAGTTCGCGGATCCGGCCGACGAGGAGCAGGTCTTCCGCTGCGACCTGACCTGGCTGACCTCGCGCTGGACCTGTGTCTTCGGCAGCGGCTGCCAGGGCATCCAGGCGGGCCGGGCGGCGGACGGCTGCTGCACGCTGGGCGCCCACTTCTCCGACGAGGACGACGAGAAGCGGGTCGCGGAGCACGTGGCGAAGCTGACGCCAGAGCTGTGGCAGTTCCACGACGTCGGCAGTGAGACGGGCTGGACGCAGGTCGACGAGGACGGCGACCGGCAGACCCGCCGCTGGAAGGGCTCGTGCATCTTCCAGAACCGGCCCGGCTTCGCGGGCGGCGCCGGCTGCTCGCTGCACATCCTCGCCCTCAAGGAGGGCCGGGAGCCGCTGGAGACCAAGCCGGACGTGTGCTGGCAGCTGCCGGTGCGCCGGACGTACGACTGGATCGACCGGCCCGACGACACGCGCGTGCTCCAGGTCTCGATCGGCGAGTACGACCGGCGGGGCTGGGGTCCGGGCGGTCACGACCTGCACTGGTGGTGCACGTCGGCGACCTCGGCCCACGGTGGCGGGGAGCCGGTCTACGTCTCGTACCGGCCGGAACTGATCGAGATGATGGGCAAGGACGCGTACGACGTGCTGGTCGGGCTCTGCGAGGCGCGGCTCGCCTCGACGCTGCCGATGGTGGCCCCGCACCCGGCCGACCCGAAGCGGTAGCCCCTCCTGAGGCCCGACCCGAGCCTGTAGCCCCTCCTGAGGCCCGACCCGAGCCCGTAGCGCCTCCTCAGGGCGTTTCCGGGGGCGGTGCGTCCGTGGTCGGCGGGGGTGTCGTCGGTTCGGTCGTCGGCGGCGGGGTCGTGGGCTCCGTCGTCGGCGGTGGTGTGGTGGGGGGTTCCGTCGTCGGCGGGGGCGTCGTCGGCTCCGTCGTCGGCGGGGGCGTGGTGGGGGGCTCGGTCGTCGGCGGGGGCGTCGTCGGCTCCGTCGGTTCCGTGGGCTCCGTCGGCTCCGTGGGGGGCGGGGTCGACGGCGGGTCGACCGGTCCGCCGGTGGGCGGCGGGGAGGTCGGCGGGGTGGTGGGCTCGGTGGTGACCGGCGGGGGCGGGATCACCCGGTCGTCGATCGGCGCGACGGGCCCCTGGCCGCTGATCCGCAGCTCCGCCCCGGTGGGGTGGACGCCGATCCGGGCGCTCCAGGGACCGCGCGGTTCACGGTTCCGGTCGACGCGGACGGCGACGGTGACGGTCTCGCCCGGCGCCAGCGTGCCGGAGGCCCGGTTCACGTACAGCCAGGGCGCGTCCGTCCACAGCGACCATTCGACCGGGGTGCCGCCCTCCCCGGTGAGGGTGATCAGGGTGACGTCGCCGAGGCACCGCGCGGTGACGCCGATCCAGCCCGGTACCGGGTCCCCGGGCCGCGCGGGCGCGGTGGGCCCCGAGGGGCGCGCCGGGGTGACGACCTCGACGGAGACGTCCGGGGAACGGCTCGCCTGGGTGGAGCCCGTCTCGGGGGTCGTACGGGCGTTGCCCGCGTTCTCGTAGCGGTCGTACGGCCGGCCGTCGGCGCCCGTGCCGTCCCCCCGCTCGCCCGCGCTGACCCGGGAGCCGTCCCGGCCGGCCTCCGCGGCGGCGGGGACGCCCCGGTAGGAGGTCCACAGGGCGAGGACCGGGGCGGCGACGACGGCCGCGACCACGGTGGTGGTGACCGCGCGGGCCCGCATCCGGTCCCGGCGGGCGACGACGTCCTTCGGGTCGATCGGGAAGCCGGTCGGGGCGAAGCGTGGGGCACCCGCACGCGCGCGTGGGACGTGCCGCATCGCCATGTACGCGGCGGCCCGGGGCGCCTCGACGAGCGGCAGCCGCTCCTGGACGGCGCGCGGCCCGCCGCCCGGCCAGGGGGCGGTGGCGCCGACCCGCTCGGCGGTGCGCCGGCAGACCGGGCAGTCGTCCACGTGCCGGACGAGTTCGGCACGCAGCGCCGCCGACAGGATCAGCTGCCGGTCGCCGGTGAGGAGCCGGGAGACGGTGGGGCAGCTGCCGGTCGAGACGACGGCGAGCGCCGCCCGGGTGCGCTCGACCTCGCAGCCGGCGGTGGCCAGCAGCTCGCGGGCGGCCTGCGGGTCGAGGGCGAGGACGGCGGCGACCTGGCGCGGGCTCAGACCGTGCCGGACGGCCAGTTCGAGGGCTTCGCGCTGTTCGGGGGTGGTACCGGCGGCCTCGGGCCAGGCGAGGGTGGCCAGCTCGGCGCGGCGGCGCTCGGCCGTCCCGGCGGAGACCGGCGGCGGCGCGGGCGGGGTGACGGCGGGACGGCCGGTGTGCGCGCCCTGGCGCCGGCGGCGCTGCTCGCCGAGGCTGCGCAGGCAGGCCCAGCGGGCCAGCGCGTACAGCCACGCGGTGCGGCCCTCCTCGTCGGAGGGGCAGCGGCCGTGGTGGCGCTCGGCGGCGGCGAGGACGTCGCCGAGGACGGCGGTGGCCGTGTCGTGGTCGCAGAGGACCGAGAGGCAGTACGTGAAGAGCCCGTCGAGGGCGTCCTCGTAGCGGGCGGGGGGTCGCTGGCCGAGCGTGCGCGGTCCCTGCTGCGGGCCGCGGCGCGCCCGGTGGGCGCCCGGGGTGCGGGAGGATTCCAGCCTGCTGCTCGTCACTGGGCGACCGTAGGCGCGCGAGGGGGCACTCTTCATACCGGATCCGCACTTCTCAGTCTTACGGGTGAACCCATCACTCGAAAGGGGACGGGAACGGGGTGTTCCGCTGCCGTGGCGACGGTCCGGGAGCGGACTGTCCACAGGTCGTGGAGGGTCCGTCCACAGGCCGGGGGCGGACGGCGGTCCGCTGTCGGTGGCGGCGGCTACGGTGTGGGGCATGGCTGCCCGTACGAAATCCGCCAAGGACCGTCCGTCGTACCGCTGCACCGAGTGCGGCTGGCAGACGGCCAAGTGGCTCGGCCGCTGCCCCGAATGCCAGGCGTGGGGGACGGTCGAGGAGTACGGCGCGCCCGCCGTCCGGACCACCGCCGCCGGCCGCGTCTCCACGGCCGCGCTCCCCATCGGCCAGGTCGACGGCCGGCAGGCGACCGCCCGCTCGACCGGTGTCGACGAGCTCGACCGGGTCCTCGGCGGCGGCCTGGTGCCCGGCGCGGTGGTGCTGCTCGCGGGCGAGCCCGGCGTCGGCAAGTCCACGCTGCTGCTCGACGTGGCGGCGAAGGCGGCGAGCGACGCCCACCGCACCCTGTACGTGACGGGCGAGGAGTCCGCCAGCCAGGTCCGGCTCCGCGCGGACCGGATCAACGCGCTCAGCGACCACCTGTACCTGGCCGCGGAGACCGACCTGTCGGCGGTCCTCGGCCACCTGGACGAGGTGAAGCCCTCCCTGTTGATCATGGACTCGGTGCAGACGGTCGCCTCCCCGGAGATCGACGGCGCCCCCGGCGGCATGGCGCAGGTCCGCGAGGTCGCGGGCGCGCTGATCCGGGCCTCCAAGGAGCGCGGGATGTCCACGCTCCTCGTCGGCCACGTGACGAAGGACGGGGCGATCGCCGGTCCCCGGCTCCTGGAGCACCTGGTGGACGTCGTCCTGCACTTCGAGGGCGACCGGCACGCGCGCCTGCGCCTGGTCCGCGGCGTGAAGAACCGGTACGGGGCGACCGACGAGGTGGGCTGCTTCGAGCTCCACGACGAGGGGATCACCGGGCTCGCCGACCCGTCCGGACTCTTCCTGACCCGCCGTGACGTGGCCGTGCCCGGCACCTGCCTCACTGTCACCCTGGAGGGCCGCCGGCCGCTGGTCGCCGAGGTGCAGGCGCTGACCGTGGACTCCCAGATCCCGTCCCCGCGCCGGACCACCTCCGGTCTGGAGACCTCCCGGGTCTCGATGATGCTGGCCGTCCTGGAGCAGCGGGGCCGGATCAGCGCGCTGGGCAAGCGGGACATCTACAGCGCCACCGTGGGCGGGGTGAAGCTCTCCGAGCCGGCCGCCGACCTGGCCATCGCGCTGGCGCTGGCCTCCGCGGCGAGCGACACCCCGCTGCCGAAGAACCTGGTGGCGATCGGCGAGGTCGGCCTCGCGGGAGAGGTCCGGCGGGTCACCGGCGTACAGCGCCGCCTCGCCGAGGCGCACCGGCTGGGCTTCACCCACGCGCTGGTCCCCGGGGACCCCGGGAAGGTACCGGCGGGCATGAAGGTGACGGAGGTCGCGGACATGGGGGACGCCCTGCGGGTGCTGCCGCAGAGCCGCCGCGCGGCCAGGAAGTCGGAGGAGGCGGCGGGCTGAGGGAGGGTGTGGCGGAGCCGGCGAGCCCGCTCGTCGGCCCGCCGACGCGGTGTCCGGGGCCTCCCCGTGGCGGCGTGGAGGGGTAGGCGCGCGGTCGAGCGGGTAGGGCGGATCGCGACCGGGCCGCCCCGGCGGGCGCCCGTCCGGAGCACCCTGGACCGGCGTGCGGCCCAGGGCGGCGGGGTGGTGTCGCTAGACTTTGCCCTGGTCTCGCCCATCCGTACGAGCCGGAGGAGTGCAGTGGCAGCCAAGGACGGGGCAGCAGCTCCTGGAAAGTCCGGCGCGGGCTCCGGCAACGAAGCGCTCATGCGCGCGGCCCTGAGCGCCGTCGCGCCCGGCACCGCACTGCGTGACGGCCTGGAGCGGATCCTGCGCGGGAACACCGGTGGCCTCATCGTCCTCGGCATGGACAAGACGGTCGACTCGATGTGCACCGGCGGCTTCGTGATCGACGTCGAGTTCGCCGCCACCCGCCTGCGCGAGCTGTGCAAGCTCGACGGGGCGCTCGTCCTGGACAAGGACATCACCAAGATCCACCGGGCCGGTGTGCAGCTGGTCCCGGACGCCTCCATCCCGACCGAGGAGACCGGCACCCGCCACCGCACTGCGGACCGGGTCTCCAAGCAGTGCAACTTCCCCGTCGTCTCCGTCTCCCAGTCGATGCGGCTGATCGCGCTGTACGTGAACGGCGAGCGGCGGGTCCTGGAGGAGTCGGCCGCGATCCTCTCCCGGGCCAACCAGGCGCTCGCGACGCTGGAGCGGTACAAGCTCCGCCTCGACGAGGTGGCCGGCACGCTCTCCGCCCTGGAGATCGAGGACCTGGTGACCGTCCGGGACGTCACCGCCGTCGCCCAGCGCCTGGAGATGGTCCGCCGGATCGCCACCGAGATCGCGGAGTACGTGGTCGAGCTCGGCACCGACGGCCGGCTGCTCTCGCTCCAGCTCGACGAGCTGATCGCGGGCGTGGAGCCGGAGCGCGAGCTGGTGATCCGGGACTACGTGCCGGAGCCGACGGCGAAGCGTTCCCGCACGGTCGCCGAGGCGCTGACCGAGCTGGACGCGCTCACCCACACCGAACTCCTGGAGCTGCCCGTCGTCGCGCGGGCCCTCGGCTACAGCGGCTCCCCCGAGACGCTCGACTCGGCGGTCTCGCCGCGCGGCTACCGGCTTCTCGCCAAGGTGCCGCGCCTGCCCGGCGCGATCATCGAGCGCCTGGTGGAGCACTTCGGCGGGCTGCAGAAGCTGCTCGCGGCGAGTGTGGACGACCTCCAGACCGTGGACGGCGTCGGCGAGGCGCGGGCGCGCAGCGTCCGCGAGGGGCTGTCGCGGCTGGCGGAGTCGTCGATCCTGGAGCGGTACGTCTGATTCCGGACGTCTGATCCGGATCGCCGAGCGGTACGTCTGCTTCGGACCGCCGAGCGGTACGTCTGACGGGCAGGGACCTGCCCGTCAGCCCCGTTCGTCGGTTCCTGCCGTCGGTTCCGGCCGCCGGCTACGGCCGTCGGTTCCGGCCGCCGACCCCGGCCCTCAGTCCTTGGCGAGGGCGAACGGCGCCGCGAACGCCTTCTCGCCGGGCACGGTCGCCTCGACCAGGTAGTTGCCCGGACCCGCCTCGCCCGCCGGAGCCGTGGCGCACTGCGGGGCGCTGCGGCGGAGGTCCCACTCCACGGTGTGGGTGATCGTGCCGCGCGCGGGGACCTTCAGCAGTACCGGGTCGCCGGGGCTCGGGCAGTCGTCCGAGGCCCACAGCCGGTCGTTCTGCGCGTCGCTGATCTTCAGCACGGCCGTACGGGGTCCGAGGTCGGCCTTGCAGTCGGCGCCCGAGGTGTTCTTGACGGCCAGGTGGAAACGGGGCTTCTCGCCGGGCTCGTACGTGAGCTTGGCGCTGCGCAGCGTCAACTCCAGGGACCCGGAGGGGCAGTTCGGGAGCTGGGAGCCGGCCGGGAGCCGCCCGCCCGTGCCGCTGCCGGCACCCCCGTCGCCGCCCGCGCCGTCGGTGTCACCGTTCTTGCCGGCCGAACCGGAACCGGCCGCGTCGGAGCCTTCGCCGGAGCCCGCGCCCGCGTCCGTACCGGAACCGGCGTCGGAGCCCGCACCCGAGCCGGAGTCGGAACCGGAGCCCGAGCCGTCGCCCGTACCGGACTCGCCCGTGTCGCCGGAGTCTTCCGACTCGTCGCGTCCGCCCGGCTGTTGGCTGATGGCCGGCCCCGTCCCCGCGGGTCCCGGGGTGATCGATGGCGCGGGGGCCGAGCCGTTGGCGGCGTCGTTCGTCTTCTTCCCGCCACCGTCACCAGAGGTGACGGCCCACAGGGTCAACAGGGCGAGAAGTGCGATCAGACACAGCGCGACCGCCCTCCGTCGCCAGTAGATGGTGGAGGGAAGCGGCCCGACCGGATTGCGCAAAGATCCCACGCCCCGAACCTTACGAGAGATCCGGCCCAACTCCCGCCCCACCCGCCGCCCGAGAGCCCAAGTTTTGCCGATGATCACATCCTGCGGGAACGGGAACTCTCGCCGCGATGGCCGGAAATCGTCCCCCTCTCTCCCCATCCCCCACTTTCGTCAGGGGTCGGATCGTTCCTTGGCCAGGGGCGCGACACCTGGAATTCCGGTTAGCGTCATGCACCATGGACAACCTCCTCGACCTCTCCGACCGTCTCTACCTCGACGTCCTCGACTTCGCGCACTCCACACCGCACTGGTTCCAGTGGCTCGCCGAGGTCTGGACGGAGCTCGGACTGCTGCTCTTCGGCGCGCTGTTCCTGGCCGGGTGGTGGCGTTCGCGGACCGGATCGAGCCAGGCGATGACGCTCGCGCTCCTCGCCCCGCTCGCCACCGCCTTCGGATACGTGGTGAGCGAGGGCCTGAAGTCGCTGATCGACGAGGAACGCCCGTGCCGGGCCGTCGCCGGGGCACCCGCCGCGCTCATCGACTGCCCCGCCTACGGCGACTGGTCCTTCCCCAGCAACCACTCCGCCATCGCCGGAGCCGCCGCCGTCGCGCTCGCCCTCTCCTGGCGCGGAATCGTCTGGCTGACCGTGCCCATGGCGATCCTCATGGCCTTCTCCCGCGTCTTCGTCGGCGTCCACTACCCGCACGACGTCACCGCGGGGCTGCTCCTCGGCGGCCTCGTCGCCTTCCTCTTCATGTACGCCGCCCGTCGGCCGATGACGGCACTGGTCGACACGGCCCGCTCCAGCCGGAGCGCGGCGGTCGTGTGGTGCGCGGGGCGGGGGCCCGCGACCCCGGCGCACGCCTCCGCGCGCCCCGAGCGCCGTTCGCGCGCGCGCCACGGCGCGTACTGATCGCTCCCCGGACGTGCCAGGATCGGGGGTGCCATGACTTCCATCGATGCCCCCGCCTCCCTGCCCTCCACCGCCTCCCGGTCCTTCCCCGCCGATACGACCTCCGGGCCGCTCGGCACGGCCTCCGGGCCCACCGGCACGGCCTCCGGCTCCGCCGGCACGGCGTCCGCCCCCGTCGGTACGGCTCCGTCCGCCGTCGCCCCTGCGGAGCTGCACGGACCGGTCCTCGCCTGGTTCGACCGGCACGCCCGCGACCTGCCCTGGCGCCGCCCCGAGGCCGGCGCCTGGGGTGTCATGGTCAGCGAGTTCATGCTCCAGCAGACCCCCGTCGTCCGGGTGCTCCCGGTGTACGAGCAGTGGCTGGCGCGCTGGCCCCGCCCGGCCGACCTGGCCGCCGAGCCGCCCGGTGAGGCCGTCCGCGCCTGGGGCCGGCTCGGCTACCCGCGCCGGGCCCTGCGGCTGCACGCGGCGGCCGTGGCGATAAGGGACCGGCACCGGGGCGACGTGCCGAACGACCACGGACAGCTCCTCGCCCTCCCCGGCATCGGCGAGTACACGGCGGCGGCCGTCGCCTCCTTCGCCTACGGTCAGCGGCACGCCGTCCTCGACACCAACGTGCGCCGGGTCTTCGCCCGCGCGGCGAGCGGCGTCCAGTACCCGCCGAACGCCACCACCGCCGCCGAGCGGCGCCTCGCCCGCGCCCTGCTCCCCGACGACGAGGGCACCGCGGCCCGCTGGGCCGCCGCCTCGATGGAGCTCGGCGCCCTCGTCTGCACCGCGAAGAACGAGGACTGCGGTCGCTGCCCCATCGCCGACCGCTGCGCCTGGCTCAACTCCGGCAAGCCCGCCCACGACGGCCCGCCCCGCCGCGGCCAGACCTACGCCGGCACCGACCGCCAGGTCCGCGGCCGACTCCTCGCCGTCCTCCGCGACGCCCCCGGCCCCGTCCCCCAGTCCGCCCTCGACGCCGTCTGGGACGAGCCGATCCAGCGCGGCCGCGCCCTGGACGGCCTGGTCTCGGACGGGCTGGTGGAGCCGCTGGACGGTGGTCGGTACCGGCTTCCGCTGACCTGAGGCCCGTCGGCGGATCGGATCCAATGTCCTGGATCCAGGACATTGGATCCCGGAGGTTGGATCCCGGACCTTGGATCCAGGAGGTCGGATCCCGGACGCTGGATCCAGGGCATTGGATCCCGGATCTTGGATCCAGGACGTTGGATCCAGGACGTTGGATCCAGGACGTTGGATCCAGGACGTTGGATCCAGGACGTTGGATCCAGGACGTTGGATCCAGGACGTTGGATCCAAGATCCGAGCTGTTACACAACCGATGGGTAGCCGTGCGTCCATCGACGGCTGCCTCGCACACCCCCGTGACAACCGCTCCGTAGCGTCGTCATCGACACGGAGAACAAGCAGGTCACGGGGATGTGGAGGCGGCTGGGATGAGCCAGGGCGAGGTGCTCGACTTCGAGGAGTACGTCCGCACGCGGCAGGACGCGCTGCTGCGCAGCGCCCGCCGTCTCGTCCCGGATCCGGTCGACGCGCAGGATCTGCTGCAGACGGCTCTGGTCCGTACGTACGGCCGCTGGGACGGGATCGCGGACAAGTCGCTGGCGGACGCGTACCTGCGGCGGGTCATGATCAACACGCGGACGGAATGGTGGCGGGCGCGCCGTCTCGAGGAGGTGCCGACCGAGCAGCTTCCGGACGCGAGCGTGGAGGACCCGACCGAGCAGCACGCCGACCGGGCCCTGCTCATGGACATCCTGAAGGTGCTGGCGCCCAAGCAGCGCAGCGTCGTGGTGCTGCGGCACTGGGAGCAGATGAGCACGGAGGAGACCGCTGCGGCGCTGGGCATGTCGACCGGTACCGTGAAGTCGACGCTCCACCGCGCGCTCGCCCGGCTCCGCCAGGAGCTGGAGAGCCGCGATCTGAACGCCCTCGCCCTGGGGCGGCCCGTGGAGCGGACCGGAGGACAGCGGTCGGCTGCGGCGGCCGTGCGAGGTGACGAGGGAGGGCACCAGCGGTGCGCGGCCTAGACGACGGCGAAGTCGGCGGCGGAAGAACCGACGGCCGAGCCGGATCCGGGTTCACGTCCGGGACCGGGACCGGGAGCGGATCGACCTCCGGCCTCGGCGGAAGCGGAAACGGAAACGGAAGCAGCAGCGGAGGCGGTGGAGGCGCGGGCGCGGGCGCTCGGGGCGGAGAAACGCCCCGGGCGGTCGGTACCAAGGCGGCGGGTGTCACGGCGATGGCCGGACTCGCCGCCCTCGGCCTGTTCGTGGCCGCTTGTTCCACGGGCGGTACGGGCTCGCGCGACGAGGGCGCGGCCCGCGCGGACTCGACGGCCGCCGCCGCGCCCACGCCGCCCTCCACGGCCTCCGGATCGGGCTCGGCGAAGGCGGCCGAGCGGGTGGATCCGATCGCGCTGCTCAAGGGCGATCCGAAGATCGGCGCCCGGGTGAAGGCCGACCTGAAGCCGTGCGTGGCCGACGCGTACCCGGTGGACACCTCCTACGGCAACCTCACCAACGGCACCGCACCCGACGTCGTCGTCAACGTGATGACCTGCGGGGACGCGGTCGGCATCGGTACGTACGTCTACCGCAAGCAGCCCGGGGGGAACGCCACCGCCGGCACGGCCACCGCCGACGGCTACGAGAACGTCTTCATGGCCGAGGACGCGGCGGTCTACGGCACCATCGACCGCGGCGACCTGATCGTGACGAAGCAGGTGTACGCGGAGGACGACCCGGTCGCGTACCCGTCGGGCGAGGACGTGATCACGTATCGCTGGTCGGGGAACAGGTTCACGCAGCACGACTGGGTGCACAACGAGTACAGCCAGGCCGTCGGCGAGGGCGACGGCGCCACCGAGCTGCCCCAGCCCGTGCCGGAACCCTCCGCCGCCGGCTGAGCGCCCGCCCCTGACCCGCCCCGCCCCGGCCCCGCACGCCGCCACACCGAGCACCGCCCCACCGCCCCACCGCGCCGACGCACACCGATCGAAGGACCCCCGCACGATGGCCGAGACCCATGTCCTGTTCGTCGAGGACGACGACGTCATCCGCGAGGCCACCCAGCTCGCCCTGGAGCGGGACGGCTTCCGCGTCACCGCGATGCCCGACGGCCTCTCCGGGCTCGACGCCTTCCGCGCCCACCGGCCGGACATCGCGCTGCTCGACGTGATGCTGCCCGGCATGGACGGGGTCAGCCTCTGCCGCCGCATCCGCGACGAGTCGACGGTTCCGGTGATCATGCTGTCGGCGCGCGCCGACTCGATCGACGTCGTCCTCGGCCTGGAGGCCGGGGCGGACGACTACGTGACCAAGCCCTTCGACGGCGCCGTGCTCATGGCCCGGATCCGGGCCGTGCTGCGCCGTTTCGGCCACGCGGCCGGGAGCGGGGCCGGCGGCGAGGCGGAGGAGACGGCCGGGGACGGCGGGCCGCTCGTCTTCGGCGACGGGGACCTGGAGGTCGACACCGAGGGCATGGAGGTGCGGCGGGGCGGGGAGCCGGTGGCCCTGACGCCGACCGAGATGCGGCTGCTGCTCGAGTTCTCGTCCGCCCCGAACACGGTGCTCTCCCGCGACAAGCTCCTGGAGCGGGTCTGGGACTACGGCTGGGGCGGCGACACCCGCGTCGTCGACGTGCACGTGCAGCGGCTGCGGGCCAAGATCGGCCAGGACCGGATCGAGACGGTCCGCGGCTTCGGCTACAAGCTCAGGGGCTGATCGGTGAGAGCGCTCCCGCTCCGCACCGGCGTCCGCTGGAAGATCGCCCTGGCCATCGCGGCGGTCGGCGCGCTGATCGCGGTCACGCTCAGCGTGGTCGTGCACAACGCCGCGCGCATCTCGATGCTCGACAACGCGCGCGAGGTCCAGATGGAGCGGCTGCTCTTCGCCCAGCGCCTGTACGAGACCTCCAAGCCGAAGGAGCCGCGCTTCGGCGCCAAGCTCAACGACCCGGCGCTGCCGGACCAGCTCGACCAGCTGATGCGCGACCAGCGGCGGGGCACGTACGTACAGGAGCACCGGCACGGCGGGCCGCCGGACGTGTGGGCGGCGGTGCCGCTGGCCAACGGCGACGTGCTGTCCCTGCACATCCCCTTCGCCGACCGCAGCGCCACGATCATGAAGGACCTCGACCGGGCGCTGGTGATCGGCTCGGTCTCGGTGGTGTTCGGCGGCTGCGCGCTCGGCATCCTCGTCGGCGGGCAGCTCTCCCGGCGGCTGCGGAAGGCCGCGGCGGCGGCCGGGCGGGTCGCCCAGGGCAACGGTGACGTGCGGGTCCGGGACGCCGTCGGCGGGGTTGTACGGGACGAGACGGACGACCTGGCGTGGGCCATCGACTCGCTCACCGACGCCCTCAACGAGCGGATCGAGGCGGAGCGGCGGGTCACCGCGGACATCGCGCACGAGTTGCGCACCCCGGTGACCGGGCTGCTCACGGCGGCCGAGCTGCTGCCGCCCGGCCGTCCGACCGAGCTGGTACGGGACCGGGCGCAGGCGATGCGGACGCTGGTCGAGGACGTCCTGGAGGTGGCCAGGCTGGACGGGGCCTCGGAGCGGGCCGAGCTCCAGGAGATCGCGCTCGGCGAGTTCGTGGAGCGCCGGGTGCGGTCGATGTTCCCGGACGCGGAGATCCGGGTGGTGCACGAGTCCTGGGTGTCGACCGATCCGCGCAGGCTGGAGCGGATCCTCGGCAACCTGCTGGCGAACGCGGCCAAGCACGGCAAGGGCCCGGTGGAGGTCACGGTCGAGGGCCGGGTGGTACGGGTACGGGACCACGGCCCGGGTTTCCCGGAGGCGCTGCTCCACGAGGGCCCGAGCCGGTTCCGTACCGGTACGAGCGACCGCGCGGGCCAGGGCCACGGCCTCGGTCTGACGATCGCGGCCGGTCAGGCACGGGTCCTCGGCGCCCGGCTGACCTTCCGGAACGTGGCCTCGGAGGCGGCGCCGGAGGGCGTCGGCGGCGCGGTCGCGGTGCTGTGGCTGCCCGATCACGCGCCGACGAACACGGGGAGCTTCCCGATCCTGCGGCTGCCGGAGTAGGACCGGAGGAGCCGGAGGACCAGAGGGGCCGGAGGGGCAGAGAGGCCGGAGGGGCAGAGAGGCCGGAGGTACGTACGCGCGTGTGGGGCCCGGTTTCGCGGAAACCGGGCCCCACGCGCGCGTGCCGGTGGTCTCAGACCGTCTCGGCGACCTTCGCGGCGCCGTCCCCGGCCGGCTTCCCGTCCTGGCCGTCCCGCTGCTTCCCGTCCGGCTCGGGTCCGGCGCCGCGCAATGCCACCTCCTTGACGAAGAAGGCGAGGACGAAGCCGAGGACCGCGACCGCCGAGCCGACGAGGAAGGCGGAGTGGGTGCCGACGGCGACCGCCTCCTGGTACGCCTCGCGGAGCGCCTCCGGCAGCTTGGCCAGGCTCGCGGCGTCGAGCTGCGCGGTCCGCTCGGTGAGGGCGGAGCCGCCGTTGGCGGCCATCTCGTCCTGGACCCTGCTGGTGAAGAGGGCGCCCATGATGGCGACGCCGAAGGACGAGCCGAGGGTGCGGAAGAGGGTGGTGGAGCTGGAGGCCACCCCCATGTCCTTCATCTCGACGCTGTTCTGCGCGACGAGCATGGTGATCTGCATGAGGAAGCCCATGCCGGCGCCGAGCAGGGCCATGTAGACGCCGGAGACCACACGGGTCGTGCCGGTATCCATCGTGGAGAGCAGGAACAGGCCGGCGATCATCAGGGCGCCGCCCGCGATGGGGAAGACCTTGTACTTGCCGGTGCTGGTGGTGAAGCGGCCGACGACCAGCGAGACGACCATCATCGACAGCAGCATCGGCAGGAGCAGCAGGCCGGAGTTGGTGGCCGAGGCGCCCTGGACGGACTGCTGGAAGATCGGCAGGTAGAGGACCGCGCCGAACATGACGAAGCCGGTGATGAAGCCGATCAGCGACATGAGCGTGAAGTTGCGGCTGCGGAAGATGTGCAGCGGCATGATCGGGTCGCTCGCGCGGGTCTCCACGTACAGGAAGGCGGCGAGGGCGGCGGCTCCGCCGACCGCGAGGCCGACGATGGTGGCCGAGCCCCAGGCGTACTCGGTCCCGCCCCAGGTGGTGACGAGGACGATCGCGGTGATGCCGACGGTCAGCAGCGCGGCGCCGAGGAAGTCGATCCGGGTGCCGGCCGCCCGCCGCTTCTTCGGCAGGTGGAGGACGGCGGTGACCATGGCGAGGGCGACGGCGCCCAGCGGCAGGTTGATGTAGAAGGACCAGCGCCAGCCCCAGTGGTCGGTGATGGTGCCGCCGACCAGCGGGCCGCCGATCATGGCGAGGGCCATCACGCCGGCCATCATGCCCTGGTACCTGCCCCGCTCACGGGGCGGGATCAGGTCGCCGATGATCGCCATCACGCCGACCATGAGTCCGCCGGCTCCGAGGCCCTGGACGGTGCGGAAGCCGATGAGCTGGCCCATGTCCTGGGCCATGCCGCTGAGCGCGGAGCCGATCAGGAAGATGACGATCGAGGTGAGGAAGACGCCCTTGCGGCCGTACATGTCGCCGAGCTTGCCCCAGATGGGGGTGGAGGCGGCGGTGGCGAGGGTGTAGGCGGTGACGACCCAGGAGAGGTGCTCCAGACCGCCGAGCTCGCCGACGATCGTCGGCATCGCGGTGCCGATGATCATGTTGTCCAGCATCGCGAGGAGCATCGCGATCATGAGGGCGAGAAGGACGACGCGCACGCTGCGCGGAGACTCCTGCCCCTCCTCCGCCTGCTTCGATGGTGTCGCGGTGTCCGTCATGACTGCCCCTTACTTGCCGCCCGGCTAGTTACTACACTGGGGACGGTAGGCCCGTCACTTGCCGGTCGTCAAGTAAGTTTTGTGGAAAGTGGGAGTGAACAGCCATGGCCCGAGGCAACACCCGCCAGCGCATCCAGGACGTGGCTCTCGAACTCTTCGCCGAGCAGGGGTACGAGAAGACCTCGCTCCGGGAGATCGCGGAACGCCTCGACGTCACCAAGGCCGCGCTCTACTACCACTTCAAGACCAAGGAGGACATCCTCGTCGGGATCTTCGAGGACCTCACGCGGCCGATGGACGAGCTGATCGAGTGGGCGCAGACGCAGCCGCGGACCCTGGAGACCCGGCAGGAGGTGCTGCGCCGCTACCAGGTGGCGCTGCGCGCCGCCGCCCCGCTCTTCCGCTTCATGCAGGAGAACCAGGCGGCGGTCCGTGACCTGAGCGTCGGCCTCACCTTCAAGGAGCGCATGATCACGCTGACCGGCCTGATCCAGGAGCCGGAGTTCGCGACGGTGGACCAGGTCCGCTGCGTGAGCGCGATCTTCACCCTGCACGCGGGCACGTTCTTCATGCAGAACGTCGAGGGCGACCCCGAGGAGAAGCACGAAGCCGTCCTCGAGGTCGCCCTCGATCTGCTGAACCGGGCCCACGGGGCCGGCTAGCGGGTGGATCAGATGGACACGCCGTGGGTCCGCAGGAACGCGGCCGGGTTGACGGCGGAGCCGTAGTTCGGGGTCGTACGGATCTCGAAGTGCAGGTGCGGGCCGGAGGAGTTTCCGGTGTTGCCCGAGAGGGCGATCTTCTGGCCGGCGCCGACCTTCTGGCCGAGGTGGACCTGGATCTTCGACAGGTGGGCGTACTGCGAGTAGGTGCCGTTGGCGTGCTTCACGACGATGGCGTTGCCGTACGCGGGGCCGTCGCCGCCGCCGTTCGGGCCGGCCTTCACGACGGTGCCGGCGCCGGCGGCCTTGACCGGGGTGCCGACCGGGACGGCGAAGTCCTGGCCGGAGTGCTTGTGGGCCCACATGGAGCCGCCCTGGTTGTAGCTGGCGGTGAGGGTGTACGAGGTGACCGGCTTGACCCAGCCCTTGGCCTTCTTCGCGGCGGCCGGCTTGGCGGCGGCCTTCTTGGCCGCGGCCTTCACCTGGGCGGCCTTCACGGCCTTGGCCTGGGCGGCCTGGGTCTTGACGGCCTTCACGTGGGCCGCGGCCTTGGCCTGGGTCTCGGCCTGCGCCGCGATGGCGGCGGCCGCGGTACCGGCGAGCGGGGCGGCCTTGCTCTCGGCGGCGAAGGCGGACCCTGCTCCGGCCACCAGCGACGCTCCCAGTCCCGCGGTGGCGAGGGCGACGGCGGTGACTCGGACGGCGGGGTTCATGACGCGCTTCGACATACGGGGGAAGACCTCCGGGCAGAACGGGACCCGACGCGATCGGTGCGTTGCGCCGGGCTGGCCGTTCCTTGGTAACCCGCCACCCAGGCCATCCCAAAACACCCCATCTACGACACGAGGTCGTAGCGATCTCCACCGGAATACGGCCCTTGACACCTCCGCGGCCCCACCTTGAAATCGGACATATCAACCCAAGCTTCTAGGTTTAGCGCCATGTCGGCGGGGCCCCGAGAGGCCCGGAAGGCGGCGCTCCGCCCGATTCGACCCCCTCGGGACCATGGTCCCGTTGGTTGACTCCTGAACGTCCCGCTTTGACCGTTATAAGAACTACGACCCTGTCTAGTACCCCTTGATCCCCCTGTGCGGCTTGTCACCGCGCGGCCCCTGCCATTGGGACCTGGGTCACGCAACCCGAGCCCTCCGCAGGCCGTCAGGAACGCCGGGAGGACGTCGAAAAGGGGCGGCCCCGGAACCGTGTGGTTCCGGGGCCGCCCCTGTGAAGCCGCTACACGCTCAGCGCGTGCGTCACGCGTCCTTGGACAGGTTCGGGCCCGTCTCGCCCGCCGCGACCGGCGGAGCGTCCGGCAGGGCCGCCTTCTCCTCGCCGCGGAAGGTGAACTTGCGCTCCTCGCCCTCGCCCTCCGTGTCCACGACCACGATGTGGCCGGGGCGGAGGTCGCCGAAGAGGATCTTCTCGGACAGGGTGTCCTCGATCTCGCGCTGGATCGTCCGGCGGAGCGGGCGGGCGCCCAGGACCGGGTCGTAGCCCTTCTTCGCCAGGAGCTCCTTGGCGGACTGGGAGAGCTCGATGCCCATGTCCCGGTCCTTCAGACGCTCGTCCACGCGGCCGATCATCAGGTCGACGATCTGGAGGATGTCGTCCTGGGTCAGCTGCGGGAAGACGATGACGTCGTCGACACGGTTGAGGAACTCGGGGCGGAAGTGCTGCTTCAGCTCCTCGCTGACCTTCGCCTTCATCCGCTCGTAGTTGGACTTCGTGTCGCCCTGGGCGGCGAAGCCCAGGTTGAAGCCCTTCGAGATGTCCCTGGTCCCGAGGTTGGTCGTCATGATGATGACCGTGTTCTTGAAGTCCACGACCCGGCCCTGGGAGTCGGTCAGGCGACCGTCCTCCAGGATCTGGAGCAGGGAATTGAAGATATCGGGGTGAGCCTTCTCGACCTCGTCGAAGAGGACGACGGAGAACGGCTTGCGGCGCACCTTCTCGGTGAGCTGGCCGCCCTCTTCGTAGCCGACGTATCCGGGCGGCGAGCCGAAGAGACGGGAAACCGTGTGCTTCTCGCTGAACTCCGACATGTCGAGGGAGATCATCGCGTCCTCGTCGCCGAAGAGGAATTCGGCGAGCGCCTTGGACAGCTCGGTCTTACCGACACCGGACGGACCGGCGAAGATGAACGAGCCGCCGGGACGCTTCGGGTCCTTCAGGCCGGCACGCGTACGCCGGATGGCGCGCGAGAGGCCGATGACGGCGTCCTTCTGGCCGATGACGCGCTTGTGGAGCTCGTCCTCCATGCGGAGCAGACGCGAGGACTCCTCCTCGGTCAGCTTGAAGACCGGGATGCCGGTGGCGGTCGCGAGGACCTCGGCGATCAGCTCGCCGTCGACCTCGGCGACGACGTCCATGTCGCCGGCCTTCCACTCCTTCTCCCGCTTGGCCTTCGCGGCGAGGAGCTGCTTCTCCTTGTCGCGCAGGGACGCGGCCTTCTCGAAGTCCTGCGAGTCGATCGCGGACTCCTTGTCGCGGCGGACGCCGGCGATCTTCTCGTCGAACTCGCGGAGGTCCGGCGGCGCGGTCATCCGGCGGATGCGCATCCGGGAGCCGGCCTCGTCGATCAGGTCGATCGCCTTGTCCGGGAGGAAGCGGTCCGAGATGTACCGGTCGGCCAGGGTCGCGGCCTGGACGAGGGCCTCGTCGGTGATGGAGACGCGGTGGTGCGCCTCGTACCGGTCGCGGAGACCCTTGAGGATCTCGATGGTGTGCGGCAGCGACGGCTCGGCGACCTGGATGGGCTGGAAGCGGCGCTCGAGAGCGGCGTCCTTCTCCAGGTACTTGCGGTACTCGTCGAGCGTGGTGGCGCCGATGGTCTGGAGCTCACCGCGGGCCAGCATCGGCTTGAGGATGCTGGCGGCGTCGATCGCGCCCTCGGCGGCGCCCGCACCCACGAGGGTGTGGAGCTCGTCGATGAACAGGATGATGTCGCCGCGGGTGCGGATCTCCTTGAGGACCTTCTTCAGGCGCTCCTCGAAGTCACCGCGGTAGCGGGAGCCGGCGACCAGCGCGCCGAGGTCCAGGGTGTAGAGGTGCTTGTCCTTGAGGGTCTCGGGCACCTCGCCCTTGACGATGGCCTGCGCCAGGCCCTCGACGACGGCGGTCTTGCCGACGCCGGGCTCGCCGATGAGGACCGGGTTGTTCTTGGTGCGGCGGGACAGCACCTGCATGACCCGCTCGATCTCCTTCTCGCGCCCGATGACCGGGTCGAGCTTGGACTCGCGGGCCGCCTGGGTGAGGTTGCGGCCGAACTGGTCGAGGACCAGGGACGTCGAGGGGGTGCCCTCGGCAGGACCGCCGGCGGTGGCGGCTTCCTTGCCCTGGTAGCCGGAGAGCAGCTGGATGACCTGCTGCCGCACCCGGTTGAGGTCGGCGCCCAGCTTCACGAGGACCTGGGCGGCGACGCCCTCGCCCTCGCGGATCAGGCCGAGCAGGATGTGCTCGGTGCCGATGTAGTTGTGGCCGAGCTGGAGGGCCTCGCGGAGCGAGAGCTCCAGGACCTTCTTGGCGCGAGGGGTGAAGGGGATGTGGCCGGAGGGCGCCTGCTGGCCCTGGCCGATGATCTCCTCCACCTGCTGGCGGACCGCCTCGAGCGAAATCCCGAGGCTCTCCAGGGCCTTAGCGGCGACACCCTCACCCTCGTGGATAAGGCCCAGAAGGATGTGCTCGGTGCCGATGTAGTTGTGGTTGAGCATCCGGGCTTCTTCCTGAGCCAGGACGACAACCCGCCGCGCGCGGTCGGTGAACCTCTCGAACATCGTTAATCGCTCCTCAGAGCGGTCAGTCAGTTAGGGGTCGATCCCCTCCCTGTCCTTCCGCAGCTTAGTCCCGCAAGCGGGGACCGCTCATTCCAACTGCCGACATCCGTCCGGATCACCCCCTTGTCCTTGGGGTAGCCCACTGCCGAACAGCCGACAAATGCTCCAACTCGATGGTGCGAGACGATGTTCCCGCAGGCCAAGCAGTTACCCACGCCTTGAGTACGCCGATGGCGAACGTGAGACGGCCGGACCCGCGGAGTCACCCCTCTCCACTAGGAATGTCTTACCCGTGGGGTCCGACACTCCATGCGGCGCACCCGGGGTCCCTCCGCTACCAGCGAACAAGGTCGCACTCTCGAATGCGCCCGTACGTCTCGATAACGGACACCTCGGGTCCCCGGACCGGAACGTTACGTCACCGGTGAGGCCCGGGGCCGTAACCTCCCCGGCTCCCCGGGAGTTCCCCGGGCATGGCCCTCACCGTCCCGTTTCCCCGCTCGCCGCTCGACGGCGGACGGGCGCTCTCGCTCTGGTACGAGCGGGAGCTCGGCTGGGCGACGGTGCCGGGCCCGCCGGTACAGCTGGTGACGGGGCTCCGCTTCGACGTGCTGGAGCTTCCCTCGGCGGCCGGCCGGGCGGTGCTGCGCCGGGTGGGCGCCGCGACGGGGCCGGTGGCGCTGATGGGGCGCCGCATGCGGTTCCTGGTGGCCGCGGGGAGCGCCGAGGAGCTTCCCGGGCTGCTGGAGTGGCTGGAGTGGGGCGGGATCTCACTGGATCTCGTGGCGCTGGGCGCCGACGGCCGGATGACCGCTCCCCCGCCTCCGGGGCGGGCCGGCTCCGGCGCGCCGGGCGCCGCCGTGTGGCTGCGGGCTCCCGGGCCGGGGCGCGAGGCGGAGTCCTCGCTGCCGGCGCCGAGGTCCGGGCCGTGGGGCCGTGCGGGGGCCCCGTGTCTGACGCCCCTGGTCGCCGCCGCCGCGGTGGAGTGCCATCGGCTGCGGCTGCTGGACGCCCGGGCCGGCGGGCCGGCGGGCCGACGGGGGACGCCTCAGCGGTTCGCGTCCTCGTAGGCCGCCTTGACGTGGGCGGGGACGCGGCCGCGGTCGTTGACCTCGTAGCCGTTCTCCTTGGCCCACGCGCGGATCTTCGCCGTGTCCTGGCTGCCGGAGGCGGCGGGGCGGCCCTTGCCGCGGCCCGTGGCGGTGCGGCCGCCGGTGCGACGCCCGTTCGCGGTGTACGGCTCGAGCAGGCCACGGAGCTTTTCCGCGTTGGCGGTGGTGAGGTCGATCTCGTAGGTCTTGCCGTCCAGCGCGAACGTCACGGTCTCGTCCGCCTCGACGCCGTCGAGGTCGTCGACAAGAAGGACCTGAACCTTCTGTGCCACCGGATTTCCTTTCATCGAAAATGCAGTACGCGGAAAGGAAACCGCTTTTCCCGGAAAAACACAAACCCCTGGCAGAGGTTCAGAAGCCCGGCAACGCGGGAAACGTGCGCGATCCGGACATAGGGTTCCGCCGGGGTTCCGCCGGGCTTCCGGTCACAGGTGCAGAAGCATCCGGCTGTTGCCCAAGGTGTTCGGCTTCACTCGTTCGAGACCGAGGAACTCGGCGACACCCTCGTCATAGGAACGGAGGAGCTCGCTGTAGACATCTCCGTCGACCGGGGTCTCACCGATCTCGACGAAGCCGTGCTTCGCGAAGAAGTCGACTTCGAAGGTGAGACAGAAAACCCTGCGCACACCGAGCCAGCGTGCGGTCTGCAACAACTGGTTGAGCAGCAGATGCCCGACGCCGGCGCCCTTGAAGTCGGGATCGACGGCGAGTGTGCGGACTTCCGCGAGGTCTTCCCACATGACGTGCAGGGCGCCGACTCCGACGACCTCGGCGTCCTCGTCGCGTTCCGCGACCCAGAACTCCTGGATGTCCTCGTAAAGCGTCACCGTGGCCTTGTCGAGGAGGATGCCGCGGCGCGCGTAGGGATCGACCAGGCGCCGTACGGCGGCGACGTCGGAGGTGCGGGCACGGCGAACGGTGACGGCTTTCGACATGGGGGGACGGTACCGCTAGGAGGCCGCCGGCTCTCCTCCGCCCTCCTCGGGCGAAGGGAGCGGGTTGTCGCGCTGGACGATGCGGATGGCGTCGTTCAGGGACTCCCGCTGTTCCGGGGACATCATCCCGAAGAAGGCGACCAGGGCGGCCGCGGGGTTGTCGCTCTGCGCCCAGGCTTCGTTCATCAGTGCGGCCGAGTAGGCGGCGCGGGTGGAGACCGCCGTATATCGATAGGCGCGGCCTTCGACTTCCCTGCGCACCCAGCCCTTCTGGTGGAGATTGTCCATGACGGTCATGACGGTGGTGTAGGCGATGGAGCGTTCCCGCTGGAGGTCTTCCAGGACTTCCCGGACGGTCACCGGGCGGTTCCATTGCCAGATGCGCGTCATGACAGCGTCTTCGAGTTCTCCCAAGGGGCGGGGCACAGGTCCACCCTAGTGGGAGATATAGGGAATGACGGTTATTGGCGTGCACTGCCCATGAAATGCTGCCAGAAGAAGACAAAAGGGGCGTCCGGCCGCGTGCGGCCGGACGCCCCTCGGGGTTCCGCGAGTTCTACGCGTCGCTGCCGTCCGGCTGGCGGGCGGCCTCCGCGCGGGCGAGCGCGGCGTCGACCGCCGCGTCCTCCTTGGCCTTGTTCGGGCCGCCCTGGGACTTGACGATCACGACGATGAGGGCGATGAAGAACGCAGCCATCACGACGGGGGGCAAAAGCGCGGATACGTAGTCCATGGCGACCAGGGTAGCTAGCCCGCGACCCGTTCCTCGGGCGGGGGCGGCGGGACGGGCCTGCGGCGCGGCGGGAAGACCTCGGAGGGCTTGGGCACCGGACGCTCGGACGGGGCCGGGGTGGGCGGCTTGGGCCGGGGCTCCTCGGCCGCGCGGCCGCCGGGCAGGGCGAGCAGCCGGGCCCGGGAGGCGGCGGGGGCGCTGGCGGTGGCCTGGGAGACGCGGGCGAGGCGGGCCCGCACGGAACGCTCGGCGAGGACCTGGCAGCGGGTGAGCAGCCGGGCGGCGGCGGGGTGGCCGCGCAGCGCGCGCAGGGCGGCGAGGTCGTCGGCCTGGGGGTCGTACCCGCCGTCCAGGGCGTCCTCCAGGAGGTCCAGGTAGCCGGCGAGGGAGCCGGGGAGGGCCTCGCGGTAGCGGGCGAGGTCGTCGAGGAGGAAGGCGCGCAGCCGGCCGGCCTCGCGCACGGCCTCGTCCACGGAAAGTGCCAGGCGGAGGGCGTCACGGACGTCCTCGTCCGGGAGGGGGGCGGGGTGGAGGGCGTTGGCGAGGGCGCGTCGGAGCACACGCAGCTCGTCCGCGCTGAACGCCATGCCGCCGCGGGATCCGTATGGCGTGGGCATGGGGCGACGATACGCGCTAATCGGACAATTTTCTCTAAGCGATCATCCGGCGCGTCGGCGCCGGACGCCCTCCACCTGCGGATTCCCGCCCCACGCGCGCGTGGGGCGGCTCGCTGCCCGTACGCCCGTACGCGCGCGTGGAGCGCGCGCGGTCACATGCGGGAGACGTTCCGCTCGTAGACCAGGCGCAGGCCGATCAGCGTCAGCCACGGCTCGTGCCGGTCGATCTCGGCCGAGTCCCGCAGGACCATCGGCGCCAGTCCGCCGGTGGCGATCACCGTGACGGTCGAGGGGTCGCCCTTCGGGCCGACCAGCTCGCGCTTCATCCGGGCGACGACGCCGTCCACCTGGCCCGCGTACCCGAAGACGATGCCGGACTGCATCGCCTCGACGGTGTTCTTCCCGATCACCCCGCGCGGCCGGACCAGCTCGATCTTGCGGAGCATCGCGCCCTTCACGCCGAGCGCCTCGACCGAGATCTCGATGCCGGGGGCGATCGCGCCGCCCGCGTACTCCCCGCGCGCGGTGACCGCGTCGTACGTGGTCGCCGTGCCGAAGTCGACCACGATCGCCGGGCCGCCGTAGAGCTCGACGGCGGCGACCGCGTTGATGATGCGGTCCGCGCCGACCTCCTTCGGGTTGTCGGTGAGGATCGGGACGCCCGTCTTCACACCGGGCTCCACGAGGACCGCAGGCACGTCGCCGTAGTAGCGGCGGGTCACCTCGCGCAGCTCGTGCAGCACCGAGGGGACCGTCGCGCAGATCGCGATCCCCTCGATGCCGTCGCTCAGCTCCGCGCCGAGCAGCGGGTGCATGCCCATCAGGCCCTGGAGCAGGACCGCCATCTCGTCGGCGGTCCTGCTGGGATCCGTGGAGATCCGCCAGTGCTCGACGATCTCCTCGCCGTCGAAGAGCCCGAGAACCGTGTGCGTGTTGCCGACGTCGATGGTGAGCAGCATCAGTCGCGCACCTCGCGCAGGTCCAGGCCGATGTCGAGGATCGGGGAGGAGTGCGTGAGGCCGCCGACCGCCAGGTAGTCCACCCCGGTCGCCGCGTACGCCGCCGCGTTCTCCAGGGTGAGGCGGCCGGAGGACTCCAGGACCGCGCGGCCGCCGACCAGGGCCACGGCCTCCTCGGTCTCGCCCGGGGTGAAGTTGTCCAGCAGGATCAGGTCGGCGCCCGCGTCCAGCACCTCGCGGACCTGGTGCATGGTGTCGACCTCGACCTCGATCGGCACCTCGGGGAACGCCTCACGGACGGCCTGGAACGCCTCGGCGACGCCGCCGGCGGCCACCACGTGGTTGTCCTTCACGAGCGCCGCGTCCGAGAGCGACATCCGGTGGTTGACGCCGCCGCCGCAGCGGACCGCGTACTTCTCCAGGGCGCGCAGGCCCGGCGTCGTCTTGCGGGTGTCGCGGACCTTGGCCTTCGTGCCCTCCAGGGCGTCCGCCCACGCGCGCGTGGCGGTGGCGATGCCGGAGAGGCGGCAGAGGATGTTCAGCGCGCTGCGCTCACCGGTCAGCAGGTCGCGGGTGCGGGCGGTGACGCTGAGCAGCAGGTCGCCGGGCTCGACGCGCTCGCCGTCCTCGCGGTGCCGCTCGACCTCGAACTCCTCGGTGCAGACGATCGACAGGACCGCCTCGGCCACCCGCAGTCCGGCGACCACGCCGGCCTCGCGGGCCACGAAGTCGGCGGTGGCGACGGCGTCCTCGGGGACGGTCGCCACGGTCGTCACGTCCACACCGCCGTCGAGGTCCTCGGCGATCGCCAGGTGGGCGATGTCCTCGACCTGGACGGGGTCGAGACCGGCGTCGGCGAGCAGCTGGGCGAGCGCGGGGTCGAGCCCGCACTCGTACTCCTCCTCGCCGCCGCAGCCGCAGCCGTCGCCGCAGCCGCCGGACTCCTCGTAGGAGCTGATCTGGATGAGAGGGACGTCCACGGGCTCGGGACGGGCTTCCTCGGGCGTGCTCACGGCTGCGGCTCCCTGGGGGCTTCGGGGGTTACGGGCGGAAAGTCCGCGGTCTCGGTGGTGCGCACCACCGGGCGGCGGTCGGGCGTGAGGCGGACGACCAGGTGGCGGCGCCACCGCTCGTCGTCCCGGTCCGGGCGGTCCTCGCGCCAGTGGCAGCCGCGGGTCTCCTCGCGCGCCAGGGCGGCCGCGGCCAGGACCCGGGCCACGCAGAGCAGGTTGGTGGTCTCCCAGGAGTCGACGCCCGGCTCGGCGGCCTTGCGCTCCTCCTCGGCGTCCTGCCGGAGCGCTTCCAGGGCGTCGGCGGCGGCGGTCAGGGAGGCGGCCGAGCGCAGCACGCCCGCGTCCCTGGTCATGATCCGCTGGATCTCCCGGCGGACCTCGGGGGCGAGCAGGGTCAGCACCGTCGCCGCGGGCTCGGTCCGGACCACGCCCTCGCGGTGCGGGCCGTGCTCGGCGATGTCCGCGGCGATCCGCTCGGCGAAGACCAGGCCCTCCAGGAGCGAGTTGGAGGCGAGCCGGTTGGCGCCGTGCACGCCCGTGCAGGCGACCTCGCCGCACGCGTACAGGCCGGGCACGGTGGTGCGGCCCCTCAGGTCGGTGCGGATGCCGCCGGAGGCGTAGTGGGCGGCCGGGGCGACCGGGATCGGGTCGGTGACCGGGTCGATGCCGTGCGCCCGGCAGGCGGCCAGGATCGTCGGGAAGCGCCGCTCCCACATCTCGGCGCCGAAGTGCCGGGCGTCGAGGTACATGTGCTCGGCGCCCTGCTGCTGCATGCGGCGGGTGATCGCCTTGGCGACGATGTCCCGGGGCGCCAGCTCGGCCAGCTCGTGCTGCCCGAGCATGAAGCGGACGCCGTCGGCGTCGACCAGGTGGGCGCCCTCGCCGCGTACCGCCTCGGAGACCAGCGGCTGCTGGCCCTCGGCGCCCGCGCCGAGGAAGAGCACGGTCGGGTGGAACTGGACGAACTCCAGGTCGGAGACCTCGGCGCCGGCGCGCAGCGCGAGGGCGACGCCGTCGCCGGTGGAGACGGACGGGTTGGTGGTGGCCGAGTAGACCTGCCCCATGCCGCCGGTGGCGAGGACGACGGCGGGGGCGCGGACGGCGCCGACGCCGTCGTGCTGGCCCTCGCCCATGACGTGCAGGGTGACGCCGGCCGTGCGGCCCTCGTCGTCCTTGAGGAGGTCGAGGACGAGCGCGTGCTCGACGGTCCTGATGTTCTGCTCGCGGATGGCCTCGACGAGCGCGCGGGAGATCTCCGCGCCGGTCGCGTCGCCGCCCGCGTGGGCGATCCGGCGGCGGTGGTGGCCGCCCTCGCGGGTGAGGGCGATCTCGCCGTCGTCGGTGCGGTCGAAGTCGGCGCCGGTGGCCATCAGCCGGCGGACGGCGTCCGGGCCCTCGGTGACCAGGAGGCGGACGGCCGGCTCGTCGCAGAGCCCGGCTCCGGCGACGAGGGTGTCGTCCAGGTGCTGGCCGGGGGTGTCGCCCTCGCCGAGCGCGGCGGCGATGCCGCCCTGGGCCCAGCGGGTGGAGCCGTCGTCCAGATTGGCCTTGGTGACGACGACGGTACGGAGGCCGGAGGCGGCGCAGCGCAGCGCGGCCGTCAGTCCGGCGACGCCGGAGCCGACCACGACGACGTCGGCGTCGATGGCCCAGCCCGGCTCGGGGGCGTGCAGCCGTATTCCGGTCACGTGGCGGCTCCCTGGGTGGCTCCGAAGGTCAGCGGGATGTTGTCGATGAGTCGGGTGGTGCCCACGCGCGCGGCGAGCGCGAGGATCGCCTCGCCCCGGTGGCCGTCCTCGACCTCGGTGAAGTCGGCCGGGTCGATCAGGGCCAGGTAGTCGAGGACCAGCGGCGGATCTGCCTTCGCGGCCTCGTCCAGGACCGCCCTCGCGGCGGCCCGTACGGCTTCGGCGCCACCGCCCTCGGCGGCCTGCGCGACCGCGTGCGCGTCGGCGGCGGCCCGGGCCTCGCCGAGCCGGGACAGCGCCTCCGCGCGTGTCTCGGCCCGCCCCTGGGCCCCGGGCAGGGCGACGGCACGCGCGTGCAGCGCCTCCTGCGCGGCGAGCCGGTCGCGGGCGGCGAACAGGGCCCGGGACAGGGCGAGCGCGGTGTGCCGCTCGCGGGCCGACAGGTAGCGGTTGCGGCTCGACAGGGCGAGGCCGTCGGTCTCGCGGACGGTCGGCACGCCCACGATCTCGACGGGGAAGTTCAGGTCACGCGCCATGCGGCGGATGACGGCCAGCTGCTGGGCGTCCTTCTGGCCGAAGAAGGCCAGGTCGGGCCGGGTGAGGTGGAGCAGCTTGGCGACGACGGTGAGGACGCCGTCGAAGTGTCCCGGCCGGGAGGCGCCCTCCAGCAGGTCGCCCATGGGGCCCGCGGTGATCCGGACCTCGGGCTGCCCGCCGGGGTAGACCTCGTCCGCGGAGGGGGCGAAGACGACGCTCGCGCCGTTGGCGAAGGCCAGCTCCAGGTCGGCGTCGAGGGTGCGCGGGTAGCGGTCGAGGTCCTCGCCCGCGCCGAACTGGAGCGGGTTGACGAAGACGGTGACGACGACGAAGCCGTCCTGGCCGACCCGCTCGCGGGCGGCCCGGATCAGGGTCGCGTGACCCTCGTGGAGGGCGCCCATGGTCATGACGACGGCGTCGTGCCCGGGCGTGCCGCCGAAGCCGGCACGCGCGCGTGCCAGCTCGGTGAGCGTGGAGACCAGCTCCGCCGGCGCGTGGCGCCCGGGGCTGTTCCGGTCGGACGGGCTCATCGGTCGTCTCCTCGCGGCCCGTCGGCGGGGCCGGTCGTGTCGGCGGCGGGGTCGGCGGCGAGGACGCCCAGCAGGTCCTGGGCCAGCTCCGGCTTGAGCAGGCCGTGCGCGAGCGCCCGGTCGGCGGTCGTACGGGCCATCGCCAGGTAGCCGGCGACGGTGCCGGGCGCGTGCTTGCGGAGCTCGGCCACGTGGGCGGCGACCGTGCCGGCGTCGCCGCGGGCGACGGGGCCGGTCAGGGCGGCGTCCCCGGACCGCAGGGCGTTGTCCAGGGCGGCGCCGAGGAGGGGGCCGAGCATCCGGTCGGGGGCGGCGACGCCGGCCGTGCGGAGCAGCTCCATCGACTGGGCCACCAGGGTGACCAGGTGGTTCGCGCCGAGGGCGAGGGCCGCGTGGTACAGCGGCCGGGCCTCCTCGGCGATCCACTCGGGCTCCCCGCCCATCTCGATGACCAGCGCCTCCGCGGCGAGCCGCAGCTCCTCCGGCGCGGTCACCCCGAAGGAGCAGCCGGCCAGCCGCTGCACGTCGACGGCGGTGCCGGTGAAGGTCATCGCGGGGTGCAGGGCGAGCGGCAGGGCGCCCGCGCGGCGGGCCGGGTCCAGGACCCGGGCCCCGTACCGCCCGGAGGTGTGGACGATCAGCTGGCCCGGCCGGACGGCGCCGGTCCCCGCGAGGCCCTCGACGAGGCCCGGCAGGGCGTCGTCCGGGACGGTGAGCAGGACGAGGTCGGCGAGGGCGAGCACGCGCGCGGGCTCCACCACGGGCACGTCCGGCAGCAGCTCGGCGGCCCTGCGCCGGGAGGCGTCGGAGACCGCGGAGACGGCGACGGGGCGGTGCCCGGCGAGCTGGAGGGAGGCGGCGAGGGCGGGGCCGACGCGGCCGGCGCCGACGACTCCTACGGCGAGCCGGGCGGGCCGGTCCTCGGCCCTGGGCTCTGGCGCTGCGGGTGCGTTCACGGTGGGTACGGGCCTTCCGTTCCAGTCCTCGGCGGGTACCGGACGATTTCTGGTCATGCTACGCCAGCGTTTCGTCCCTCCCCCGGTCGCCCGAAAGTCGTGAGCGGGTACGCGGATGACGGTGTGATGATCTGCCCATGGATGTGGATGAACTGCCACCGGAGACGCCCGGTGAGGTGAGCGGTGGCGCGGCCGGGGAGACGATCGGCGGCGCGGCCGGAGAGGCGCCCGACGAGGGTGCGGCGCGGCGGTACCGGGCCCAGGTGTGGGGCGGGGCCACGCGCTCGCTGTGGCGCCCGTCCGTGGAGGGCACGGCCGGCGGCCGGCTGCGCGCGCTGGCCGACTGGGCGGACGCCGCCGGGCTCGCGGACGCCGCCGTCGACGTGTACGGCGACGGGCTCGTGGAGGTCCTGGAGGAGCGGATCGCGGCGGAGCTGGGCATGCCCGCCGCCGTCTTCTTCCCGACCGGCACCATGGCCCAGCAGGTGGCGCTGCGCTGCTGGGCGGCGCGGACCGGCAGCCCGGTCGTCGCGCTCCACCCGCTCGCCCACCCCGAGGTCCACGAGGGCGGCGCCCTCGGGGCCGTGTCGGGGCTGCGGACGGTGCACCCGACGGACGCGCCCCGGCTGCCGACGGCCGAGGAGGTACGGGACCACCCGGAGCCCTTCGGGACGCTGATGCTGGAGCTGCCGCTGCGGGACGCGGGCTTCGTGCTGCCGTCCTGGGAGGAGCTGACCGAGACCGTCGAAGCGGCCCGGGAGCGGGACGCGGTGGTCCACTTCGACGGCGCCCGGCTGTGGGAGTGCCCCACGCGGCTCGGCCGTCCGCTCGCGGAGATCGCCGGGCTCGCGGACAGCGTGTACGTCTCCTTCTACAAGTCCCTCGACGGGATGTCCGGGGCGGCGCTGGCCGGGCCCGAGGAGCTGGTGGCGGAGGCCCGGGTCTGGCTCCACCGGTACGGGGGCCGGGTCTTCCAGCAGTACCCGGTGGCGCTCGCGGCGCTGCGCGGCCTGGACACCGAGCTGCCCCGGCTGCCGTCGTACGTGGCCCACGCGCGCGTGGTGGCCGACGCCCTGCGCGAGGAGCTCGCGGGGAAGGACGGTCCCGGCTGGTTCCGGATCCACCCGGAGGCGCCGCACACCCACCAGTTCCAGGTGTGGCTGCCGTACGCGCCGGACGTCCTCACGGCGGCGTCGCTCGCCCTGACCGAGCGGACCGGGACCTGCCTGTTCCGCCGGTGGTTCGCGCCGGGCGCGGCCGGCCCGCCGGGCACCGCCGTCACCGAGGTGACGGTGGCGGCGGCGGGTCTCGACTGGACGCCCCAGGACGTCAGGACGGCCGTACGGGACTTCCTGGCGCTCGTCGCCGGCTGAGGCCCCGCAGCAGCCGGGCCAGGGCCGTACCGAGGCGGCCGGTGGCGGGCCGGCCGGCCACCACGCGCGCGAAGCGGCGGTGGTCGCGGAGCTCGCGCAGCACGGCCAGGTCGTGGGTGCCGGGGGCGGGCGGGGCGGGCTCGCCCCGCCGCGCGGCCCGGTAGCTGTCGAAGAGGTGCTGTTGCAGCGCGTCCATGGCCTCACCCTGGGGCCGCCGGCGGCCGCCCCGCGCTCCGATTGACGGCCCTCGTCAATCGGAGGGACGCGGGCCCCGGTGCGTCCCGCACCATGGGGGCGTGAGCGTGACCATCGACATCACCGGAGTGCCGCCCGAGCGGATCGTCTTCTGTCCCTCGCCGCTGGCCGAGCTCGGCAACGCCGTCCACGTCCTGGCGGAGCCGGGCCACCATCCCGGCCACCACGCGTGGGCGACGGCGACCACCGCCGCCCTGGAGCCCGGTCTCGCCGACCGGCTCCTGGAGGCCGACTTCATGTGGCGGTCGACCCGCTCGGACTTCCTGCTGCCGGCCCGGCCCCGGGAGACGCTGGCCGAGGAGCTCGACGACCTGGACCGGCTGGACGACGAGAAGTTCGTCGGCGCCGCCCTGGAGATCTCGTGCAGCCCGCTCTACGCCCGGGGCGGCATCCCGTCGCCGCTGGTGGACGAGCGGTCCGCGCGGCGGGCCCTGGACCTGGCCGCCGCGCGCGGTCCCCGGCAGGCCGCGTTCGTGGAGCGGATGCTCGCCGCGCCGGCCGCCACGCGCGCGTGGATCCGGCGTCTGATGGAGGACTGCGACGAGGCGTTCTTCGCCGACGCCTGGCGGCGGATCCGGGTGCAGCTCGCCGCCGACGCCCGCCACAAGACGGAGCTGATGCGCCACAAGGGGCTGGCCGAGGCCCTCGCGGACGCGTCTCCGGCGCTGAGCCTGGAGGAGGACGGCGAGAGCGCCCGGATCGTGGTCGACAAGCTGATGGAGGCGCGGGCGGACGCCCGCGCCGGAGCCGTCACGCTGGTGCCGAGCGTCTTCGGCCGGCCGCATCTGATGGCCCTGTACTCGCCCGGCTGGCAGCCGGTGATCATGTATCCGGCGGCGAGCCGCGAGGTCGGCGGCCTGGAGTCGGTCGAGACCGTGCGGCTCCGCCTGGACGCGCTCGCCCACCCGGTGCGGATGCGGATGTGCCGGAGCCTGGCGCGCGGCCCGTACTCGACGAGCGAGCTGGCCGACACGTACGGCATCACCGCGCCGGAGGTCTCCCGGCACCTGGCGGTGCTGCGGAAGGCCGGGCTCCTCACCACCCGCCGCCGGGGCCGGTACGTCCTCCACCAGCTCGACTTCTCGGTCGTCGCCCGCCTGGGCAGCGACTTTCTGGAGTCGGTGCTGCGCTGAGCCGGGCGGGACCGACTCGCTGCCGCGCCGAGCCGGGCGTGGCCTGCGCCGAGCCGGGCGGGACCGGCTCAGCGCAGCACCGCCGTCAGCCCTTGGCGCCGCCGCCCGCGCGGACCAGGCCCGTCTCGTACGCGAGGACGACGACCTGGACGCGGTCGCGGAGGCCCAGCTTGGTGAGGATGCGGCCCACGTGGGTCTTGACCGTCGCCTCGGAGAGCACGAGCCGGGCGGCGATCTCGCCGTTGGAGAGGCCCTGGGCGACGAGGAGCATGACCTCCCGCTCGCGCTCGGTCAGCTTCTCCAGCTCGCGGTGCTCGGGCTCGCGGCCGGAGGACGGCAGCATCGGGGAGAAGCGGTCCAGGAGGCGGCGGGTGGTCGAGGGGGCGACGACGGCGTCGCCGCTGTGCACGGAGCGGATCGCGCCGAGCAGCTCGGCCGGGGGCACGTCCTTCAGCATGAAGCCGCTCGCGCCCGCCTTCAGGCCGGAGAACGCGTACTCGTCCAGGTCGAAGGTGGTCAGGATGAGCACCTTGGGGGCGTCGGGCTGGGCGCAGATCCGGCGGGTGGCCTCCACGCCGTCGAGGCGCGGCATCCGGACGTCCATGAGGACCACGTCGACCTGGGTGGCCCGCAGCACCTCCAGGGCCTCCGCCCCGTCGCCCGCCTCCGCCACGACCTCCATGTCCGGCTGGGCGGCCAGCACCATGCGGAAACCGGTGCGGAGGAGCACCTGGTCGTCGACGAGCATCACGCGGATGGACATGCGGTTCCTTCGGTGAGTGGGGACGAAGCTCGGGCTCTCAGTGTGCTGGCTTGAGCGGCAGCAGCGCGCTGATCCGGAAACCGCCGCCCGGGCGGGGGCCCGCGTCGAGGGTGCCGCCCACCATGCCGACCCGCTCCCGCATGCCGATGAGACCGTGCCCGCGCCCGTCGGCGCCGCCGTCCTCGTACATCTCCTGGGGGGCTCCCCTGCCGTCGTCCTCGACGAGCAGGCCGAGGCCGTCGTCGAAGTAGACGAGGCGGACGCTGGCACCGGCGTCGGGGCCGCCGTGCTTGCGGGTGTTGGTGAGGGCTTCCTGGACGATCCGGTAGGCGGTCAGGCCGACGCCGGTGGGCAGCTCGCGCGGGGTGCCCTCGACGGTGAGGTCGACGGTGAGACCGGCGCCCCTGACCTGCTCGACCAGCTCCTCGATCTGCTCCACGTCGGGCTGCGGCACGTACTCCCCCGCCTCCTTGTGCTCGCCGGTGCGCAGGATGCCGAGCAGCCTGCGCATCTCGGCGAGCGCCTGCCTGCCGGTGCCGGAGATGGTCTCCAGGGCCTGCTTGGCGGTCTCCGGGGAGGAGTCCATGACGTACGCGGCGCCGTCCGCCTGCACCACCATCACCGACACGTTGTGCGCGACGACGTCGTGGAGCTCGCGGGCGATCCGGGCCCGCTCGGCGGCGACCGCGACCTTGGCCTGCGCCTCCCGCTCCTTCTCCAGGCGGGCGGCCTTCTCCTCCAGCTGGACGAAGTAGGCGCGGCGGGTCCGGAGCGAGTCGCCGAGGACCCACGCGAGGGCGAACGGCACGGCCATGATCACCGTGAAGAACACCCGGGCCGGCACCGAGACGGTCTCCTCCAGGGGCCATCTCAGCTGGGAGATCGGAGCGGCGCAGAGCCCGCCGACGAGGGCGAGGCGGGAGGCCCACCGGGGGCCGTCGTGGGCGGCGACGGTGAAGATCATGACGAGCATGGCGAAGTTGGCGACGAACGGTTCGACGTCGAGGGCCAGCTGCACCAGGCCGAGCCCGACGGTGAGCACCAGCATCCGCTCCGGCGCCCGCCGCCGCAGCGCGACGACCAGCGAGTAGAGCGCGGCGACCGCCACGTAGCCGACGGGGTTGCCGAGGGCCGGGAGCGACCCGATCCACAGCACGGACATCCCGAGGAGGACGACGGCCCAGAAGACGTCGAAACCCGTCGGGTGGCTGCGGATGAAGTCGTAGAGGCGCTGCACGTAACCCAGAGTAGGGAAAGCGTGCGGGCGGGGGATCAACCGTGCGGTCGATCCTTGCGGCGGGACCCGTACGACCGGGGGTGGAGACTGGGGTCCGTGACGGATGAGGTGACGGACGGGACGCGGCCGCCCGCGGACGACGGGCGGGAGTGGCGGGGCTGGCGTGAGGCGGCGGAGCGGGCGCTGTACGGCCCCGGGGGGTTCTTCCTGCGGCCCGAGGGCCCCGCGGGCCACTTCCGCACCTCGGTGCACGCCTCGCCGCTCTTCGCGGCGGCGGTGGCCCGGCTGCTCGTCGCCACGGCGCGGGAGCTGGACACCGACGAGGTCGCCCTGGTGGACATGGGCGCGGGCCGGGGCGAGCTGGTGACCGGGGTGCTGGCGGCCGTCCCGGCGGGGCTGCGGGTGCGGGCGTACGCGGTCGAGCGGGCCGCCCGGCCGGAGGGGCTCGACCCCCGGGTGGAGTGGACCGGCCGGCCGCCGGAGGGGGTGCGCGGGCTGCTCTTCGCGAACGAGTGGCTGGACAACGTGCCGGTGGACGTCGCCGAGGTCGACGAGGACGGCACGGTCCGGTACGTGGAGGTGCGCCGCGACGGTACGGAGCGTCTCGGCGGCCCGGTCGAGGGCGCGGACCGGGAGTGGCTGGCCCGCTGGTGGCCGCTGTCGGCACCCGGCGAGCGGGCGGAGATCGGCGGGCCCCGGGACGCGGCGTGGGCGGCGGCGGCCGGTTCTCTGGCGGCGGGCCTCGCGGTGGCGGTGGACTACGGGCACGTACGGGACTCCCGGCCGCCCTTCGGGACGCTGACCGGCTTCCGGGCGGGCCGCGAGGTCGCGCCGGTCCCGGACGGCGCCGGCGACCTCACCGCCCATGTGGCCCTGGACGCGTGCGCGGCGGCGGTCCACGCGCGCGTGGCGCCGGAGCTGACGACCCAGCGGGAGGCGCTGCGCCGGCTCGGGGTCTCCGGCGGGCGGCCGCCGCTGGCACTGGCCTCGACCGACCCGGTGGCGTACGTGCGGGCGCTGTCCGCCGCCGGGGAGGCGGCGGAGCTGACCGCGCGGGGTGGCCTGGGCGACTTCCTGTGGCTGAGCCAGCGGGTCTGAGGGATTCCGGCGGCTGAACCCCAGCGGGTCCGGGGGATTCCGGCGGCGGGATCAGGCGGGCCGGGCCGTCGTCCGGAGGGCGGCCCGGGTGAGCGGCGGGCGGGTTGTCCACGGGGCCCGGGTGACGGGCGGGCGGGTTGTCCGCGGGGCCCGGGTGACGGGCGGACGGGTTGTCCACAGGGCCCGGCCGGCCGGTGGGCGGGTTGTCCACAGGCTGGGGGCCGACCCGCCGGAGGGGGTGCGCGGCGGGGGATACTGTGCGGCATGACGGAGACCACGGTCGGCATCGGCGGCGCGGCGGAGAGCACCGACATGGTGCTGAACATCGGCCCGCAGCACCCCTCCACGCACGGCGTGCTCCGGCTGCGGCTCGTGCTCGACGGCGAGGTGATCCGCCACGCGGAACCGGTCGTGGGCTACATGCACCGGGGCGCCGAGAAGCTCTTCGAGGCGCGTGACTACCGCCAGATCGTCATGCTGGCGAACCGGCACGACTGGCTGTCGGCCTTCTCCAACGAGCTCGGCGTGGTGATGGGCGTCGAGCGGATGCTCGGCATGGAGGTGCCGGAGCGGGCGGTGTGGCTGCGGACGCTGCTCGCGGAGCTGAACCGGGTCCTCAACCACCTGATGTTCCTGGGGTCGTACCCCCTGGAGCTGGGCGGGATCACCCCCGTCTTCCACGCCTTCCGGGAGCGCGAGGAGCTCCAGACGGTGATGGAGGAGGTGTCCGGCGGCCGGATGCACTACATGTTCAACCGGGTGGGCGGCCTCAAGGAGGACCTGCCGGCGGGCTGGCTCGGCCGGGCCCGGCAGGCGGTCGCGGACGTGCGGTCGCGGATGGACGTGTACGACCGTCTGGTCCTCGGCAACGAGATCTTCCGCGCCCGTACACGCGGGGTCGGCGTGCTGGCCCGCGAGACGGTGCACGCCTTCGGGGTGTCCGGTCCGATCGCCCGCGCCTCCGGCGTCGACTTCGACCTGCGGCGGGACGAGCCGTACCTGGCCTACGGGGAGCTCCAGGACACCCTGCGGGTGGTGCTCCGCGAGGAGGGCGACTGCCTGGCCCGCTTCGAGTGCCTGCTGGAGCAGACGCACAACTCCCTGGAGCTGGCGGACGCCTGTCTGGACCGGCTGGCCGAGCTGCCGCAGGGGCCCGTCAACCAGCGGCTGCCGAAGGTCCTGAAGGCGCCGGAGGGGCACACGTACGCCTGGACCGAGAACCCGCTCGGGCTGAACGGCTACTACCTGGTGTCGAAGGGGGAGAAGACCCCGTACCGGCTGAAGCTGCGCTCGGCCTCGTACAACAACATCCAGGCGCTGGTGGAGCTGCTGCCGGGGACGCTGGTGGCGGACATGGTGGCGATCCTGGGCTCGTTCTTCTTCGTCGTCGGCGACATCGACAAGTGACGGCCGGGTCCGCCCGGTCCGGATCCGCCCGGTCCGGATCCGCCCGGCCCGGATCCGCCCGGCCCGGATCCGCCCGGTCCGGGTCCGCCCGGTCGGAGGCGGTCGTGTCTCAGGCGCGGTCCGTCCGGGCCAGGCGCATCACCACGTAGTCGCGTTCCTCCCGGGCGGGGCGGCGGCGGTCGACGACCGACCAGCCCCAGCGGGCGTACCGGCCCGTCAGCTCCGGCACGTCGAGGGTCATCAGCAGCGCGGGGCCGGCCTCGGCGACGACGAGCAGGGCGTCGTGGAGCGCCCGGCCGAGGCCCCGGCCCTGGTGGGCGGGGGCGACGACGAGTTCGGCGAGCTCGAAGGCGGGGTCCGCGCCGGAGAGGGCGGTGTCGGTCCAGCCCGCGGCGAGGCCGAGGAGTTCGCCGTCGGGGCCGAGGGCGGTCGCCGCGTGGAAGTCGGGGCGCCGGGCGGCGGAGTCGAGGAGCCGGTTCACGGTCCGTACGGCCCCGAGCGGCGGCTCGTGCCAGGGCGCTCCGGCGAACGCCTGGGCGCACAGGGCGATCAGCTCGTCGCGGCGGGCCGGGGCCTCCTCCGGGAGGAGGAGGCCGAGGCGGTGCGTCACTGGTTGACGGCGCGCAGCTCGGCGAGGTCGAGCTGCTCGGTCTCGTCGTGCGCGGTCAGGTCGATGACCTGGCCGATCGGGCCGTGGGCGGAGGGGCGGACCACGACGGGCTCGTCGGCGGCCGGCTGCTCGGGCGCCGGCTGCCCGGCCGCGGACTGCCCGGCCTCCGACTCCTCCGCTGCGGGCTTCTCGCGCATCCCGGTGGCGGCCGTGGCCGGGACCGGGGTGAGGACCGGGGCGAGGTCCGGGGTCGCGGCAGCCGCGCGGACCTCCTCCAGGACCTCCTCGCCCACCACGTCGGCGAGGTCGGTGTCCTGGACGGCCTCGATCGCCGCCGCCTTCTGCGTACCGAAGAAGTCGAAGCCGCCCTCGGTGCGCTGGACGGGGCGGCGGGCCGCGTAGGGGACGATCGCGCTGGCCGCGGGGACCGCCGGGGCGCGGTCCTGCGCCGGGGCGGCCGGGGGCAGCGCCTTCGCGGCGGCCACGGGGGCGAGGGCCGCCGGACCCGCCGGGTCCTCCGGGTCTCCCTTCTCGCCCCGGCCGTCCTGGGCCGCCGGGCGGGCGTGCTGCTCGGCGGCGTGCCGGCCGCGCGGCTCGTCCGTCTCGGCCGCGCGCTCGGCGAGGTCGCGGGCGCGGGCCGCCGCCGCGGTGCGGCGGGCCCGCTGGGCGGCGGCGTTGCGGGGCAGGTCGCGCAGGGCCTCGGCGGCGCGGCGGTACGCCTCAGGGGTGGGCGTCGAGCCGCCGGCGGGCAGCTCCTTGGGGGCCTCGGCGTTCGCCTGGGCCAGGACGCGGCGGCCCTCCAGGGCGCTGGCGCGCTCGGTCTCCGCGGTCGCGTAGCGGCGCAGCAGGTCGGCGTGCTCGCCGCGCAGCCCGGCCAGTTCGACGCGCTTGGCGCGGAGCTTGGCGTCGAGGCGGATACGCAGGGCGCGGGACTCCTCCAGGTCCGCTTCCAGTTCGGCGAGGCGCTCGTCGGCCTTCCACTGGTCGGCGGTGCGGGCCCGGGTCAGCTCGGCGACCTGGCGGCCGGCGCTGCGGTCCCAGCCGCGCATGAGGACGGCACCGGTGACGGCGGCGGCCGCCGCCGCGACGGCCAGCAGCCGGACGACCACGAGTTCCCCTGGAATCCAGGCCGCCCCGGCGCAGACAACCGCGGCGCCGGCGACCGCCGAGGGCGGCATCAGCTTGTGCAGAGGCGGGGAATGGCGGTGGCGTCCACGTGGCATGGCCTGAAATTTACCGTGCGTAGGCACGGTGTGGGGAGTCGGCCCGGCAATCTCTTGGCCACTTCTCGACAACGGAATCGGAGAGAGCGCGTTCCGCTTCCGCTTCGGGCCGACTTCCCCTCTCCGGGACCTACTTGCCGACCAGCCCCTTCTCCTTCAGATAGGCGGCGGCCACGTCCTCGGGCTTGGCCCGCTCGGCGTCGACCTTGCGGTTGAGTTCGGCGAGATCCGCTGTGGTGAGCACCTTGGTGATCTTGTCGAGCGCGGCGGTCACCTCGGGCGCCCCGGCCTCCTTCGCGTTCACCACGGGCAGCACGTTGTCCGCGTTCTGGAGCTTCTTGTCGTCCTCCAGGAAGACCAGGCCGAAGCTGTCCACCGTGGCGTCCGTGGTGGTCGTCAGGACCAGCTGGTCCACGCCGTCCTTGACGGCCTGCTTGGCCTGCGGGGTGCCGACGCCCTTCGGGTCGACGCCCGTCACGTCGATGCCGTAGGTCGTCTTCAGACCGGGGGCGCAGAAGGGGCGGACCGCGCATTCGTCACCCGCCGCGATCTTCACCTTCAGCTTGGCGGCGCCGAGATCGGAAAGCGTCTTCAGCTTGTTCTTCTCGGCGAATTCCTTCGACACCGCGAAGGCGTTCTGGTCGACCGCCTCGCCGGCGTCCAGGACCTTCAGTCCGCGCGGTTCCGCGAGCTTCCGCAGCGCGGCCACGGTGGAGTTCACGTCACCGGAGGCGACCGGCTTCTCCTCGGGCGCCTTCGGCCCGTTCACCTTCGCGTTGAGGAATTCCGCGAGCGTCGCCGCGTATTCCGGTACGACGTCGATCTCGCCCTTCTCCAGGGCCGGCTCGTACAGCTCGCGGTTCTTCACGGTGGTGACCGAGACCGCGTACCCCTCGTCGCGCAGCAGCTGCGCGTACAGCTCGGCGAGCACCTTCGACTCGGTGAAGGCGGCCGCGCCGACGACCAGCGAGCCCTTGTCGCCGCCGGAGCCCCCGGACGTCTTCTCCTTGCCCTGCTCCAGGCTGTCGCCGCCGCACGCGGCGAGCGAGACGGCCAGCGCGGCGGCACCCAGCAGCGCGCCGGTGGCGCGCGAGATCCTGTTCACGGATGAAGTCCTTCGCTCTCTCGGTGTCCTGATACGTCAAGTCCGGGGCGGATACGTCATGTCCGGGGCGGCCGGGTCGTGACCGGGCGGCGGCGTCATGTCCGGGGCGGCCGGGGGACGAGGAGCCGGTCCAGGCCGATCAGCAGGCCCTCGACGACGAGCGCGAGCAGGGCCACCAGGACGGCGCCCGCGACCACCTGGGCGGTGTCGTAGAGCGCGAAGCCGGCCGTGATGATGCGACCGAGGCCGCCCTGGCCGACCATGGCGGCGATGGTCGCCGTGGCGACCACCTGCACGGCGGCGGAGCGGACGCCGGTCATCACCACCGGGGCGGCCAGCGGCAGCTCGACCCGCCGGAAGACCTGACCGCCCGTCATGCCCATGCCCCGGGCCGCGCGGACCGCCGCGCGGTCCACCTCGCGCACCCCCACGTACGCGTTGGTCAGCAGCGGCGGGATCGCGAAGAGGACCAGGGCGGAGACGGTCGGCACATAGCCCGCGTTCCGCAGCGGGGAGACCATGAAGAGGGCGAGGACGGCGAAGACCGGGACCGCCCGCCCCACGTTCGACACGTTGACCGCCAGCGCGCCGCCGCGCCCGACGTGGCCGAGCCAGAGCCCGAGCGGCAGCGCGACCGCGCCGGCGATCAGCAGCGCCAGCGCGCTCACGTACGCGTGCTCGGCGAGGCGCGCGGTGATGCCGTCCTCGCCGGACCAGTGCGCGCCGGTGGTGAGCCAGGCCCACGCGTCCGTCACGACCCCCACCTCACCCACCTCCCGGCGCGCCCTGGACCCGGGACCAGGGCGTGAGCAGCCGCTGGACACCCAGGAGCAGCAGGTCGGCGACGACGGCGAGCAGCACGCACAGCACGGAGGCGGCGAGCACCTGCGCCTTGAAGAAGGTGGGCAGCGCGTCCTCGATGAGGTTGCCGAGGCCGCCGCGGCCGACGACCGAGCCGATGGTGGTGAGCGCGATCGTGGAGACGGTGGCCATCCGGACGCCGGCCATCAGGACCGGCAGGGCGAGGGGCAGTTCGACCTGCCAGAGCAGCCGCCAGGGGCCGAAGCCCAGGCCGCGCGCGGCCGCCCGGGTCTCGGCCGGGACGGCTTCGAGGCCGGCCAGGGTGTTGCGTACCAGGATCGTCAGCGCGTACAGCACCAGGCCGGTGACGACGAGGGCGGAGGAGAGCCCGAAGACGGGCAGCAGCAGCGAGAACATGGCGAGCGACGGCACCGTGTAGAGCAGGGTGGTCAGCCCGAGGACGGGGGCGGCGAGGCGGGGCCGGGCCCGCACGAGGAGGGCCAGCGGCACGGCCACGAGCAGCGCGATCACCACCGAGGCGGTGGTGATGCCGATGTGCTGGACCAGGGCGTCGGTCAGCTCCTCGCGGCGGGTGCGCAGATACTCCCCGCAGATCCAGTCGTTGGCGACCAGGCAGTTCGGCGCGCTCATCCGGACCTCCCCCAGGTCGCCGCCGCTAGAACGTGTGTCTGGACGACCCTAACCGCCGCCACCGACAATCCGGCCGATCCGGCGGTCCGCGCCGCCGTTCCGCCACGTCGCCGCAACACCGCCTTCACACACACCGGGTGGCGAGGGGACAGAATGGGCCCATGATCCGGTTCGAACAGGTGACCAAGCGCTATCCGGACGGCACCACCGCGGTCGACGGCCTCTCCTTCGAGGTCGCCGAGGGTGAGCTCGTCACGCTCGTCGGCCCCTCGGGCTGCGGCAAGACGACCACGATGATGATGGTGAACCGGCTGGTCGAACCGACCTCGGGCCGCGTCCTCGTCGACGGCCGGGACATCGCCGGGGTGGACCCGGTCGCCCTGCGCCGCAAGATCGGATACGTCATCCAGCAGGTCGGGCTCTTCCCGCACCGCACGGTCCTGGACAACACCGCCACCGTCCCCGCCCTGCTCGGCTGGAAGAAGGCGGCGGCACGCGCGCGTGCCGCCGAACTCCTCGAACTCGTCGGCCTCGACCCCGCCGTGCACGGCCCCCGCTACCCCGCGCAGCTCTCCGGCGGCCAGCGCCAGCGCGTCGGCGTGGCCCGCGCACTCGCCGCCGACCCGCCGGTCCTCCTCATGGACGAGCCCTTCGGCGCCGTCGACCCGGTCGTCCGCGAACGGCTCCAGAACGAGTTCCTCGCCCTCCAGGCCACCGTGCGCAAGACCGTCCTCCTCGTCACCCACGACATCGAGGAGGCCGTCCGGATGGGCGACCGCATGGCCGTCTACGGGCAGGGCCGCATCGAGCAGTTCGACACCCCGGCCACCGTGCTCGCCTCACCCGCCACCCCGTACGTGGCCGACTTCGTCGGCGGCGACCGCGCCCTCAAGCGGCTGGCGGTCACCCCCGTCACCGCCGAAGACCTGGACCCGCTGCCCGCCGGGACCACCGAGGCGGCCACGGACCCGGCCGGCCCCACGGACCCGAGCGGCCCCACGGACCCGGCCGGCCTCACGGACCCGACCGGCCTCACGGACCCCACGGACCCCGCCGGCCCCGCCGGGACCCCCGCCACGCGCGCGCGTACCGTCCCCCTCGGCGGGAGCCTGAAGGACGCGCTCGCCCTGCTGCTCCAGGACGACTCCGGGCGGCTCACCGTCACCGACGCCGGCGGCCGGCCGCTCGGCACCCTCACCCCCGCCGGCGTCCACCGCGCGCTGCGCCGCGCCACCGCGTAGGCGTCAGTCCGCCCGGAGCTTCCCGCTCATCCACACCAGGCCGGGCGGGATCTCCCGGTTCCAGGTGGTGAAGTTGTGCCCGCCGCTGTCCAGCGTGATCGAGGAGACCCGCGCCGGGCTCTTCACCTTCCGGATGAACTCCTCGGTCCCCTTCCGGTTCCCCTCGCCCGACTTCGACGTCGTCACCAGGAACGACGACCTCGGCTGCGCCCGGTGGTCCAGGCTCCACAGCAGGTCGGCCCGGTGCCGCAGCGCCTGGTCGCCGTGGAAGAGGTCACCCGTCGTCACGTCCTCCGCCGCCTTGTAGTACGCGGAGAAGCCCGCCCCCGCCACGAACCGGTCCGGATGGTTCAGCGCGATCTTCAGCGCGCAGTACCCGCCCGTCGAGTTCCCCATGAACCCCCAGTTCCGCGGCTTCGTCCCCACCCGGTACGTCTCCGACACGGCCCTCGGCAGGTCCTCGGCGAAGAAGGTCTCCGTCCGCGGACCGCCCGGCACGTCCACGCACTCCGTGTCCCTCGGCGGCGCCACCGTCGGCCGCAGCATCACCAGGACCATCGGCTGCATCCGCCCCTCCTTCGCCTGGAGGTACGCCGTCCGCGGGTACTTCAGCCCCTTGATCAGGTTCTCCGCCGTGCCCGGATACCCCGTCAGCACCACCGACGCCGGGAACGACCGCTTCGCGTACCGCTCCTGGAAGTACTCCGGCGGCAGGTACACGAAGGCCGGCGAGGTGATCCCCGACCGGTCCCCGCGGACCACCACCTCCTGGATCTGCCCGCCCACCGCCGGCCGCGCCCCGCCCGGCACGTCCAGGGCGCGCGTCCCCACCACCCGCACGTCCTTGGAACCGGCGCCGTGGTCGACGACCACCCCCATCTCCTGCTCCTGGCCGAACAGGTCCGCCCAGGAGCCGTAGAAGAGGAAGGAACGATTCGCCGCGAGCCCCACCGCCGCGAACAACGCCACCTGCGTGGCCAGCAACAGCCCCACCCTGCCGAAGACCGGCCGCCACCCCCGCCGCGCCAGCCGGGGCCACAGCACCACCGTGACCGAGAACAGCGCGACGGCCAACGCCACCGCCGTGACGAGGGCTTTGCCGCTGGTGAGACCCATCAGACGCCCGAACCTTCCTGCGTACGACTTCCCGGACGTCCCGACGACTTCCTGAGAATTTCCTGTGACCGGATGAACCCGCCCGCGCGCAGCCACGTCCTAAGGGGAGCCCCGAACGGGGCCGAAAACGACCACGGACGCACGGGAAGCGCGGGAAGCGATGTCTGTCACGGTAGATGGGGACAAAACATCATCGGTTCCGGTTCGGGTCCGCCGAATTCTCCGCGGCCCGGCCCCCGAGAAGGTCCCCTCCCTCGTCGGTACGGCCTGCACCCTGATCGGACTCCTCGACATCGCGGGCGGGGTCTTCCCCCGGTTCCGCGCCAGCCGGGTCCACGCCCTCGCCGAGGTCCTCCCCGGCACCCTCGGCCCGCTCTCCGCCGCCGTCTCCATGAGCGCCGGCGTCCTCCTGCTCCTCCTCGCCCACGGCCTCAAGCGCCACAAGCGCCGCGCCTGGCGAGCCGTCGTCCTGCTCCTCCCCCTCGGCGCCGCCGCCCAGTTCGTCTGGCGCCACTCGGTCCTCGGCTCCCTGCTCTCGCTCGCCCTGCTCGCCCTGCTGCTGCGCCATCGCGACCAGTTCGCCGCCCTCCCCGACCCCCGCAGCCGCTGGCGCGCCCTCGCCAACTTCGTCGTCCTGGGCGCCGGCTCCCTCGCCCTCGGCCTCGTCGTCGTCAGCGCCCACCCCCGCCGCGTCGTCGGCGACCCCAGCCTCACCGACCGCCTCGAACACGTCCTCCTCGGACTCTTCGGCGTCGAGGGCCCCGTCGCCTACACCCACGGCGTCGACTGGACCGTCGGCTACTCCCTGGGCGCCCTCGGCATGCTCACCGCCCTCACCACGCTGTACCTCGCGCTCCGCCCCGAACACCCCGCCGCCCGCCTCACCGCCGACGACGAGACCCGCCTCCGCGCCCTCCTCGAACGCCACGGCGGCCGCGACTCCCTCGGCCACTTCGCCCTCCGCCACGACAAGGGCGTCGTCTTCTCCCCCAGCGGCAAGGCCGCCGTCTGCTACCGCGTCGTCTCCGGCGTCATGCTCGCCAGCGGCGACCCCATCGGCGACGTCGAAGCCTGGCCCGGCGCCATCGAACGCTTCATGGACGAGGCCCGCGCCCACTCCTGGACCCCCGCCGTCATGGGCTGCTCCGAGACCGGCGGCCAGGTCTGGACCCGCGAGACCGGACTCGACGCCCTCGAACTCGGCGACGAGGCCGTCATCGACGTCGACGCCTTCTCCCTCTCCGGCCGCTCCATGCGCAACGTCCGCCAGATGGTCAAGCGCATCGAACGCAACGGCTACACCACACGCGTACGCCGGGTCCGCGACCTCGACGACGCCGAACTCGCCCTCGTCCGCCGCGCCGCCGCCGACTGGCGCGGCACCGACACCGAACGCGGCTTCTCCATGGCCCTCGGCCGCATCGGCGCCCCCGGCGACGGCGACGCCGTCATAGCGACCGCCCACCTCACCGACCCCGACGACCCCGGCGGCGCCTCCCCCTACGGCGACCTCAAAGCCATGATCCACTTCGTGCCCTGGGGCCCCGACGGCATGTCCCTGGAGCTCATGCGCCGCGACCGCTCCGCCGACCCCGGCATGAACGAACTCCTCATCGTCGCCGCCCTCCAGGCCGCCCCCGGCCTCGGCATCCGCCGCGTCTCCCTCAACTTCGCCATGTTCCGCTCCACCCTCGCCCGCGGCGAACGCATCGGCGCCGGCCCCGTCCTCCGCCTCTGGCGCGGCCTGCTCCTCTTCCTCTCCCGCTGGTTCCAGATCGAGTCGCTCTACAAGTTCAACGCCAAGTTCCAGCCCCGCTGGGAACCCCGCTTCGTCGTCTACCGCGCCGGCCGCGACCTGCCCCGCATCGGCCTCGCCGCCATGCAGGCCGAAGGCTTCCTCACCCTCGCCCTGCCCCGCCCCTTCGCCCGCCGCCGCCCCCGCGCCCCCCGCCCCTGCGCCCACGTCGTCCCCCAGCGCGGCGGCCGGGAGCACGAGGTCAGTGCGGCCTGAAACCGCCCCGCACCCCGCCGGGCCCTACGCTGGTCGTATGAGTACGACGATCGACCGGGGCGCCCCCCTCGGCCTCCCCGGGTGGGACCGCTGCGCGGTCATGGGCGTGGTCAACGTGACCCCGGACTCCTTCTCCGACGGCGGCCGCTGGTTCGACACCACGGCCGCCGTCAAGCACGGCCTCGACCTCGTCGCCCAGGGCGCCGACCTCGTCGACGTCGGCGGCGAGTCCACCCGGCCCGGCGCCAGCCGCGTCGACGAGGACGAGGAGCTCCGCCGCGTCGTCCCCGTCGTCCGCGGCCTCACCGCCGAAGGCGTCACCGTCTCCGTCGACACCATGCGCGCCTCCGTCGCCGCCGCCGCCGTCACCGCGGGCGCCGTACTCGTCAACGACGTCAGCGGCGGCCTCGCCGACCCCGGCATGGTCCCCGCCGTCGCCGCCGCCGAGGTCCCCTTCGTCGTCATGCACTGGCGCGGCTTCAGCGACCGCATGAACAGCCTCGCCGTCTACGACGACGTCGTCGCCGAGGTCGTCACCGAACTCCGCACCCGGATGGAAGCCGTCGTCGACGGCGGCATCGCCCCCGAGCGGATCGTCGTCGACCCCGGCCTCGGCTTCGCCAAGCTCGCCCCGCACGACCTCGCGCTCGTCGCCCACCTCCCCGAGCTGCGCGCCCTCGGCCGCCCCCTCCTGGTCGCCGCCTCCCGCAAGCGCTTCCTCGGCCACGTCCTCACCCGCGAGCCAGGCGCCGCCCCGCCGCCCGCCCGCGAGCGCGACGCCGCCACCGCCGCCGTCACCGCCCTCGCCGCCCACACGGGCGCCTGGGCCGTCCGCGTCCACGAGGTCAGGGCCAGCGCCGACGCCGTCCGCGTCGCCCGCGCCGTCGAAGGAGCCCGGTGACCGGCGGGCGCGAGGCCGGCCGGGCCGCCGACCGGGCCGCCGTGGAAGCCGCCAACACCACCTTCTACGAGGCGATGGAGGAGGGCGACTTCGACCGGCTCCAGGACCTCTGGCTCGACGACGGCGCCACCGAGATCTCCTGCGTCCACCCCGGCTGGCCCGTCCTCACCGGCCGCGGCGAGGTCCTCCGCTCGTACGCGCTGATCATGGCGCACACCGACTACATCCAGTTCTTCCTCACCGACGTACGCACCACGATCGGCGGCGACACCGCGCTCGTCACCTGCACCGAGAACATCCTCAGCGGCGGCCCCGCCGAGGACGGCGCCGAGCTCGGCCCCCTCGTCGGACAGCTCGTCGTCGCCACCAACGCCTTCCGCCGGACCCCCGAGGGCTGGCGGATCTGGTCGCACCACGCCTCCCCCGTCATCGCCGGACCCGACGACGACACACCCCCCGCCGGCACCGCCGACGACACCGGACCCTCCGCCTGACGGCCCCGACAGCAAGCGCTGTCGGTGCCCGCAGGTAGATTCGATGAAGGACACCCGGCCGTCCGCACCCGGCCGGATGCCCCCGCAACTACGACAGCAGGAGTGATTCGCGTGGATCGTGTCGCGCTGCGCGGCCTCAAGGCCCGAGGTCACCACGGCGTCTTCCCCAAGGAGCGCGAGGAGGGGCAGACCTTCATCGTGGACCTGGTCCTCGGCCTCGACACCCGCCCGGCGGCCGCAGACGACGACCTCACCAAGACCGTCCACTACGGCGTCGTCGCCGAGGAGGTCGTCGACGTCGTCCAGGGAGAGCCCGTCGACCTGATCGAGACCCTCGCCGAGCGCATCGCCCAGCAGTGCCTCAGCCACGCCGGCGTCCAGGAAGTGGAGGTGGTCGTCCACAAGCCGGACGCCCCCATCACCGTCCCCTTCGACGACGTCACCATCACGATCACCCGGAGCCGTCGATGAAACCGAACCAGAGCGACCCCACCGTGCAGCCCGTACCGGCTTCGGTCGTCGCCGCCGTCGACGCCGCGGACAGCACCCTGTCCAACCCGCGCTGGGCGGTCCTCGCCCTCGGCGCCAACCTCGGCAACCGCCTGGAGAACCTCCAGGGAGCCCTCGACGCCCTCGCCGACACCCCCGGCCTCCGCGTCAAGGCCGTCTCCCCGGTCTACGAGACCGCGCCCTGGGGCGTCGAGCCCGGCAGCCAGCCCTCGTACCTGAACGCCGTCGCCCTCGTGAAGACGACCCTGCCGCCCTCCTCCCTCCTGGAGCGCGCCCAGGCCGTCGAGGAGGCGTTCTACCGCGTACGGGAGGAGCGCTGGGGCGCCCGCACGCTGGACGTCGACATCATCACGTACGCGGACACGGTCTCCGACGACCCCGCCCTCACCCTCCCGCACCCCCGCGCCCACCAGCGCGCCTTCGTGCTCGCCCCCTGGCACGACATGGACCCGGAGGCCCAGCTCCCCGGCCACGGCCCGGTGGCGGCCCTCCTGGCCGCCGTCGACCGCGCCGGCGTGACGCCCCGGACCGACCTGGAACTCCGCCTCCCCGAGTAATCGTTACGCTACGTGGCAGACCACCCGCGACCACGTGAAGGACTCCCGGTGAAACAACTGCGGCTCAAGGTGCTCGCCGGACTCTTCCTGGTCGCCGGCATCCTCTCCTGGGGCGGCGCCCGCCTGTGGGACTCGGTCGGCACGCTCCCCAGCGTGCCGCTCGCCGCGCCCATCGTCCTCGCCGTGATCGCGGTGGTCCTCACCGCCACCGCCCTCTCCCTCAGGGCCCGCCTCAAGGCCCAGCGCGAGCGCCGCCCCGGCGCCAAGGGCGTCGAACCCCTGATGGCCGCCCGCGCGGTCGTCTTCGGCCAGGCCAGCGCCCTGGTCGCCGCCCTCGTCGCCGGTCTCTACGGCGGCGTGGGCGTCTTCCTCCTCGGCTCCCTCGACGTCCCCGCCCGCCGCGACCAGGCCCTCTACGCCGCCGCCTCCGTCGTCGCCGGCGCCGCCGTCATCGCCGCCGCCCTCTTCCTGGAACGCGTCTGCAAGCTCCCGGAGGACGACGAAGGCCCGGGCGGCGCCCGGGCCTGAGGCCGATCCCGACGCGCGTCAGCGCGCCATGATGAGGCTCATCGCCTCGGCGCGGGTCGCGGGGTCGCGCAGCTGTCCCCGGACCGCGGAGGTGATGGTCTTCGCGCCCGGCTTGCGGATGCCGCGCATCGACATGCACATGTGCTCGCACTCGAAGACCACGATGACCCCGCGCGGCTCCAGGATCTCCATCAGCGAGTCCGCCACCTGCGTGGTGAGACGTTCCTGCACCTGGGGCCGGCGGGCGTAGACGTCGACCAGCCGGGCCAGCTTCGACAGGCCCGTGATCTTGCCCGTGGTGGAGGGGATGTAGCCCACGTGGGCCACCCCGCGGAACGGGACGAGGTGGTGCTCACAGGTCGAGTACACCTCGATGTCCTTGACCAGCACCATCTCGTCGTGGCCCAGGTCGAAGGTGGTCGTCAGCACGTCCTGCGGCCGCTGCCACAGCCCGGCGAAGATCTCCTTGTACGCCCGCGCCACCCGCGCCGGCGTTTCCCTCAGGCCCTCGCGGTCCGGGTCCTCGCCGACCGCGATGAGGAGCTCCCGTACGGCGTTCTCGGCGCGCTTCTCGTCGAACTCGCCGATCGTGCCCTCGCCGTCCAGCGTCACCGGGTCCGTCATCTGTGCCTCGTTCCGTCTGGTGTGACATGGCGCGAAAAAGGCCGCGCCCCCACAGGCTAGAACCTGTGGGGGCGCGGCTTCCATTCCGGGGGCCGGGGCTCAGGGCTCCGGGGTGTCCTCGGGGGCGATGTCGATGCCCTTGGTGGTGTCGACCGGGGCCGTGCCGTTCGCCGAGGTGCCGTTCGCGGTGTTCGTCAGGGCCAGCTCCTTGGGGGAGAGGACCGGCGGACGCGTGGACGGGGTGCGGCGGGACGAGCCGGTCCAGGCCGGACGGGCCGGGCGCTTGACGATCGGCGCGAAGATCTCGGCGATCTCCTCCTTGCCCAGGGTCTCCTTCTCCAGGAGGGCCAGGACCAGGTTGTCGAGGACGTCGCGGTTCTCGACCAGGATCTCCCACGCCTCGTTGTGCGCGGTCTCGATGAGCTTCTTGACCTCTTCGTCGACGAGCGCGGCGACCTCTTCCGAGTAGTCGCGCTGGTGCGACATCTCACGGCCGAGGAAGGGCTCGGTGTTGTCGCCGCCGAACTTGATGGCGCCGAGCCGCTCGGTCATGCCGTACTGGGTGACCATCGCGCGGGCGGTGGCCGTGGCCTTCTCGATGTCGTTCGCGGCGCCCGTGGTCGGGTCGTGGAAGACGAGCTCCTCCGCCGCGCGGCCGCCCAGCATGTAGGCGAGCTGGTCGAGCATCTCGTTGCGCGTGGTGGAGTACTTGTCCTCGTCCGGGAGGACCATCGTGTAGCCCAGGGCGCGGCCGCGGGACAGGATGGTGATCTTGTGGACGGGGTCGGCGTTGGGGGAGGCCGCCGCGACCAGGGCGTGGCCGCCCTCGTGGTACGCGGTGATCTTCTTCTCCTTGTCCGACATGATCCGGGTCCGCTTCTGCGGGCCCGCGACCACGCGGTCGATCGCCTCGTCCAGCATGTGGTTGTCGATCAGCTTCTTGTCCGAGCGGGCGGTCAGCAGCGCCGCCTCGTTCAGGACGTTGGAGAGATCGGCACCCGTGAAGCCGGGGGTGCGGCGGGCGACGGCGCCGAGGTCGACGTCGGGCGCGACCGGCTTGCCCTTCTGGTGGACCTTGAGGATCTCCAGGCGGCCCTGCATGTCGGGGCGGTCGACGGCGATCTGCCGGTCGAAGCGGCCCGGGCGCAGGAGGGCGGGGTCGAGGATGTCGGGGCGGTTGGTGGCGGCGATCAGGATGACGCCGCCCTTCACGTCGAAGCCGTCCATCTCGACGAGCAGCTGGTTGAGGGTCTGCTCGCGCTCGTCGTGACCGCCGCCGAGGCCGGCGCCGCGGTGGCGGCCGACCGCGTCGATCTCGTCGACGAAGACGATGGCCGGGGCGTTGGCCTTGGCCTGCTCGAAGAGGTCGCGGACCCGGCTGGCGCCGACACCGACGAACATCTCGACGAAGTCGGAGCCGGAGATCGAGTAGAAGGGCACCCCGGCCTCGCCGGCGACGGCGCGCGCGAGGAGCGTCTTGCCGGTTCCGGGCGGGCCGTAGAGCAGGACGCCCTTGGGGATCTTGGCGCCGACGGCCTGGAACTTCGCGGGCTCCTGGAGGAACTCCTTGATCTCGTGGAGCTCCTCGACGGCCTCGTCCGAGCCGGCGACGTCGGCGAAGGTGGTCTTGGGCGTGTCCTTGGTGATGAGCTTCGCCTTGGACTTGCCGAACTGCATGACGCGGGAGCCGCCGCCCTGCATCTGGTTCATCAGGAAGAGGAAGACGACCACGATGAGGACGAAGGGGAGGAGGGAGAGCAGGATCGAGACGAAGGGCGACTGCTTCGTCGGGGAGACGGTGTAGCCCTTCTCCAGCTGCCCGGCCTCGAACTTCTCCTGGAGCTTGTCGGCGAGATCGACGCCCTGGTTGCCGATGTAGCTGGCCTGGACCTTGTTGCTTTCGTCGATCTTGGTGTCACCGGTGAGCTCGATCTTGATGATCTGCTCGTCACCGGTGGTGATCTTTGCCTGCTTGACCTGGTTCTTGTCGATCGCCTGGACGACCTCGCCGGTGTCCACCGTCTTGTAGCCCTCGGACGAGCCGACGACCTGCATCAGCACGACCACGGCGAGGACGGCCAGCACGATCCACATGACCGGCCCACGGAAGTATCGCTTCACGTCCATCCATACGGAGCGAGAACGCTCCGTCCCTCCTGCCCGTAGGTAAATGCCTCTGTGTGAGAAAGCTCTGTGTGTGAAAGCTGTGCGCGAAAAGCGGTATGAGAAAAGCTGTTCTTCGGACGGTACCTCAGCATCGTCGCCCGCGACCGCCTTCCCGTGGTTCAACGGGGGGAGGGCGGTGCGGGTTCCCCGGATGCGGGAGGCTGCTCAACCGCCGTAGACGTGCGGGGCGAGCGTGCCGACGAAGGGGAGGTTCCGGTACTTCTCGGCGTAGTCGAGGCCGTAGCCGACGACGAACTCGTTGGGGATGTCGAAACCGATCCACTTGACGTCGATGGCGACCTTGGCCGCGTCGGGCTTGCGCAGCAGGGTGCAGACCTCCAGGGAGGCCGGCTCGCGCGAGCCGAGGTTCGACAGGAGCCAGGAGAGCGTCAGGCCGGAGTCGATGATGTCCTCGACGATCAGGACGTGCTTGCCCTTGATGTCGGTGTCGAGGTCCTTGAGGATGCGGACGACGCCCGAGGACTGGGTGCCCGCGCCGTAGGAGGAGACGGCCATCCAGTCCATGGTGACGGGGGTGGACAGGGCGCGTGCCAGGTCCGCCATCACCATCACGGCGCCCTTGAGGACTCCGACGATGAGCAGGTCCTTGCCCGCGTATTCCGCGTCGATCTTCGCGGCCAGCTCGGCCAGCTTGGCGTCGATCTCTTCCTTGGTGATGAGCACCGACTGGAGGTCGGTGCCCATGTCCTTCTCGTTCACCCGGGTCACTTTCGTTGCAGCGTGCGTCAGCCTTGCCGGATGACCAGTCTGCCACCCTGGCGGCGGGCTTCGACGCGGCCGGGCAGGTTGATGGCGCCCTGGCCGCGCCATCCGGTGATGAGCCGGTCGAGTTCTTCGATGTGCCGGGCGAAGAGGGAGCCGGCGGGTGCGCCCTCGGCGATCACGGCGCGGCGCAGCACGCGGCGGCGCACGGCGGGGGGCAGGCCGTGGAGCTTGGCGCATTCGAGGGCGCCCGCCTCGTCGCGTACGGAGGTCTCGGCGTCGGCGGCCCAGGTGTCGAGGGCGTCGGCGTCGTCGCGGGAGAGCTGGGCCGTTCGGGCGAGGGCTTCGACGACGCCCTTGCCGAGGGCCTTCTCCAGGGCGGGGAGGCCCTCGTGGCGGAGGCGGGACCGGGTGTAGGCGGGGTCGCTGTTGTGGGGGTCGTCCCAGACGGCGAGCTCCTGGGCGATGCACGCCGTGCGGACGGTCTGGCGGTCGAGCTGGAGGAAGGGGCGCCGGTAGCGGCCGAGGGCGCCGGAGACGGCGGCCATGCCGGAGAGGGAGCGGATTCCGGAGCCGCGGGCGAGGCCGAGGAGGACGGTCTCGGCCTGGTCGTCCCGGGTGTGGCCGAGGAGGACGGCGGTGGCGCCGTGGCGCTCGGCGGCGGTGTCGAGGGCCGCGTAGCGGGCGTCGCGGGCGGCGGCTTCGGGACCTCCTTCGCGTCCGACGGTGACGGTGAGGGCTTCGACGGGGTCGAGGCCGAGGGCGGTCATACGGCCGGCGACCTCGCCGGCGCGGCCGGCGGAGCCGTGCTGGAGCCCGTGGTCGACGGTGACGCCTCCGGCGCGGACGGGGAGTTTGCGCGCTTCGAAGGCGAGGGCGGAGGCGAGCGCCATGGAGTCGGCTCCGCCGGAGCAGGCGACGAGCACGAGGGGGTGCGTGTCGCGGGGGGCGGCGGGGTCGGTGGGGTGCTCGGTGAGGACGTCGTGGAGTACGCGGCGGACCGCCAGGCGTATCGCCGCGACCGCAGGATGGGGACCCATGGTTCGGTGCCCTTCGTGAATGGGGTGGGGTGCCTCGGTCGGAGTCTTAACGGTCGGAACAGGGTGTTCGGTCACTCAGAGTGCGTCGATGGTGACAGAAACGTCGCCCTTACCCGAGCATTGCACGCCTCACCCCACGCCCAGGGTCCCTCGGATGGGTGATTGGCGGGGTCTTCGCCGGTGTCGTCGTGCCGTACGGCGCTCCCGCCCCAGGAGTCTGCCGTACGGTTCACCCTTCCTCGGGAGCCGACCCTCAGGCTTCGGCCCCCAGGCTCCGGCCCTCAGGCTTCGGCCCCCAGGCTCCGGCCCTCAGGCTCCGGCCGTCAGGAGTCGGCCCGGCGGTGCACGCGCGCGATCCAGTCGGCGGGGGCGGAGATCTCGCTCTTGGTGGGAAGCGTGTTGGGGGAGGTCCAGACGCGGTTGAAGCCGTCCATGCCGACCTGGTCGACGACGGCGCGGACGAAGCGCTCACCGTCGCGGTACTGGCGGAGCTTGGCGTCGAGGCCGAGGAGCTTGCGCAGCGCGAGGTCGAGGCGGGAGGCGCCGCGGGCGCGGCGCTGCTGGAACTTCTCGCGGATCTCGGCGACGGAGGGGACGACCTGGGGGCCGACGCCGTCCATGACGTAGTCGGCGTGGCCTTCGAGGAGCGACATGACGGCGGTGAGGCGGCCGAGGATCTCGCGCTGCTCGGGGGTCTGGACGAGTTCGACGAGGGACGGCGCCGGGTCGCCCTCCTCGGCCTCGGGCCGGCCGCCGGCGAGGGTCTGGGCGGCCTCGCGGAGGCGTTCGACGAAGGTGCCGGGGTCGACCTCGGTGGCGGCGAGGAATGTCTGGATCTCGCCCTGGAGGTGGTCGCGGAGCCAGGGGACGGCGGTGAACTGGGTGCGGTGGGTCTCCTCGTGGAGGCAGACCCAGAGGCGGAAGTCGTGGGGGGAGACGGCCAGTTCGCGCTCGACGTGGACGATGTTGGGGGCCACGAGGAGGAGGCGGCCGCCGCCTCCGGGGGCCCCGGGGAGGTCGCGGGTGACGGGGGCGAAGGTCTCGTACTGGCCGAGGATGCGGGAGGCCAGGAAGGAGAGCAGCATGCCGAGCTCGACGCCGGTGACCTTGCCGCCGACGGCGCCGAGGACGGCGCCGCCGGGGGTGGTGGTGCGGCGCTCCTGCATCTTGCCGAGGAGCGGGGTGAGGAGTTCGCGGAAGCCGGCGACGTTGGCCTTGATCCAGCCGGTGCGGTCGACGACGAGGACGGGCGTGTCGTGCGGTTCGGCGCCTTCGGGGAGCATCCGGGTGTAGGCGCGGACGTGTTCCTCGGCGGCCTTGGCGTGCCGACGGAGTTCGGCGACGACGGCCCGTGCCTCGTCGCGTCCGACGTCGGGGCCGGGGCGGACCAGCCTGGTCGCGGTCGCGACCGCGAGGTTCCAGTCGACCATTCCGGACGTGCCTGCACCACCGATGCTCGTCATGCGTCAACGGTACGGGGTCGGGGCCGTTCGGTGCCCTGTCCGGAGGGTGGTGCCGGTGGCTACTTCTGGCCGGTGAGGGCGGCGGAGAGGCGGTCGAGGGCGGGCTGCGCGAGGTCGGGCGAGGGGGTGGCGGAGGCGAGGAAGGCGAAGGCGAGGAGGCGCCCGTCGGTGGTGACGACGGTGCCGGCGAGGGTGTTGACGCCGGTGAGGGTGCCGGTCTTGGCGCGGACGAGTCCGGCGCCGGCGGGGGCCTGGCCGTAGCGGCCGGCGAGGGTGCCGGTGAAGCCGCCGACGGGGAGGCCGGTGAGGAGCGGGCGGAGCTCGGGGCGGGCGGGGTCGGCGGCGCGGGCGAGGAGGCCGGTGAGGAGGGCGGCGGAGACGCGGTCGCGGCGGTCGAGGCCGCTGCCGTCGGCGAAGCGGGCGCCGGCGAGGGGCACGCCGAGTTCGCCGAGCTCGTCGCGGACGGCCTTCTCGGCGCCTCGGAAGGAGGCGGGCTGCTCGCGGGCGAGGGCGGTCTGCCGGGCGAGGGCCTCGGCGAGGTCGTTGTCGCTGTTCGTGAGGGTGCGCTCGACGAGGTCGGCGAGCGGCGCGGAGTGCGTACGGGCGAGCGGGGCGCCCTTCGGGGTGCGGCCGGGCGCGGGGTCGCCGGTGACCTTCAGGCCGGCGTCGGCGAGGTGGGCGGCGAAGGCGGTGGCGGTGTCGCGGGCGGGGTCGCCGGAGCGGGGGGCGGGCCCGACGGCGCTCCCGTCGAGGCGCCCCTCGTCGGTCATGAGGGCGGTGACGGGGGCGAGGTTCTCGTTGGGGCCGATGGGGTGGACGGCGGGGCCCTGGTAGAGGCCGGTGTCGTAGGCGAGGCGTACGGAGGAGCGGCCGCGTTTCGCGAGGGCGCGGGCGGTGTCGGCGGCGAGGGCCTTCAGCCGGGCCTCGTCGAGGGTGGGGTCGCCGCCGCCGGTGAGGGTGACCGCCGTGCCGTCGGGGGCGGCGGTGACGGTGGTGGCGATCCGGTGGTCGGGGCCGAGGGCGGAGAGGGCCGCCGCCGCGGTGGCGATCTTGACGGTGGAGGCCGGTGTCATGGGGGTCCCGGCGCCCTCCCCGTACAGCTGCCTGCCCGTGGCGGTGTCGACGACGGAGGCCGTGCGCGAGGTGCCGAGGCCCGGATCGGCCAGGAGGGGGACGAGGGTGCGGGCGAGGTCCGCAGGCCGGGGCCCCGGGGCGGGGGCGGCGAGGGCGGTGAGGACGCCGGGGGCGCTGGGGGCGGGGGCGGGTTCGGTGCGGGGCGGGGCGCTGGGCGCGGCTGCCGGGGCGGGGTGACGCTCGCCACCCGCCGCGGGGGCGGCGGCGCGGGCCCGCTCGGCCGTACGCTGGCCCCCGTCCCAGGGGCCGGCCGCGGTCGCAGCCGCGGCGGCGAGAGCCAGACCGAGCACGGCGGAGCCCGCCGTGAGCTGCCACACCCTCGGCTCCGGCATTGCTGACCAGCCCCTTTCGCGATCACGTACCTGCGTGAGAGACACTTAATCACCGCGCGTCGTCGCGAGCATTCACTTGTGTTGATTCAGGAGGAGCCACCCGTGGAGTTCGACGTTCTCATCGAGATCCCCAAGGGATCGCGGAACAAGTACGAGGTCGACCACGAGACCGGTCGTATCCGTCTGGACCGTCGCCTCTTCACGTCGACGGCCTACCCGACCGACTACGGCTACGTGGAGAACACCCTCGGCGAGGACGGTGACCCGCTGGACGCGCTGGTCATCCTCGACGAGCCGACGTTCCCGGGCTGTGTCATCAAGTGCCGCGCCATCGGCATGTTCCGCATGACCGACGAGGCCGGCGGCGACGACAAGCTGCTGTGCGTCCCGGCGACGGACCCGCGCATGGAGCACCTGCGCGACATCCACCACGTGCCGGAGTTCGACCGCCTGGAGATCCAGCACTTCTTCGAGGTCTACAAGGACCTGGAGCCGGGCAAGTCGGTCGAGGGCGCCGACTGGGTCGGCCGCGCCGAGGCCGAGGCCGAGATCGAGAAGTCGATCGCGCGCGCCAAGGAGCAGGGCGCTCACTGACCTCCGTGTCGTGAGTCGCCGACGGGCGGTGCACCCTTCGGGGTGTACCGCCTTTCGCGTCTCCACGTTTCGCACACGCGTCTGGCGCTCATACTGGAATCCAAGATTCCCTGGGTGTGAGGCGGAGAGCGAGTGGTGGCGGAGCCGGAGGGCCCCGAGGAGGCTCCGGAGGACCGGAAGCCCCTGTCGGACGAGGCGACCTCGGAGTTCGCGCTGCCGGAGGGGCTGGTGCCCGAGCCGCCGCCGCCCGCGGAGCCGGAGGGGTCGGCGTTCGTGGTGCCGGAGGGGCTCGCGCCCGAGCCGGCGCCGGAGCCCGAGGGGTCGGCTTTCGCGCCGCCGTCGACGTACTCCGCGAAGGACTCGCCGCCCGCCTTCACCCCGGCGTACGGGGTGCCGCTGGCGCGGCTGCCGCACAACGCGCCGTGGCAGGACCGGATGCGGACGATGCTGCGGCTGCCGGTCGGTGACCGGCCGGTGCCGGAGGCTCCCGCCGCGAAGGGCGAGACCGGGCCCTCGGTGCCGCGCGTGCTCGACCTGACCCTCCGCATCGGCGAGCTGCTGCTCGCGGGCGGTGAGGGCGCGGAGGACGTCGAGGCGGCGATGTTCGCGATCTGCCGGTCGTACGGGCTGGACCGGTGCGAGCCGACGGTGACCTTCACGCTGCTCTCGATCACGTACCAGCCGTCGCTGGTGGACGATCCGGTGACGGCGAACCGGACGGTACGGCGCCGGGGCACCGACTACACCCGCCTGGCGGCCGTCTACCAGCTGCTCGCGGACATCAACGCGCCGGCGCACGAGGTGTCGCCGGAGGAGGCGTACCGGCGGCTCGCGGAGATACGGCGCAACCGGCACCCGTACCCCGGCTGGGTGCTGACGGCGGCGGCGGGCGTGCTCGCGGGCGCGGCGTCGACGCTGCTGGGCGGCGGGGCGACGGTGTTCTTCGTGGCGGCGCTGGGCGCGGTGCTCGGCGACCGGCTGGCGTGGCTGTGCGCGGGGCGCGGGCTGCCGGAGTTCTACCAGTTCCTGGTGGCGGCGATGCCGCCGGCCGCGATGGGGGTGCTCCTCACACTGCTCCACGCGGATCTGCGGCCCTCGGCGGTGATCACCGGTGGCCTGTTCGCGCTGATCCCGGGGCGGGCGCTGGTGGCGGCCGTCCAGGACGGTCTGACCGGCTTCTACATCACGGCCTCGGCCCGGCTCCTGGAGGTCGCGTACTTCTTCGTGGCGATCGTGGTGGGCGTGCTGTCGGTGCTGTACCTGGCGGTGCAGTTCGGCGCCGAGCTCAATCCGGAGGGGGCGCTCCAGGCGGTGGAGCGGCCGGTGACGCAGACGCTGGCGGCGATGGTGCTGTGCGCGACCTTCGCCATCCTGCTCCAGCAGTCGCGGGCGACGGTGCTCTTCGCCACGCTCAACGGCGGGGTGGCCTGGGTGGTGTACGCGTCGATCGCGGTGACGGCGGAGGGGTCCACGGTGATGGCGACGGCCCTGGCGGCCGGTCTGGTGGGCCTCTTCGGGCAGCTGATGGCCCGCTACCACCACACCTCGTCGCTGCCGTACGTGACGGCGGCGATCGGGGCGCTGCTGCCCGGTTCGGCGACGTACTTCGGGGTCCTCTCGATCGCCCAGAACAACCTGGACCAGGGGTTCGCGTATCTCGCGAAGGCGGCGGCGCTGGCGCTGGCGATCGCGATCGGGGTGAACCTGGGCGGTGAGCTGGCCCGGCTCTTCATGCAGGCGCCGGGCGCGGCCTCCCGCAGCGCGGCGAAGCGGACCAGGGGCTTCTGAGCCGGCCGGGGCGGCGGGGCGCCGGTCCGCGCGACGACGAAGCCCCGTCTCCGGCCGGAAGGCCGGAGACGGGGCTTCGTCGGTGTCCTGGCGCCGGATGTCCTGGCGCTGGATGTCCTGGCGCTGGATGTCCTGGCGCTGGATGTCCTAGCGCTGGGCGGGCCGGCCGCCGTCCTCGCCGTACGGCGGCTGGTTCCGGCCGCCGTGGCCGCTGGGGCCGCCCTGGCCGCCCTGGCCCTCGTAACCGTCGTAGCCGCCGTAGCCGCCCTGCTCGCCGTAGCCGGCCTGGCCGCCCTGGTGGCCGCCGTAGCCGGGCTGGGGGGGCTGGGGGGTCTGGGGGGTCTGGTAGCCGGGCTGGGGGGTCTGCGCGCCGTAGCCGGGCTGGTTTCCGTAGCCGTGGGCCGCCTGGCCGTTGTAGTCCGTCTGGCCGTGGTAGCCCGCCTGGCCGGCGTAGCCGCCCTGCTGGGCGTATCCGGACTGGTCGCCGTACGCGCCCTGGTCGCCGTAGCCGCCCTGCCCGGCGTACCCACCCTGACCGGCGTAACCGCCCTGGTCGCCGTACCCGCTCTGCCCGGCGTGGCCCCCCTGGCCCGCGTGGCCCCCCTGGCCCGCGTAGCCCCCCTGGTCGCCGTAGCCGCTCTGGTTGCCGTACGCGCCCTGGTTGCCGTAGCCGCCCTGGTTGCCGTAGCCGGGGTGGCCGCCCTGACCGGCGTAGCCGTCCTGGGCGTCGTAGCCGCCCTGGTCCGGCCGGCCTCCGTGAGCGTTCCGGCCGTCCTGGTGGCCCTGGCCGCCGGGCTGCTCGCCGTAGGCCGCCTGGCCGGGGCCGGGCTGGGCGCCGGGGGCGTCCTGGCCGGCGGGGGCCGCCGGGTCGACGGGGGCCGCGTCCCGGGCGGCGGCGGCCTTCTTCGACTGGGAGCGGGCCTTGAGGTACTCGATCACGATCGGGACGACCGAGAGGAGCACGATGCCGATGAGGATCGCCTCGATGTGCTCGTGCACGAAGTCGATCTTGCCGAGGGAGGCGCCCAGCAGGGTCACGCCGGCGCCCCAGAGCACGCCGCCGATGATGTTGAAGGTGATGAACGAGCGGTAGTTCATCCGGCTGACGCCGGCGATGATCGGCGTGAAGGTGCGGATGATCGGCACGAAGCGGGCCAGGATCAGCGACTTCGGGCCGTGCTTCTCGAAGAACTCGTGCGCCTTCTCGACGTTCTCCTGCTTGAACAGCTTGGAGTCGGGGCGCCGGAAGAGCGCCGGGCCGACTTTCCGTCCGAAGAGGTAACCCACCTGGTCGCCGATGATCGCCGCGGCGACGATCAGCGTGCAGACCAGCCAGAGGGGCGTGTCGAGCTTGCCGGTGGTGACCAGGAGACCGGTCGTGAAGAGCAGCGAGTCACCGGGCAGGAAGAACCCGATGAGCAGGCCGGACTCGGCGAAGACGATGACGAGGACACCGATCAGGCCGAAGGTCTGGATCAGGTAGTCCGGATCCAACCAGCTCGGTCCGAGGGCAAGCGTGTTCACGGTTCCGGGCTCCTGCGGGTGGTGTGGGGGGCATGTCGGGAGGGGGACATGCCGACGGCGCGCCCCAAGCTATCAACGTGACGGGGGGTGCCCCGGTTCCACCTGGACGCCACGGGATTGCGGAGCGGCCCGGGCGCCCCGACCCTGGGTGATCAGGAGGTGAGTGCCGATGGGCATCGAGGAGTACGGAGGCGGTCAGGGACCGCACCCCGACGTACTGGTCGTGACGACGAACGACGTCCCCGGATACGAGGTACGCCAGGTGATCGGCGAGGTCTTCGGACTGACGGTCCGGTCCCGCCATCTGGGCAGCCAGATCGGCGCCGGTCTGAAGTCGATGATCGGCGGCGAGCTGAAGGGGCTGACGAAGACCCTGGTGGAGACCCGGAACCAGGCGATGGAACGCCTGGTGGAGCAGGCCAGGGCACGCGGCGCCAACGCCGTGCTGATGTTCCGCTTCGACGTGACCGAGGCGGCGGATGTCGGTACCGAGGTCTGCGCGTACGGCACGGCCGTGGTCATCGCGCCCCGCGCCTGAGCCCCGGCTCGCCGGGCCACGGGCCCGGAAGGGCCGGAAGGACTGGAAGTCCCGGAAGGACTGGAAGTCCCGGAAGGGCCGGAAGTCCCGGCCTTTCGAAGTGTTATGGGGCATTTGCTCACTTATGGTGGGGCGGTGGCCACCGATCATGACGCGACCGCCCCCGCCGAAGCCCCGGTACGAGTCCTGCTCCCGCAGGTGCTGCCCGCCCTCGTGGTGGGCGTCGGATCGGCCCTGCTGTTCCTCGGCGTCAGCGAGGCCGCCGAGGGACTGCAGGCGGTGCTCTGGGAGACCCTGCCCGACACCCTGGACATCGGCCGGTACTCCTCGCTGTGGATGATCAGCGTCCTGACCGCCACCGGCGTCGCCGTCGGACTGGTCGTCTGGAAGGTGCCCGGGCACGCCGGACCCGACCCGGCCTCCGAAGGGCTCGGCGGGCCGCCGCTGCCACCGGTGGTCGTCCCCGGTCTGCTCCTGGCCAGCGCCCTCGCCCTCGCGGGCGGGGTCAGCCTCGGCCCCGAGCAGCCCACGATCGCCTCCGCGATCGCCCTGGCCGCCTGGCTGGGCCTGAAGGCCGCGCCGAACGTACCGGGCGCCTTCTGGGGCTCCCTCGCCGTCGCCGGCACCTTCGGCGCCCTCTTCGGCACCCCCGTCGCCGCCGCCCTGGTCATCTCCGAGGCGCTCGTCGGGAAGCCCGGCCGCGGCTCGCTGTGGGACCGGCTCTTCGCCCCGCTCGTCGCCGCCGGGGCCGGCGCCATGACCACCCAGCTCCTCTCGGACCCCAGCTTCGCGATGGGCCTGCCGCCGCTGACCGACCCCGGCTGGGAGGACCTCCTCGCCGCGCTCGTCGTGGCCACCCTCGGCGCCGTCTTCGGCCTCCTCGGCTGCTACGCCTTCCCCCACCTCCACCGGGCCTTCGGCCGGCTGCGGCACCCCATGCTGATGCTGCCCCTCGGCGGTCTCGTCCTGGGCCTGCTGGGCGCTCTCGGCGGCCACCTGACCCTCTTCAAGGGGCTCCACGAGACCGAGGAGCTCGTCGAGTCCATCGGGGTGTACTCCTCCGGCGAGCTGGCCCGGCTGGCCGTCGTGAAGCTCGCCGCCCTCCTGGTGGCCGCCGCCTGCGGCTTCCGCGGCGGCCGGGTCTTCCCCGCGGTCTTCATCGGCGCCGCCCTCGGCCTCGTCGCCCAGGCCCTCGTCCCGGAGATCCATCCGGCGGTCGCGGTCTCCTCCGCCGTGCTCGGCGTCCTCCTCGCGACCACCCGCCAGGGGTGGGTGAGCCTCTTCATCGCCGCCGTCCTCGCCGCCTCCCCCGCCATGCTCACGCTGCTCTGCCTGGCCACCCTGCCCGCCTGGCTGGTCGTCACCGGCCGCCCGCAGCTCGAACTCGACCACCAGGGCAACGCCCTCCGCTGACCCCTCCCGGCCCCTCCCGACTCCGCCCCACTCCGCCCGCCACCGCCCGCCGCAGAAGGAGCCCCCGATGGCCCCCCTCCACAAGGGATCCGACGACCCCGACTCCGCGCCGTTCCGCCGGCTCGCCCTCAACCCCTTCTACGGCGAGGCCGACCCGGTCGGCGGGATGACGGAGGCCCCGCCCCGCCACCGGATGCCGGAGCGGCCGCTGCCGCCGTCCAGCGCCTACCAGCTGGTCCACGACGAGCTGATGCTGGACGGGAACTCCCGGCTCAACCTCGCCACCTTCGTCACCACCTGGATGGAACCCCAGGCCGGTGTCCTCATGGCCGAGTGCCGCGACAAGAACATGATCGACAAGGACGAGTACCCGCGCACCGCCGAACTCGAACGCCGCTGCGTCGCCATGCTCGCCGACCTCTGGCACGCCCCCGACCCGAGCGCCGCCGTCGGCTGCTCCACCACCGGCTCCAGCGAGGCGTGCATGCTCGCCGGCATGGCCCTCAAACGGCGCTGGGCGCAACGGAACGCCGACCGGTACCCGGCCACCGCCCGCCCCAACCTGGTGATGGGCGTCAACGTGCAGGTCTGCTGGGAGAAGTTCTGCACCTTCTGGGAGGTCGAACCCCGGCTCGTCCCGATGGAGGGCGACCGCTACCACCTTGACGCCGCCTCCGCCGCCGCCCTGTGCGACGAGAACACGATCGGCGTGGTCGCCGTCCTCGGCTCCACCTTCGACGGCTCCTACGAGCCCGTCGCCGACATCTGCGCCGCCCTCGACGACCTCCAGGCCCGCACCGGCCTCGACATCCCCGTGCACGTCGACGGCGCCTCCGGCGCCATGGTCGCCCCCTTCCTCGACGAGGACCTGGTCTGGGACTTCCGCCTCCCCCGGGTCTCCTCGATCAACACCTCCGGCCACAAGTACGGACTCGTCTACCCGGGCGTCGGCTGGGCCCTCTGGCGCAGCGCCGAGGAACTCCCCGAGGAGCTGGTCTTCCGGGTCAACTACCTCGGCGGCGACATGCCGACCTTCGCCCTCAACTTCTCCCGCCCCGGCGCCCAGGTCGTCGCCCAGTACTACACCTTCCTCCGGCTCGGCCGGGAGGGCTACCGGGCCGTCCAGCAGACCAGCAGGGACGTCGCCCGGGGCCTCGCCGAACGCATCGAGGCCATGGGCGACTTCCGTCTCCTCACCCGCGGCGACCAGCTGCCCGTCTTCGCCTTCACCACCGCCCCCGACATCACCTCCTACGACGTCTTCGACGTCTCCCGCCGGCTCCGCGAGAACGGCTGGCTCGTCCCCGCCTACACCTTCCCCGCCCACCGCGAGGACCTGTCCGTCCTGCGGATCGTCTGCCGCAACGGCTTCTCCGCCGACCTCGCGACCCTCCTCGTCGAGGACCTGAAGCGGCTGCTGCCCGAACTGCGCAGCCAGCCCCGCCCCTTCACCCACGACAAGGGCGCCGCGACCGCCTTCCACCACTGAACCGGGCGCGCCCTACGGAACCCCCACCGAGGCGTCGTCGCCGCACGCCAGCAGGAACGCGGACCAGCGGACCCCGTCCCGCGTCAGCTCGTACCGGCAGCGCGCGTCCTCCCGGAGCAGGCCGGCGCCGGTCCTGCGGACGTATGAGGTGCCGTCGTCCAGCTCCCGGAACGTCCGGCCGCCGTCCAGGCTGAGGTACCCGGAGAGCTCGGCGCCGAGCTCCACCCGGCCGTCCGGCCCCGGCACCGGCACCCCGCGCAGCGAGCGCGGCTCCGCCTCGGCGCCCGTCGTCCACACCCGCTGCCAGGTCCTGCCGCCGTCGCGGGAGCGGTGGAGCGCCCGCAGCGGGTTCTTCACCGGCTCGCCGCCCTTCAGCTCGCCCAGCTCCGCCGCGTACACGGCGTCCGGCCCCACCACGACCGAGAGGTACCAGCCGGGCGCCTCGGTCGGGCTCGGCGGCCGGCTCAGCGACCAGCTCCGGCCCGCGTCCCGGGAGACCGCGACCGCCGCCCGTCCGGTCCGCGGCTCCACGCCCGACACCCACCAGGACCCGTCCGGCTCCACCACGTCCGCCGGTCTCGGGTGCGCGCCCAGCGGCGGCTGCGTCACCAGGACCCGCCGCCGCCCGTCCCGCGGCGAGACCACGACCAGCCGCTCCCGCTCGCACAGCTCCGCCACCGTCCGCGGGTCCGCGGCGCACTCGGTGGTGAGCGCCGCCCCCTCGGGTATCTCCGGGATCCGCCCGGCCGCCCGCCGGTCGACGCTCCGCCAGCTCCGCGCGCCGTCCGCGGTGAACCAGTCCCGCGGCGGCTCCTCCCCGCCCCCGTCCTCGACCAGTGCCCGCCCCGGTCCGAGCACCCGCAGCCGCGCCGACACCCCCGCGTCGCCCCGTAGTTCGGGCAGCGGCGAGGTGCCGAGCCGCCATCGCTCCGCGCCCCGGTCGAGCACGGCGATGTGCTGCCGGCAGAAGCCGTTCTCCCGCCGGGCCGGGTCGCCGACGCACTCCGCGAGGAGCGCGAAGCCGCTCCCGTCGGCCGTGAGCCCCACGTCGGCCGCCCAGCCGGGCAGCCCGGCGCCGTCACCGATCTTCGGCGGGGCGCCGAACCCGCTCTCCTCGACGGGCTTCCCGCCCGCGCGCGGCGGCTCGGCCCCGCCCGTGCAGGCGGCCAGCAGCCAGGCGAGCAGCAGTGCCACGAGCGCGCGGAGCGGAGCCGGCGCCCGGGAAACGGGAACGCGCATCGGACTTCCCCCTGTCCCTCGGGCGGTTCGCGGTGAACCGTCTGCTTCTGGTACACCGCGAACCGGCTTCGGGTTCCCACCCGGGAGGAAGTTCTTTCAGCCGCGCCGACGGAACCGGCCCGGAGCGGCCGGGGAGACCCGACCCGTTCCGGACGGACGGTCTCAGAAGGGGAACCGGCTGCGCCCGTGCTGGATCGAGATCCACTTCCGGGTGGTGAACACCTCGATCATCGCGTCGCCGTTGAGCCGCCCGACGCCCGAGTGCTTCTCGCCGCCGAAGGGCACGATCGGCTCGTCGTGCACGGTGCCGTCGTTGATGTGGATCATGCCGGTGTGGATCCGCTTCGCCACCCGGACGCCCCGCTCGACGTCGGCGGTGTGGACGGCGCCGCTGAGCCCGTACGGGGTGTCGTTGGCGATCCGTACGGCCTCGTCCTCGCCGTCGAACGGGAGGATCAGGGCGACCGGGCCGAAGATCTCCTGGGCGAGGACGGGGGCGTCGGCGGGGATGTCGGTCAGCACGGACGGCGAGACGACGTTGCCCTCGACGGTGCCGTGCAGGAGGGCGGTGGCGCCGGCGGCGACGGCCTGCTCGACGGCCCCGGCGACCGACTCGGCCTGCTGGGAGTTGATGAGCGGGCCGATGTGGGTGCCGGGGTCGGCCGGGTCGCCGACCCGGAGGGTCTTCACCTTGGCCACGAACTTCTCGGTGAACTCGGCCTCCACCCGCCGGTCGACCAGGACGCGGTTGGCGGCCATGCACACCTGGCCCTGGTGGACGAAGCGGCTGAAGACGGCGGCGTCCACCGCGTAGTCGATGTCGGCGTCGTCGAGGACGATCAGGGCGCTGTTGCCGCCGAGTTCGAGGATGGCGTGCTTGAAGTTCTGCGCGCAGACGGTGGCCACGTGGCGGCCGACCCGGTCGGAGCCGGTGAAGGAGATGACCTTGGGCACGGGGTGGGTCAGCAGCGCGTCGCCGATCTCGGCGATGTCGGTGACGACGACGTTGAGCAGCCCGGCGGGGAGGCCCGCGTCCTCCATGATCTTCGCGACCAGCGTGCCGCCGCAGACCGGGGTGTTCTGGTGCGGCTTGAGGACGACCGCGTTGCCGAGCGCGAGGGCGGGCGCCACCGACTTGAGGGAGAGGAGGAAGGGGAAGTTGAAGGGGGAGATGACGCCGACGACGCCGACCGGGAGGCGGTAGACGCGGTTCTCCTTGCCGTCCACCGGGGACGGCAGGATGCTCCCCTCGGGACGGAGCGCCAGCTGGACCGCCTCGCGCAGGAACTCCTTGGCGAGGTGGATCTCGAAGGCGGCCTTCAGGCGGGTGCCGCCGAGCTCGGCGACGATCGTCCCGGCTATCTCGTCCTCGCGGTCCTCGACGATCCGCAGGGCGCGTTCGAGGACGTGCCGGCGGGCGTACGGGCTGGTCTCCGCCCAGGCGGCCTGCGCGCGCTCGGCGGCGCGGTAGGCGCGGTCCACCTCACCGGCCGTGGCCACCGTGATCGAGGCGAGCTTCTCCCCGGTGTACGGGTTGAAGTCGATGATGTCCCAGGAGCCGCTGCCCGGCTTCCACTCGCCGTCGATGAACTGGTGGGCCAGGTCGGTGAAGTGCGACATGGACGGAGTACCCCTCTGCCGGCTGCCGGTCTTCGGGCGCGCGCGGACGCCTGATCGCCGGGGCTACTGATGCGCCGTCATCGTACTGATGTCTCAGGAGAGTTGAAGGAGTCCTCGGAGAAGATCGCGGCTTTCCGCCGGATCGGGGCTGTCCTTCGCGAGTTTCTCCATTACGGCGCCGTACTGGGAGACCTCCTCGCGCTTGTCGAGGTAGAGGGCGCCGGTGAGCTGCTCCAGGTAGACGACGTCGGCGAGGTCGGACTCGGGGAAGCTGAGCATGGTGAAGGAGCCGCTCTCGCCGGCGTGCCCGCCGAAGCTGAAGGGCATGACCTGGAGGGTGACCCCGGGATGCTCGGAGACCTCGATGAGGTGCTTGATCTGCCCGCGCATCACGGCCCGGTCGCCGTACGGGCGGCGGAGCGCGGCCTCGTCGAGGACGACGTGGAAGTGCGGGGCGCGCTCGGAGACGAGGACCTTCTGGCGTTCGAGGCGGAGGGCGACGCGGCGGTCGATCTCGGCCTGCGAGGCGCCGGGCATGCCCCGCACGACGACCGCGTGGGCGTACTCCTCGGTCTGCAACAGGCCGTGCACGAACTGCACTTCGTAGACGCGGAGGAGGGAGGCGGCGGCCTCCAGGCCGATGTACGTCTGGAACCAGCCCGGCAGGACGTCGCCGAAACTGTGCCACCAGCCGGCGAGGTTGGCCTCGCGGGCGAGCCCCAGGAGCGCGCCGCGCTCGGTCTCCTCGGTGACTCCGTAGAGAGTGAGCAGATCCTCTATGTCCCTGGCCTTGAAGCTCACCCTTCCCAACTCCATGCGGCTGATCTTGGATTCGGAGGCGCGGATCGAGTAGCCGGCGGCCTCGCGGGTGATGCCCCTCGATTCGCGCAGGCGCCTCAGCTGGGAGCCCAGCAGGATGCGCCGGACGACGCTCCCGCCCGCTCCGTTCATTTCGCCTGCGGTCACGGCTCCAGCCTTCCCTTCACGGTGACGAGCCCCCGTCGAGCCCCGGATTCTGCCACCAAACGCTTCAGCGCGTACACATCTGGTTACGGAAGGGGAGGCAGAGGGGTGAGATCCGGACGAGGGCCGGACCCCTCCGCGTCAAGAAGATTTCCACAGATTCGCCACAGGCTCGGACAGGTCCGGCATCCGAGGGCCGCGTGCACGTGCATCTGCCCTTGCATCCCGTCGGCGCATTCGGAACCATGGACCCCGCGCAGCCGCGTACTCGTTCGCGTTGTCGTGTTGTCGCAATGTTTCGCACTGTTTGCACCGTTGTCGCACCACCGCCGCGATTCCCGGGAGTGCCTCGCATGGGGACGAATGGATCGACCGTGCTCGAGCAGCCTTTACGGCAGGGCCTCCCGCCGATCGATCCCGGCGCCGTCTCCACCTCCGCCTCCTGCGCCCTGCCCGCCCGGTACGACGCCGTCCGCGGGGCCCGGAAGTTCACCAGCGCGACGCTGGACAGCTGGAATCTCGGCGACCGCTTCGACGACGTGGCCCTCGTGGTCTCCGAACTCGTCACCAACGCGCTGCGGCACGGCGTCCCCGACGGCGACCGCTCCGAGGACCCGCAGGCGCCGCCGGTGCGGCTGCACCTGATGCGCTGGGCGTCCCGCCTGGTGTGCGCGGTGCGCGACCCCAGCCGGGAGAGCCCGGAGGCGCGCGGCGGTGAGGAGGACTTCTCCGCCGAGTCGGGCCGGGGCCTGTTCCTGGTCGAGTCGTTCAGCGACAGCTGGGGCTGGCACCCGCTGGCCGGACGACTCCAGGGCAAGGTCGTGTGGGCGCTCTTCCGGGTGGGCCCGGAAGAGGAGTAGGACACGGGCAAGGGTGAAGGCCCCGGCGGTGGACCGCCGGGGCCTTCGCCGTTTCCCGTTCTCACGCGCGCGTGCGGGACGAGCGCGGCTCAGACGAGGTGGTCGAACTCCCCGTCCTTGACGCCGAGCAGCAGCGCCTCGATCTCGGCCGGCGTGTAGACGAGCGCGGGCCCGTCCGGGTGGCGGGAGTTGCGGACGGCAACGTTTCCCCCGGGCAGTTTGGCGAACTCGACGCAGGAGCCCTGGGAGTTGCTGTGCCTGCTCTTCTGCCAGACGACACCCCGCAGCTCCGTGGCCGCCATGCCGTTGTACGCGTGGTGCGCGTGATGCACTGGAGCTCCCCGAGTTGCTTGGTACAGGTGTCAACTTCCCCGGATCATAGCTTCGTTCATATGCCGATGCATGAGCAGATGCACGTGCACGAGGCGTGGTGTAGTCGCTACGCGACTCAGTGTGCGAGGGGGTGCCCGCGCACGGCGAAGCCCCCGCGATCTTCCCATCCGGGTGGACGGGAGCACGGGGGCGGTGGTTCCCGTCAGAGGCGGGGCAGCTCGGAGAGGAGCCGGTCCGCGCGGTCGTACAGGCGGACGGCCATCGGGGACTGGTCGGGCGTCACGGCGTACCAGACCCCCCAGCCGGGGCGGCCCGCGAGTTCGAGGAGGGCCGCTGTCGTGGTCCGGCCCTTCGCGTCCACGAGGTCGACCCGGCCCGCGTCCCGGGTCCCGAAGTAGAGGCCGGAGCGGAAGGTGCCCTCGCCCTGGAAGCTGACGCCGGGGGACCGCAGGTCGATGTTCCCGTCGGTGACGGAGCGGAACTGCTCCATGCCGCCCTCCTCGCCCTCCCCGCCCTTCCAGTACTTGCCCCGCGCCGTGAGCCACACCGTCCACCCGGGCGCGGCGGCCACCCGCTCCCCCGCCGCCACGGTCCGCACCGGGGTGGGGATCCGCGGGGTGGTGGCGGAGGTCCTGGGGGCCTGGGACCCGGACGGGCCGGAGGGGGTGGACGGGGTGGAGGTGACGTGGGAGGCGGGAGTGGTGGGAGTGGTGGGAGGGGCGGGAGTGGTGGGAGTGGAGGGGGAGGCCGGGGAGGTCGGGGAGGAGGCTCCGGTGGTGGTCAGGACCGGCGGGGCGGCGAGCCCCGCTGCGGGGTGCGGGTCGCCGGTCAGGGCCGTACCGGCGGCGACGGCGGCCGAGACGCCGAGGACGGCGAGGACGGAGAGGGCGACGGTACGGCGCCGGCGCCGGGCGCGGCCCGCGCGGACGACCGCCGCGACGGGCGCGGGCCCCGGGGTCACGTCGTGGGCGGCGCGGGCGAACTCGGCGCGCAGCAGGTCGTCCCACGCCTCGGCGGCGTCGGGCCCGGCGTCGGGGGCGGGCGTCATGGGCGGGCTCCGTAGGGGGTGCGGAGGGGAGGGCCGGGCAGCGGCGGTGCGCCGGAGGCGAGCCGGGGGTGGGCGCGCAGGGCGGCGAGGCCGCGGCGGGCGTGGGTCTTCACGGTGCCGAGCGAGCACTGGAGGACGTCGGCGATCTCGTGCTCGGTCAGATCGTCCCAGTACCGCAGGACCATCACCGTGCGCTGACGCACGCTCAGGTCGGCTAACGCGGCCAGCAGAACGGCCCGTTCCTCGACGTGCTCGGCGTGCCCGGCGTCCCGCTGCCGGGCGGGTTCCGGCAGCACCGGCACGAGGAGGTGGGCGACCCGGCGGCGGCGCAGGCGGCTGATGTTGTTGTTGACGAGGGCCCGGCGCACATAGAGGTCGATCTCCTCGCGCGGGACCTTGTGCCAGCGCCCGTACACCTTGGCCAGCGTCGTCTGCACCAGGTCCTCGGCCTCGTGGAAGTCGCCGGTGAGCAGCTGGGCCGTGCGGACGAGCCGGGGCCAGGCGGCCGAGGCGAAGTCGGCGAAGTCGGCGTCGGGCTCGGAAGCCTGTCCGGAAGCCTGTCCGGGAGCCGGTCCGGGCTCGGATGCCGGTCCGGGAGCCGGTGAGTGGGTCACGGTGGCGGACCTCGCGTTCGGGAGGTGGTGCGGCGGGGCCCGCCCCGTGCCGGGCCCCGCCGAGCGTGGTGGACGGCCCGTCAGAAGTCCAGGGCGGGCAGCTCGACGAGGAGCCGGCCGTTCCGGGCGTAGAAGGAGACGGAGACGTCGTGGCCGGTCGGCGCGGTGTGGGCGTACCAGACGCCCCAGTCAGGCCGGCCGGGCAGCTGGAGCAGGGTCGCGCGGGTGACGCGGCCCTCGGAGTCCGTCACCTCGACCCGCCCGGGGCGGACCGGGCCGCCGTAGATCCCCGAGTGGAAGGTGCCCTCGCCCTGGTGGCTGAGGGCCGGCCTGGTCAGGTCGAGGTTGCCGTCGACGACGCTGCGGAACTGCTCGAAGCCGTCCGGGCCGGTCCAGTGCTTGCCCTGGCGGGTGAGCCAGACCGTGTAGCCGCCGCCGGCGTCGACGCGCTCGCCGGAGCGGACGGTCCGCACGGCGGACGAGTGGGACGGGAGGGACGAGGCGGCGGCGGTGGTCGTGGTGACGGTCGCGGTGGTGGCGGCGGATGGGGAGGGGGCGGCTGCGGCCGGGGTGGCGAGGGCGGCGGCGGCCACCGCCGCCGTGACGGCGGCGCCCGCGGCGAGCAGGTGCTTCTTCATGGGTTCGCTCCTGGTTCCGTACGGTCTTCCACCCTTCTCAACTCCGCCCGCACCGGCGCCGGATGACACCCCGGCGGAAGATTTCCGGGAAACCGTGCGGGCGGACCGTCGCCTCAGGCGTCGGCGAGGGCGGCCGAGAGTTCGTCCAGGGCGGCCAGGAGCAGCCGGGCCGCCTTCCGCAGCAGCGGGTCGGTGACCTCCGCGTCCCAGGCGCCGACGGTCTCCCGCAGGTCGTCCCAGGCCGGGGCCCTCCGCTCGCGGACCGCTTTCGCGCCCCGCTCGGTCGCCTCGCGCAGCGCCTCCGCGAGACCCGCCGCGGCGGGGAGCGGCGGGGCGCCGCGCTCGGGGAGGTGGGCCTCCAGGAGCATCGCGGCCCGCCCGAACTCGGCGAGCGCGTGGCCCGCGCCCTCGGCCGCCGCGTGCGAGAGCCCCCGGTGCCGTACCGGCTCGTGGCCCGCCCTGCCCAGGGCGTCGTGCCAGGCCACGCGGGCGGCGCGGGCGGCGAGCAGCGCCTCGCGCACATCGGGGCTGCCCGGTCCCGCGGGGTCGGCGTACCGGGCGGCGACGGCCGCCGCGTACCGCCCGGAGGTGGTGAGCCAGTCGGCGAGCCGGCCGCGCAGCCGGGGCGTCTCCCAGGCGGGGTAGAGGGCGTAGCCGAGCATCGCGAGGAGCCCGCCGAGGAGGGTGAGCAGGACGCGGTCCCGGACGGTCTGGCCCACCCCTGAGCCCTCCATGCCGAGGAGGAAGACGACGTACGCGGCGACGCAGACCTGGCTGACCGCGTACCCCGTCCGCATCAGCAGGTACATGCCGAAGGCGCAGAGGACGGCGAGACCGGCGGAGAGGTACGTCCCCGGGTGCGCGGTCCGTACGACGGCGGTGGCGAGCGCGACGCCGACGAGCGTGCCGCCGAAGCGCGCCACCGAGCGGGCGTACGTCTGCGAGAAGTCCGGGCGCATCACCATCACCGAGGCCATCGGCGCCCAGTACCCGTGCCCGAACGGCAGGACCAGGCCCAGCAGGTAGCCGGCGGCGGTGACCCCGGAGACCCGGAGCGCGTGCCGCAGGATGGCCGAACCCGGCCGCACCTCGGCCCGCATCCGCGCGAGGACGAACGGCGCGAGGCGGAGGAGGGTGGGGCGGGTGCGGGGGGTGGGGGTGGAGGTGGGAGTGGGGGTGGCAGGGCCGGTACGCGCCTCCCCCGGGCTCGTACGCACCTCCCCCGGGCTCGTCTCCGTGCGTGGCTCCGCCGTCTCGACGACGTCGCCGAGGAGGGCGGCGAGGCGGCGGGCGGCGCGGTGGGCGCGGTCGCCGAGGATCGTGCCGGTGTCCGGGGTGCGGAGGGCGGCGACGGCGGCCGGGGTGGACCGCACCGGCTCGCCGTGCCGGATGGCGTGCGCGGCGGCGTCGAGGATCTCGCCCGCCGCGGCCAGCAGTTCGCGGACCCGGTCGCGCTGCGGGCCCTCGGCCGGTACGCCGACGGCCGGGTCGGCGAGCGAGGCGAGGACCGGCCGGATCCGCTCGGCGAGCCGCCGGGGCCCGTGCAGTTCGGCGGGCCGGCGGCGGGCCTGGCGCGGGGTGACGGCGGCGGCGCTGCGGGCCGTCATGAGCGGGACCGGGTCGAAGGGGGCGACCGGGTCGTGGCGCAGCCGGCGGGCGTAGTCCGCCTCCGCCGCGAGCGCGTCCGCGAGGGCGTCGCGCTGGGCGCCCCAGGGCCGCACCGGGAGCAGCACGATCAGCGCGGCCTGGACCACCCCGCCCGCGAAGATCATGGCGGCGTGCCCGGCCGCGGTCGCGACGGAGGTCGGCAGGGTGACCGTGACCAGCATGATCGCCACGTTGGAGGAGGCGATGATTCCGGCCGTGGGCCCGGCCGCCCAGGCGAGCCCGGAGAGGAAGGTCCACAGCAGGAGGAGGGCGAGGAAGAGGACCGTGTGGGAACCGGTCAGATACCCGAGGAAGGTGGAGACGGCGAGGCTGCCGCCGGAGGCGAGGGCGAGGGTGGGCCGGGGCCGCCAGGACCGCTGGAAGGTCGCGATGGCGGCCTGGAACGCGCCGAACGCGGACGAGACGGCGACCGCGGGCCCGAAGACGGCCAGCGAGAAGCCCATGACGAGCGCGAGTCCGAGGGCGCCCCGGGCGGCGATGACCGGGGCGAGCCGCCGCCGCTCGACGGTGAGGCCCGAGCGCGCGGTCTCCCTCAGCGCCCGGAGCCAGCTCATGGACCGAGCGTAGCGACGATCACCCCGTAACCCGACATTTCACCCCACGGGCCCTGGACCCATTTCGCCCTACGCTCCCAGCCCCGCTTCACCCCACGGCCCTGGCCTCTTCTTCCCGCTTCTCAGGCCCTAGCCGCGGGCGCGGCGGTCCAGGCGGGCCCGGTCGGGGGCGAGGGTGGCGGTCTCGGCGGCGGTGGCGCCGTGGTTCCAGCCGTCCTCGTCCCACATGGCGCGCACCCGGGTGGCCCGCGTCTCCGGGAAGAGCTCGTCGGTGCGGGCCGCCACGGCGACCTCGCGGGAGGCGAGGACCGGGAGCAGGTTCGGGGCCTCGGCGGCCACCCGCCGGGAGGTCGCCTCCAGGCGGGCGCCGAGCCGGTTGGCGTACGCGAGCAGGAAGGACTGCCGGAAGGACTTGGTGCGCTTGCGGCCGCCCTTGCGCTGCTCCGCCTCCGCGCGGGTCATCGCCGCCGTTCCCTGCACGAGCAGCGAGGTGTACAGCAGCTCGACCGGGTCGAGGTCGGCCTCGAAGCCGACGACCGTCGAGAAGCCGTACGTCTCGTTCCACACGGCCCGGCAGTGGTTCGCGGTCGCCACCGCGTCGAGCAGGATCGCCTTCGCCTGCTCGTACGGCGGCTCCACCCCGATCCGGATCGCGCCCGGTGTCCGCGGCGACGGCGCCCCGGCCGCGAGCCCCGCCTCGTCGAGGCTGTGCCGGGCCATCAGCTCCTGCGCCTTCGCTGTGAGCGCCTCCGCCTCCTCCGGGTAGCCGGTGGCCTCCGCCTTGGCGAGCAGCGCGCGGATCCGGGTGAGCATCCGCGGCTCCCCGGCCGCCGCCGGCGGCAGCGTGTCGCCCGGTACGGGTCCCACCGCGTCGAGCCGGGGCAGCCGGACCAGCAGCCGGTACAGCTCGATGACGGCGGTCGCGGTCGAGAAGCGGTCGGCGGGCCCGGCCGCCGCCCCCTCGTCGAGGCCGTCGATCTGTTCGCGCCAGCGCCGGGGCAGCGTGGCGTACCGCGCCGTCTCGGCCCGCACCAGGCCGCCGAGCAGCCGCAGATGGTCCTCCGCCAGCTCGCGGCGGACCGTCCGCGCCAGGTCGGCGGGCTGCCAGCCGCGCTCCCACAGCGTGCGGACGAACTCCTCGCCGCGCCGCGCGAGAGCGGCGTCGGCGGCCGGGTCGGCGGCGAGCAGGGAGGCCGCCGTGTCGAGGGAGCCGTCGTCGCGGGTGTGCAGCGACTCCCGCAGCGCCCGCTCGACGGTGGACTCCCGTGCCTCCTCCTGCATGACCGTGACCGTTCCCTTCCGTACCTCGTGCCCGGCTCCTTCCCCGATGGTCTCAGCCCGCCGAAGGTATGCCTGGCCCTACCCCTGGACGCCCGGCAGACGGCGTGACCCGGGACCCGACGGAACGGTTCGCTGGAGCCATGACCAGCAGCCTTGCTTCCGCCATCGCCACGGTCGGGCCCGCCCCCGCCCCCGGCCCCGCCCCCGCCCCCGCCCTCCGGCTCCGGGGGCTCGTCCGGCGGCACGGGGAGGTCCGGGCCCTCGACGGCGTGGACCTCGACGTCGCCGCGGGGACCTTCACGGCCGTCATGGGCCCCTCCGGCTCCGGGAAGTCGACGCTGCTGCGCTGTGCCGCCGGGCTCGACCGCCCGGACGCGGGCAGCGTCGAGGTGGCGGGCACGGCCCTGGAAGGGCTGAGCGAGCGGCGGCTCACGCTGCTGCGGCGGGACCGGATCGGTTTCGTCTTCCAGTCCTTCAACCTGCTGCCGACGCTGACGGCCGCGCAGAACGTGGCCCTCCCGCTCCGGCTCGCCGGCCGCCGTCCCGGGCGCGGCGAGGTCCGGGCGGCGCTCGCCCGGGTCGGGCTCGCCGGACGCGAGCGGCACCGGCCCGGCGAGCTCTCCGGCGGCCAGTGCCAGCGGGTCGCCCTCGCCCGGGCGCTGATCACCGCCCCCGCCGTCCTCTTCGGCGACGAGCCGACCGGCGCGCTCGACTCCACGACCGGCGCGGAGGTGATGGACCTGCTCCGCGCCCTCGTGGACGAGGAGGCCCGCACGCTCGTCATGGTCACCCACGACCCGCTCGCCGCGGCCCGCGCGGACCGTGTCGTCTTCCTGGTCGACGGCCGCCTCGCGGATGAGCTCACCGCGCCGACGGCGGCCGAGGTCGCGGCCCGGCTGACGGAACTGCGCCCGGCGGCCGACGGGGGCGCGCGGAGCGGAGGCACGCCGCACGGAGGCACGAACCACGGACGCACGCCGCACGGGGGCACGCCGAACGGAGGCCCACCGACCGGAAGCGCGCGGAGCGGAGGCACGCCGCACGGAGGCGCACCGACCGGAAGCGCGCAGACCGGAAGCGCGCAGACCGGAAACACCCAGAGCGGAAACGCGCAGACCGGGGGTGCGGCGTGCTGAGCGTCGTCGTGAGCGGGCTGCGGGGGCGGTGGGCGTCGTTCCTGGGCGGGTTCCTCGCGCTCGTGCTCGGGGTGGGGCTGCTCACGGCCACCGGGCTCGGGCTCGCCGCCGCGCTCGACCCGCCGGCCCGCGCGCCCGAGCGGTTCGCGTCCTCGCCCGTCGTCGTCCTCGGCCAGGACCGGCTGACCGTGGAGGTCCGGCGCGGGCCCGGGACCGCCCTCGTCTCCCGGCCGCTCGACCGTCCACAGCCTGTGGACACCGCCGTGCTGCGCGAACTCCGCGACCGGTGGACCCTGACGGAGAACCCGGCGGACGTCCGGCACCCCGACGCCGTCGGACTCGACGCCCCCGCCGAACAGGTCCGTGCCCTCGTCGGCGACCGGGCGCGGGTGCTCACCGGCGCCGAGCGCCGCCGCGCCGACCCGGGCCACGAGCGGGACGGCCACGAACTCACCGGGCTGAACGCCCTCCTCGGCACCGCGGGCGGCGTCGCCGCCTTCGTCTCCGTCTTCGTCGTCGCCTCCGTCTTCGCGTTCTCCGTGGCGCTGCGCCGCCGCGAGTTCGGGCTGCTCCGCACCGCCGGGGCCACCCCCGGCCAGGTCCGCCGGCTGCTGCTCGCCGAGGCGACCGTGCTCGGCGTCACCGCGTCCGCGGCGGGCTGCGCGCTCGGCGGCCTGGCCGCGCCGCCGATGTCCAGGGCCCTCGTGGACCGGACGCTCGCGCCCGAGTGGTTCGCCCACGCCGTCGGCGGGAGCGCCGGATGGCCGTACCACCTGGCCTTCTGGACGGGGCTCTGCGTCGCCCTCGCGGGCGCGGCCGCCGCCGCCCACCGCGCCGGGCGGACCGGCCCGGTGGACGCGCTGCGCGAGGCCGACGTCGACCGGGACGTGCTGCCGCCGGGCCGGGCGCTGCTCGGCGCCGGACTGCTGGCGGCGGGCATCGGGTTGCTGGTCTGGACGTACGCCACCGAGCCGGAGGCGCTGCTCAAGCGGAAGACGTACACGACCCTGCCGATGCTCCTGACCGGCGGCGCGGCCCTGCTCGCCCCGCTGCTCGCGCGGCCGGTGGCCCGGCTGCTTCCGGTCCCCCGGGGCGGGGCCGTCGGGCTGCTGGTCCGGGAGAACGGCTCCGCCGCCGTGCGCCGTACCGCCGCCGTCGCGGCGCCGGTCCTGGTGACCGTGGCACTGGCGGGGACGCTCTTCGGCGCCTCGGAGAGCGTGGCGCTCGCGAAGGAGACGGAGGCGCGGGAGCGGACGGCGGCGGCGTACGTGGTGGAGGGGCCGGGGCTGCGGATCCCGCCCCGTACGGCCGGCGGCGCGGTGGTCGCCGCCTCCGGGCCGACCTCCCTCTTCGTACGGGACGGGGCCGAGGCGGTCGTGAAGTATCAGGCGCGGGCCGTCACCGACCCGGCGGCCTTCGCGGCCCTCGCCCGGCTCCCCGTGGTCGCGGGGGACCTGCGGAGGCTGGACGACCGGTCGATCGTGGTGAACGAGGAGTTCGAGCGGCGGCGGGTCGGCGAGGAGGTGGAGGTGTGGCGGGCCGACGGCAGCGGTCCGGTACGGCTCCGGGTCGCGGCCGTCCTCGCGCGCGGGACCGGCGACAACGGGCCGTACGTCACCCGCGCCCAGGCGCCCGGCTCCGTACCGGACCGGCTGGAGTCGGACCGGCTGCTGCCTGCGGAGGCGGCGGCGGACGGCGCTGGTGCCGGTGCCGGTGCCGGTGCCGCACCGGCCGCCCGGAACGAGGCCGCGGCGACGGGCCTGCGGCTGGTCCTCGCCCTGGTGCTCCTCTACACGGTGATCGCCCTGGCGAGCACGTTGCTCATGGCCACGTCGGTGCGCGGCCCGGAGCTGGCCTCGCTGCGGCTGGCCGGCGCCACCCGCGCGCAGGCCCTGCGGGCGGTGACGGGCGAGGCGGTCCTCGCGGTCGCCATCGGCACCGTCCTCGGGCTCGGCGTGACGGCCGCCGTCCTCGGCGCGCTCGGCGCGGGTCTCGCCGCGCTCTCCGCACCGGTCGTCCTGGCCGTGCCGTGGGCCCAGACGGGCGCGGCGGCCGGGGTCTGCGCGGTGGTCGCCGTCGCCGCGTCGGCCCTCCCCGCGTGGCGGCTCACCCGCTGACCGGCGATGGTGGGACAGGGCGGTGGCCGGGGTCGGAGCCGGGCCACCGCCCCTCGCGCCGACGCGCCGCCACAGCCGAGCGGCCCCATGCCCCACCCGTACGCGCCGTCCGGAGCCGGGACCGGGGCCACCGCCCCGCCCGCACCCACCGGCCGGAGCCGGAGCCGCCCCTCCCGTACGCGTCGGCCACGGCCGGAACCGGGCCAGCGCGCCACCCGTACACGCCGACCGGAGCCAGGACCGGGGCCGCCGCCCCGCCCGCACCCACCGGCCGGAGCCGGGGCCACCCCTCCCGTACGCGTCGGCCGCGGCCGGGACCGGGCCACCCGTACACGCCGGCCGGAGCCAGGACCGGAGCCGCCCCACGGCCCCTCCCGTACCCGCCGGCCGAGGTCCCCACCGGGCCACCGCCCCACCCATACGCGCCTGCCGGAGCCGGAGCCGCCCCACCGCCCACCCGCACGCGCCGGCCAGGGTCCACGCCGACCCGCCGCCCCCTCCGTCCCCTCGCCGCCGCAGGCCGGCCGGCGGGTCACGGCAGGAGGACGAGCTTGCCTCGGACGTGGCCCGTCTCGCTCAGGTCCTGGGCGCGGGCCGCCTCCTTGAGGGGGAACGTGTCGGCGAGGCGCAGCCTCAGCGTGCCCGCGACGACGCCCGCCGCCTGCTCCGTCAGCCACTCCCGTACGCGGGAGAAGTCCTCCTCCGGGAGGCTGTACGGGATCCCGTACGCGGCCGCGTCCGTGGCGGCGATCGTCGCGATCCGCCCCTTGTCGGCCACGCCCTCGCCGCCCATCAGCTCGATGGCGACCGGCAGCACGCCGTGCCCCGCCGCGTCGAAGACCGCGTCGACCCCCTCCGGGGCAGCGGCCCGCACCCGGTCGGCGAGACCGTCGCCGTACTCGACCGGGATCGCGCCGAGCCCGCGCAGGTACGCGTGGTTGGACGCCGACGCCGAGCCGACGACCGTGACGCCGGCGGCGACCGCGAGCTGGACGGCGATGGTGCCCACGATCCCGGCCGCTCCGTGCAGGAAGAGCGTCTCGCCCTCCCGTACGCCGAGCCGCGCCAGGACCCGCGCCGCGGTCTCCCCGGCGATCGGGAGGCCCACCGCGTCCTCCCAGGAGAGCCCGGCCGGCTTCGGCAGCAGCCGGTGCCCCACGGCGTATCCGGCGTAGGCGCCGGTCCTCGACCAGCCGAACACCTCGTCGCCGACGGCGAGTCCGGTGACGCCCTCGCCGAGCGCGTCGACCGTGCCGGCCACCTCGATCCCCGGCACGGCGGGGAACGTCGTCGGGAAGAACTCCTCCAGCAGGCCCCGGCGCACCTTCCAGTCCATCGGGTTGACCCCGGCCGCCGCCACCCGCAGCCGGACCTCGCCGGGCCCCGGCTCCGGAACCTCGGCGCCGGTCACGTGCCGCAGCACCTCGGACCCGCCGAACTCCTCGAACACGATCGCTTCCATCGACTCCACTGAGCCCACCGCGTCCACCGACTCCACCGACTTCACCGCGTCCACCGTCGTCATGTCGCCCTCCGTATCAGCGCGTTCGACGCCCCGAGCCCGGGGCGTCCGCTTCTCGACACGATCAAGCGTGCGCCGGGCCGCCCCTCTCCCCCGCCCGCCTTCCGGCCAGTACCACCTGTCTGAAAGACCAGCCACCGGCCGCCCCGCGCCGCCTAGGCTGGCCGTCATGGACCCGCTGACGCTGACCACCGCGTACGAGATCCTCAGCCGGCCGCTCGACGGCATCCTCGCGCAGCTCTCCGCCACGCTCGCGCCGGTCGTCCCGCACACCGGCGCCGCCGAACTCTCCACGCACTGCGCGCACTCGCCGTTCAAGACGGCCGGAGAGACGCGCGGGCTCACCGGCACCGAGCTGGCGCCGCTGCTCGCCGCCGGCGTGCCCGGCGAGCCCTGGCAGGGGACGGCGCGGCTCGGCGGCCGGGACCGCGCGGTCCTCGCGGTGACCAGCGGTGCCACCGCCCGTCACTCGCTGCTCGTCCTGCTGCGGGAGGACGGCGCCGCCCCGGCCGGACCGGACGAACTGACCCTGGTCCAGGCGCTGTGGGACCTGGTGACCAGCCACCTCGACCGGTTCGCGGTCGAGGCGATGCCCGGGGCGCTGGCCCGCTCCCGTACCGCCGCCGACACCCGCGCCCGGGTCGGCGCCGAACTGGCCACCGCCCATGCCGCCGCCCTCTCCGGGCTCCTCTCGGTGCTCCGCAGCGGCAGCCTGGACGACACCGCGGCCCGGGCCGCCGCCACCGAACTCGCCGCCGCCGCGCTCCTGGAGGTGCGGGCCGCGCGGCGGCAGGACCGGGCGATCGCCGAGGAACCGGCCGGCGACGCCTTCCGCCGGCTGGCCGAACAGCTCCGGCCGATGCTCCGGCACAGCCCGGTCCGGCTCGAACTCGGGCCGCCCGACGCCGGCCGCTCGCTCCCCGCGGACGTGGCGCACGCCGCCCGGGCCATCGTCCGGGCGCTGCTCCTCATCGTCCTGGAGCAGGACGGCCTGAGCCGCGTCCACGTCGGCTGGCAGCTGGCCGAGGACGAACTGCGGGCGGCCGTCCGCGACGACGGGCCCGGCGTGATCGGCGCCTGCGAGATCGGTGCGGGGACCGTACGGGACCGGCTGGACGTCCTCGGCGGGCGGCTGGAGATCGAGACCGTGCCGCACTGGGGCACCACCATGACGGCCGTGCTGCCGCTGGCCGCGCCGGACGCCCCGGCCGGGCCCGCGCACCCGCTGACGAGCCTGGGCGAGCGGGAGATCGAGGTCCTGCGCCACCTGGCGCTGGGCCACCGCAACCGGCGCATCTCCGAGGAGCTGCACATCAGCGAGTCCACGGTGAAGTTCCACGTGGCGAACATCCTCGGCAAGCTCGGCGTCGGCTCCCGCGGCGAAGCGGCGGCCCTCTTCCACGCGGCGGCGTAGCGAACGGCACGAGACGCACGCGACGGAAACCCGGGCCGGAGGGCCAGGGGCCCGACGCCCCACGCCCCCCGCCCCCCGATCCACGCCCCCCCGCCCCACGTCCGGGATGTCGCGATCCGACGCTGTCAGTGCCGGATGTCAGACTCGCACCCATGAGCGAGAGGTGGGCGCTGGCCCCTGAGCCGGAGGGGGAGGGCGCGGTCCTCGTCCCCCTCGGGCCGGACGGCGTGCCCGCCGGGCCGGTGCGCCGCGAGCCCGACCTGGTCGCGGCCGTCCGGGCCCGGCCCGAGGTGGCGCGCTGGGTGTGGCGGTCGACCGCCGAGGTGTACCCGCGGCTGCTCGCCGCCGGCGTCCGCGTCGAGCGGTGCTACGACGTCGAGGACGCCGAGCAGCTGCTCCTCGGCCACGAGGGCCGGCTCGGCGAGCCCCGCTCGGCCGCCGCCGCGTGGGCCCGGCTGCGGAACGCCCCGGTGCCCCCCGACCCGCCGCAGCGCACCGCCGAGCCCGGCTCGCAGGACTCCCTCTTCGAGCCGAGACCCGTCGCCTCCGTCCCCTTCGACGGCCTGCTCGCGGTCTACGTGGACCAGCAGCGCCGGCACGACCGGGCCGAACACCCGGGCCGGATGCGGCTGCTGACCGCCGCCGAGTCGGCCGGGATGCTGGTGGCCGCCGAGATGCACCGGGCTGGCCTGCCCTGGCGGGCCGACGTGCACCGGGAGCTGCTGCACGAGCTGCTGGGCGAGCGGTACGCGGGCGGGGGCGAGCCGCGCCGCCTCGCCGAGCTCACGGACGAGGTGTCGGCCGCCTTCGGCCGCCGGGTCCGGCCCGATCTGCCCGCCGACGTGGTGAAGGCGTTCGCCCAGGCCGGCATCCGGCTGCGGTCCACCCGCCGCTGGGAGCTGGAGGAGATCGACCACCCGGCGGTGGAGCCGCTCATCGCCTACAAGAAGCTGTACCGGATCTGGACCGCGCACGGCTGGTCCTGGCTGGCGGACTGGGTGCGCGACGGCCGGTTCCGGCCGGAGTACCTGCCCGGCGGCACGGTCAGCGGACGGTGGACGACCAACGGCGGCGGGGCGCTCCAGATCCCGAAGGTCATCCGGCGCGCGGTCGTCGCCGACGAGGGCTGGCGCCTCGTGGTGGCGGACGCCGACCAGATGGAGCCGCGGGTGCTCGCCGCGATCTCCCGCGACCCGGGCCTGATGGAGGTCGCCGGGCATCCCGACGACCTGTACACCCGCCTGTCCGACCGGGCGTTCTCGGGCGACCGCGACCACGCGAAGATCGCCCTGCTCGGCGCGATCTACGGCCAGACCAGCGGCGACGGCCTGAAGAACCTGGCGGCGCTGCGCCGCCGCTTCCCCCGCGCGGTCGCCTACGTCGACGAGGCGGCGAAGGCCGGCGAGGAGGGCCGGCTCGTCCGCACCTGGCTCGGCCGGACCAGCCCGAAGGCGGTCGGCGCGGGCGACGACGGCGAGGCGGGCCTCCCCCAGGAGGGCGCCGAACAGGCCGTCGCGGAAGAGGGGTTCACCCCCGGCTACGCCTCCGGCAACGCGCGGGCGCGCGGCCGTTTCACCCGCAACTTCGTCGTCCAGGGCAGCGCCGCCGACTGGGCCCTGCTGATGCTGGCGGCGCTGCGGCGCACCCTGTCGACGGCGGGGATGCGGGCCGAGCTGGTCTTCTTCCAGCACGACGAGGTGATCGTGCACTGCCCCGCGCGGGAGGCGGAGGCGGTGACGGCGGCGATCCGGGCGGCCGGGGACGAGGCGGGCCGGATCGCCTTCGGCGACACCCCGGTCCGCTTCCCGTTCACGACGGCGACGGTGGAGCGGTACGCGGACGCCAAGTAGCCGCCGCGCACCGCTCCACCGCCCGTCTCCGGGCGGCTACTTCGCGGGGAGCTTCGCCCACTTCGGGTCGAGGGCGATCGCCTTCAGCTGCTCCATGGTGAGCGCCGGCGCGGGGCGGGTCGCGGCCTCGTGCTGGGCGCCGGTGTTGAAGGCGGAGACGACGACCCGGAAGCCCTTCTTCGTCATGGTGTCGGCGGACCACCACACCACGCCGGCGCCTCCCTTCTCTCCGGGCTGCTCGCTGAGCTTCAGCTTGCGCCCGCCGGGCAGGGTGGTGACGTCGCCGGAGCCGTACAGCTGGTGGGCGACGTCGTCCATGCCGTACTGGACGTTGACCTGGACGAGGCTCTTGCCCTTGCCGTCGTCGACGACCACGTAGCCGAACTGGCCCTCCCCGCCCTTCTCGGCGACCTTGAGCCCCTTGGGCATCAGGGCGCGCAGGGTGGCGGGGACGCTGTCACCGCTGACCTCCGGCCGGGCCTCGCGGGTCGCGCCGGGCTGCGCGCCGGGCTTCGCGCCGAGCCCCGCGGGCGCCGTGGGCAGCCGCGGGATCTGCTGGAGGAGCGGCCGCCACGCCTCGGCGGTGACGAGCGCCTTGAGCTGGGCGGCGGTGAAGGGCGGGTCCTCCCGGCTGATCTCGGCGCCCTTCTGGGCGGCCGCGTTGTACTCGCTCGCGTCGATCAGGAAGCCGTCCTCGGTGAGCAGGACCGCCCGCCAGTTCTTGGTCTCCTCGCGCTTGTCCGGGTACTCGTACCCCTGGATGACCATGAACCGCGCTCCGTCCTGGAGCGTGCCGTCCTCGCAGTGGTCGTAGGGGACGAACGTCTTCGACGGGCAGGTCACCTGGTCGACGCCCGCCTCCGCGCTGCGGCCGGCCCGGGCGAGGAAGATGCCGAAGGCGGCCTCGCCCTTCCCGTCGTCGTAGGTGCCGCTGAGACCCTGGCCCTTGCCGTCGAGGCCGTCGAACCGCCACTGTCCGGCCGGGGTGTTGGCCTTGACGACGTCCGCGATCTCGGAGAGCGGGATCTCCGCCTCCCCGGGCTTCAGGGTGTCGGGCGTGGCCCGCTCGGTCGCGCTCGTGTCGCCCGTGCGCTCGGGCGCCCCCGCCACGGACGCCTTCTCGGCGGGCCCCGCGGGGGTGACCACGGAGCCGGCGTACACGCCGCCGACGCCGATGGCGGCGAGCGCGAGGGCTCCGCCGGTGACGGCGAGGCGGCGGCGCAGAAGCCGGCGGCGGCCCCGGGCGAGCCCGCCGGTGACCATTTCGGGCCGGCCGTCGAGGGCGAAGCTCTCGCCCGTGGAGCGCAGGACCGAGCCGAGTTCGTCGGCGAACCGGCCGTCGGGGTCGTGGTCGTGCTGGTCGTGTTCGGGCATGACGAGATCACCGTCTCTGCTTGGGGGGTCGGGCGGTTCGAGGGGGGCGGGGCCCGGGAGGTGCCCCGCCGGGCGGCCGTTCGCCGGCGCTCAGCGCGTGGCGAACTCGGCGATGCTTCCGCCGAGGTGCTGCCGGAGCTTGCCGAGCGCGCGGGTGCAGCGGGTGCGGACGGCCGCGGAGCTGGTGTGCAGGGCGTCGGCGGTCTCCTCGACGCTGCGGTCCTCCCAGTAGCGCAGCACCACGACCGCCCGGTCCTTCGGGGGCAGTGCGGCGAGCGCGTCGAGGAGGGCGATCCGCAGCAGCGGGTCGGCGCCGTCGTCCGGGGTGTGGTCGGGCAGTTCGCCCAGCGGGCGCTCGGTGGCGGAGCGGCGGCGCTGGTGGCTGAGGAACGTGCGGACGAGGACGGTCTGGGCGTACGCGGCGGGGTTGCCGATCCGGGACGTCCGTCCCCAGAGGGCGTACATCTTGCCCAGCGTCTCCTGCGTGAGATCCTCGGCGAGGTGGACGTCCCCGCTGGTCAGCAGGCAGGCCGAGCGGAACAGCTGGCCCGTGCGCGCCGAGGCGAACTCCAGGAACTCGTTCGCGCGGGACGATCTCATGCCCCTCCTCTCCCTGGCGGTCGCGAGTGGTCACGAGCGGTCGCCCTCTGCGACCGCTCCTCTCGCTGTCGTGCTCTACACCCCTTCGACGCGGTGGGGCCGGGGAAATGTTTCAGCGGGAACCGCCCGCAGGTGCATCCAAAGAAGCGGAATCGGGTAATCCTGTTGATATGAACACTCTCAGCGCAGAGACCCTGGCCGCTGGAGTCTGGCAGTCAGGTCTCGGACAAGTGCTCGGCGGCGTCGTCCTCGTCGCCGTCCTGATCACGGCCTTCTGGTTCGGCTACCGGGTCCGGACCCGTGAGTCCCGTCCACCGCAGCCCGACGAACAACCGCACCGGCCGGACACCGGAGCCCTCCCCGGCGAGATGTCGGAGTACCGCCGGCCGAACGAGATGCCCCACACCGACGGCGAGCACCGGCTCATGCCGTACCAGCTCAAGGACGGCGGGACCGCCGACACCGAGCCACAGAGCGAGGAGAAGCGCAAGTGGGGCGGCATCTCCAGCGGAGGCTTCGGCAGCGGAGGCACCGGACACGGCGACTGACGTGCGCACCACCCCGCCGAGCCGGCTGCGGGCCATGGCCCACGGCCTGCTCGGCTCCGCCCCCGAGGCCGAGCGCGCGGTCCGGACCACGGAACGCGTCCTCGCCTCGTACGGCCCGGGTCCCCGCGCCCGCAGGGGCCCCGGACCCGTCCCCGACCCCGGGCCGCCGGCCGAGTCCGTCCTGGCCCGGGTCTGCCTCGGCCGGCTCCGGGCCCGCGAGGCCCGCCGCACCGACCCGTGGGACCCCTGGTCGGACGCGCCCGACTCCCCCGCCCTGACCCCGGCGGAGCGGCTCGTCCTCGTCCTCCACGACCGCTTCGGCGTCCCGTACGAGGACCTCGCCCTGGCCCTGGAACGCGCCCCGGCGGCGGTCCGCCAGATCGGCGTCCGGGCGCGGGCCCGCGCCCGGGGAGCCGAGGAGATGCCCGCGGCCGATCCGGTACGCCTCCGGGCGGCCGTCGACGCGGTCCTGGCCGCCGCCCGGGACGGGGACACGGCGGCGCTGCGCGAGCTGCTCGACCCGGACGCCGTCCTGCGCGCCGACACCGGCGCCGTACGCGGCGGGGTCCGGCCCGCGCACGGCGCCCCCGCCGTCGCCAGGGTCCTCGCGGCCCGCGCGGCGGTGGCCCGGCCGGTCCTGGTGGACGGCGCACCCGCCCTCGTCGCCGCCCCGGACGCGGTCTACCGCTTCACGGCCCCGGCCGGGACGATCACCTCGGTCGACGTCCTGGCGGACCCTCCCCACCTCTCCCGTCTGGCCATCTCGTCCTAGCGACCGCTAACGGCCGTCGGCCCGCGTCCCGGCCCGGTCCGCGATGTGCGCGGGCACGGCGGCGGCGAGTCCGGCGGGCAGCGCCGGGTCGGCGACGGGCGCCCCGTACGTGGTCACCACCGGCAGCACCCCCGCCCACAGCCCCAGCTCCGCGTCCTCGGAGTCCCCGTCGTCCGGCGGCCCGCTCCGCGTCTTGACCGACGCCTCGGTGAGGTCGAGCGCGAGCAGCGAGGTGGCCGCCAGCTCCTTCCGGCTGGGCTGCCGCACGTACTCCCACTGCCCCGGGCTGCTCTGCTCGGTCAGCGCGCGCAGCCCCCGCAGCTTCTCCTCCGGGTCGGTCACCAGCTCGGGCACGCCGTAGACCATGGCGCACCGGTAGTTCACCCCGTGCTCGAACACCGACCGCGCGAGCACCAGCCCGTCCACGTGCGTCACGGTCACGCACACCGTGCTCCCCGGCGCCTGGACCAGACTCCGGCTCGCGACCGACCCGTGCACGTACAGCCGGTCGCCGTCGACCCCGTACGCGGTCGGCACCACCATCGGCACCCCGTCCACGGTCACCCCGAGATGACACAGCCACCCCGCCGCCAGCACGGCGTCCAGGTCCGCCCGCAGGTGCGACCCCTTCTCCCGCATCCGCCGCAACCGCGTCCGCTCGGTCACGGTCAGCCCGCTCTCGCCCACGTCTCCCCCTGCTCCAGTCAACCCTCCCGGCCCACCCGGGACTTCGGCCGGCACACCGACCGTGGCGATCTAACCACCTCCCACCTCCCCACCGTCCTCCCCGCCCGCTCCCCACCGAGGCCGGCAACGAGGTCAGCACACGAAAAAACCCCAGGCCGGAAAGGATCCGACCTGGGGTTTCTCTGAGCCGCCTTCGGGATTCGAACCCGAGACCTACGCATTACGAGTGCGTTGCTCTGGCCAACTGAGCTAAGGCGGCGTGCTGCGCGACACCATGGTGGGTGCAGCAGCGTCGCCAAGTCTACACAGTTTCCGGGGGTGCTCCGACCAGGGGCGGTGCGGGCCGGGGCGGGGGCTAGGAGCAGCGCTTTCCGCTGGTGGGAGGGGTGCCTTCCAGGAGGTAGGTGGTGACGGCGGTGTCGACGCAGTCGCTGCCCCGGCCGTATGCCGTGTGGCCGTCGCCCTCGTAGGTGAGGAGGGTGCCGGAGGAGAGCTGGTCCGCGAGGGACTCGGCCCACTTGTAGGGGGTGGCGGGGTCGCGGGTGGTGCCGACGACGAGGATCGGGGCGGCGCCCTCGGCGGTGATGCGGTGCGGGCGGCCGGTGGCAGGCGCCGGCCAGTAGGTGCAGTTCAGGGCGGCCCAGGCGAGGCCCGCGCCGAAGACCGGGGACGCCTTGTCGAAGGACGGGACGGCCCGCCGCGCGCCCGCCGGGTCCGGGTAGGCGGGGGGCAGGTCGAGGCAGTTCACGGCGGCGTTGGCGAACATGAGGTTCGCGTACGTGCCGTCCGGCTCCCGCTCGTAGTAGCTGTCGGCGAGCGCCAGGAGCGCCGAGCCCTCGCCGCCGATCGCCCGGGTCAGGGCCTCCCGCAGCTGCGGCCAGGCGCCCTCGTCGTACATGGCGGCGATGACCCCGGTGGTCGCCAGGGACTCGCCGAGGTCGCGGTCCTCGCCGGTGGGGACCGGTGCGGCGTCCGTGGCGCGGAAGAAGGTCCGCAGGGCCTCCCCCGCCTCGGCGACCGTACCGGTGCCGAGCGGGCAGTCGGGCTGGGTGACGCAGTCGGCGGCGAAGGCCGTGAACGCGGTCTCGAAGCCGGCCGTCTGGTCCCGGTTGAGGTCCAGCGCCGACAGGGACGGGTCCATCGCCCCGTCGAGGACGAGCCGGCCGACCCGCCCGGGGAACAGCTCGGCGTAGGTGGCGCCGAGGAAGGTGCCGTACGAGGCGCCGACGTAGTGCAGCTTCTCGTCGCCGAGCACCGCCCGCAGGATGTCCATGTCGCGGGCCGTCTCCACGGTGGAGACGTGCGGCAGGACCGTGCCGCTGCGCTTCTCGCACCCCGCCGCGAACCGCCGGAACGACGCGGCGAGCGCGTCGACCTCGGCCGGGTCGTCCGGCGTCTGGTCGACCTGCGTGTACGTGTCCATCTCGGGGCCCGTCAGGCAGGCGACGGGCTCGCTGCGGCCGACTCCGCGCGGGTCGACGGCCACCATGTCGTAGCGGGCCCGCACCGGCTCGGGGTAGCCGATGCCCGCGTACCCCTGGAGGTAGTCGACGGCCGAGCCGCCCGGGCCGCCCGGGTTCACGAGGAGGGAGCCGATCCGCTGCCCGGGGCCGCCCGCCCGCACCCGGGAGACGGCCAGCTCGATCTCCGGCCCGTTCGGCTTCGCGTAGTCGAGCGGGGCCCGCAGCGTCGCGCACTGGAACCCCTCGACGCCGCACTCCCGCCACGCCAGCTTCTGCCCGTAGTACTTCCGCAGCGCCTCGGGCGAGGGCGCCGGCGAGGCGGCCGACCGCGCGGAGGCGACCCCGGACCCGGCGGGCGCGGCCGCGTCGCTCCCTCCCGTACAGCCGGAGAGGATCAGTCCGGCGGCGGCGATCGCCGTGGCGGAGGTACGGAGGAGACGCCTGGAGTCCATTCCCGGAGCGTATCCGGACGAGTACGCACCGTGTCCAATCCGGTGCTCGGGGTGAGCCCTGGGGGCACCCTCGGCGTCACCCTCCGCGTCGGCCCCCACCGTCACCCCCGGCGCGCGGCCCGGCTCAGCCGCGCAGCGCCATCGTCATCGCCTCCACGGCGAGCAGCGGCGCCACGTTCCGCTCCAGGGCCTCGCGGCAGGCGAGGACGGCCTCGACCCGGCGCAGCGTCCGCTCCGGGGTGGTGTCGCGGGCGATCCGCTCCACCGCGTCCCGCACGTCCTCGTTGGCGAGGGCCGATCCGGTGCCCAGCTGGAGCGTCAGGACGTCCCGGTAGAAGCCGGTCAGGTCGGTGAGCGCGAGGTCCAGGCTGTCGAGCTGGGTGCGGCGGCCGCGGCGCTTCTGCTTCTCCTCCAGCTCCTTCATCATCCCGGCCGTGCCGCGCGGCATCCGGCCGCCCTTCTCCGCGCCGAGGGCGGCCTTCAGCTCCTCGGTCTCCTTGGTGTCGACCTCCTCGGCGACCTGCTTCGCGTCCTCCGCCGCCGCGTCCACCAGCTCCTGCGCGGCCTTGAGGCAGCCGCCGACGTCCGCCACCCGCAGCGGCAGCTTCAGAACGACGGCGCGGCGGGCGCGGGCCCGCTCGTCGGTGGCGAGCCGCCGGGCCCGGTCGACGTGCCCCTGGGTGGCCCGGGCCGCCGCGTGGGCGAGCTCCGGCTCGATGCCGTCCCGCCGGATCAGCACGTCGGCGACGGCCTCGACCGGCGGGGTCCGCAGGGTCAGGTGGCGGCAGCGGGAGCGGATGGTCGGCAGGACGTCCTCGACCGAGGGGGCGCAGAGCAGCCAGACCGTGCGGGGGGCGGGCTCCTCGACGGCCTTCAGCACCGCGTTGGCCGACTTCTCGTTGAGCCGCTCGGCGTCGGTGACCAGGATGATCTGCCAGCGGCCGTTGGCCGGCGAGGTGAACGACTTGCGGACGGTGTCCCGCATGTCCTTGACCAGGATCTCCGTGCCGACGGCGGAGACCGTCGTCACGTCGGCGTGGGTGCCGACCAGGACGGTGTGGCACCCGGTGCAGAAGCCGCAGCCCGGCGCCCCGCCGAGCGCCCGGTCGGGGCTCACGCACTGGAGGGCCGCCGCGAACGCGCGCGCGGTGTCCACCCGGCCCGCGCCCGGCGGACCGGTGAAGAGCCAGGCGTGCGTCATCTTCGACGCCTCGGGGGCGGGCTCGCCCGCGGCCTGGGCGGTGACGAGCGCGTCGGCGTCCCGCGCGGCGGCGGTGAGCTGCTCCCCGACCCGCTCCTGTCCGACCAGGTCGTCCCATACGGCCATGACTGCCCCTCCTGAAGGTACGTCCTCCATTGTGGGGCAGACCTCCGACAACCCCCCTCAGGAGCGCTCGTCAGGAGTGAGTGCGGGGCCGGGTGAGCCACAGGCCGGCCGCCGAGGCGATCACGACGACGCCGGTGCCGACGCTCCCGGCGATCTGGGGTGCCCCGGTCCAGCCGGCGAAGGAGCTGACGGCGACGTTGGCCAGGACGCTCACGGTGAGCAGCAGCCAGAGCAGGGGCCTCATGGGGTGTCTCCTCGAAACATGGGGTGCGGAGGGTCGTTCCGGTGGGTCCCGGTGACCCTTCGATCCTCCGGCGCACGCGGCCCGCGCACAGCGGAGCCCGTACCCGGACCGGGGGTGTAGCCCGCTCCACCGTCCCCCTCGCCCGCGCCGCCTACGCTGTGTCCATGCGTGAGGCGATCAGGGATGCGGGCCGGGCGTGGCTCCACCTGGCGGTCGGGGCCGCGATCTCCGTCCTGTCCTGCCTGATGGCGGCGGTCGCCCTCTTCACCGCCTTCCTCACCCTCACGGTGATCGGCGCGGGCGTGCTCCCCGAGAGCGTGCTGCTGCTGCGCCGGCTCGCCGGCTGGGAGCGGCGGCGCACGGCCGAGTGGACCGGCCGGCCCGTACCGGAGGCGTACCTGCCGCTCGAAGGCCCCCTCCCCGCGCGCGTGCGGACCGCCGTCGCCGATCCCGGCACCCGGCGGGACCTGCTGTGGGCCGCGGTCCAGATTCCCCATGGCATCGTCCTCTGGTGCGCCACGCTGCCCCTCCTGGTGGTCGCGTTCCTGGTCGACGGGGTGTGGACGGGGCTCGCGGGGCGCCCGGCGGTGACTCTGCCGCTGGTGGGACGGCTCGCCGACCGGGCCGCCGCGCTCTCGCGCGAGCTGCTCACCCCCGTCCCCTCGGCGGCCAGGGACGCCGCGCTCGCGGCCCGTATCGAGCAGCTGACGGCCACCCGGGCGGGCGCGGTCGCGGCGCACGGCGCCGAACTGCGCCGCATCGAGCGCGATCTGCACGACGGCGCGCAGGCCCGGCTCGTCGCCCTCTCCATGCGGATCGGGCTGGCGCGCAGGGCGTACGACTCCGATCCCGCGGCCGCCCGGAAGCTCCTCGACGACGCCCAGGAGCAGGCCGAGGAGGCACTGGCCGAACTCCGGCACGTGGTACGCGGGATCCATCCGCCGATCCTCACCGACCGGGGCCTGACGGGGGCGGTCCGCGCGCTCGCCGCGAGCAGCGGCCTGGAGGTGGAGGTCACCGTGACGGGCCTGGCCGAAGGGCCGGACGCCGAGGGGCACCGGGCGCCCGCCGCCGTCGAGGCGGCCGCCTACTTCGCCGTCGCCGAGGCTCTCACGAACGCCGCCAAGCACGGCGGCACCGACCGCGCCTCCGTCCTCCTGCGCCGGGAGCGGGCGGGCCTCCACGTCCGCGTCCGGGACGAGGGCGGCGGCGGTGCCGAGGAGGCGGAGCGGGCCGCCGGGGCCGGGGGCGGCGGCTCCGGACTGCTCGGCCTGCGCCGCCGGGTGGCCGCCCTCGACGGGACCGTCCTGCTGACCAGCCCCCTCGGGGGCCCGACCGTGATCGAAGTGGAGCTTCCGTGCGTGTGGTGATCGCCGAGGACAACGCCCTCCTCAGGGAGGGCCTGGTGCTGTTGCTGACCTCGGCGGGGCACGAGGTCGCCGGAGTGGCGGCGACCGGCCCCGAGGTGCTTCCGCTGCTCCTGGAGCACCGGCCGGACGCGGCCGTGCTGGACGTGCGGATGCCGCCGGGCTTCCGCGACGAGGGGCTGCGGGCTGCGCTCGCGGCCCGCGCCGAACTGCCGGGCCTCCCGGTCCTCGTCCTGTCGCAGTACGTCGAGGAGGCGTACGCGGCGGAGCTCCTCGGCGACGGCGCGCGGGGCGTCGGCTACCTGCTCAAGGACCGGGTGGGGCGGGTGGACGAGTTCCTGGACGCCCTGGAGCGGGTGGCGGCCGGGGGCACGGCGCTCGACCCCGAGGTCGTCAGGGAGCTCCTGGCCCGGCGCCGCGACGACCCGCTGGACTCGCTGACCCCGCGCGAGCGCGAGGTCCTGGAGCTGATGGCGCAGGGGCTCGACAACGGCACGATCGCCCGCACGCTGGTGGTGACCGAACGGGCCGTGCACAAGCACATCGGCAACGTCTTCGCGAAGCTCGGCCTGCCGCCGAACGACGGCGGCGGCCACCGCCGGGTCCTCGCGGTGCTCGCCTACCTCGACGCGTGACCGTACCGGCTTCGCGGCGAAGCCGGTACGGTCACCCGCCGCACCCGCCTCGGCGCCTGATCGCTCCCCCGCGAAGCCCGTACCGTCAGCCGGTACGCCCCCCGGGGCGGTGGGACCCGAAGACGCCCGCCGTGACCGTCACAACCACCGTCCCCGCGATCAGCGCCGCCTGGACGGGCGGCAGGTACGGCAGGCCCCCGGTGTGCGCCCAGGAGAAGGCGGTCAGCGGCAGTGCCGCCACCACGAGCCCGAGCAGCAGGCCGACGGCGATCAGGAAGCCGGCCTCCAGGCCGAGCATCCGGCGCAGCTGCCCGGCCGACGCGCCCACCTGGCGCAGCAGTTCCAGCTCGCGGCGGCGCCCGGCGCCGATCAGCGCGAGGGTGCTGAGGACGGACAGGAGGGTGAGCGCGCCGATCGCGCCGACGACACCGGCCGCGACGACGGCCTGCGAGGCGGCTCCGGGCAGCGCCACCCGCTCGGGGGCCACCGCCCGCCCCGGTCCCTCGGTCGTCCTGGCGAGGACCCTCGCCGGGTGGGGATCGGTCGTGTGCGGGGCCAGTCCGGCCTTCGGGAAGAGGAACTCGCCGAGCGCGAGCGACCGTTCGTAGACGGCGACGACCCGCAGGTCCTTCTCGACGCCGTCGCCGAGCCGCAGCCGTACGGTCGAACCGGGGCGCGCGTCCAGGGAGTCGGCCCGGTCGGCGCCCACGGCCACCGTGCCGGGGCCGGCGAGTCCGGCGAGGTCGCCGGCGACGACGCCGGGGTCGAGGACGCCCTCCAGCCCGTCGGGGTCCACGCCGAGCACGGGCAGCCGGTCGAGGCGCGGCGAGCCCGCCTCGTCACGGGCCAGGACGACCGTGGAGCGCAGCACGTCGGTCGCCGCCGTCACGCCGGGCCTCCGCCGCACCTCCTCGGCGGTGGTGCCGGAGACCGCGAGGTTCGCGGTGGTCGCCTCCCGCGCCTGGGCGTCGGCGGCCCGCTGCGCGGTGGAGCCCGCCGTGAGCTGCACCAGCGCGAAGGCGGTGACCAGGACGACCGGGGTGAGGGCGGCCCCCAGGCGCCGCGAGCGGGCGACGGCTCCGGCGGCCGCGAGCCGCCCCGGCGCGCCGCCGAGCAGCCGGAACGGCCGGTCCAGGAGCCGCATCGCGGCCCCGGCGATCCACGGCCCGAGCAGCGCGCACCCGGAGACGAGCGTCACGGTCGCCGCTCCGGCCGCGGCGCCGGCGGCCTCGCCGCTCTGGAGGGTGGCCGTCCCGGCCGATCCCACGCCGAGCACGAGCAGGACGAACCCCGCCACCCGCCGGACCCTGCCGGGGCCGTGCGCCGCCCGGCCCGGCCGCCCCGCCCCGAAGGCGACCACGAGCCGGGCGAGTCCGGTCACCAGGAGGGCGGTGACGAGCGGCGCCGCGAACAGCCAGGAAGGGGTCGCGAGTTCGAGACCCTCGGCGACGGCTCCCGGCCGGGCGCGCACCGCCTCCCACAGCGCCAGGAACGCGGGTACGGCCCCGAGCGCGCCGAGCAGCGCCGCCGCGCCCGCCACCCGGACCACCTCACGGCCGGCCGCGGCCCGCACCTGACGGGGTGTCGCGCCGACGGCGAGGAGCAGCTCCCGCTCGGCGGCGCGCTGCTGGAGCGCCTGCGCGACGAGGGAGGCGAGGACCAGGACGGAGACGAGGAGGACGGTGCCGGAGACGGCGGCGAGCAGTTCCAGGAGCTCGGACCGGGCGGGCGGCGCGCCGAGGTGCTCGGCGTCGCCCCGCCCGTCGCCGGTCAGGGCCCTGAGCGGCCGGCCGGAGGCGGTGTCCTTGAGGCCGGCGGTGTCGAGAGCCGCCCGCACGCGCGCGTGGAGGGTGTCCACGGGGACGCCGGGCGCGGCGAGGACACCGACGGCGTCGACCTGTCCCGGGCGGCCCGCCCGCTTCCGGGCCTCCGCCTCCGTCACGTACACGGCGGCCGGTCCGCCGGCCACCCCGACGACCCGGTATCCGCCCGTCCGGTCCCCGGTCCCGAGCCCCAGACCGGCGCCCACGACGGCCTCGTCGTCGCGCCGGGGCGCGCGGCCCTCGGTCAGGGCGTACGGGGCGAGGGCGGCGGCCGCCCAGGAGCGCCCGGGATGGGTGCGCGGCCCGGCGTCCGGGTCGGTGCCCCGTCCCCGTTCCCCTCCTCCCCCTTCCCCTGCCCTTTCCCGTACGACGAAGGTGTGGTCCGGCACCGCCGCGCGGACGCCCGGTACGGCGCGCACCACGCCGACGGCCGCCTCGGGGATCCGTACCCGTTCGGTCAGACCGGCGGTGGCGGTCTGGGGCTCGCCGCCCCAGGGATCGGTCGTCCGGCTGACCTCGTGGTCGCCCGCGACGACCACGGCCGCGCCCGCGTACCGCTCCACGCGCGCGTGCCCGAGCGCCGTCGAGCCGAGGGCGAGGGCGAGGGCGCCGAGCAGCGCGGAGGTGACGGCGACGGCCGCGAAGACGGCCGCCCACGCCCTGCGGTGGGTCCGCAGGGACCGGGCGGCGAGGAGGCGCACGGCCGGGTTCACCGCGTCACCCCCACCGGCCGCGCGACACGCTCGGCACTGTCGGCGCGGGTCCCGAACCCGGAGGCGCCGGGCCCGTGGCCGGAGGCGCCGGGCCCGTGGCCGGAGGCGCCGGGCCCGTGGCCGGAGGCGCCGGTGCCGTGGCCGAGGCCGGTCAGCGCGTGGCGGACCCGGGCCTCGTCGGGCCGGTCGAGGCGGCCCGCGATCCGGCCGCGGTCCAGGAAGACGGCCTCGTCGGCCCAGGCCGCCGCCACCGGGTCGTGGGTGACGAGGACGACGGTCCGGCCGCGCTCGTCGACGGCGTGCCGCAGCAGGGCGAGCACCTCGCCCGCCGTGACCGGGTCGAGCGCGGCGGTCGGCTCGTCGGCGAAGACGACCTCGGGATCGGTGAGCAGGGCGCGGGCGACGGCGACCCGCTGCCGCTGCCCGCCGGAGAGGTCCGCGGGCCGGTCCTCGGCCCGGTCGGCGAGGCCCACGGCCGCGAGCCCGGCCAGGGCACGGGCGTCGGTCCCGCGGTCGTCACGAGCGCCGGCGAGCAGCAGCGGCAGGGCGACGTTCTCGCGCACGTTCAGGGCGGAGACCAGGTTGAGCGACTGGAAGACGAAGCCGATCCGGTCGCGCCGGAGCCGGGTGAGGGCGGCGGCCTTCAGCCGGGCGAGGTCGGTGCCCCCGATCCGTACCGTGCCCGTCGTGGGCCGTTCGAGGCCCGCCGCGCACCGCAGCAGGGTGGACTTGCCGGACCCGGAGCGGCCCATCACGGCCACGAACCGGCCGGGCGGCACGGTGAGGCTCACGTCGTCGAGCGCGGGGGGCGCCCCGTCGCCCCGCCCGTACGTCCTGCCCACCCGGTCCAGGACGAGCGCGCTCCCGCCGTCCGCCGCTGCTGTCGTCATCATGCCGATCACGCTAGGCAGCGGCGGGCCGCGAGGGCATGGAGCGGGCTGCCCGGTCCATGGTGGAGCCAACTCCACCATGGACCGGGTTCAGGTCAGCGGCCGCGCCCGCGGCCACCGTTCTCGTCGTCCCCGTCCTCGTACCCGCCGAACAGCTCGTCCGCGAGGGTCGGCAGGTCGTCGAGGGGGGTCTCCTCGGCCCAGTCGGAGCGGCGGCGCGGCCGGCCCTGCTCGTCGAGCTGCGGCAGCTCGCGGGTGACGTCGTTCGAACCCGCCCCGCCGGCCTCCGGCTCCTTCCGGAAGAAGTCGCTCGGCACCCGGTCCACCGGATCGGCCCGCCGCTCGTCCCGTACGGGGGGCAGCACGGCGGTCTCGTCGGCGGCGGCGTCCCGCACCGGCGGCAGCACCGCCGTCTCGTCCGGAGCGGCCTCCCGTACGCGGCGCAGCACCGTGGTCTCGTCCGCCGCGCGGTCGGTCACCTGCGGCAGGACGGCGGTCTCGGCCTCGGGGCGCGGGTCGCCCGGCCGGACGACCGGGGTCTCCACGGTGACCTCGTCCGGCGAGACGTCCGGGACCCCGGCCCCCGCCGCCGAAGCCGTACCGGAGGCCGTACCGGAAGGCGTACCCGAAGCCGTACCGGAGGCCGCTCCGGAGGCCGTACCGGACGGCTTACCGGTGGATTCCTCGCCCAGCTTCACCATCGGCGTCTGGACGGTGACCTCGGCGGCCGACTCCTCGGCCGCGCGCCGCTCGGCCTCGGCACGCTCCCGGGCGGCCTTCTCCGCCGCCGCGCGCTCGGCCGCGGCCTTCTCCCGGGCCGCCTTCTCGGCCGCCGCGCGCTCGGCGGCGGCCCTCGACGCGGCCTCCGCGGCGGCCTTCTCCGCCGCGGCCTTCGCGGCCTGCTCGGCGGCGAGCCTCTCCGCCTCGGCGGCGGCCTCCTCCGCGGCCTTCGCGGCGGCCGCGGCTGCGGCGAGGCGGCGGGCCTCCTCCGCGCGGAGCAGGGCCTCCTCCGCCTTGCGCTGCTTCTCCTGGCGGAGCGCCTCGGCCTCGGCGCGGAGCCGGGCCTCCTCCTCGGCCTGCTTGCGGAGCCGTTCCTCCTCCTCGCGGCGGGCCTTCTCCTCGGCCGCGAGCCGACGGGCCTCCTCCTCGGCGGCGAGCCGCGCCTCCTCGGCCTTGCGCCGGGCCTCCTCCGCCTGGCGCTCGGCCTCCAGACGGCGCGCCTCTTCCTCCTCGCGCCGCTTGCGCTCCTCCTCCTCGGCGCGCAGCTTCGCGAGCTGCTCCTGGCGCTCGCGCTCCAGGCGCTCCTCCTCGGCCTTGCGGGCGGCCTCTTCCTCGGCCTTGCGCCGGGCTTCCTCCTCGGCCTTCCGGCGGGCCTCCTCGGCGGCCTTCACCTCGGCCTCGGAGAGGGGCAGCATCCGGTCGAGCCGGTGGCGTACGACGGTGGTGACGGCCTCGGGCTCCTGGCCCGCGTCGACCACGAGGTAGCGCGAGGGGTCGGCGGCGGCGAGCGCGAGGAAACCGGCCCGCACGCGCGCGTGGAACTCGGGCGGCTCCGACTCCAGCCGGTCCGGCGCCTCGGTGAACCGCTCCCTGGCGGTCTCCGGCGAGACGTCGAGCAGGACGGTCAGGTGCGGGACGAGGCCGCCGGTCGCCCAGCGGGAGATGCGGGCGATCTCGGTCGGCGACAGGTCCCGGCCGGCGCCCTGGTAGGCGACGGACGAGTCGATGTACCGGTCGGTGAGGACGATGGCGCCCCGCTCCAGGGCGGGCCGGACCAGCGAGTCGACGTGCTCGGCGCGGTCGGCGGCGTACAGCAGCGCCTCGGCGCGGTTCGAGAGGCCGGCCGAGGAGACGTCGAGCAGGATCGAGCGGAGCCGCTTGCCGATGGGGGTGGCGCCGGGCTCGCGGGTGACGACGACCTCGTGGCCCTTGGCCCGGATCCAGTCGGCGAGCGCCTGGACCTGGGTGGACTTGCCGGCGCCGTCGCCGCCCTCCAGGGCGATGAAGAAGCCGGTGGCGGCCGGCGCCTGGGCGGGGTCGGCGCCGCGCAGCGCGTCGCGCAGGTCGCGGCGGAGCGGTACGCCCGCGCGGTCGTCGGTCTTCGCGAGGACGAGCGCGGCGACGGGCAGCAGCAGCGCGCCGACGAGGGCGAGGGTGAAGGCGGCGCCGCCGTGGTCGAAGACGAACTTCCCGGAGACGAAGCGGTGCGGGCCGATCGCGGCGGCGAGCAGCGGCGCGGCGAGCGCGCCGACGGCGATGCCCACGCGCGCGGTGGCCTGGAGGTGCGCGGTGGTGCGCTCCCGGCGCGGCTCCTCGGTCTCCTGGTCGATGAGGGTGTGCCCGGTGTTGGCGGCGACCCCGGCGGCGTATCCGGCGAGGGCCGCGAGGAGGAGCACGGTCGCGGTGTCGGGCACGAGGCCGACGGCGATCAGGGCGACGCCGGTGACGGCCACGGCGAGGGCGAGCAGCCGGCGGCGGGAGAGCGCCGGCAGCACGGAGCGGGCGGTGCGGATGCCGACGGCGGTGGCACCGCTCAGCGCGAGCACGAGCAGGGCGTACGTGACGGGGCCGCCGTCGAGGTCGTCGGCGTGGAGCGCGGCGAGCGAGGCGGCGGCGCCGATGGCGGCGGCGACGGTGGCGCAGGCCAGGACGAGCAGCGGTACGGCTCCGGTGCGGCCCTTCTCGGCGGCGGGGCGGCGCAGCCCCTCCAGCGGCGAGCGGGGCCGGGGGGTCTGTCCGCCGGGCAGGGTGATCGCGGCGAGGACGCTGACGGATGCGGCGAAGAGTCCGGCGGCGACGTAGCCGCCGAGGGCGGCCTGGTGGAGCGAGAACCAGTCGATGCCGGAGCCGAGCAGGTTGCTCACGAGCGTGGCGGCGAGCAGGACGGCGGCGGCGGCCGGGACGGCGAGGAAGGCGGTGCGCTGGGTGAGGGTGCGCAGGGCGCCGAGGTGGTCGGGGAGCGGCCGGACGGCGTCGCCCTCGACGGGCGCGGCGGGCAGCAGCGCGGGCGCCGCGCCGTCGCGGCAGACGGCCCACAGGCGCTCGGCGGCGCCGGTCAGGAAGACGGTGCCGAGCAGGAACCACAGGGCGCTGCCGGGGATCCAGTCGATCCACAGGGGCGCGACGACGAGCAGCGCGATCCGCAGCCCGTCGGCGCCGATCATGGTCCACCGCCGGTCGAGGGCGGCGCCGGGCGCGGTGAGGGTGGTGAGCGGGCCGAGCAGCACGGCGCCGAAGAGGACGGTGGCGAGCAGCCGGGTGCCGACGACGGCGGCGACGGCGAAGGCGGCGCCCCGGGGGCCGCCGCCGAGCGCGCCCTCGGTCAGCGCGGCCTGGAGGCCGAGGAGGACGAGGACGAGGAGGGCGAGGGCGTCGCCGATCCCGCCTGCGACCTGGGCGCTCCACAACCGGCGCAGTGGCTGATGGCGTACGAGGGCCCGTACGGCTCGCTCCCGGGAGTCCGCGACGAGGGCCGCGTCGGAGACGGGGGCGGGTGCGGCTTCGGAGTCGCCCAGAAGCTCTGGCTGCTCTGCTCGCGTCATCCGTCCACCCTATCCGGACCCCCTTGGTCACCGGGTCCCTAGCCGAACAAACGTAGGAAGGGCGAGAGCATCGCTCCCGCCCTTCCCTCCTGACCCGTGCGGCCGCGACTACTCCGGCTTGGCCGCCGCTGCCTTCTTGGCGGCGGCGGTCGTCTTCTTGGCCGCCGTCGTCTTCTTGGCCGCGGTGGTCTTCTTCGCGGCCGTCTTCTTGGCCGCGGTCTTCTTCGCCGGGGCCTTCTTCGCCGGGGCCTTCTTGGCGGTCTTCTTCGCCGGTCCCTTGGCGCGCTTCTCGGCGAGGAGCTCGTAGCCGCGCTCGGGCGTGATCGTCTCGACGCTGTCGCCGGTGCGCAGGGTCGCGTTGGTCTCGCCGTCGGTGACGTACGGGCCGAAGCGGCCGTCCTTGACGACGACGGGCTTCTCGCTGACGGGGTCGGTGCCGAGCTCCTTCAGCGGGGGCTTGGCGGCGGCCCGGCCACGCTGCTTGGGCTGGGCGTAGATCGCGAGCGCCTCTTCCAGCGTGATGGTGAAGAGCTGGTCCTCGCTGGTCAGCGAGCGCGAGTCGGTGCCCTTCTTCAGGTACGGGCCGTACCGGCCGTTCTGCGCGGTGATCTCGACGCCCTCGGCGTCGGCGCCGACGACGCGCGGCAGTGACATCAGCTTGAGCGCGTCCTCCAGGGTGACGGTGTCGAGGGACATCGTCTTGAAGAGGGAGGCGGTGCGCGCCTTGACCGCGTTCTTGCCGGTCTTCGGGGTGCCCTCGGGGAGGACCTCGGTGACGTACGGGCCGTAGCGGCCGTCCCGGGCGATGATCGGGTTGCCGCTGACCGGATCGGTGCCGAGCTCGAAGTCGCCGCTGGGCTTGGCCAGCAGCTCCTCGGCGTGGGCGATGGTCAGCTCGTCGGGGGCGAGGTCCTCGGGGACGTCGGCCCGCTGGTGGCCCTCCTGGTCCTTCTCGCCGCGCTCGACGTAGGGGCCGTAGCGGCCGACGCGGAGCACGATGCCGTCGCCGACGGGGAAGGAGGAGATCTCGCGGGCGTCGATGGCGCCGAGGTCGGTGACGAGCTCCTTGAGGCCGCCGAGGTGGTCGCCGTCGCCGTTGCCCGCGTCGGCGGCGCCGCCCGTCGCGGCCCCCTCGCCCTCGCCGAAGTAGAAACGCTTCAGCCACGGCACGGACTGGGCCTCGCCGCGCGCGATGCGGTCGAGGTCGTCCTCCATCTTGGCGGTGAAGTCGTAGTCGACGAGCCGGCCGAAGTGCTTCTCCAGCAGGTTGACGACGGCGAAGGACAGGAAGGACGGCACGAGGGCCGTGCCCTTCTTGAAGACGTAGCCGCGGTCGAGGATGGTGCCGATGATCGAGGCGTACGTCGACGGGCGGCCGATCTCGCGCTCTTCCAGCTCCTTGACCAGGGTGGCCTCGGTGTAGCGGGCGGGCGGCTTGGTGGCGTGGCCGTCGGCGGTGATCTCCTCGGCGGCGAGCGCGTCGCCCTCGGCGACCTGCGGGAGGCGCCGCTCGCGGTCGTCGAGCTCCGCGTTCGGGTCGTCGGCGCCCTCGACGTACGCCTTCATGAAGCCGTGGAAGGTGATGGTCTTGCCGGAGGCCGAGAACTCGGCGTCGCGGCCGTCGGCGGAGGTGCCGCCGATCTTCACGGTGACGGAGTTGCCGGTGGCGTCCTTCATCTGGGAGGCGACGGTCCGCTTCCAGATGAGTTCGTACAGCTTGAACTGGTCGCCGGTCAGACCGGTCTCGGCCGGGGTGCGGAAACGATCACCCGAAGGCCGGATCGCCTCGTGCGCCTCCTGGGCGTTCTTGACCTTGCCCGCGTAGACGCGCGGCTTCTCCGGCAGGTAGTCGGCGCCGTACAGCTGCGTCACCTGGGCGCGGGCCGCGGTGACGGCCGTGTCGGAGAGCACGGTGGAGTCCGTACGCATGTAGGTGATGAAGCCGTTCTCGTACAGCTTCTGCGCCACCTGCATGGTCGCCTTGGCACCGAAGCCGAGCTTGCGGCTGGCCTCCTGCTGGAGGGTGGTGGTGCGGAAGGGCGCGTACGGGGAGCGGCGGTACGGCTTCGACTCGACCGAGCGGACCGCGAAGCGGGTGTCGGCGAGGGCGGCGGCGAGCGCGCGGGCGTTCGCCTCGTCGAGGTGGAGCACCGTCTCGCTCTTCAGCCGCCCGTCGGCGCCGAAGTCACGGCCCTGCGCGACGCGCTTGCCGTCGACCGCCGCGAGGCGGGCGACCAGCGTGGACGGGTCGGAGGCGTCTCCGGCGCGGCCGGTGGAGAAGGTGCCGGTGAGGTCCCAGTACTCGGCGGAGCGGAAGGCGATGCGCTCGCGCTCGCGCTCGACGACGAGCCGGGTGGCGACGGACTGCACGCGGCCCGCCGACAGCTTCGGCATGACCTTCTTCCACAGGACCGGCGAGACCTCGTAGCCGTAGAGGCGGTCGAGGATGCGGCGGGTCTCCTGGGCGTCGACCATCCGCTGGTTGAGCTCGCGCGGGTTGGAGACGGCGGCCTGGATCGCGTCCTTGGTGATCTCGTGGAAGACCATCCGGTGGACGGGGACCTTGGGCTTGAGGACTTCCTGGAGGTGCCACGCGATGGCCTCGCCCTCGCGGTCCTCATCGGTGGCGAGGAAGAGCTCGTCGGACTCGGCCAGCAGCTCCTTGAGCTTCTTGACCTGCGCCTTCTTGTCCGCGTTGACGACGTAGATGGGCTGGAAGTCGTGCTCGACGTCGACGCCGAGGCGGCGCACCTCGCCGGTGTACTTCTCCGGCACCTCGGCGGCGCCGCTGGGGAGGTCACGGATGTGCCCGACGCTCGCCTCGACGACGTAGCCGGGGCCGAGGTAGCCCTTGATCGTCTTCGCCTTGGCAGGCGACTCGACGATGACGAGTCGGCGGCCGCCGTGTGCGGTCTCGCTGGTCGGGGACAACTTCGCTCTTCTCTCCGGTCGACGCGGTCTGCGCTGGCACGCACGTCAGCGACACACGGGGTGGCGCTGGCGTCGCTGCGGAGTGTGACGGTACAACCCGCCCCCGTGTCAAACAGGGAAAGCCCGCAACGGCCACTCGAACGGTAACCCGACTCCTGCCCTTCCTGCCGCCCGGACTGCCGGACCGGCGGGGCGACCGGGTGTGGAGCGCGTCTCAGCGGGTGGCGCGGGGCGCGGCTCAGAGGCGTCCGAAGCACCAGACGCCGAGGGCGAGGAAGAGCGCCCCGGCGAGGCCCGCGACGACGGCGGCGGCCCGCGGGGCGACCCCGAGCGCGACGGGCTCGCCGTGCCGGACGCGGACCGTGGTCCACAGCAGCAGCGCGCCTCCGAACAGCGCGAACGCCGTTCCCGCGAAGATCGCCGGCCCGCTCTCCATGCCCGTACCCGCTTCCCGTCCCGGCGTCGTACCCGCGCGGTCTGTGTCTCCCCGGGGGTGTCCTGGAAGGGAGGCTGACAGCTTCCGGCGTCAGGGACGCGAATTCCGGGTGAACGACGCGGGCCGGGCCGTCCGGTTTCACGAAGATGGCCGGTAGTGCCCCACTACTCCGAGGCCGGCTTCTCCTCCGGAAGCAGGGATTCCGGCGTGAGGAAGCCCTCTTCGACGAGGAGGCGGATGGCCTGCGGGGTGCGGTCCCGCAGCAGCACCGGGTCCTCGCCCATGAGCTGGGCGATCGCGTCGAGGATCCGGCCGGCGCTGAGGGTGCCGTCGCAGACGCCCGCGAAGCCGGCGCCGACGTGGTCGACCCGGGTGGCGCGGCGCATGCCCCGGTTCTGGCGCAGGACGACGTGCTCGGGGTCCTCGGCTCCGGGCAGCCCGACCTGCTCCTGCACCACCTCGGGGGCGAGGGTGAAGCTGTCCTCGAGGAGGGCGGCGTCGTCGCGGGTGCGGAGGTACTCCTGGCGCTCGAAGTGGGCGCGGACCGTGGGGCCGAGCGGCTGCTCGACCGGGTGGGGCCACTCCTCGATCACGATCGACGGCTCGGCCTCGCCCGCGGCCACCGCCGGGTCGCGCCGCAGGGTGATCCAGCCGAAGCCGATCGACCGGGTCCCGCTCGCGTCGAAGGCGTCCATCCAGCGGTCGTACGCCGCCCGGTACGCCTCCGGGTCGCCGCGGTGGTCGCCGCTGTCGCGCAGCCACAGCTCGGTGTACTGGGTGACGTCCTGGACCTCGCGCTGCACGATCCAGGCGTCGCAGCCGCGCGGCACCCAGGAGCGGAGCCGGTCCTGCCACTCCTCGCCGTCGACGTGCTGCCAGTTGGCGAGGAACTGGGCGTACCCCCCGTCGTTCAGCCGCTCGCCGGCCTGCTGGACGAGGGTGCGGCACAGGTCGTCGCCGCTCATCCCGCCGTCCCGGTAGGTGAGTCCGGTGCCGGGGGAGATCACGAACGGCGGGTTGGAGACGATCAGGTCGTACGTGTCGCCGTCGACCGGCTCGTAGAGCGAGCCGGTCAAGAGCTCGGCCTCGCGGGCCCCGGAGAGGGCGAGCGTCAGCCGGGTGAAGTCCAGCGCCCGCGGGTTGAGGTCGGTGGCGGTGACCAGGGTGCTGTGCTGGGCGGCGTGGAGGGCCTGGATGCCGGAGCCGGTGCCGAGGTCGAGCGCGGCGGCGACCGGGGTGCGGACGGTGAGGCCGGCGAGCGTGGTGGAGGCGCCGCCGACGCCGAGGACGACGCCTTCCTCCTTGCTGCCGATGCCGCCGGCGCCGCCGACGGCGCAGCCCAGGTCGGAGACGATGAACCAGTCCTCGCCGTCCGGGCCGCCGTACGGCCGCACGTCGACGGTCGCGCGCACGGCGCCGTCCGCCTCGGTCACCCAGCCGTCGGCCAGGGCCTCCGCCAGCGGGAGCGCGGCGGCGGCCCGCGCGGGCTCGACGGCCTGCTGGAGCAGGAAGAGCCGGACGAGGGTCTCCAGCGGGGAGTCGCCGCGGGTGGCGCGCAGGGCGGGCACGGTCTCGCTGCGGGCGAGCGCCGCGTAGGCGGGGGCGCCGAGCAGGTCGAGCAGACCGTCGGCGGTGAAGTCCGCGGCGAGCAGGGCCTCGCGCAGTCGGGCGGCGTGCGCGGGCACCGGGAGGCTGGTGGTCAGGCTGGTCGTACTCACGCGCTCCATTGTGACGGCCACCACCGACAACCCGGGCACCGACAGCCCGGCGAGGGGCGAGGGGCGACGGGCGAGGGGCGACGGGCGACGGGCGACGGGCGACGGGCGACGGGCGACGGGCGACGGTATGCCGACGGCATGGCGGCCGGCTATGGGACGCCGGACGCCGACGGCGTGGCGCCAACGGACGCGGCCGCTGGGGGCCGGCAGCCCGACAGCCCGACGGCGCGGCGGCCGGCCACCGGGCCACCCGCCGCCGGCCGCGCGCCGCTCCGCGTCGCTGCCCCGCCAGCCCCGCCTGGCCCGCTTGCCCCGCCTGGCCCGCCTGCCTCGCCTGCCCCGCCCGTTCCGCCTGCCCTGCCCGTTCCGCCTACTCGGCGGACGCGGAGGTCTTCGGCTTCGGCGAGGCGGAACCGCTGGGCGTAGCCGTGGCCGTGGAGCCCGCCTTCGGGGACGCGGAGCCGGTCGGCGTCTTCGGCGCCGACGGCGTCGGCTTCTGGCAGCCCGGCTGCTTGGCCATGGCCTGGCCCAGCTCGCCGTTCTCCAGGGTGGCCAGCGCGTTCTGGTCCATCTTCTCGATCTTGGTGAGGCCGTCGGCGACGTCCTTCAGACCTTCCGCGAACTTCTGCTGGTTCGACGGGTCGAGCGCGTCGACCTGCTTCTTCAGCGCGTCGTAGGCGACGGCGGTCTCGTTGAGCTCCGCGATGACGTCCTTCTGGGTCTGCTCGCCGTTGGCGACCGGCGGGACGCCCGCGGTCTCCACGGCCTTGGCCAGCGCCCGGTCCGCGTCCGCGATGTCCTTGAACGCCTTGGAGTCGGCGGCCTGGATCTCCGCCGGACGGCTGTCCGCCGCGGTCGAGATGATGATCTGGTGGGCGTCGGCCCGCTTCTGGATCTGCGGCTTCGCCTGGTCGCAGAACGACTTGGCCCAGTCGTTGACCTTGTCGCCCTCGTCGTCGCTGCAGCCGGACAGCACGAGCACCAGTACCGCACCGCCGGACAGCGCTGCCGCAAGCTTCTTGTTCACCGGATCGGTCCCTTCCAAGACTCTCGGCCCCGGAACATACACGCCGCGCGGGTGACTTCCACCTTTCGTACGATGGATTCCTCCCGTGTTGAATCCTTTTGAACCAAGCGGCGCGGGGCTTCGGGACACCCCGCGCGCTCCCGAAATGAGACGGACGCCACGTCAGGCGACGGCCACCGGACGCCGCTTCGAGACGCGGACGGCGACCACCACGACGAGCAGGGCCAGGACGGCGATCCCGGCCCGCACCCAGGGGTTCGCGTCCTCGCCGTGGCCGAAGCGCACCACCGCTGGGGCGATCAGCAGCGCCACCAGGTTCATCACCTTCAGGAGCGGGTTGATCGCGGGCCCCGCGGTGTCCTTGAACGGGTCGCCGACGGTGTCGCCGATCACCGTCGCCTCGTGCGCGGGGCTGCCCTTGCCTCCGTGGTTGCCGTCCTCGACCAGCTTCTTCGCGTTGTCCCAGGCGCCGCCGGAGTTGGCGAGGAAGACGGCCATCAGCGCGCCGGTGCCGATCGCCCCGGCGAGGTACGCGCCGAGCGGGCCGACGCCGAGCGCGAAGCCGACGGCGACCGGGGCGGTGACGGCGAGCAGCCCGGGCGTGGCGAGTTCGCGCAGCGCGTCCTTGGTGCAGATGTCGACGACCCGCCCGTACTCGGGGGTCTCGCTGCCGTCCATGATCCCGGGGTGCTCGCGGAACTGCCGCCGCACCTCGTACACCACCGAACCCGCGGACCGTGAGACCGCGTTGACGGCCAGTCCGGAGAAGAGGAAGACGACGGCGGCGCCGAGGATCAGCCCGACGAGGTTGTTGGGCTGGGAGATGTCCATGGAGAGGCTCAGCTCCCCGGCCCTGGCGCCGACCTCGGCGACCGAGCCGGCGATGGCGTCCCGGTACGAGCCGAAGAGCGCGGCGGCGGCGAGGACGGCGGTCGCGATCGCGATGCCCTTGGTGATCGCCTTGGTGGTGTTGCCGACGGCGTCCAGCTCGGTGAGGACCTGCGCGCCGGCGCCCCGCACGTCCCCGGACATCTCCGCGATGCCCTGCGCGTTGTCGGCGACCGGACCGAAGGTGTCCATGGCGACGATCACGCCGACGGTGGTGAGCAGCCCGGTTCCGGCGAGCGCGACCGCGAAGAGCGCCAGCATCACGGAGGCGCCGGCGAGCAGGAAGGCGCCGTAGACGGCGAGGGCGATGAGCAGCGCCGCGTAGACGGCGGACTCCAGGCCGATGGCGACGCCGGCGAGGACGACGGTGGCGGGGCCGGTGAGCGCGGAGCGGCCGATGTCCTGGACGGGCCGGCGGCCGGTCTCGGTGAAGTAGCCGGTGAGCCGCTGGATCAGCGCGGCGAGGACGATGCCGATGGCGACGGCGACGAGCGCGAGGACCCGGGGGTCGCCGTCGTGCCCGGTCAGCCCCGGTTCGGTGACGCCGGCCAGCTCGGCGTAGGACGACGGCAGATAGACGAAGGCGGCGACGGCGACGAGGACGAGGGAGACGACCGCGGAGACGAAGAAGCCGCGGTCGACGGCGCGCATCCCGCCCCGGTCGGAGCGGCGGGGCGCGACGGCGAGGATGCCGACGACGGCGGTGAGCACGCCGATCGCGGGCACGATCAGCGGGAAGACCAGGCCGTGGTCGCCGAAGGCGGCCTTGCCGAGGATGAGGGCGGCGACGAGGGTGACGGCGTACGACTCGAAGAGGTCGGCGGCCATGCCCGCGCAGTCGCCGACGTTGTCACCCACGTTGTCGGCGATGGTGGCGGCGTTGCGGGGGTCGTCCTCGGGGATGCCCTGCTCGACCTTGCCGACCAGGTCGGCGCCGACGTCGGCGGCCTTGGTGAAGATGCCGCCGCCGACCCGCATGAACATGGCGATGAGGGCGGCGCCGAGGCCGAAGCCCTCCAGGACCTTGGGCGCGTCGGCGGCGTAGACGAGGACGACGCAGGCGGCGCCGAGCAGCCCGAGACCGACCGTGGACATGCCCACCACCCCGCCGGTGCGGAAGGCGATCCGCATGGCCCGGTGGGCGGCCTCGGCGGGATCGCGGCCGGGTTCGCCGGGGGCGGGGGCGGCCTCCCGGGCGGCGGCGGCGACCCGGACGTTGGCGCGCACGGCGAGCCGCATCCCGACGTAACCGGTGACCGCCGAGAACAACGCCCCGACCAGGAAGAACAGCGAGCGGCCGGCCCGCTGCGACCAGGAGTCGGCGGGGAGCGCGAGGAGCAGGAGGAAGACGACGACGGCGAAGAGCGCGATGGTGCGCAGCTGGCGGGCGAGGTAGGCGTTGGCGCCCTCCTGCACGGCGGCGGCGATCCGCCGCATCGCCGGGGTGCCCTCGTCGGCCTTGAGCACCTGGCGGCCGAAGAGCCGCGCGGTGACCAGTGCGGCGAGGGCGACCCCGGCGATGACGTAGACGATCGTCCGGTTCCCGCTGGTGAGCACCGCCGCGGCGAGGGCGGCGGGGGCCTGGACCATTTCCGGGTGCATGGGCACGGATCATAGGCAGCCGAACCATGACAAACCCCGTCCCAGACCCCCCCACCCCGCCGGAATCCATCGATTGCCCCGACCACGGCGCTACGAGAGGCTCCCACCTCCGGACAGAGACGCACGCACCGCGGCCCCGCCCGCCCGGGCAAGGACCTTCCCGTTGAGGCCCCGCGCGCCCCGGACGGGGGGATACGCGAAGAGGTTCCCGCCCCGGACGGGGAGATGCGCGACGAAGCCCACGCGCCCCGTACGGCGCGGTACGCGAAGAGGCCCCGCCGGGTGGGGCGGGGCCTCTTCGCGTACGTCTCGCCCACGGGGGCGCGGGGTCAGGACATGATGTCCGCGTCCGCCTCCGCCGGGGTGGTGGGCCAGTTCATCCGGATGGTGCCGCCGTCCTCGCCGGCGAGCACCTCGACGTCGTCGACGAGCCCGCGGATCACCGCGAGACCCATCTCGTCCTCCCCGTCGGCGTCCGCCTCGTCGGCGGCCTCCGCCGGGTCACCGGCGCGCGCGCCGGGCACACCGCCGGCACCGGCCGCACCCGCTCCGGGCACCTCGTCGCCGACCTCGATGGAGAACGTCTTCTCCTCCTCGGTCAGCACGACCCGGATGGGCGTGGTGACGCCGTTGCTGCGGTGCAGCCCGACCGCGCGGGAACACGCCTCGCCGACGGCGAGCCGCACCTCGTCGAGAACCGCCTCGTCCACCCCGGCCCGGCGGGCGACCGCGGCCGCCACCAGGCGGGCCGTACGGACGTGCTCGGGCTGGGCACTGAAGCGGAGTTCAACGGTGGCCATGGGATCCCCCGGTCAGTCGACCGCGTTGACGGCCTCGTCGACCGACGTGTGGATCGGGAAGACCTTGGTCAGGCCCGTGATCCGGAAGATCTTGAGAATGCGCTCCTGGTTGCAGACCAGGCGCAGCGAGCCCTCGTGCGCGCGCACCCGCTTCAGGCCGCCCACGAGCACGCCGAGTCCGGTGGAGTCGAGGAAGTCCACTCCCTCCATGTCGACGACCAGGTGGTAACTGCCGTCGTTCACCAACTCGACCAACTGCTCGCGCAGCTTGGGCGCGGTATAAACATCAATCTCGCCACCGACCTCGACGACCGTACGGTCGCCGCCAGCTCCGGGCACAGTGCGAGTCGACAGGGACAGGTCCACGGATCCTCCAGCACCTTGCTATCGGGCGTTCGCCCCCTCGGATCTCCCGGGCGGAGTCGAAGAACGAATCACCAGCCGCGATGGCATTCAATCACTTACCAGCAGCCATGCACGACGCCTTGGAAGCATTGTCCGTCACGCCGGTGACACACTCGGTGCCGATGGCCAAGAATCAGCGCACCGCTCGACCCGCCGGGGACACGGGCAGCCGCCCCTCCCCGCACCGGGTCCTCGAACGGCTCACGTCCGGCGAGAGCCGCGCCGCGCGCATCACTCATATGGAGCACATGCCCGCTCGAACGGGCCGCCATGCCGTCTGGCCGGACCGCATCCGCTCCGAGGTGATCGCCGCGATCCAGGACGCCGGCATCGAGCACCCCTGGGCCCACCAGGCGGAGGCCGCCGAGCACGCCCTCGACGGCGAGTCCGTGGTGATCGCCACAGGAACCGCCTCGGGCAAGTCGCTCGCCTACCTCACCCCCGTCCTCTCCACGCTCCTCGACGGCGCGGAGGCCGCGAACGGCCGCGGCGCGACCGCCCTCTACCTCTCCCCCACCAAGGCCCTCGCCGCCGACCAGCGCCGCGCCGTCCGGGAGCTCGCCGCCCCGCTCGGCAACCGGATCCGGCCCGCCGTCTACGACGGCGACACCCCGGTCGAGGAACGCGAGTGGGTCCGCCAGTACGCGAACTACGTGCTCACCAACCCCGACATGCTGCACCGGGGCATCCTTCCCTCCCACCCCAGGTGGTCCTCCTTCCTGCGCTCCCTGCGCTACGTCGTCATCGACGAGTGCCACACCTACCGGGGCGTCTTCGGCTCCCACGTCGCCCAGGTCCTGCGCCGGCTGCGCCGGGTCTGCGCCCGGTACGGCTCCGAGCCGGTCTTCCTCCTCGCCTCCGCCACCTCCGCCGACCCGGCACGCGCCGCCGGACGGCTCACCGGCCTGCCCGTCACCGAGGTCTCCGACGACGCCTCCCCACGCGGCGAGCTGGTCTTCGCCCTGTGGGAGCCGCCCCTCACCGACCTGCACGGCGAGCGCGGCGCCCCGGTCCGCCGCACCGCCACCGCCGAGACCGCCGACCTGCTCACCGACCTCACCCGGCAGGGCGTCCGCTCGGTCGCCTTCGTCCGCTCCCGGCGCGGCGCCGAGCTCATCTCGGTCATCGCCCAGGAACGGCTCGCCGAGACCGACCGGGCGCTCGCCCGGCGGGTCGCCGCCTACCGGGGCGGCTACCTGCCCGAGGAGCGGCGCGCCCTGGAGCGGGCCCTGCACTCCGGGGAACTCCTCGGCCTCGCCGCCACCACCGCCCTGGAACTCGGCGTGGACGTCTCCGGCCTCGATGCCGTCCTCATCGCCGGCTACCCCGGCACCCGGGCCTCGCTGTGGCAGCAGGCCGGCCGGGCGGGCCGCTCCGGCGAGGGCGCCCTCGCCGTCATGATCGCCCGTGACGACCCGCTGGACACCTTCCTCGTCCACCACCCCGAGGCGATCTTCGACCAGCCGGTCGAGTCGACCGTCCTGGATCCCGACAACCCCTACGTCCTCACCCCCCATCTCTGCGCCGCCGCCTCCGAGCTCCCGCTCACCGAGGCCGACCTGGCCCTGTTCGGCCCCGCGACGCCCGGCCTCATGCCCCAGCTGGAGGCCGCCGGGCTGCTCCGCCGCCGCGCCGGCGGCTGGTACTGGACCCGCCGCGAGCGGGCCGCCGACCTCGCCGACATCCGGGGCGGCGGCGGCAACCCGGTCCGGATCGTCGAGGAGGGCACCGGCCGGCTCCTCGGGACGGTCGACGAGGCCGCCTCCCACACCACCGTCCACGAGGGCGCCGTCCACCTCCACCAGGGCCGCACCTACCTGGTCAGGAAGCTGGACCTGGAGGACTCCGTCGCCCTCGTCGAGGAGGCCGTCCCGCCCTACTCGACCACCGCCCGCGACACCACCTCCATCCGCGTCCTGGAGACCGACACCGAGATCCCCTGGGGCTCGGGCCGCCTCTGCTACGGCTCCGTCGAGGTCACCAACCAGGTCGTCTCCTTCCTGCGCCGCCGGCTGATCACGGGCGAGGTGCTGGGCGAGACCAAGCTCGACCTGCCGCCCCGCACCCTGCGCACCCGGGCCGTGTGGTGGACAGTCACCGAGGACCAGCTCGACGCCGCCCGGATCACCCCGGAGATCCTCGGCGGCGCCCTGCACGCCGCCGAGCACGCCTCCATCGGCATGCTGCCGCTCTTCGCCACCTGCGACCGCTGGGACATCGGCGGCGTCTCCGTCCCGCTCCACCCGGACACCCTGCTGCCGACCGTCTTCGTGTACGACGGCCACCCGGGCGGCGCCGGGTTCGCCGAGCGCGCCTTCCACACCGCCCGGGCCTGGCTCACCGCCACCCGCGAGGCGATCGCCTCCTGCGAGTGCGAGGCGGGCTGCCCCTCCTGCATCCAGTCCCCCAAGTGCGGCAACGGCAACGACCCCCTCCACAAGCGAGGCGCCGTCCGCCTCCTCACCCAACTCCTCCGGACAGCCCCCGAGCCCCCGGAAGCGTCGACGACACCGGAAGCGTTGACGACACCGGAAGCGGAGGCGGATCCGCGAGCCGAGCACCGGTCGGCGGCGGGGGCGAATCCGTCGAACGAGGAACCGTCGGCGGCGGGAGAGGCGGCGGCCGGTCAGGGCCCGCCCGCGCCCTGACCGCCGGGGCCCAGGGGCCGCGGACCACCCGCGCCGTCACCTCCGCCTCCGCCCCGGCCACGGCGCACCGCACCAGCTCGGCGCCCTGGGCGGCGGCCACCCGGGCGGCCGCCGCACACGCCTGCGGCTCGCCCCACAGGGCCCGGTCGGCGGCGGCCAGGGCCGCGAGATCCGCCGCACCGCCGGCCCGGTGCCGTACGGCCACCGCCTGCCCGAGCGCCAGCACCGCGCCGAAGACCACGCAGAGGGCACACGCCGTGAAGGCCGTCCACACCGTCGCGGCCCCCCGGTCACCGGTTCCGCGCCTCACACCGCTCCACCTCCTCCGGCCCCAGGACTGACATCCCCACCGCTCCCGCCCCCGCCCCCGCCCCTGATGCCGTCCTCGGCCATTGCCGCGGCCCCGGCGCGCAGGGTCACGCCCAGCCCGCCCGGTCCCGGCGCGGCCGCCTCCACCGTGACCCGCCACAGCTCCCCCTCCCGTACGACCGCCACCCTGGCGCCCTCGGGCGCGGCGGCCCGGGCGGCGGCGGTGACCGCCGCCGCGGGCTCCGACCGGGCAGCGGCCCGTGCCCCGGCCCTGGCCGCGTCCACGCACCGGATCTGCGCGGCGGACGCCACCAGCGCCCACAGCAGCGCCATCGCGAAGAGCGCCAGCACCGGCAGCACGATCGCCGCCTCCACCGTCACGGAGCCCCGGTCGCCCTCAGAACGGCGCATCGAGGGCCTTCATGACCATCGACTCCAGGGCGCCGGCGACGCTCCCGCCCGTCATGACCTTGGAGAACATCACGGCCACGCCGGCCACCGTGAGCAGCCCGAGCGCGTACTCGACGGTGCTCATCCCGGTGTCGGTCCGCAGTGCGGCCCGCCGGCTCTCCCAGAAGTTCCCCAGCGCCTTCCGCGCCCACGCGTACGTCTTTCCCATCTCGCTCCTCATTCCTTCCGTTCCGTTCCGTTTCTTCGTCCTGCATGTGCGTGCTCAGTGGCCGAGCAGGCCCGACGCCAGGCCGATCACCACCGGGGCCACCCCGACCGCGAGGAAGGCGGGCAGGAAGCACAGCCCCACCGGCGCGCTGATCAGCACCTGGGCCCTGCGGGCCCGCGCGGTGGCGGTGCGGGCGCTCGCCGCTCGCAGCCCCGCCGCGTGCCGGGCGACGGCGTCCGCGGCGGGTGCCCCGGAGACGCCCGCCCGCTCCATGCAGCGGGCCAGCCCCTCGGCGCCCGGTATCGCGCCGAACCTCCCCCACACCTCGGCCGGTTCGCCGCCGAGCCGCAGTTCGGCGGCGGTCCGCAGCAGCCGCTCGCCGAGCGGCCCGCCCATCGACCGCCCCACGGCTTCCGCCGCCTCCCCCGGCCCTGCCCCCGCCGAGGCACAGGCCGCCAGCAGATCGGCCGCCTGCGGCAGTTGCCGTGCCGCCTCCCGGTCGACGGCCGGCACCCGGGAGGCCCCGGTCCGCCGCAGCCACCAGCGGGCGCCGAGGGCACCGCCCGCACCGGCCGCGAGCGCCGCCGGCCAGCCGAGGACGACGCCGGCTCCCAGGACGCCCCCGACGACCGCGACCCGCACCCGGACCGGCACCTCCCGCAGCCCTGCCGCCAGCCGCGCCGGCACCCCTCGCACGGCGGGCCGCGCTTCGGGACGCGCCGCCAGAGCGGCGAGCCGCCGCCGGGTGCCACGCTCCCGCCCCGCCCGCCCCAGCCGCAGCCAGGCACGGCCGAGGAGCCAGCAGAACAGGAGCGACAGCGCGGCCACCCGGATCAGTTCACTCCGCATCGACGCCGCCTCCCCGCACGATCCGCGCGGCCCACCACAGCCCCGCCGCCTCGAGCCCGCAGCCCACGAGGAGGCAGATCGCTCCGGCGGGCGTGTGGAGCAGGACCCGCAGCGGTTCCGCGCCCATGGCCGCGCCCATGCCGATCCCGGCCACCGGGAGGGCCGCGAGCACGGCCACCGTGGCCCAGGCCCCGGCCAGTTCGGCCCGCAGTCCCTCACGCCGCTCCTGCCGCTCGCGGAGTGCCGACTCCAGCCGGTCGAGCCCGGCCGCGAGCCCCGCCCCGCTGTCGACGGCCACCTGCCAGCAGGCCGCAAGGCCGGCGAGCCCTTCGGCGCCCTCCCGGCGGGCCGCCGCCCGCAACGCCTCCGGCACGTCGCCGCCGAAGCCGACCGCGGCGAGCACCCGCGCCTCCTCGGGACCGAGGGCGCCGGTGCGGCGGGCCGCGTAGGCGAGGGCGGGGCCGGGCTGCCGGCCGGCCCTCAGCTCACCCCCCGCGGCCTCGCACAGGGCCACCACCCGCCCGGCCAGCGCCTCGCGCTCCCCGCGCCGGGCACTCGCCCTGAGCCGGGCCCGCACCAGCGGAACCGCCGGCGCCCCCGCGACGAGCGGCAGCGGCGACTCCCCCGCGAGCGCGATCAGCCCGGCGGCGGGCAGACACAGCCACTCGGGCCGCGCCCGGACCGCCGCCCACCAGCGCACCGCGGCCGCCCAGCCGGCCACACCGCTCCCGTGGGCCGTGTCCGGCCCGAGGAGCAGGGCCGCCAGCCGTCGAACCGCCCGGCGACGCCCCGCCGCCCGCCAGAGGGCGAGGAGGGCGCACGCCCAGACGCAGATCACGGCGAACTCCGTGTCCGTCACAGGGCACCTCCGACGAGCGCGCGCAGCCGTGGCCAGCCCCGCTCCCGCTCGAACCCGGCCGGGTCCCAGCGGAGCGCGGGCACCGTCCGTACCAGACCGGCCCGGTCCCGCTCCAGCACATGGACCTCGGCGATCCGGCGCCGCCCGTCGCGGTCCCGCACCAGGTGCAGCACGGCGGACAGGCCGGCGGCGAGCTGGCTGTGCAGGGCGGCCCGGTCGAGCCCGGCGGCCGTGCCGAGCGCTTCGAGCCGCGCGGGCACGTCGGCTGCCGTGTTGGCGTGCAGCGTCCCCGAACCGCCCTCGTGGCCCGTGTTGAGGGCCGCCAGGAGGTCGACGGCCTCGCCGCCGCGGACCTCGCCGACCACCAGTCGGTCGGGCCGCATCCGCAGGGCCTGGCGCACCAGGTCCCGGAGGGTGACCAGTCCGGCGCCCTCCTGGTTCGGCGGCCGGGCCTCCAGCCGGACCACATGGGGGTGGTCCGGTCGCAGCTCGGCCGAGTCCTCGGCGAGGACGATCCGCTCCCGCTCGCCCACCAGACCGAGCAGGGCCGCGAGGAGCGTCGTCTTGCCGGTCCCCGTACCGCCGCTGACCAGGTACGACACCCGGGCCTCGATCAGCGCGCGCAGAACCCGGTCGCCGCCCGGCGGCACGGTGCCCGCCGCGGTCAGCTCGTCCAGGGTGAAGGCGCGGGGGCGCATCACCCGCAGCGAGAGGCAGGTGGAGCCGACGGCGACCGGCGGGAGGACCGCGTGCATGCGGGTGCCGTCGGGCAGTCGCGCGTCCACCCAGGGCCGGGCGTCGTCGAGGCGGCGTCCGGCCACGGCCGCGAGCCGCTGGGCGAGCCTGCGGACGGCGGCGGCGTCGGCGAAGACGACGGGCGCCCGCTCCAGGCCGGCGCCCCGGTCGACCCAGACCCGGTCCGGCGCCGAGACGAGCACGTCGGTCACGTCGGGGTCGGCCAGCAGGGCCTCCAGCGGCCCCGCGCCGGTGAGCTCGCACCGCAGTTCCTCGGCGGCGCCCAGCACCTCGGCGTGCCCGAGCAGCCGGCCTTGGGCCCGCAGCGCGGCGGCCACCCGCGCCGGGGTGGGCTCGGCGCCGCTCGCCGCGAGCCGCTGCCGCACGGCGTCGAGCAGTCCGGCACTACCGGGCCGCACGGCCGGGGTGCCCCCGCGCGGGACGGCCGCCGTCCCGGTGGCTCCCGTCCCGGTCGCCGTCATGCCGCACCTCCGGCGGGCAGCGCGCGCTCCCAGAAAGCGGCGCAGAAGCGGCCGAGCGGCCCCCGGGGCTCGGCGCCCGGCGGTGCGCCCGTGTCCTGGTCGGTCCCGATGCCGGGGTCGTAGGGGAGTTCGCCGGCGAGCGGCAGCCGGAGCGCGTCGGCGACCCAGCGCTCGTCGAGCCCCGCCGCGTACGGCCCCCGGACCACGGCCCGCAGGTCGCGCACGAGCAGGGAGAGGGTGTCGGTGATCCGGTGGGCGGCGGCGACCGCCCGCAGCTCGCCGGGGACGACGAGGAGGCCGAGGTCGAGCTGGGCGAGGGCCTCGGCCCCGGCCTCGTCGACGGCGCGCGGCAGATCGACCACGACGACCCCGCCCCGGCGGCGGGCCGCCGCGAGCACGGACCGCACCGCTTCGGGCGGTACGGCGGCGGTGGGCTCGCGGCCCCAGCTGAGCACCCGCACGCCCCGGGCGGCGGGCAGCGACTCGGCGAGGGCGCCACCGGCCAGGCGGCCCTTGGAGGCGGCGAAGTCGCCCCAGCGCCTGCCCTTCTCCCGCTCGGCCCCGAGGAGCACGTCGAGCCCTCCGCCGAGCGGGTCGCCGTCGACGAGCAGGGTCGGCCGGCCGGTGCGGGCGGCGGCGAGCGCGAGCCCGCAGGCGAGGGTGGAGGCACCGGCCCCGCCCCGCCCGCCGACGACGCCGACGGTCAGCGCGGTCCTGCCGCCGTCTTCGGCGGCGTCCGCGATCCGGTCGACCAGGAGGGACTCGGCGCCCGGCAGCCGCAGAACGCTGTCGGCGCCGATCTCGACGGCGAGCCGCCACACCGCCGGATCGTCCTGGGCGCGCCCGACGAGGACGACCCCGGGCCTCCGGGTGGCTCCCCGGCAGCGGGCCGCCACGTCCTCGCCGACCAGGACGAGCGGGGGATCGGTCCAGCTCGTCCGTCGCTCGGGCACCCGGTGGTGCACCTCGGGCTCGACGCCGGCCGCGGCGCACAGCCGCAGCAGGTCGTCGAGGAGGACGACGTCCTCGGTGACGATCAGCGGGCCGGGCCCGCGCACCCCTTCCCCGTCCGGCGCCCCTTCTCCGTCCCGGGCTCCTCCGACCCGGGCGCCGTCCCCACGCCACGCTCCCTCGCGGTCCCGCACCCCTTCGCCGTCCCTGATCCCGCCCCCGCCGCGCTCCGCCCGCGAGACGCGCACACCCCGCCTCGCGTCCTCGCGTTCCGCTCCGCCCGTGCGGGAAGCCGTCGGCTCCTGCATCGCGCCCACCCCTCTCGTGATTCCTGCCGGCCGCGAACTTCGCGACGGGAATCACGGTGAGGCCGCCGGGGAAATCGTGCGGAGCCCACCGAAAAACTGTGGACAATCCACCGCCTGTGAATAACTCGATCACCCGGCCGGGGGATGCCCCGGAACGCACCCTGCCGGTTACTCTGAGTGACGAATCGAGGGATCGCCAGGCCGGGGGCGGCCGGCCACACGGCGACACGAGAGAGGGGAGCGAGCGATGGCTCAGCGAGTGAAAACGGGTCCGGACATGCGACGACCCCCGCCGGGGGGGAGAGCGGGGGTCGTCTCTCCGGCCGACTCGGGGGGGGGGAGGAGCCGGTCCGGGTTAGCACGGTCGCGAACGATCCGTGACTTCCATGGTGTACCCGAGAGCCTTCTCAGGCAAACCCACGCGCCCCAGCGTACGCCGAATGGCGGGCACCTATGCTCAGCGTTGTGGAAAACCACTCCTTGCCGCGCGCAGCGGCCTTCTTCGACCTGGACAAGACGGTCATTGCGAAGTCATCGACGCTGACCTTCAGCAAGTCCTTCTACCGGGGCGGACTGATCAGCCGCCGCGCCGCCCTGCGGACGGCCTACATCCAGTTCGTGTTCCTGGTCGGCGGGGCCGATCACGACCAGATGGAGCGGATGCGCGAATACCTTTCCGCGCTCTGCAAAGGCTGGAACGTGGCCCAGGTCAGGGAACTCGTCGCCGAGACCCTGCACGACCTGATCGACCCGATCATCTACGACGAGGCCGCCTCGCTGATCGAGGAGCACCACGCCGCCGGCCGCGACGTCGTGATCGTGTCCACCTCCGGTGCCGAGGTGGTCGAGCCGATCGGGGAGATGCTCGGGGCGGACCGGGTCGTCGCCACCCGGATGGTGGTCGGCGAGGACGGGTGCTTCACCGGCGAGGTGGAGTACTACGCCTACGGCCCGACGAAGGCCGAGGCGGTCCGCGAGCTGGCGAAGTCGGAGGGGTACGACCTCTCCCGCTGCTACGCCTACAGCGACTCGGCGACCGACCTGCCCATGCTGGAGGCCGTCGGACACCCGTACGCGGTCAACCCGGACCGGACGCTGCGCCGCGAGGCGGTCGCCCGGGAGTGGCCGGTGCTGGTGTTCAACCGGCCGGTGCGGCTCAAGCAGCGGCTGGAGTTCCGGATGCCGCCCCGTCCCGCGCTGATGGCCGCGGCGGCCGTGGGCGCGGCGGCGGCCACCGCCGGGCTCGTCTGGTACGCCACCCGCCGGCGGCACCGGACCGCCACGACGACGGCGACGGCCCTCGCGGGACACTGACCGCTCCCCGCGCTCCACACGGCCGGACCCGCCCGCCCCGCCCCGCCCGACCCGGCCTCGCGCCACGCCGGGCGGCACGCGGTCGGACCCACCCCACCCGGCCGCGCCTCCCCGGGCTCCACGTGGCCGGACCGCCCGCCAGCCCCACCTGGACGGACCCGCCCGGACAGACCCGCCCCGCCGGGCCGCCCGGACAGACCCGGACCCGGACCCGTCCGGACAGACCCGCCCCACCGGGCCGCCCGGACAGACCCGGCCCCGGCCCCCCGGCCCATGGCCGACCCATCCCGCCCGGCCTCCCGTCCCCGCGCGCTCCACGTGGCCGGACCAGCCCCCGCCGGGCCCGCCCCACCCGACCCGGTCGGACCCGGCCCCCGGCCCCCGGTGAGGCCCAGCTCGCCCGGCCTCGCCGCCCTGTGGCGCCTGTGGGCTTCCCGGGCGTCCGGAAAGAGCGCAAAGAAGCGGATCCACCACTTTCGCTTATCGGCGGACAGGAGTAGAAAGGAATCAGGCCCGCGAGACCTGGGACATCCGAGAGGATCACCTGTTGAGCATCAAGGCCCCACGGACCTGACGCACAAAAACCTGGCACCCACGCGACGTCGACCCGTCGATTACGGGCCAGCCGCACCAGGCGAAGGGCAAAGCAACCCCGCCTGATGGGCACATATCGAGGACGCTTGGTAACTGGGTGGACGTGCCAGCGGCGGTACTGATTTCTGGTACCGCCGCAACCCATGTCCGGGGGTTTTCTCAGGCGGCGCCGCGCTGGAGCGCCTCGCAGACCGCCGTCGACTCGCGGACGCCGAGTTCCACCGCGCGCCCGCAGTGCGCGATCCACCCGCCGACGCCCTCCGGGGTGCCGGTCAGGTACCCCTCGAAGGCCGCCGCGTAGGCGGCCCGGCCCTGTTCGGCGTGGCCGACCTCGGCGGGGCAGATGCCCTTGGGGTCGAGGCCGCTGCCCTCCAGGACGATCCGCTCGGCGGTCCGGGCGACCAGGCCGTTGTGCGAGGTGAAGGGGCGCAGGGCGAGCAGTTCGCCGTGGACCACGGCGGACACGACGAGTGCCGGGGCCTCGCTGCCGGCGACGACGAGCCCGGCGAGTCCGTCCAGCCGGGCGGCGACCTCGTCGGGGCTCGGCAGGGGGGCCTCGATCAGCGGTTCGACGACGGCCTCGCCGGCCTGGCGGGGGCGGCCCGTCGAGTCCTCGTGCTCGCCCGCGGCGACCAGGTGCAGACGGGCCAGTACGCGGAGCGGCGACTGGCGCCAGATGGAGAGCAGTTCGCCCGCCTCGGCGCTCAGCCGGAGGGCGGCGCCGACGGTGCGGGCCTCGGGGTCGGCGCTGAAGTCGGTCCGGCGGCGGACCTCCTCAAGGGCCCAGTCGGCCCCGGCGAGCGCGGCCGAGCCGCGGGCGCCGCGCAGCGCAGCCTCGTGGGCGATCTCGTTGCTGCGGCGGCGCATCACACGGTGGCCGTAGACCCGGTCGACGGCCTTGCGTACGGAGTCCACCGCGTCGGCGACGCCCGGCAGGGTGCCGAGGGCGGCCAAGGGGTCAGAGGCGTGCGTACTCATAGGTAGGGAGGCTACGCGCCTCGGGGGCCCGCCCCACGAAGGAGTGGTCTTCTTCATAGAGCTTGACCACTCGACGCAGTCATACCGCTACGCTAGGTGAACATGAAGATCGCTTTCGTCGGGAAGGGCGGCAGCGGCAAGACGACGCTGTCCTCGCTCTTCGTCCGCCACCTCGCCGCCACCGAATCGCCCGTCGTCGCCGTCGACGCGGACATCAACCAGCACCTGGGGGCCGCGCTCGGTCTCTCCGAGGAGGAGGCGGCCGCGCTGCCCGCGATGGGGGCGCATCTGCCGCTCATCAAGGAGTACCTGCGCGGCAGCAACCCGCGGATCGTCTCCGCCGAGACGATGATCAAGACGACGCCTCCCGGGGAGGGTTCGCGGCTGCTGCGGGTCCGCGAGGAGAACCCGGTGTACGAAGCGTGCGCCCGGCCGGTACGGCTGGACCCCGGCGAGGTGCGGCTCATGGCGACCGGGCCGTTCACCGAGGCGGACCTCGGCGTGGCCTGCTACCACTCGAAGGTCGGCGCGGTGGAGCTCTGCCTGAACCACCTGGTGGACGGGGCGGGCGAGTACGTGGTCGTCGACATGACGGCGGGCTCGGACTCGTTCGCGTCCGGCATGTTCACCCGCTTCGACATGACCTTCCTGGTCGCCGAGCCGACCCGCAAGGGCGTGTCGGTGTACCGCCAGTACAAGGAGTACGCGCGGGACTTCGGCGTCGCCCTGAAGGTCGTCGGCAACAAGGTGCAGGGCCCGGACGACCTTGACTTCCTGCGCCAGGAGGTCGGCGAGGACCTGCTCGTCACGGTCGGCCACTCGGACTGGGTGCGCGCCATGGAGAAGGGCCGGCCGCCGCGCTTCGACCGGCTGGAGCCGGAGAACCAGCGCGCGCTGGGCGCCCTGCGGGAGGCGGCGGACGACGCGTACGCGCGCCGCGACTGGAGCCGCTACACCAGCCAGATGGTCCACTTCCACCTCCGCAACGCGGAGAGCTGGGGCAACGCCAAGACGGGGGCCGACCTGGCGGCGCAGGTCGACCCCGGCTTCGTCCTCGGCGAACCCACCGCCGCCGCCCGCTGACGGCGGTACGACGGCGACCCGCCACGGCGATGCGTCAGCAGCCGCCCCGTCGGCGCCGCGTCAGCAGCCCTCCGTCGGCGCCGCGTCGGCAGCCCGCCGAACCGTCACGCCCCGGCGACCGGCTTCTTCTCCTGCGGTGCCTGCGGCGCCTGAGGAGCCTGAGACGCCGGCGGTGCCTGGGGTGCCTGGGGTGCCTGCGGCAGGGGCTGGGGGGCGAGGAAGGCGGACCAGCCGCCGGGCGGGGCCTCGCCCACCTTCAGGGTGCGCATCTTGGCGATGACGGACGGGTCCTGGGCGTCGAGCCAGTCCGCGAGCTGGCGGAAGGAGACGCACTCGACGTCCTTCTGGACGCAGACCGTGGCGATGGTCTCCTCGATGGCGCGCATGTAGGTGCCGCCGTTCCAGGACTCGAAGTGGTTGCCGATGACGACCGGCGCCCGGTTGCCCTGGTAGGAGCGCTGGAACGCCTGGACGAGGCCGTCGCGCATCTGGTCGCCCCAGTACCGGTGCATGCCGGGGTCGCCCTGGGTCGTCCCCGGTGACTGGTTGACCATGAAGTTGTAGTCCATGGACAGGGTCTGGAAGGCGCGGCCCGGGACCGGGACGAGGTGCATGGACAGGTCCCAGATGCCCCCGTCCTTCTCCGGCCAGATCTGGTCGTTGACACCGCTGGTGTCATAGCGGAAGCCCAGCTCGGCGGCGGCCTTCACGAAGTTCTCGCGCCCCTCCAGGCAGGGCGTGCGGGCGCCGACGAGCTCCTTGTCGTAGTCGAAGGGGAGCGGCTGTTCGGCGCGCAGCCCCGAGTTGGTCTTCCAGTTCTTGACGAAGGACTTCGCCTGCCGGATCTCGCTCTTCCACTCCTCCACGGACCAGGTGCCGACGCCGCCCTCGGCGCCGCAGAAGTGGCCGTTGAAGTGGGTGCCGATCTCGTTGCCCTCCAGCCACGCGCCGCGCAGCTCGCGCACGGTGGCTCGGATGCCCTCGGTGTCGTTGAAGCCGATGTCGGAGCGGCCCGCGTTGTGCTGCGGCGGGTCGTACATCTCCCGCTTCTCCTCCGGCAGGAGGTACACGCCGCTGAGGAAGTACGTCATGGTGGCGTCGTACTTCTTGCCGACGGTCCGGAAGTGGGAGAAGAGCTTCTGGCTGTCCTCGCCGGCGCCGTCCCAGGAGAAGACCACGAACTGCGGCGGGGCCTCGCCCGGCTTGAGCCGCTTCCACTGCGGCTGATGGGGCTGGGCGCCGGTGTAGGCGGTGGAGCCGTCGCCGATGAGCCGGACCTGGTTCTCCGGCGCGGCGGCGGGACCCTTCTTCCCGGCACCGGCACCGGCCTCGGCCCCTGCCCCGGTCCCGGCTCCGGGAGCGCCCTTGGCAGGGCCGGCCGGCTCCGAGCAGCCGGCGAGACCGCCGATCAGGGCGACGGCCAGGGCGCCGGCGGCCAGCGCCTTCCTCCGGAACGTACTTCCTCGCGCTGCGGCTGACATCCGCCCACCTCTCTCCTCCGACGACGGACCGGTACCGACGACGCGCCGGTACCACCGGCCACGGGCCAAGAGCCACGGGCCACGGCCCGCGAGCTACGACCACGAGCGGCGTCAACGTCGCACCGCACCCGTCGGGGAGATGAAACGACAAGCGGTCTTTCATCCTCCAATCACCGGAATCAGTGAACCGTTGCCCCGTTTGCCCTGAAAATAATGCCGGAGACTTTACTCTTCGTTACGATTCATTTACCCAGAGTTGAGGTACCCGTTCGGCCCCGGAGGAGACCGGATGACCCTCTGCACCCCCGCCCGCACCACCAACCGCCCCCGCGTCCAGCGGCCCCACAGCCCACCCGGCGGCGGCCGGCGCTTCCGCCCCGCCGGCGCGGACGTCTCCGCGTCGATCGCCGTCTTCCTGATCGCGCTGCCGCTCTCGCTCGGCATCGCCCTCGCCACCGGAGCCCCGCTCCAGGCCGGACTGGTCGCCGCCGCCGTGGGCGGTCTGGTCGCCGGCCGGCTCGGCGGCTCCCCGCTCCAGGTGAGCGGGCCCGCCGCCGGCCTCACCGTCGTCACCGCCGAGCTGATCCAGCGGTACGGCTGGCGCACCACCTGCGCCATCACGGTCCTCGCCGGACTCGCCCAACTCGCCCTGTCCGCCCTGCGGGTGGCCCGCTCGGCGCTCATGGTCTCGCCCGCCATCGTGCATGGCATGGTGGCCGGCATCGGCGTCACCATCGCCCTGGCCCAGCTCCACATCGTCCTCGGCGGCACCCCGCAGAGCTCCGCCGTGGCCAACGTCCTCGGTCTTCCCGCCCAGTTGGCGGACGCCGGGCCCGCCTCGCTGGCCATCAGCGGGCTGACCGTCGCCGTGCTGCTCTGCTGGCCCCGGCTGCCGGGCCGCGCCGGCGCCTGGGCGCGCAAGGCGCCCGCCGCGCTGGTCGGTGTCGGCGGCGCGACCCTGCTCGCGGTGGCCGCCGGGCTCACCGTGCCCCGCGTCGACCTCCCGTCCTGGAGCAGCCACGCGCTGCCCGGGCTGCCCGACGGGCCGGTGCTCGGCATCGCCGCCGGCGTGCTCACGATCACCCTGGTCACCAGCGTGCAGTCGCTGCTGTCCGCCGTCGCCGTCGACAAGCTCGTCGCCGCCCGCCCGGACCGGGGCCGGGGCATCCCGCGCACCGCGCTCGACCGCGAGCTCGCCGGACAGGGCGCGGCCAACATGGTGTCCGGGGCGCTCGGCGGCCTCCCGGTCGCCGGGGTCGCCGTCCGCAGCGTCGCCAACGTCTCGGCGGGCGCGGTCAGCCGCGCCTCGACCATGCTGCACGGGCTGTGGATCGTGCTGGCCGCGCTGCTGCTGGTGCCCGCCATCGACCTGATCCCGCTGGCCGCGCTGGCCGCGCTCGTCATGGTCGTCGGCATCCAGATGGTGAGCATCACCCACATCCGTACGGTCACCCGCCACCGCGAGGTCGTGGTGTACGCGGTCACGCTGACCGGCGTCGTCCTGGTCGGCGTCCTGGAGGGCGTCGCCCTCGGCATCGCCGTCGCGGTCGCCGTCGCGATGCACCGGCTGGCCCGGACCCGGATCACCCTGGAGGACCACGAGGGACGCCGCCTGGTACGCGTACGCGGCCAGTTGACCTTTCTCGCCGTGCCGCGGCTGACCCGGGCGCTGCACCAGATCCCGGCGGGCTCGGCGGTGACCGTGGAGCTGGACGGCTCGTTCATGGACCACGCCGCGTACGAGACGCTGAGCGACTGGACGGCCGGTCATCTGGCGCACGGCGGCACGGTCGAGACGAGGGGCCCGGCCGGAGGCCGTATCACCCCCTCCCCCGGCGCCCGGACCTCCGAGGCGGCTCCCCCCGCGGACCCGGCGCCGTCCCCCCACGCCTGCTGCCGCCCCTGGACCCCCTGGCACAACCACCAGTGCGCCGAGCGGCCCGCGCCGCCGCCCGAGCCCGCCGTCGAGGAGGAGCGATCCCGGCCGACGGGCCATCAGCTGGCGCACGGCATCGGCAAGTTCCAGCGGAACACGGCGCCGCTGGTCCGGGACGAGCTGGCCCGGCTGGCCCGGGAGGGCCAGACCCCCTCGCAGCTCTTCCTCACCTGCGCCGACTCCCGGCTGGTCACCAGCATGATCACCTCCAGCGGTCCCGGCGACCTCTTCACCGTGCGCAATGTCGGCAACCTCGTCCCGCTGCCCGGCGAGGAGAGCGGCGACGACTCGGTGGCGGCGGCGATCGAGTACGCGGTGGAGGTGCTGCGGGTGCAGTCGATCACCGTCTGCGGGCACTCCGGCTGCGGCGCCATGCAGGCCCTGCTCGGCGCGGGGCCGGACGAGCCGGCGACCCCGCTGCGCCGCTGGCTGCGGCACGGCCGGCCGAGCCTGGAGCGGATGGCGAGCCGTCGCCACGCGTGGGCGCGGATCTCCGGGCGGCTGCCGGCGGACGCGGTGGAGCAGCTCTGCCTCACCAACGTGGTGCAGCAGCTGGAGCACCTGCGGGCGTACGAGCCGGTGGCCCGGCGGCTCGCGGACGGCAGTCTCACCCTGCACGGGATGTACTTCCACGTGGGCGAGGCGCAGGCGTACCTGCTCTCCGGGGACGAGGTGCGCGGGTACGACGACGTCTTCGACAGCGTCCCGCCGGCGGTCCTGGCGGCCCGGGCCTCCTGACCGCGGCCGCCCCGCGCCCACCCCGCCCCGCGCGTCCTGAACCTTTCGCGGTGCGCGTCCGTGAGACTGTGTGGCCCCTTCTCCCTCCGCTCGGGACGAAGGGGCCACCGTCCGTCAAGACACTCACAGGTCTAAACCAATTCCCCGGAGACTCTTGTCACCCGGGGCATTGGGCTGATGAGCTATGACGCGGGACACATACGCACAGAGGACGCCCTGGGAAAGGGAGATGTCGTGAGCAACGAAAGCCTGGCCAATCTGCTCCGGGAAGAGCGCCGCTTCGCGCCGCCCGCCGAGCTGGCCGCGCACGCCAACGTGACGGCGGAGGCGTACGAGCAGGCCGAGGCGGACAGGCTGGGCTTCTGGGCCGAGCAGGCCGAGCGGCTGAGCTGGGCCACCCAGCCCACCGAGACCCTCGACTGGTCGAACCCGCCGTTCGCCAAGTGGTTCGCCGACGGCGAGCTCAACGTGGCGTACAACTGCGTCGACCGGCACGTCGAGGCCGGCCACGGCGACCGGGTCGCGATCCACTTCGAGGGCGAGCCGGGCGACAGCCGCGCGATCACCTACGCCGAGCTCAAGGACGAGGTCTCCAAGGCCGCCAACGCCCTGACCGAGCTGGGCGTCCGCAAGGGCGACCGGGTCGCGGTCTACCTGCCGATGATCCCCGAGGCCGCGATCACGATGCTGGCCTGCGCCCGCGTCGGCGCCGCCCACTCGGTCGTCTTCGGCGGCTTCTCCGCCGACGCGGTGGCCTCCCGCATCCAGGACGCGGACGCCAAGCTGGTCGTGACCGCCGACGGCGGCTACCGCCGCGGCAAGCCGTCCGCCCTCAAGCCGGCCATCGACGAGGCCGTCGCCAAGTGCCCGACGGTCGAGCACGTCCTGGTGGTCCGCCGCACCGGCCAGGACACCGCCTTCACCGAGGGCCGCGACGTCTGGTGGCACGAGCTCGTCGAGCGCCAGTCCGCCGAGCACACCCCGGAGGCGTTCCCGGCGGAGCACCCGCTCTTCATCCTCTACACCTCGGGCACCACCGGGAAGCCGAAGGGCATCCTGCACACCTCCGGCGGCTACCTCACCCAGGCCGCGTACACCCACCACGCCGTCTTCGACCTGAAGCCGGAGACCGACGTCTACTGGTGCACCGCCGACATCGGCTGGGTCACCGGCCACTCGTACATCGTCTACGGCCCGCTGGCCAACGGCGCCACGCAGGTCATGTACGAGGGCACCCCGGACACCCCGCACCAGGGCCGGTTCTGGGAGATCGTGCAGAAGTACGGCGTCACCATCCTCTACACGGCGCCGACCGCGATCCGCACGTTCATGAAGTGGGGCGACGACATCCCCGCCAAGTTCGACCTGTCCAGCCTCCGCGTGCTGGGCTCGGTCGGCGAGCCGATCAACCCCGAGGCGTGGATCTGGTACCGGAAGCACATCGGCGGCGACCGGTGTCCCATCGTGGACACCTGGTGGCAGACCGAGACCGGCGCCATGATGATCAGCCCGCTCCCCGGCGTGACCGAGACCAAGCCGGGCTCCGCGCAGCGCCCGCTGCCCGGCATCTCCGCCACCGTCGTCGACGACGAGGCCCGCGAGGTGCCGAACGGCGGCGGCGGCTACCTGGTGCTCACCGAGCCGTGGCCGTCGATGCTCCGCACCATCTGGGGCGACGACCAGCGCTTCATCGACACCTACTGGTCCCGCTTCGAGGGCAAGTACTTCGCCGGCGACGGCGCCAAGAAGGACGACGACGGCGACATCTGGCTGCTCGGCCGCGTCGACGACGTCATGCTCGTCTCCGGCCACAACATCTCGACCACGGAGGTCGAGTCGGCGCTCGTCTCGCACCCCGCCGTGGCCGAGGCTGCCGTCGTCGGCGCCGCCGACGAGACCACCGGACAGGCGATCGTCGCCTTCGTCATCCTGCGCGGCACCGCCAGCGAGGACGACACCCTCGTCGCCGAGCTGCGCAACCACGTGGGCGCCACCCTCGGCCCGATCGCCAAGCCGAAGCGGATCCTCCCGGTGGCCGAGCTGCCGAAGACCCGCTCCGGCAAGATCATGCGCCGGCTGCTGCGCGACGTGGCGGAGAACCGGGAGCTGGGTGACGTCACCACCCTGACCGATTCGTCCGTGATGTCGCTCATCCAGACGCAGCTGCCCGCCGCGTCCAGCGAGGACTGACAGCGCCCGACCGCGCCGGAAAGGCCCGTCCCGAGGCTTCGGGGCGGGCCTTTCCGCGTGCTGGTTCCGACGCGACGAAAGCCTCGTATCTCCCTAAAGTGATCCTCGCCGGACACACCTCGGGCTCGTTAGGTAAAGTAAAGAACGCGTCAGGAACGCGACAGAAAGACCTAGGTGCGCCGGGAAGTCTGGTCGGCATGTGCTCTGTGCTGCCCACCCGACCGGAGGCTCCCCGTGTCCACCGACCGCAAGTTCCTCGGCCGGCTCTCCCTTCCGGAGCGCCGCTACCTCACCGACGCCCTGCGCACCGAGACGGTCGGCGGTGTCCTCCTGCTCGTCGCGGCCGTCGCCGCGCTCGTCTGGGCCAACACCTTCCATGACAGCTACGAGGCCGTCTCCGACTTCCACCTGGGCCCCGCCGCGCTCGGCCTCGACCTCTCGATAGCCCACTGGGCCGCCGACGGCCTGCTGGCGATCTTCTTCTTCGTCGCCGGCATCGAGCTCAAGCGCGAACTGGTCGCCGGCGACCTGCGCGATCCCAAGGCGGCCGCCCTCCCCGTCATCGCGGCGATCTGCGGCATGGCCGTCCCGGCCCTGGTCTACGTCCTGGTCAACGCCGTCGGCGGCGGCTCCATGGACGGCTGGGCCGTGCCCACCGCCACCGACATCGCCTTCGCGCTCGCCGTCCTCGCCGTCATCGGGACCTCGCTCCCCTCGGCCCTCCGCGCCTTCCTCCTCACCCTCGCCGTCGTCGACGACCTCTTCGCGATCCTGATCATCGCGGTCTTCTTCACCAGCGACCTGAACTTCGCCGCCCTCGGCGGCGCCTTCGCCGGACTCGCCCTCTTCTGGTTCCTGCTCCGCAAGGAGGTCCGCGGCTGGTACGTGTACGTGCCGCTCGCCCTGGTCGTCTGGGGCCTGATGTACAACAGCGGCATCCACGCCACCATCGCCGGCGTCGCCATGGGCTTGATGCTCCGCTGCACCACCCGCGAGGGCGAGGACCACTCCCCCGGCGAGCACATCGAGCACCTGGTCCGCCCGCTCTCCGCCGGCTTCGCCGTCCCGCTCTTCGCGCTCTTCTCGGCCGGAGTTGTGCTGTCCAGCGAGGCGCTGCGCGACGTCTTCACCCAGCCCGTCACCCTCGGCGTCGTCCTCGGCCTGGTCGTCGGCAAGGCGCTCGGCATCTTCGGCGGCACCTGGCTCGCCGCCCGCTTCACCAGGGCGGAGCTCAACCCCGAACTGGCGTGGCCGGACGTCTTCGCCGTCGCCTCCCTCGCCGGCATCGGTTTCACCGTCTCCCTCCTCATCGGCGAACTCGCCTTCGAGGGCGACGCGGCCCTCACCGACGAGGTGAAGGCCGCCGTCCTCATGGGCTCGCTCATCGCCGCCGCGTGCGCCACCCTCCTGCTCAAGCTGCGCGTCCGGAAGTACCAGCTCCTGGTCGCCGAGGAGGAGCGCGACGAGGACCAGGACGGCATCCCGGACGTGTACGAGGAGGGCACCGAGGCGTACCACCTCCGGATGGCGGAGATCCTGGAGCGGAAGGCCGCGGAGCACCGGGAGCGCGCCCGACTGGCGGGGGCATCGCGCGACGGGGCCGACCGTCCGGCATGATCTGAGTCGGACCGGCAAAGAGACTCGGACCGGACAAGAGGAGAGGGAGAGCGATGAGCGACCCGTTCGACGGAACCGAGCGCAGCCTCGGCCAGCTGGTCGCCTCGGCGACCGCCGAGATGTCCGCACTGGTGCACGACGAGATCGCGCTGGCCAAGGCCGAGCTCCGGCAGGACGTGAAGCGCGGCGCGATCGGCAGCGGCGCGGCCATCGCCGCCGCCGTGGTGCTGCTGTTCTCGCTGCCGATGCTGAGCTTCGCGCTCGCCTACGCCATCAACACCTGGACCGGCGGGCACAACGGCAACGGCGGCTGGAACCTCGTCTGGTGCTTCCTGCTGTCCTTCGCCTTCAACGTGATCGTCGCGGGTCTGCTGGGCGCGATCGCCGTGTCGAAGTTCAAGAAGGTCAAGCCGCCGGAGAAGTCCATCGCCTCCGCCAAGCAGACCGCCGCGATCATGCAGAACGTGAAGCCGCACCCCCGTCCGGAGGGTGTTCCGGCCGCCGAGGTGACGCTGGCCAAGGCCAAGACTGTGGCACGCTCGTCCGTATGACCCTCCCCGAGAGCAGCACCCCCGGCGGCGGGCCCGTACGCCTCGACGGTCCGTGGACCCACCGTGACGTCGCGGCCAACGGCGCCCGTTTCCACATCGCCGAGATGGGCGACGGCCCCCTGGTGCTGCTGCTGCACGGCTTCCCGCAGTTCTGGTGGACCTGGCGCCACCAGCTGCCGGCGCTCGCCGAGGCCGGCTTCCGGGCGGTCGCGATGGACCTGCGCGGGGTCGGCGGCAGCGACCGCACCCCCCGGGGTTACGACCCCGCCAACCTGGCCCTCGACATCACCGGCGTGGTCCGCTCGCTCGGCGAGCCGGACGCCGCCCTCGTCGGCCACGACCTGGGCGGCTATCTGGCCTGGACGGCCGCGGTGATGCGGCCCAAGCTGGTCCGCCGGCTCGTGGTCTCCTCGATGCCGCACCCCCGCCGCTGGCGCTCGGCGATGCTCTCCGACTTCGCCCAGTCGCGGGCCGGCTCGCACATCTGGGGCTTCCAGCGGCCGTGGCTGCCGGAGCGTCAGCTGGTCGCCGACGACGCCGAGCTGGTGGGCCGTCTGATCCAGGAGTGGTCGGGCCCGCGCGCGGCGGACGAGGAGGCGGTCGAGGCGTACCGGCGGGCGATGCTCGTCCCCTCGACCGCGCACTGCTCGATCGAGCCGTACCGCTGGCTGGTCCGCTCGCTGGCCCGCCCCGACGGCATCCAGTTCAACCGGCGGATGAAGCGGCCGGTGCGGGTGCCGACGCTGCACCTGCACGGTTCGCTGGACCCGGTGATGCGCACCCGCAGCGCGGCGGGATCGGGCGAGTACGTGGAGGCCCCGTACCGCTGGCGGCTCTTCGACGGCCTCGGGCACTTCCCGCACGAGGAGGACCCGGTCGCCTTCACGACGGAGCTCGTGAACTGGCTGAAGGACCCCGAGCCCGACCGCTGAGGCCCGTACGGGCCACCCCGGGCCGCCGTGCGGGCCACCCCGGGCCGCCGTACGGGCCCCCGGGGCCGCCATTCGGGTCCCGCCCGCACGGGTTTGCGTCGAACGGCCATGTGCCTCGCGCATACTCCGATTGGCGGGCCCCGGAACGGTTACCGAGCCCGACCCCCGGGCAGACGTCCGGGTATGGGCTGGACTCACGACTACGGTGACACGGCACGCGACCGCCGCTCCGCCTCCGGGCCGGGCTCCCGCGAGCGGGGAGGCCCGCCGGATCAGGCACGCGCTCCCGGCGGGCAGGTCGGGATCTCACGCATCCTCAGGCGGCGGGCCCGCTGGGTCTCCGCCCGGCTCCGCCACCCCCGCGACACCCCCTAGGGGCGCCCCCCGGCGTCAGAGGGCGCAGCCCTCGGTGTCCACCTGCTGGTTGGCGGTGCGGCCGCGTTCGATGTCCTCGCGGATCTCCTCGACCGTCAGCGCGTAACCGGTGTCGGCGTCGTCGCGGGAGCGGGCGAAGATCACGCCCGAGACCGTGCCGTCCTCGGTGAGCAGCGGACCGCCGGAATTGCCCTGACGGACCGTCGTGTACAGCGAGTAGACCTCCCTGCGCACCTGTCCCCGGTGGTAGATGTCGGGGCCGTCGGCGCTGATCCGGCCGCGGACGCGGGCCGAGCGGACGTCGTACGAGCCGTTCTCGGGGAAGCCGGCGACGATGGCGTCGTCGCCGCTGCGGGCCTCCCGCTCGGTGAAGCGCAGCGGGGTGACGTCGAGGTCGGGCACGTCGAGGACCGCGATGTCGCGGCGCCAGTCGTAGAGCACGACCTTGGCGTCGTACAGGCGTCCCTCGCCGCCGATCTGCACGGTGGGCTCGTCGACCCCGCCGACCACGTGCGCGTTGGTCATCACCCGGCGGTCGGAGAAGACGAAGCCGGTGCCCTCCAGGACCTTGCCGCAACTCGGGGCCGTACCGACGACCTTGACGATGGAGCGCTGGGCGAGGGTCGCGACGGGGCTGCCGGCGAGCGCCGGGTCCGGGGGGAGGACCTCGGTGATCGGCTCGTTGGCGAAGGGGCCGAAGACCTGGGGGAAGCCGCTGCGGGCCAGGGTGGAGCTGAAGTCGGCGAACCAGACGCCGACCTGATCGGGCATCACCCGGGAGACGCCCTGGAGCACCTTGGAGCCGCGCACCTCCTTGCCCAGGGTGGGCAGCGACGTGCCGGCCAGTGCCGAGCCGATGAGCCAGGCGACGAGCAGCATGGCCACGACGTTGACCAGCGCGCCGCCGGTGGCGTCGAGGGCGCGGGCCGGGGACCAGGTGATGTGGCGGCGGAGCTTGTTCCCGAGGTGGGTGGTGAACGCCTGGCCGACGGAGGCGCTGACGATGACCGCCATCACGAAGATCACGGTGACGGTGGTGGTGACCTCGCTCTGGTCGGTGAGCTGGTCCCACAGGATCGGGAGCAGCCACATGGCGGCGAGTCCGCCGCCGAGGAAACCGGTCACCGAGAGGATGCCGACCACGAAGCCCTGGCGGTAGCCGATGATCGCGAACCACACGGCCGCGAGCAGCAGCAGGATGTCCAGCACGTTCACGGTCGTCAGCCTCGCAGTGTCGTTTCCGGTCGCCGCTTCTTCTCCGGTCGCCCGGGGGCCCAGCCTGTCATGACCGCCAGTCGAGCGGGACCTTACGGGAGGAGTCCCAGGGGCGCTCCCAGCCGGCGAAGTGCAGGATCCGGTCGATCACTCCGGCGGTGAAACCCCAGACCAGGGCGGATGCGACGAGGAAGGCGGGCCCGGCGTGGCCGGCCGGGTGGACGGCGGTGGCGCGGTTGGCCGGGTCCGTGAGATCCGCCACGGGCACCGTGAAGACGCGGGCGGTCTCGGCGGGGTCCACGACCCCGACCGGGCTGGGCTCGCGCCACCAGCCGAGGACGGGCGTGACGACGAAGCCGCTGACCGGGATGTAGAGCCGGGGCAGGACGCCGAAGAGCTGGACGCCGGCCGGGTCGAGGCCGGTCTCCTCCTCGGCCTCGCGCAGGGCGGCCCGCAGCAGCCCGCCCTCGGCCGGGTCGCCGTCCTCGGGATCGAGGGCGCCGCCGGGGAAGGACGGCTGGCCCGCGTGGGAGCGGAGGCTGCCGGCCCGCTCCATGAGGAGCAGCTCGGGGCCGCGCTCGCCGTCGCCGAAGAGCACGAGCACGGCGGACTGGCGGCCGGCGCCGCTCGCGGGCGGCAGGAACCGGCTCAGCTGCTCGGGCGCGACGGTGCGCGCGGCCCGGTCGACCGGCGCGAGCCAGTCGGGCAGTCCGTCCCGGTCCAGCAGGCCGCCGGTGCCGGGGCCGTGGATCTCTTCGTCCGTGCGCGTCATGGGCACCCCCGTGTCGTCCAACGCCGTCGCCGTGCCCCTTCGTTCCCGGGACCTCCGAACGCGCCGGAGGCCCCGGGACCTCCGAACGCGCCAGAGGCCGCTGCCGTGGCGGCTCGGCTCCGTGCCGTGCTCGTTGCTGTGCTCGTGCTGGTGCTGGTGCTGGTCCGTGCCGTGGTCGTGGTGCCCTGTGCCGTGCTCACTCGGCCCCTGAGGGGGTCTGGACGGCGCCGGGGGCCACGCCGGGCGCGGGCGGGGCGGGGCGGCCCGGGTAGTCGGCGGGCGGGTTGAGCCGCTGGCCCGGGTAGCCGCCCTTCTCGTACTTGAGCAGCTTCCGTGCCTTCTCCGGGTCCGTCTCGCCCTCGCCGTAGGCGGGGCAGAGGGCGGTGATGGGGCAGGCGCCGCAGGCGGGTTTGCGGGCGTGACAGATGCGGCGGCCGTGGAAGATCACCCGGTGCGAGAGCATGGTCCAGTCGCTCTTCGGGAAGATCTCGGCGACCTCGGCCTCGATCTTCACCGGGTCGTCGGACTCGGTCCACCGCCAGCGGCGGGCGAGCCGCATGAAGTGGGTGTCGACGGTGATCCCGGGGACGCCGAAGGCGTTGCCCAGGACGACGAAGGCGGTCTTGCGGCCGACGCCGGGCAGCTTGACCAGGTCCTCCAGGCGGCCGGGGACCTCGCCGCCGTGGTCGTCCCTCAGGGCCGCGGCGAGACCCATGATCGACTTGGTCTTGGCGCGGAAGAACCCGGTCGGGCGGATCAGCTCCTCGACCTCCTCGGGGACGGCGGCGGCCAGGTCCTCGGGGGTCGGGTACTGGGCGAAGAGCGCGGGGGTCGTCTGGTTCACCCGCAGGTCAGTGGTCTGCGCGGAGAGCACGGTGGCGACCAGCAGCTCGAAGGGGTTCCGGAAGTCGAGCTCCGGATGGGCGTACGGGAAGACCTCGGCGAGCTCCCGGTTGATCCTCCGGGCACGCCGGATCATGGCGAGCCGCGACTCGGGCTTGGCGGGCTTGGCGGGGCGGACGGTCGCGGCGGGCTTGGCGGGCTTGGTGGCCCCGCCGCCCGCCGTGGGCTTCGCGGGCGCGGCCTTCTTCGCGGGCGCGGCCTTCTTCGCCGCCGCCTTCTTCGCCGCCGACTTCTTCGCGGGTGCGGCCTTCCGCGCCACGGACTTCTCCGTCGGCGCGGCCTTCTTCGCGGCCGGCTTCCCCGTCGGCGCCGACGCGGCCGTCTCCGGCGCGGCCCCGCGCACGGCCGCCTTCTTCGGCGCGGCCTTCTTCGCCGCCGCCTTCTTCGCGGCCGCCTTCTTCGCGGCCGCCTTCCTCGCGGCCGCCTTCCTCGCGGCCGCCTTCCTCGGCGCAGTCTCCCCCGGGCGCGAATCCTCCCGATTCGCGGCTTTCGACCGCTTCGACACGCCGTGTTCGCCCACGGCGGAATTACCTTCGGCCGACACTCTTCCAGCCCCCTTGGCCTGCGTTCTCACCGGCGAGTTGGACACCCGGCCAGCCTAGGGGCCGGGGCCGACATCCGCCCCGCCCGCCGCCGATCGGCCCCCGATCGGGCCCCTGACGTTCGGCAATGGCGTCCCGTGCGTCAAACTTGTTGTGATTGATCGCACTGTTTGGCACGTCCGGCATCATGGGAGCCAGGTCCCGTGAGCAGGTCGACAGTAGGAGTGAACTCGTGGACGACGTTCTGCGGCGCGCCCCGCTCTTCGCGGCGCTCGATGACGAGCAGGCCGCCGAGCTGCGCGCCTCGATGAGTGAGGTGACGCTCGCCCGTGGCGACGCGCTCTTCCACGAGGGCGACCCCGGCGACCGCCTGTACGTGGTCACCGAGGGCAAGGTGAAGCTGCACCGCACCTCCCCCGACGGGCGGGAGAACATGCTGGCCGTCCTCGGCCCCGGCGAGCTGATCGGCGAGCTGTCCCTCTTCGACCCGGGCCCGCGCACCGCGACCGCGACGGCGCTGACCGAGGTCAAGCTGCTCGGTCTGGGCCACGGCGACCTCCAGCCCTGGCTGAACGCCCGTCCCGAGGTGGCCGGCGCGCTGCTCCGGGCCGTCGCCCGCCGGCTGCGCAAGACCAACGACCAGATGTCCGACCTGGTCTTCTCCGACGTCCCGGGCCGGGTCGCCCGCGCGCTCCTCGACCTGTCGCGCCGCTTCGGCGTGCAGTCGGAGGAGGGCATCCACGTCGTCCACGACCTCACCCAGGAGGAGCTGGCCCAGCTGGTCGGCGCCTCCCGCGAGACCGTGAACAAGGCGCTCGCCGACTTCGCCCAGCGCGGGTGGCTGCGCCTGGAGGCCCGCGCCGTGATCCTGCTGGACGTGGAGCGCCTCGCGAAGCGTTCGCGGTAACCACGCGCGCGTACGTACGGACAAGGGGGCCGCCCGGTCGAACCGGGCGGCCCCCTTCCGCGTGGGGTGCGGACGGATCAGCGCTTGGAGCCGTCCACGATCACCGGGGCGGAGCCGCCGCTGCCGCAGGGCACCGCGTAGACCGGGTTCTTCGCCGCCGCCTCCTTGAAGGCGTCGATGCACTGGTTCGTCAGGACCTTGTCGGTCAGCGAGTCGTTGAGGATCTTGTTGGCGCGGGCGATGCCCTCCGCCTCGATCCGGCGCCGGTCGGACTCGGCCTTCGCGGTACGGGCCGCCTCCAGGGCCCGCTCGGTGGCCTGCTGCTGCTGGATCTTGCGGTCGATCTGGTCCTGGAGCGCGTCCGAGGGCTTCACGTTGCGCAGGTTGACCGTCGTGACGTCGATGCCGCGCGGGGACAGCCGCTCCTTGATCAGGGCGCCGATCTCGGCGTTGATCTTCTCGCGGTCGGAGGCGTACGCCTGCTCGCTGCTGTAGCGGGCGAAGACGTTCCGGACGATCTCACGGCTGTCCGGGTAGACGAGACGCTGCTGGATGGCGTCCTCGCTGCCGGCGAGCTTGTACAGCTCGACCGCCTTCGACGGGACCACGGCCCACTTCACCGTGACCTCGGCGTACATGACTCCGCCCTGTGAGGAGCGGACCTCGACCACGTCCTTGTCGGAGAGGTTGAGGTCGACCGGGCGGGTGGAGAAGGTCGTGACGTCGGTGAACGGCGACTTCACGTGCATGCCGGAGGTCATCGGCGTACCGACCTTGCCGAAGGCGACCGGCACGCCGACCTCGTACGCGCTGATCACGTACGTCATGCTCACGATCAGCGAGAAGACGCCGGCCACCAGAGCGCCGCCGGCGCCCAGCTTCCAGCCGGTCGAGTCCTGCGACCGGCCGACGAACCAGAGCACCACCGCGGCGATGACCAGCAGGATGGCTATGACGAACATGGGCATTCCCCCGAGAGCTACGGCCTGATGTAAGCGGAGCGTAAGTCATAGGACATCAGCGGAAGCTCTCGGGTTCCCGGGCCGACCGAACCGGCTCCGGCCCCGCCCCTTCGGACGCTCCCGCCCCGCCCTCGGGCACCCCCGAAAACTCCGGCCGCGGGCCCCCTCGGACGCTCCGACCGCGTCCCCCCGGACACCGCGGGCCGCGGCGCGCCCTCAGGCGCTGCCGCCGCGCTCCCGCAGGTACTCCAGCTGCGCCCGTACGGAGAGCTCCGCCGCCGGCCAGAGCGAGCGGTGCACGTCCGCGTAGACGTGCGCCACGACCTCCGCCGCCGTCCGGTGCCCGGCCTCGACCGCCGCCTCCACCTGGGCCAGCCGGCCCGCCCGGTGGGCCAGGTAGAAGTCCACGGCGCCCTGGGCGTCCTCCAGGACCGGCCCGTGGCCCGGCAGCACCGTGTGCACGCCGTCGTCCACGGTCAGCGAGCGCAGCCGCCGCAGCGAGTCCAGGTAGTCGCCGAGCCGCCCGTCCGGGTGCGCCACCATCGTGGTGCCCCGCCCGAGGATCGTGTCGCCGGTGAGCACCGCGCGGTCGGCGGGGAGGTGGAAGGAGAGCGAGTCGGAGGTGTGGCCGGGCGTCGGCACCACCCGCAGCTCCAGACCGCCCACGGTGACCACGTCGCCCTCCCCCAGGCCCTCGTCGCCGAGGCGGAGCGCCGGGTCGAGCGCGCGGACGGACGTGCCGGTCAGCTCGGCGAAGCGGCCCGCGCCCTCGGCGTGGTCCGGGTGCCCGTGGGTCAGCAGGGTCAGCGCGACCCGCTTGCCCAGCTTCTCCGCGGTGTCGATCACGTGCCGGAGGTGGCCCTCGTCGAGCGGGCCCGGGTCCACGATGACGGCCAGCGCGGAGTCCGGCTCGGAGAGCAGCCAGGTGTTGGTGCCGTCCAGGGTCATCGCGGACGGGTTGGGCGCGAGCACGTTCACGGCCCGCGCGGTCGCGGGCCCCGAGGTGACGAGCCCGCGCGGCTGGCCGGGCAGGGCGGCGGCGTCGGTCATGCGGGGCCACCCCCGACCCGCTTGGTGAACTCGTCGTGTCCCGGCCAGGTCAGCACCACCTGATCGCCCTCCACGCGCGCGTGGGCCAGCACCGGCGTCATGGACTGCTTCCCGGCCGCCGCCAGGGCCTCCGCGGCCGTGCCGCAGGGCTGGAGGGAGCGCAGGGTCGCGATGGTCGGCGGCATCATCGTCAGCTCGCCCCGGTCGTAGCCGTCCGCGGCGTCGGCCGGGCGGGTCCAGACGGTCCGGTCGGCCTCCCCGGAGACGTCGCGGGTCCGCTGGCCGGCCGGGAGGACGGCGACGAAGAACCAGGTGTCGTACCGGCGCTGCTCGAACTCGGGGGTGATCCAGCGGGCCCACGCGCCGAGCAGGTCGGAGCGGAGCGCGAGACCGCGCCGGTCGAGGAAGTCCGCGAAGGACAGCTCGCGGGCGACGAGCGCCGCCCGGTCGCGCTCCCAGTCCTCGCCGGTGGTGTCGCCGACCACGGTGTCCGGGGTCTCGCCGGCGAGCAGCACGCCCGCCTCCTCGAAGGTCTCCCGGACGGCCGCGCAGACCACCGCCTGGGCCTGGGCGGGGTCGTCGAGCCCCAGCCGCTCCGCCCACTCCTCAAGGGCGGGCCCGGCCCAGCGCACCGGCTGCTCGTCCCTCGGGTCGACGCCGCCGCCGGGATAGGCGTACGCGCCGCCGGCGAAGGCCATGGAGGTGCGGCGGCGCAGCATGTGGACCTCGGGACCGGCGGCGGCGTCGCGCAGCAGGAGCACGGTGGCGGCGCGCCGGGGCGTCACCGGCACCAGCTCGCCGGCGGCGAGGGCGCGGATGCGGTCGGGCCATTCCGGCGGGTACCACTGACCATTCGACATGGGCGGATGCTATGCGCAACGAACCGAATGCACGAGAGCCGGCCGCCCCGGGACAGGGGCGGCCGGCTCTCGTAGGACGGCTCGGTACGGACGGCTCTCGCACGCCGGCTCTGGTACGCCGGCTCCCGTGCGCCGGCTCCGTGCGGCCGGCTCTCGTACGGATGGCTTCCGTCAGGCGTAGCGACGGCTTCCGTCAGGCGTACGGGCGGCTTCCGTCAGGCTTCGGTGAGCTCGACCTGGACCTCGACCTCGACGGGGGCGTCGAGCGGCAGGACGGTGACGCCGACGGCGCTGCGGGCGTGCACGCCCTTGTCGCCGAGGATCTCGCCGAGCAGCTCGCTGGCGCCGTTGATGACGCCGGGCTGGCCGGTGAAGTCGGCGGCGGAGGCGACGAAGCCGACGACCTTCACGACGCGCTTGATCCGGTCGAGGTCACCAGCGACGGACTTCACGGCCGCGAGCGCGTTCAGCGCGCAGGTGGCGGCGAGCGCCTTGGCCTCCTCGGCGGTCACCTCGGCGCCGACCTTGCCGGTCACCGGAAGCTTGCCCTCCACCATCGGGAGCTGGCCCGAGGTGTAGACGTACACGCCGGACTGCACGGCCGGCTGGTAGGCGGCGAGCGGCGGGACGACCTCGGGCAGCTTCAGGCCCAGCTCGGCGATCCGCGCCTCGACGGCCCCGCTCACGACTGCGGCCGCTTCATGTAGGCCACCAGCTGCTCCGGGTTGGGTCCGGGCACGACCTGGACGAGCTCCCAGCCGTCCTGGCCCCAGTTGTCGAGAATCTGCTTGGTCGCGTGCACCAGAAGCGGCACCGTGACGTACTCCCACTTGGTCATGGAGCCGACTGTAGCCGCTGCGGAGGGGTGCTCCGGCGAGGCTCTGCCCCTAGGGCCCGGGCTCGGGGACTTCTCCGGGGCGGTCCGCTGATTGCGCGGGCCCGCCAGTGGTTAGGCTCGACAACGTGAGCAGGCTCCAGGTCGTCAGCGGCAAGGGCGGTACCGGTAAGACGACGGTCGCCGCCGCCCTCGCCCTCGCCCTCGCGACGGAGGGGAAGCGCACGCTCCTCGTCGAGGTCGAAGGCAGACAGGGCATCGCACAGCTCTTCGAGACGGAGGCGCTTCCCTACGAGGAGCGCAAGATCGCCGTGGCTCCGGGCGGCGGCGAGGTGTACGCGCTGGCGATCGACGCCGAGCGCGCGCTCCTCGACTACCTCCAGATGTTCTACAAACTGGGCGGCGCGGGCCGGGCGCTGAAGAAGCTCGGCGCGATCGACTTCGCGACGACGATAGCGCCGGGGGTGCGGGACGTCCTGCTCACCGGCAAGGCGTGCGAGGCGGTCCGCCGGCGGGAGAAGGACGGCCGCCCGGTCTACGACCACGTGGTGATGGACGCGCCGCCGACCGGCCGCATCACCCGCTTCCTCAACGTGAACGACGAGGTGGCCGGGCTGGCCAGGATCGGCCCGATACACAACCAGGCGCAGGCGGTGATGAAGGTCCTCAAGTCCTCCGACACCGCGGTGCACTTGGTGACCCTCCTGGAGGAGATGCCGGTCCAGGAGACGGCGGACGGCGTCGCCGAGCTGCGCGCGGCGGGGCTGCCGGTGGGCAGGGTGGTGGTGAACATGGTCCGCCCGCACGTCCTGGACGAGGCGGCGGTACGGGCCGCCTCCGGCGACCACCGCGAGGCGATCGCGCGGACGCTGGCGGCCGCCGGGGTCACGGGCGGTGTCGGGCTCGTGGAGCCGCTGCTGGACCAGGCGGCCGAGCACGCCCACCGGGTGGAGCTGGAGCGGACCCAGCGGGCGGTCCTGGACGACGTCGGCGTGCCCGCGTACGAGCTGCCGTACCTGGGCGACGGGGCGGACATCGCGGGCCTCTACCGCCTCGCGAAGGAACTGCGGAAGCAAGGGGTGGGTGCGGCGTGACGGTGAAGACCCCGGGCCCGGCGGACGGCGGGCCCCTTCCGACCGAGCCCGCCGTGCCGGTGCGCGCTTCGGGCAGGAGCCCGGACGGGAAGCGTGCTTCGGGCAGCGGCCCGGACGGGAAGCCCGCTTCGGACGGCGGCCGCCTCGACACGGCGCCCCCTGTGGGCAGCGGCCCGGGCGGGAAGCCCCCTGCGGGCAGCGGCCCGGACGGGAAGCCCTCTGCGGGCGGCGGGCTCGACGCGGTGCCCTTCCTTGACGTCGATCCGATCCTCGACGACCGGGGCACCCGGATCATCGTCTGCTGCGGGGCGGGCGGGGTCGGGAAGACGACCACGGCGGCGGCTCTGGGCGTGCGGGCGGCGGAGCGGGGCCGGCGGGTCGTGGTCCTCACCATCGACCCGGCGCGCCGGCTGGCCCAGTCGATGGGGATCGACGCGCTGGACAACACCCCGCGCAAGGTGGACGGCATCAAGGGCTCCGACGGCGGGGAGCTGCACGCGATGATGCTGGACATGAAGCGGACCTTCGACGAGATCGTCGAGGCGCACGCGGAGCCGGCCCGGGCGCGGGCGATCCTGGAGAACCCCTTCTACAAGTCCCTGTCGGCCGGGTTCGCCGGTACGCAGGAGTACATGGCGATGGAGAAGCTGGGCCAGCTGCGGGCCCGGGACGAGTGGGACCTGATCGTCGTCGACACGCCGCCGTCGCGCTCGGCGCTGGACTTCCTGGACGCGCCGAAGCGGCTGGGGTCCTTCCTCGACGGGAAGTTCATCAAGCTGCTGATGGCCCCGGCGAAGGTGGGCGGCCGGGCCGGGATGAAGTTCCTCAACGTCGGCATGTCGATGATGACGGGGACGCTGGGGAAGCTGCTGGGGGGTCAGTTCCTGGGGGACGTACAGACCTTCGTGGCGGCGATGGACACGATGTTCGGCGGCTTCCGGACCCGGGCGGACGCCACGTACCGGCTGCTCCAGGCGCCGGGCACGGCCTTCCTCGTCGTCGCGGCGCCCGAGCGGGACGCGCTGCGGGAGGCGGCGTACTTCGTGGAGCGGCTGGCCGCCGAGGGCATGCCGCTGGCCGGTCTGGTCCTCAACCGGGTGCACGGCAGCGGGGCGGGGCGGCTCTCGGCCGAGCGGGCGCGGGCGGCCGCGGAAAATCTTGACGAGGGCCGCATGGTGGATCAGGGGGCCGGGAAGACTGGAGTGCGTGGCGTCCGAGCCACGCCGTCCGAGCCGTCGCACGCCACCGCCGCCGACTCCCCCGCGCATCCCTCCGCCGCACGTTTCGCCGCCGCACGTCCCTCCGCCGCGCCCGAGGCTGCCCCCACGGCCGACGCGCCCGAAGAGCAGAGCAGTACGGAGACCGGTTCCGAGGCCGATCCGGACATCGCGCGGCTCACCGCGGGCCTGCTCCGGCTCCATGCTGAGCGGATGCGGGTGCTCGCGCGCGAGCAGCGCACGCGGGACCGCTTCACGTCCCTCCACCCCGAGGTGGCGGTGACCGAGGTGGCCGCCCTGCCCGGCGATGTGCACGACCTCGCCGGGCTGCGGGCCATCGGTGAGCGCCTCTCGTCCCCGCGCGACCGGTCCTGACAGGACCTCACGGGGCGAGCGGGACTATCCGACCGCGGCGTACTCCTCGTACGTCGCGTCGTCGTCCATGGCCACGGGCAGCAGGCCCGCGCCGCGCTCGTACTCGGTGCGCGCGGTCTCCAGGAGCCGCCGCCACGAGGTCACGGTGGGGCGCCGGCGCAGCAGGGCACGGCGCTCGCGCTCCGTCATGCCGCCCCACACACCGAACTCCACACGGTTGTCGAGGGCGTCGGCGAGGCACTCGGTGCGTACCGGGCAGCCGGTGCACACCGCCTTTGCCCTGTTCTGTGCCGCTCCCTGCACGAAAAGTTCATCCGGATCGGTAGTGCGGCAGGCCGCCTGCGCACTCCAGTCAGCTACCCAGCCCATACCGGCGCCGTCCTCTCCCGAATCGAGGCTCCCCCACGGCGGCAGCGGCATATTCACCGCTGCCAGTTGGGACGTTACGGAAGGCGGGGACAGCGCAACACCCCCTTCGGGCCCAATCTTGAATGGTCCGAACGGACTATGCGTACGCGTCAGATCACCCAGGGGAGTGATCGAAGGACATGCGTGTGTTATGGGGCACCCCGCGACACACGCCCCGGAATCGGACACGGTCCTCCCGCGGATTCGGGGACGCGGGAACTCGTGCCGGAAATCAGGCGATTGTCACGCACAGAGGTTGATACGAGACCGCACTCCTGTGACAGTTGGGAGCAGCTTAGGCCAAGGCATATACGTGTGTCCGGCGATTGAGAACGTAGGCTGCCCCCATGGCAAAGAAGCGCTCGGGCGGTGGTCTGACCGGGACCCAGCAGGCCGCCAAGTTCCTCGGTGTCAGTGTGCTCTCCGGAGCCGTGCTGGCGGGCATCGCCCTGCCCGCGGCCGGCGCACTGGGTCTGGCGGCGAAGGGCACGGTGGAGGGGTTCGACGAGATCCCCTCCAATCTGAAGACCCCGCCGCTCAGCCAGCGCACCACCATCCTGGACTCCAAGGGCGGGCTGATCGCCACGGTCTACTCGCGGGACCGCAAGGTGGTGCCGCTGGAGAAGATCTCCCCGTACATGCAGAAGGCGATCGTCGCGATCGAGGACTCGCGCTTCTACGAGCACGGGGCCATCGACCTCAAGGGCGTGCTGCGCGCGATCAACAAGAACGCGCAGTCGGGCGGGGTCTCCGAGGGCGCGTCCACCCTCACCCAGCAGTACGTGAAGAACGTCTTCGTCGAGGAGGCGGGTGACGACCCGGAGAAGGTCGCCCAGGCCACCCAGCAGACGATCGGCCGCAAGGTCCGCGAGCTGAAGTACGCGATCCAGGTCGAGGAGGAGCTGGGCAAGAAGAAGATCCTGGAGAACTACCTCAACATCACGTTCTTCGGGCAGCAGGCGTACGGCATCGAGGCCGCCTCGCAGCGCTACTTCTCCAAGCCCGCGGCCAAGCTGGACCTGGGCGAGGCCGCGATGATGGCCGGCCTGGTGCAGTCGCCGAGCCGCTTCGACCCGATCAACGACCTCCAGGAAGCCACCAAGCGGCGGAACATCGTCCTCCAGCGGATGGCGGACGTCGGCGACATCAGCCAGGCCGAGTTCGAGAAGGCCAAGGCCGCGCCGATCAAGCTGAAGGTGAAGACGCCGAGGAACGGCTGCATCACCGCCGTCGACGGCGCCGGCTTCTTCTGCGACTACGTCCGCAAGACGATCCTGACCGACCCGGTCTTCGGCAAGACCGCCGAGGAGCGCCAGAAGCTGTGGAACCTGGGCGGCCTGACCGTCCGCACCACGCTGGACCCGAAGGCGCAGGCGGCGGCGAACGAGGCGGCCGTGGCCAAGGTCAACAAGGACGACGGGGTCGCGACCGCCGTCGTCCAGGTTCAGCCCGGCACCGGCAAGATCCTGTCGATGAGCCAGTCCCGCCCGTACGGCCTGGACCAGAAGCAGCACCAGACCACGCTCAACCTCGCCGTCGGCAGCAAGATGGGCGGCACCACGTACGGCTTCCCGGTCGGCTCGACCTTCAAGCCGATCACGGCCGCCGCCGCCCTGGAGAAGGGCCTCTCCCCCGCGACGAGCTACGACACGCCGTGGAAGATCTCGATGAAGGAGAGCGACTACACGCGCTGCGACGGCAAGCCGTCGGGCTACGCGGACTGGTCGGTCCAGAACGAGCTCAAGTCGGAGAAGGGGGCGTACGACATGACCAGCGCCCTCGGCAAGTCCATCAACACCTACTTCGCCAAGCTGGAGCAGGCGGCGGGCCTCTGCGAGACGCTGACGATGGCGAAGAAGGTCGGCTACGAGCGCGAGCTGGGCAAGCCGATCCGGCAGAGCCCGTCCGCGACCCTCGGCTCCCTGGAGAGCACCCCGCTCGACATGGCGAACGTCTACGCGACCTTCGCCAACCGCGGCATCTACTGCGTCCCGGTGGTCATCGACTCGATCAAGGCCGCCAACGGCGACAAGCTGAACGTGCCGCAGACCAAGTGCACGCGGGCGATGTCCGACCGCACCGCCGACATGATCAACCAGATGCTGAAGGGCGTGGTCGAGGACGGCACCGGTACCCGGGCGGGTCTGAGCGACCGGGACAACGCGGGCAAGACCGGTACCACCGAGGGCCGCAAGGACGCCTGGTTCGTCGGCTACACCCCGAACCTGTCCACCGCGGTCTGGGTCGGCGACGACGTCGGCAAGCGCGACGAGATGTTCGACCTCACCATCGGCGGCGTCTACTACGAGAAGGTCTGCGGTGGCTGCCTGCCCGGCCCGATCTGGCGGATCGCGATGACCGGCGCGCTGGACGACCAGAAGCCCTCCTTCGTCGGCATCAAGGTCCCCCGGGCCGAGAAGCCGAAGGACCCGAAGAAGGACGACAAGCCGCGCGACGACAAGAAGCGGGACCGGGACGACAAGCCGGCCGACCGGCGGAAGAACCCGCTCCCGGGCATCACGCTCCCGGACCTGACCGGCGACCGCGGCGACAACGACTGACGCGCAGCACAGAGAAAAGGGCGCCGCCCACCGGATCGATCCGGTGGGCGGCGCCCTTCGCATGTGACGGGTGCGGCCTTCGCGCGCGGCAGGGGTGGCTCAGCCCGCGAGGAGCTTCTTCACGGCGGCGGCCACGCGGCCGCCCTCGGCCTGGCCGGCGACCTTCGGGTTCACGATCTTCATCACGGCGCCCATGGCCCGGGGGCCCTCGGCGCCCGCGGCCTTCGCCTCCTCGACGGCGGCGGCGACGATGCCGTCCAGCTCGTCGTCGGAGAGCTGCTTCGGGAGGTACGCGTCCAGGAGGACGCCCTCCGCCCGCTCGCGCTCGGCCGACTCGTGGCGACCGCCCTGCTCGAAGGCGTCGGCGGCCTCGCGCCGCTTCTTCGCCTCCTTGGCGATCACCTTCTGCACCTCGTCCTCGGAGAGCTCGCGCTTGGTCTTGCCCGCGACCTCCTCCTTGGTGATCGCGGCGATGGTGAGCCGCAGGGTCGAGGAGCGCAGTTCGTCGCGGTCCTTGATCGCGGCGTTGAGGTCGTCCTTCAGTCGTGCCTTGAGCGTGGTCATGACGTCAAGTGTGGCAGGTGCCTCCCGCGTACCGCCCGCCCATTTCCGCGCACCGCCCGTCGTTTCCGGGTACCGCCCGTCCGTTTCCGCCGCGCGGGTCTGGAACGATGGGGGGATGCGCGCACGGTACGGGATCCCCCTGAAGGTCACGGCAGGCGTCGCGGCGACGGCCGCGGCCGGACTCGTCTACGCGGCGGGCTTCGAGGCCCGCTCCTTCCGGCTCCGCCGGATCACCGTCCCCGTCCTGCCACCGGGCATGGACGACCTGCGGGTCCTCCAGGTCTCCGACGTCCACATGGTGTGCGGCCAGAACAAGAAGCGGGCCTGGCTGCAGAAGCTCGCCGGGCTGCGCCCCGACTTCGTCGTGAACACCGGCGACAACCTCTCCGACACCGAGGCCGTCCCGGAGCTCCTCGACGCGCTGGGGCCGCTCATGGAGTTCCCCGGCGTGTACGTCTTCGGCTCCAACGACTACTACGGCCCCCGGCTCCGCAACCCCGCCCTCTACCTCGTGGAGAAGCTGCAGGGCCGGCACGGCCTCAACGGCAACAAGCCGGTCGTCGGCGCCGTGCACAACCCGTGGGAGGGCATGAAGGACGCCTTCGACGCGGCCGGCTGGGTGGACCTCACCAACACCCGCGGCCGGCTCAAGCTGCCCCAGGGCGACCTGGCCTTCACCGGCCTCGACGACCCGCACATCAAGCGGGACCGGTACGAGCGGGTGGCCGGCGGCCCCGAGGCGTCCGCGGACTTCTCGCTCGGCATCGTGCACGCCCCGTACCTGCGCGCCCTCGACGCCTTCACCGCCGACGGCTACGAGCTGGTGCTCGCCGGGCACACCCACGGCGGGCAGCTGTGCGTCCCCTTCTACGGCGCGCTCGTCACCAACTGCGACCTCGACACCGACCGGGTGAAGGGCCTCTCCACCCACACCGCCGGCGGCCACACCTCCTACCTGCACGTCTCCGCGGGCTGCGGCACCAACCGGTTCACCCCGGTCCGCTTCGCCTGCCCGCCCGAGGCGACGCTGCTCACCCTGACGGCACGGGCCTGAACTCCCTACGGGGGCGCACCCGCCCCCGTACGGTGAGGGCCATGCCGAACCGATTCACCGCCCTCGTCCGCGGCCTGATCGCCCTGGCCGCGGCGACCGGCATCGTGATCGAGTGCGTCGAGGGGAACCCCCTCGTCGTCTTCAGCTTCTTCACGATCTGGTCGAACACCGCCGTCGCCGTCGTCCTCGGCCTGGGCGCCGCCCGCGCCTGGACCGGCCGCCCGCCGGTGCCCGCGGTGTGGACCGGCGGGGTGCTGCTGTGCATCTCGATCGTCGGGCTCGTCTTCCACCTGGTCCTCGACAACCCGGCGAGCTCCTTCAACCAGGCCGCCGACATCGCCCGGCTCACCGGCGCCCGCGCCGTCGCCAACCAGCTCCTGCACACCGTCACCCCGCTCGGCGTCGCCCTGGAGTGGCTGCTCCTCACCCCGCCCGGCGCGCTCCGCCCCCGGTACGCCGTGCTCTGGCTCGCCGCGCCCGGCACGTACCTGCTCTTCGCCCTCGCCCGCGGCGCCCTGCTTCCCTCCGGCGCCCGGACCCGCTACACGTACCCCTTCCTCGACGTCACCGCCCACGGCTACGCCGGCGTCCTGCTCAACGCCCTCGTCCTCGGCCTCGCCTTCTGCGCCCTCGGCCTCCTGCTCGTCGCGGCGGACCGCTTCCGACCTGCGGTGGCGGGCCGCCGAAACCGGATTTCGTCTCTGGGCGCGGGTGGGCTAAAGTAATCGATGTCGCCGCGACGTGAAGAACAGAGCAGCGACATCGGGGTGTAGCGCAGCTTGGCAGCGCGCTTCGTTCGGGACGAAGAGGTCGTGGGTTCAAATCCCGCCACCCCGACAGCCGAAACAGCAGGTGAGGCCGGTACTGATTCCAGTACCGGCCTCATCTGTCTTCACCTGTATTCACCTGGCGAGCGGTGGTCCGGCTCGTACGTGCCCGGGGGTGTCCCGGGTGTTGTCAACGGCCCTGCTTCGGCCAACAGGCCCTCGACCGGTTTGGCGCCTGTCATCCACAGCGATCCCCCTCATACCGTGAACCTCGCCTGAACACGGGGAGGAAAGACATTGGATCGGCTGGCTTTATCGACCCTGGCCGGAATCGTGCGAGAGGACGGGGACAGTCCACGGCTCGCCCGGGTGATCGTGCGCCTGGTCGCCATCGGATTCTGCATCGCGGCGGTGGTGGCGACCTCGGCCAACCGGGAGGGGGTCGGGCCGCTGGCGGCGGCCTCGGCCATCCTGGTGACGACCCTCGGGCTCCACCTGCGGCACTCGGCGCGGGTCACCGTGCGCCGCCGCAGACCCTGGTGGCCCTGGTCACTCGTCGCGCACGGGATCGTGACCTACGGCCCGTACCTCTTCTTCCAGGACACCTGGGTCGGCATCCCCGGCTCCTTCGCCGCCGCGGTCCTCCTGACCACCCCCCTGCCGCACGCGTGGACCGCGTTCGGCACCCTCGCCGTCCTCCAGGTCCCGCTGGTCCTCGCCCTCGGCGAGACCACGGGCCAGGCGCTCAATTCGGCGGTCTCCCACGCGGTCGGCGGACTGGCCCTCTTCGGCGTGGCCCGACTCGCCGACCTGACCGAGGAACTCCAGGCGGCACGGGCCGAGTTGACCCAGCGGGCCGTCGACCACGAGCGGCTGCGCTTCGCCCGCGACCTGCACGACCTGTGCGGCTACTCTCTCACCGCCATCACCCTGCAGTGCGAGGGGATCCAGCGGTTCGTCCGCAGCGACGGGAGGCGCGCCGAGCAGGAGCTCGTCCGGACGCAGGCCCTCGCACGGCAGGCGCTCTCCGAGATGCGGGCGGTCTCCTCCGGCTACCGCATGCTCTCCCTCACCCGGGAGGCGCAGTCGGCGGCCGAGCTGCTGAGGGCCCTCGGGGTGACCGCCGACCTCGAACTGGCCGAGGTCCTGCTGCCCGGGCAGATCGACGAGACGCTGGCCATCGTGGTCCGGGAGGCCGTCACCAACGTGCTCCGCCACAGCAAGGCCCGCCGCTGCGAGATCCGGCTCACCGCCGGCGACCGCAGGACCGGACACGGCTGGGTCCGCCTGGAGGTCTCCAACGACGGGGCCGCCGAGGCGGAGCGGTGGGAGGAGCGCGACGCCGTCCGCCCGAGGGCGGGCGGCGGCAGCGGACTGCGCAACCTGCGCGAGCGGGCCGCGGAGCAGGGAGGGCTGCTCACCGTCGAGACCGAGGGGAAGGACCTGTACCGGCTGTCGGTGACGCTGCCCTGGCCGCTGCGCACCGTCGTCCCGGCTCCCCGTCCCGGTACGGCCCCGGTGCGGCGGTGACACGCGGCCGTCAGGAGACGGCCGCGGCCAGGCCGCCGGGGGTCGCGGCCGTGCGGCGCATGGAGGTCGCGGCGACGAGCGTGGTCGTCGCCGCGGCCAGGGCGGGGGCGGCGAGGGCCAGGGCCGCCAGGGGGCCGGCGGGCAGGGGCGGTACCGGGGAGCCGGTGAGGGAGAGGCTGAGCGGGACCAGGACCGCCAGGCCGACCACGGCGGCCAGCGACAGCGCGACGGCGGACACGAGGACCGCCTCCCAGGCGAGCATGCGCAGCACCTGCGCGGGCTGCGCGCCCGCCAGCCTCAGGAGGGCGAACTCGCGGCGGCGGTCCGCCGTCGCCATCCCCAGGGTGTTGACGACGGCGATCGCCGTGAACGCGTTGATCAGGAGGAGGAGCAGGAGGACGAAGACGCCGGCAGCGCCCCGGGACCCCTCGCTCCGGGCCGGGGCCCCGCCCTCCGCGCCCTCGACGCGGGCCCCGGGGTACTCCGCCGCGAGGGCCGCCAGCCGCCGCCCGACACCGGCCCGGTCGGCGCCCGGGGCGGTCCGGACCAGGACGGTGTCCTCCAGGGGGTCGGCGGCGTGCCGGGCCGCGGCGGTGCGCGGGAGGAGCGCGTCGGCGAAGCCTCGGTCGCGGGAGTAGACGGCGGCCACCCGGAAGGTGGAACGGGTGCCGTCGTCCCAGTCGACGTGGATCTCGTCCCCGACGCCGGCGCCGAGGTCCCGGGCCGCGCCGTCGCCGAGCGCCAGCGACGTACCGCCCAGGCCGTCGAGCGAGCCGGCGTGGACACCGAGGTCGAGCAGCCGCCCCACCGCGTCGGCGCGCATCGCGACCAGCCGGCCGCCCGAGACCGAGCGCGCCTCGCCGTCCCCGCCGTCCCCGTCGTCCCCGTCGTCCGCGCGCCGCAGCTCACCGCTGACGGGGAGCCGGCCCGAGACGGCCGCCACCCCGGGGATCTGGGCGGCGCGCTCCGCGAACCCGGGTGCGAGGACCGGCCGCGCGGAGGTCACGACGTGGTCCGCGAGGAGGCGCCGGCGGTCGGCCCGCTCCGTGCCCTCCGCGGCGATCAGCGGGGCGCAGAGCAGGGTGGTGGTGAGGGAGAGGGCGAGCACCAGCGGCGCCCCGGTCGCCGCCGAACGGGCGTTCTGCCGCCGCAGGTTACGTACCGCCCACCGGCCCTCCTTCGGGAGGAGCGGCCGGACGGGGGTCAGCACCACCGCCCCGGCCGCGCGGAACAGCGGCGGCGCCAGCAGGGCGACCCCGGCCATCAGGACGAGGACCATACCTTCGGCCGTGCCGCCGGCCCCGTCCAGCCGGCCCGAGGCGATCGCGCCGAGCACGCCGCCCGCCGCCGCGAGCACCACGACACCCGCCACCACCCGCGGCAGGCCGAGCCGCCGGGTGGGCGCGGCCGACTCGCGCAGCACCTCCACCGGGCGGACCCGGGAGGCGCGCCGGGCGGCGGCGAGCGAGGCGAGCTGGGCGGTGAGGAGGGTCAGTCCGACGGTCACCCACGGCGCGGCCGGCCCCACGGAGAGCGTGAACGACGGGGGCAGCACCTCCCCGTCCACCAGGAATCCGTGGAGGAGGAAGGCGAGGCCGATGCCGCCCGGTACGCCGACGAGCGCGGCCGCCACCGTGACCAGCAGGGCCTCGGCGGCGATCATCCGGCGGATCTGGCCCGTGGTGGCCGCGACGGCCCGCAGGAGTCCGATCTCGGTCAGCCGTCCGGAGACGGCGAGCGACAGGGTGCCGGAGACGACGAAGCCCGCCACGAACAGCGCGAGCACCCCGAAGGTGCCTACGAGCGAGGAGAGCACCGAGCCGGGATCCGGCACGTTCCAGAACTCGGCCTCGGCCCTCGCGGCCCCGGAGCTGACGACGACCGGCGCGGCGCCGTCCCCGTGGACGCGCCGGACCTCCCGCTCCACCTGCCGCCGGAGCGTCCCGGCGTCCGCGGACGCCTCGGCGACGACCCCGACGGCGCGGACCGGCGCGGCGGAGCCTGCCGTGAGCCGCGCCGCCTCGGCGGGAGCGTGGAAGACCGCGTACTGGCGCGCGAGCCGGCGCGGCGGGTCGGCGACGCCGACGACCCGGTAGGCGCGCGGCCCGTCGGGTCCCGCCAGCCGCACGGAGTCGCCGGGGCCCTTGCCGAGGCGGGCGGCGAGGGCGCCGTCGAGGACGACCTCGTCGCCCCGGTCCGGAGCCCGCCCCCGCGTCAGCGCGAAGGCGCCGAGGACCGCGCTGTCCCACGCGTGCCCGAGGGACGGGCCGCCCCACGGCGCCTCGACCGGCTCGCCCGATCCGTCCACCGCCGTGGCCGGGAACGACAGCTCGGACACCACCCGCGCGACGGCGGGCAGCTTCTCCAGCGCCTCGCCCAGCGCCTCGGCCCGGGGCACGAAGGGGTACCCGGAGACGACCACGTCCGCGGTGGCGTACCGCTCGGTGGCGGGTTCGCCGCGCGTGCTCGATTCCAGCAGCACGGCACACGCGGTCGTCATGATCAGCGCGAGGACCAGGGCGAGAAAACTGGCCGCCCAACGTGTCCTGCGTCCCGAAAAGGTCCGCCACGCGAGTCGTAACACAGACACCTCTCAAGGCGGTGGACTTCTCCCTCTCCGGGCTTCGGAAGCCTATCGAAACTCTCGACGGCAAACGTCAAATCGCAGGCGGGCCAGGCACTTTGGCCGAATCCACCACGCCGACCCATGTGTTCTTCACGGTTCAAGTTGTGCATTGCGTACTGGTGCAAGCAATTCCCTCATGAAAGATTTCGAGTTGTTCGAGCAGATCGAATGCGAGCCGGCGACGGGGCGAGGGGGAACGCGGAAATGCGGTATGAGGCGTATTGCATGGCGGACCGGACGTTCTTCGACTCGCCCTCCGCGGCGCGGGACGACGGATACGCCTTCGCCGCCGCCGACCGCCCGCTCCCCGACGGGTGGCGGCGGGTCGGCCAGGACGACTGGCTCGTCTGTACGCCGCCGGCCGTGCGCCGGCCGGAGCAGGGCTGGAAGATCCACGCCTCCGGATGCCAGGACAACGCCGAGAAGATCCTCGACGCCGTCTGGGACTTCTGCGTCCCCCGGGGGATCCCCTTCAAGTTCCTGCGCGGACAGCACATCCTGCGGCTGCGGAACCTGAAGTACGCCTCCCGGGGCTCCAGCGGCAAACTGGTCACCGTCTACCCGGCGGACGAGGCGGAGCTGCGCGCGGTGCTGGAGGGCGTCGACGCCGTCGTCGGCGGCGAGCCCGGGCCGTACATCCTCAGCGATCTCCGCTGGAACCAGGGGCCGTTGTACGTGCGCTACGGCGGGTTCGTCGAGCGGCACGCCGTCTCCGAGAAGGGGATCCTGGAGCCCGCGATCGCGCGGCCCGACGGCACCCTCGTCCCGGACCGCCGCCGCCCCGGCTTCCACGTCCCGGAGTGGGTGACGCTGCCCGGGTTCCTGGAGCCGCACGCCGCCGCCCGGCGCGAATCCTCGCTGGCCGAACTGCCCTACACCGTCCGCAGGCCGCTGCACTTCTCCAACGGCGGCGGCGTGTACGTGGCCGAGGACACCCGCACGGGCCGCGAGGTCATCCTCAAGGAGGCCCGCCCCCACGCGGGGCTGACGGCCGACGGACGGGACGCGGTCAGCCGGCTCCGGCAGGAGCGGGACGTCCTGGAGCGGCTGGCCGGCCTCGACGCGGTGCCGGAGCTGCTCGGGTACTTCACCGTCGGCGATCACCACTTCCTGGCCCAGGAGCTCGTCGAGGGACGCCCGTTGAGCAAGTTCTTCGGCCTCAAATACCCGGAGACCGGGCCACGGGCCGATCCCGCGGAGATCGCCGAGTACACCGCGTGGGCGATGGACGTCTGCGGGGCCGTGGAGCGCGCGGTCGCCTCGGTGCACGACCGCGGCATCGTCTTCGGCGACCTGCACCCGTACAACATCATCGTCGGGGACGACGGCCGCGTCGGTCTGATCGACTTCGAGGTCGCGGCCCCGGCCGAGGCCGGGGCGGCCCGGATGCTGGGACACCCCGCCTACGCCGCACCGCCCGACCGCAAGGGGTACGCGGCGGACACGTACGCGCTGGGGTGCATCGAGCTCGCCGTCTTCCTGCCGCTGACCGCCCTGCTCCGGTTCGATCCGCACAAGGCGGTGGAGCTGGCCGACGAGATCGCGGAACGGTTCCCGGTGCCGCGCGCGTTCCTGGACTCCGCCGTCCGCAAGATCCTCGGCGGGGACGCTCCCGCCGGAGGCCGCGGCGAGGGAACCCGGCTCGGCGGGGACGCTCCCGCCGGGGGCGGCAGCGCCGGAACCCGGCCGACCCGCCCCCGCACCGGCCGGGAGAACTGGCCCGCCGTGCGCGCCTCACTGGCGGAGGGGATCCTCGCGAGCGCCACCCCGGCCCGGGACGACCGGCTGTTCCCCGGTGACATCGCGCAGTTCACCACCGGCGGGATCAACCTGGCCCACGGCGCGGCGGGCGTGCTGTACGCCCTGGACGTCACGGGCGCCGGCCGCCACCCCGCCCACGAGGAATGGCTCCTCGAAAGGGCGCTGCGCCAGGAGCAGCGGGCCAGGATCGGCTTCTACGACGGGCTGCACGGCGTGGCCTTCGCCCTCGGGCACCTGGGGCACCACGACGCGGCCCGGCAGATCGTCGACCGGTGCCGGGCGGAGCAGTGGCGGCGTCTCGGCACGGACCTCTCCAGCGGGCTGGCGGGCGTCGGCCTCAACCTGCTGCACTTCGCCGGCACCACCGATGACACGGCCCTCCGGGAGGACGCCCTCGCCGTCGCGGGCGTCGTGGCGGAACGGCTCGGCTCCGAGACGGACGTCCCCGAGGTGAGCGGCGGGCCCCACCCGCGCGCCGGCCTCCTGCACGGCTCGTCGGGCCCGGCCCTGCTGTTCCTCCGCTGCTACGAGGCCACCGGCGACACGGCCTTCCTCGACCTCGCGGCCACCGCGCTCCGCCAGGACCTGCGCCGCTGCACGGTCCGGGAGAACGGCGCCCTGCACGTCAACGAGGGCTGGCGTTCGCTGCCGTACCTGGCCGAGGGCAGCGCCGGGGTGGCCATGGTCCTCGACCGCTACCTCGCCCACCGGGACGACGAGCGGTTCAGGGCGGCGGCGGCCGGCGCGCTGATCTCCTCCGGCTCCCGCTTCTACGTCCAGTCCGGGCTCTTCAACGGCCGGGCCGGCATCCTCGCCCACGTCGCCGCCGTCACGGCGGAACGCGTCCCGTCCGACGACCCGCTCGTGGCCGCGCACATCGACGCGCTGAACTGGCACGCGCTGGAGTACCAGGGCCATCTCGCCTTCCCCGGCGAACAGTTGCTGAGGCTGTCGATGGACCTCGCCACGGGCTCCGCCGGCGTGCTGCTGGCCCTCGGGGCCGCGCTGCACACCGCCCCGGTACGCCTGCCGCTCCTCTGATCCCCCTGGTCCGCCCCTCGGACCAGGCCCACAGACCTGCCCGCCGATGACGGAGGGCGCCCGCGACGCGGGCACGCGCGTCCGCGCCGGAAGGAGGTGATCCCACGATGTCCCTGCTCGACCTTCAGGAGATGGAACTCCCGACCGAGTCCGCGGAGGAGGAGCTGCTCGGCAGCGGTAACAGCAACCACTGCTCCGACGCCAGCTGGGTCTTCTGCTGACCGACCCGCCGAACCGGCGGCCGCACGTGAAATCCCAAGGATCCGAACCATCGACGAAAGGACACATCATGTCCGTGCTCGACCTCCAGGAGATGGAACTGCCCGTCGAGACCCCCGAGGCGGAGCTGCTCGGCAGCGGCGCGAGCACCCACTGCTCCGACGCCAGCTGGGTCTTCTGCTGATCCGAGCGTCCACAGGTCCGCACAGCGGCCTGAGCACGTCACGCGCGGCCTGCGGGCCGTGAACGGTTCCGGTCGGCGGGTGTCCCAATCACCCGCCGGCCGGGCCGTGTTCCGTCCGGCTGCCCACCGGACCGCGTCCAGGGAGCGGAGCAGAGCCTTGACCACGAACCGACTGCTGCTGCGGACCACCCGGGACGGCGGTGTCTGGACTGTTGTACTGCTCGTCGCGGCACTTGTCTCCACCGCCGGACAGATCCTCTTCCCCGCCCTCCTCGGCAAGACCCTGGACGCCGCCCTCACCGAGGGCGGCGTCGGCGGCTGGACGGCCGGCTGCGCCGCCGCCGTCGGTGCGATGGTCCTCGCCGACGCGCTGTTCGAGCGGGCCGGCGGGATCGCCGCCGCGCGCGGCACGGCCCGGCTGCGCCGTTCGATGCTCCCCCCGCTCCTCTCCTGGACCGCCGCCGGACGGCACGCCCGTACGGCCACAGGGGACTCGGTGAGCCGGCTGGTCGGCGCGACGGGCGAGGCGGGCGGTGTCGCCGCGGTGCTCGTACGGGCCGCGCTGGCGGCCGTGCCGGCCGTCGGCAGCGTCGTCGCCCTGTGGCTCATCGACCCCCGGCTCGCCGGCACCTTCCTCCTCGGCTTCCCCGCCGTCGTCCTCCTCCTGCGGGCCTTCACCCGGCGCATCTCCGACGTGTCCGGCCGCTACCTGGAGACGCAGGGACGGCTGGCGACGGGCCTCCTGGAGGCCCTCGCGGGCCGCCGTACCATCGCCGCCGCCGGCACGGCCGAGCACGAGGTACGCAGGGTGCTGCGCGCCCTGCCCGAGCTCGGCCGGCTGGGCCGCGCCACCTGGCAGGCCCAGACGCAGGTGGCCGGACGATCCGCCGTGATCACCCCGCTCCTGGAGCTCGCGGTCCTGTCGGTGGCGGGCTTCGCCCTCGCCGCCGGACGGATCACCGTCGGCGAGATGCTGGCCGCCGCGCAGTACGTGGCCATCGGGAGCGGTCTCGGCATGACGACCATGCTCCTGGGGAGGCTGGCGCGGGCCCGGGCCGCGGCCGAACGGGTCCGCGGCTTCCTGGAGCAGCCCGTGATGGCGTACGGCGACCGGGCGCCGGAGCCGGGTCCCGGGCGGCTGGAGCTGCGGGGCGTGCGGGTGGCCGTCGGGGGCCGGACGGTCCTGGACGGCGTCGACCTGACCGTTCCCGGAGGGACGTGCCTGGCGGTCGTGGGCCGGTCGGGCTCCGGCAAGACCCTGCTCGCCGCCGTCGCCGGCCGGCTGACGGACCCCGACGCCGGAACGGTCCTCCTCGACGGCGTACCGCTCCGGCAGCTCGACCGCCCCGGCCTGCGGGGCGCTGTCGGCCACGCCTTCGCCCGCCCGGTGCTCTTCGGCGGGACACTGGGCGACGCGATCGCCCGCGGCACCGGAGCGGCGGCGCCCGGGGCGCCGGACACCGGGACCGTGCTCGCGGCGCGCGCCGCCGACGCGGACGGCTTCGTCCGCCGCCTCCCCGACGGCTACCTGACCCCGCTGCCGACCGCCGCCCTGTCCGGGGGCGAGGTGCAGCGCCTCGGCCTCGCCAGGGCGTTCGCGCACTCCGGGCGACTGCTCGTCCTCGACGACGCCACCTCCAGCCTGGACACGGTGACCGAGCACCGCGTCGCGACGGTGATCACCGAGGGCCTGAAGGACCGTACCCGGATCGTCGTCGCCCATCGCGCGACGACCGCGGCCCGCGCGGACACCGTCGCGTGGCTCGACGGCGGCCGGGTGCGCCGCGTCGGCCCGCACCGCGAACTCTGGCGCACGGAACCGGAGTACCGGCGGGTGTTCGGCGCCCCCGCGAGCGAGGTGCGGTCATGAGGAAGCGTCCTCGCGGAGCGCGCCCCGGGACGCCCCGGGAGGCGCTGCTCCCGCTCCTCGTCGCCCCGCTCACCGCGCGCCCCGGGCTGGTGGCCGGGCTGATCCTGTGGTCCCTGGTGGAGGCGGTCCCCGCCCTGCTCTCCGGACACCTGGTGGCGCGGGCGGTCGATCACGGCTTCGCCGCCGGAAACCCCGTGGGCGGCCTGGGCTGGCTCGCCGTGCTGGGGGCCGGCGTCTTCGTCGGCGCGTGGGGGACACGGCAGGCGTACCCGCTCCTCGCCGACGCGGTCGAACCCTTCCGGGACGACCTGGTGCGCCAGGTCACCGAGAGCTCCCTGCACCGGGCCGTGTCGGGCCGGTCCGTCGACGCCTCGGGGATCGCCCGGCTCACCCTCCAGGTCGAGATGGTGCGCGAGGCGTACGCGGGCGTGCTGATGGTCGTGCGCGGATTCCTCCTCACCGTGGGCGGGGCGCTGTTCGGCATGGTGTTCCTCGCACCGGCGGCCCTGCTCCTCGTCGTGCCCCCGTTCCTGGCCGGGCTCGGGCTGTTCCTCCTGCTGCTCCGCCGGATGGCCTCGGCTCAACGAGACGTCATCGTCGCGGACGAACGCGTCGCGGAGGCGGCGGCCACCGCCCACGCGGCCGCCCGGGACATCGTGGCGTGCGGCGCGGAGGACGGCGTACGGGCGGAGCTGATGGCGCACGTCGACGCCCAGGAGGCCGCCGCCCACCGCCTCGCCGCCCTCCTGCCGGTCCGCGTCCTGTGCCTCGCCGTGGCGGGCTGGCTCCCCCTGCTGCTGCTCCTCGCCGCCGCGCCCGGCCTGCGCGCGGGCGGACTGACGACCGGCGCGGTGCTGGGAGCGGCGACCTACGTGACCGCCGGCCTCCAGCCCGCCGTCCGCTCGCTCGTCCAGGGCCTCGGCGGCAGCGGCCTGCGACTGGCCGTCGCCCTGCGCCGCATCCGGGAGACATCGCCCGCGCCCGAGGCACCGGAGGCGCTGCCGGGCGCGGCCGGACGAGGGGCGGGAACGCAGGACGGTCCCGTGCCTGGCGCGGCCGGACGAAGCGCGGGGACACCGGACGGTCCCGTGCCGGGCGCGCCGTGCCCAGGGCCCGGGACGGCCGCCGCCCGCGCCGTCGAGCTGAGCGGGGTGTCCTTCCGGTACGGCGCCCGGGCGGAGCCGGTCGTCCAGGGACTCGACCTGGTGCTGGAGGAAGGGGACCATCTCGCCGTGGTCGGCCCGAGCGGCATCGGGAAGTCGACGCTGTCCGCCCTGATCGGCGGTGTCCTCGCGCCGGACGCGGGCCGGGTCCGCGTCGGCGGCGCCGCGCCCGCCGGCCTCTCCCCGGCCGGACTGGCCGCCGCGCGGGTGCTCGTCCCGCAGGAGGCGTACGTGTTCTCGGGCGCGCTCATGGAGAACCTGCGCTATCTGCGGCCCGACGCCTCCCCGCGGGAGGTGATAGCGGCCGTCGACGCGGTCGGGGCGGGACCGCTGGTCGGGCGGCTCGGCGGGATCGGCGCGGACCTCGATCCCGCCGCCCTCTCCGCCGGCGAACGACAGCAGATCGCGCTCGCGCGCGCGTTCCTCTCCCCGGCACCGCTGGTCCTGCTCGACGAGGCAACCTGCCACCTCGACCCGGAGGCCGAGGCGCGGGCCGAGGAGGCGTTCACCCACCGCCCCGGGACGCTGGTCGTGATCGCCCACCGGATCAGCTCCGCGCTCCGCGCCCGGCGCGTCCTGGTCATGGACGGCGGCCGGGTGGTGAGCGGCACCCACCGGGAGGTCCTGGAGCGCTCCCCGCTCTACCGCGACCTGGTGGGCCACTGGAGCGAGGACGAGCCCCCTGCCCACGACGACGGGACGGAGGCCGGCGAAGCGGTCAGAGCCACCCCGCCTCGGTCGCGATCCTGACCGCGTCGACCCGGCTGCGCGCCTGCGTCTTGGCCACCACGGACGCCAGGTGGTTGCGGACCGTCCCGACCGAGATGTAGAGCTGCGCCGCCACGTCCCTGGTCGACTCGCCCCGCGCGGTCAGCCGCAGCACCGCGACCTCCCGCGGGGTCAGCGGGTTGTCCCCCGCCGAGGCGGCGGTGATCGCCAGCTCGGGGTCGAGCACCCGCCGGCCCTGGGCCACCTGCCGGATGTCCTCGGCGAGCCGTGAGGTCGGCGCGTCCTTGCGGATGAACCCGAACACCTTGGCCGCCAGCGCCCGGCGCACGTGCTCCGGCCGCGCCACGCTGGTCAGCAGCAGGGTCCGGCAGGCGGGCAGCCTGGTCTGGAGGTCCAGCGCGGCGGTGATCCCGTCCGTGCCGGGCAGGTCGATGTCGAGGACGGCCACGTCCGGCTGGGTGCGCAGCGCGGCGGGCACGATGAGGTCGCCGTGGTCCACGGCCTCCACGATGTCGATGTCGGGTTCCTGGGAGAGCAGCGCCGTCAGCGCCTGGAGGATCAGGGGGGCGTCCTCGGCCAGCAGCACCCGTATCGGCGCACCCGACCCGGACCCGTTCTCGTCGGCTCTTCGTCCCAGCACGCCCTCGCCCCCGTCCCCCACGCTCTGCGTCCGCCCCGGCGACCGGTGCCGCCGAACGGCTCAACGCCCCGGACGCCGCCGCGAGTTCCGTACCGGACCCGATCCGGTGCGCGGCGGGCCCCGGTCCAGGGGCCCGGTCCGGTGTGCCGTGGGGGTGGGGCGGGGTGGGAGGCTTGGGGGCGAGGAGGAGTCGAGGGAGGCGGGGGGCCGTGACGGAGCAGAGCGCGTACGAGGGGTACGGGGCGTATCTCGACGGGTACGCCGGGATCCTGGCCGGGGTCTGCGCGACCGGGCGGCGGCTGAGGCGGGAGGAGCTGGAGGGGCTGCGGGAGCGGGGGGAGCGGGCCGCCGAGGCGGGGATCGGGCTGCGGGTGCTCGTACGGGCGCATCTGGCCGCCGCCCGCGAGGTGCGCGGGGTCGATCCGGACCTGCTGCTCGGCGCCGTCGAGCAGGCCGTCGACGCGTTCGCCGAAGGCCACGAGCGGGCCCAGGCTCTGGCGGTTCGTCAGGAGGAGGCAGCACGGCGGGAGTTCATCGACGACCTGCTGTACGGGCGGAGCGATCTGGGGCGGCTGGCGGAGCGGGCCGAGCGGTTCGGGCTGCTGCTCTCGCACGCGCACGCGGTGGCGGTGGCGCAGGCGCCGGAGCCGTTCGGGGACGGCTATCCCGTCTCGCGGAGCATCGAGTCCTCGCTGCTGGCCCGCTTCCCCACCCGGCGGATCCTGCTCACCACCAAGGACGGGCGGCTGATCTGCGTCGCCCCGGCCGACGAACCCGAGGTCCTCGCGCACTTCGCCAAGCAGGCGTACGCCGCGGCCGAGGGCAGTCTGGTCGCCGTCGGGCGACCGCACCCGGGCGCCGGCGGGGTCGTCCACTCGTACGAGGAGGCGCTCGGCGCCCTCGACCTCGCCGACCGCGTCGGGCTCGAAGGCCCGGTGCTGTACGCCGCCGACCTGCTGGTCTATCCCGTCCTCGGGCGGGACCGGCAGGCCATGGCCGACCTCGTCAGGACAGTGCTCGGGCCGCTCACCGCCGCCCGGGGCGGCGCGCGCCCGCTGCTCGACACCCTGCACGCCTACTTCGACGCCGGGTGCGTCACCGCGGAGACGGCCCGCCGGCTGGCGCTGAGCGTGCGGGCCGTCACGTACCGGCTCGACCGGATCCACCGGCTCACCGGCGCCGATCCCGGGGACCCCACCCAGCGGTACACGCTGCAGACCGCCGCGATCGGCGCCCGGCTGCTCGGCTGGCCGGACGAGCAGCTGTGAGCCGTCCGTTTCCTTACGGCATCAAGAACGCGTAAAGATTGCCGGATCCCGGCAATGCGCGTGCGGCCCTCGCGGTGAAACGATCCTCTGGACGGCGGCAGGACACGGCGACCGAAGGAGCGGGGACATGGTCTGGTTTCTCGGTCTCGGCATCGGCGGTCTGCTCCTGCTCGTCCTGAGCCTGGTCTTCGACGGGGTCCTGGAAGGACTCTTCGACGGCCTCGGGGGGCTGGACGGGCTCCTGTCGCTGCCGGTGGTCGCCGGGTTCCTCTCGGCGCTCGGCCTCACGGGGGCGGTCGTGCTCGGCACGACCGGAACGGGGGCCGGGATCGCCACCGGCGCGGGCGTGGTCGCGGGGGTGGGCGTGGGGTGGGTGACCTGGCGGTTCAGCCGGGCACTGCTCCGCGACACGACCGCGCCCGCGCCGCGTGGCGAGGACCTGGCCGGCAGCTCCGGATCGGTGGTCACCGCCGTCCCGGCGGACGGCTACGGCGAGGTGCTGCTGTACCTGGGCGGCCAGCCCGTGAAGTACGCGGCGAAGGCGTCCGAGCCGGTGCCGCGCGGCACCGAGGTGTGGGTCGAGTCGATCCTCTCGGCGACCTCCGTCCATGTGCGCCCGGTCGAACGCTGACCGTCGGCGCGCCTGGGTCCCCCTGCCGTCCCTCCGCTCTCTCCCGCCCTTCCCCGGTGGCTTCTCCCGCCGTCCTCTCCGCCGTACCCGATCGAAGGGGGTTTCGTCATGAGCCCTGTCCTCACCGCAGTGGTGGGCATCGTCGTCCTCGTCGTCCTGCTCGCCCTCGCCGTCGTCACCCGCTACAAGGTCGCGGGCCCCAGCGAGGCGTTCATCATCACCGGCCGGCGCGGCCAGAAGGCCACCGATCCGGCGACCGGCCGCGTCTACACGGACAACAGCGGCCAGAAGGTCGTGGTCGGCGGCGGGGTCTTCGTCGTACCGTTCGTGCAGCAGAAGTTCACCCTCGACCTCTCCAGCCGGCACATCCCCATCGCCGTCCGCGGCGCCGTCACCCTGCGCGGCGTGAAGGCCAACCTCGAAGGCGTCGCCATCGTCAAGGTCGGCGGCACCGAGGACTCCATCCGCGCCGCCGCCCAGCGCTTCCTGATGCAGCAGGACGGCATCGTCGGCTTCACCCAGGAGGTGCTGTCCGGCGCGCTGCGGTCCATCGTCGGCCGGATGTCCGTCGAGGACATCATCCGCGACCGCGCCGCCTTCGCCGGGCAGGTCGCCGAGGAGGCCGAGGCCAGCCTCTCCGGGCAGGGCCTCGTCCTCGACGCCTTCCAGATCCAGGACATCACCACCGAGGGCTCCTACCTGGAGGACCTCGGCCGGCCCGAGGCCGCCCGCGCCAAGCAGGAGGCCGACATCGCCGAGGCCGAGGCCCGGCGCGCCGCCGAACAGGCCCGGCTGAAGGCCGAGGAGGAGATCGCGGTCGCCCAGCGGACCCTGTACCTGAAGCAGGCCGAGATCAAGGCGCAGACCGACGAGGCCGCCGCCCAGGCCAACGCCGCCGGCCCGCTCGCCGAGGCCGCCCGCCAGCAGGACATCCTCACCGAGCAGGAGAAGGTCGCCGCCCGGCAGGCCGCCCTGACCGACCGTCAGCTCGACACCCAGGTCCGCAAGCCCGCCGACGCCAAGCGGTACGAGGCCGAGCAGCAGGCCGAGGCGCAGCGCACCGCCCGCGTGAAGCAGGCGGAGGCCGAGCGGATGGCGGCCATCGCGGCGGCCGAGGCCGAGGCCGAGCGGTCCCGGCTCACCGGTGAGGGCGAGAAGCAGCGCCGCCAGGCCCTGGCCGAGGCCGAGGCCATCGAGGGCGCCAAGCGCGGCGAGGCCGAGCGGGCCCGGCGCGCCGCCATCGCGGAGGCCGTACGCCTGGAGGGCGACGCGGAGGCCGGCGCCATCGCGGCCAAGGGCGCCGCCGAGGCGGAGGCCATGCACAAGCGGGCCGACGCGTTCGAGCGGTACGGCGACGCGGCCGTCCTCCAGATGCTGGTCGAGGTCCTGCCGCAGGTCGTCGCCAAGGCGGCGGAGCCGCTCGCCGCCGTCGACAAGATGACGGTCATCTCCACCGACGGCGCCGGCAAGCTGCCCCGCGCGGTCGCGGACAACGTCGCCCAGGGCATGGAACTCCTCAGCTCCACCACGGGAGTCGACCTCTCCGCGCTCCTCCAGGGCTTCACGGCCAAGGTGGTTCCCGCCGCGCCCGCGAACGGCACGGCGGCGGGCTCCGCGCCGGTCAACGGCACGCACGGGAAGGTCGAAATCACCGACTAGCCAGGCCGGCCGGCCCCCGGTGGCTGATTCGGGCCGCCGCCGGTCGTCGGCCCCCGGTGGCTGTTCGGGTCGCCGCCGGTCGCCGGCCCCGGTGGCTGCTTCGGGCCGCCGTCCGGCCCCGGCCCCGCTCCCGCCGTGATAGGCAGGGGCGGGGCCAAGTCGTGTGAAGGAACGGGGGGTTCGGCGTGGTGGCGGGGCTGCTGCTGATCCATGGAGCCGGGGGAAGCGCCGAGACCCACTTCGGCGGGCTCACGCGGCGGATCGGCGATCGAATCCCTTGCGTACGCGGGGAGTTGCCGGAGCGGGAGGGGCTCGGGGTCGACGAGGTCGTCGACGGGTTCGTGGCCGCCGACGCCGCCGGGGCCGGGACCCTCACCGTCTGCGGGTACTCGATGGGCGCCCCGCTGGCCGTACGGCTCGCGGTCCGGCACCCGGAGCGGGTCGACGGCCTGGTCCTGACCGCGCCCTTCGCCCACCCCGACCACCGGATGCGGCTGGGCCTCTCGCTCTGGCGGGGACTGTACGAGAGCGGCCGGCACCGGCTGCTCGCCGAGCACCTGGCGCTGACCGGGCTGGGAGAGACGTTTCTGGAGCGGACCGCCCCGGCCCGGCTGCGGGCCATGCTGATGCTCGCGCCCGCCCCGCCCGCCGGAACCCCGGCCCATCTGGAGCTCGCCGGGCGGATCGACGTACGGGAGGACCTGGGGCGGCTCGCGGTGCCCGCGCTCGTCGTCGTCACCGCCGAGGACCCGCTCGTCTCCCCCGCCCGGCAACGCGCGCTCGCCGCCGCCGTCCCGGACGCCAGGACCGTCGAACTCGCCACCGGACACCTGCCGTTCTGGGAGGACCCGGAGGGCTGGGCGGACGCGGTCGAGGGGTTCCTGACGGCGGCGCCGGAGGACGTGCCGACCGGCGGCCGGCGGTCCGGCGGCGCCAGGTGACCTGCGGCGTCAGATGATCGGCGGCGTCAGATGATCGGCGGGCGGCCCAGTTTCGTCATGCGCAGCACGGTCGACCAGCGCATCGGGCGGCGCGGCCCCGCCGGGGCCCGCAGGCCCTCCGCGAACCCGGCGAACCAGGAACGCAGGCCGCGCACCGAACGGGTGCGGGCGACCGTGAGCAGGACCCAGACCACCAGGTAGAGCGGGACCAGCGGGGCCGGCAGGTTCCGCTTCGCCAGCCACACGCGGTTGCGGGCGGTCATCCGGTAGTAGACGTCGTGCCGCGCCGGGCTGGTCTTCGGGTGCTGGAGCAGCAGCTCGGGCGCGTACCGGATCCGCCAGCCGGCGTCGAGCGCCCGCCAGGCCAGGTCCGTCTCCTCGTGCGCGAAGAAGAAGTCCTCGGGCCAGCCGCCGATCCGGTCGAGCATCGGCATCGACAGGCCGTGGCCGCCGCCGAGGAAGGTGGTGACCTCGCCGCCGCGCATCGGGTCCTTCGCACCGAGCCGGGGGACGTGCCGGCGCTGGGTCTCGCCCGTCTCGTCGGCGATCCGGAACGAGACGACGCCGAGCTTCGGCTCGGCCTCGTACAGGTCCGCCAGGCGGCGGAAGACGTCCGTGTCGATCAGCAGGCCGTCGTCGTCCAGGTCCACCAGGACGTCCACGTCGCCGAAGGAACGGAGGGTGTCGATGGCCACGTTCCGGCCGCCGGTGACCCCGCGGTTCTCGGGCAGCTCCACACCGGTGACGCCGTCGGGAAGCGCGGGCAGCGAACCGGTGCCGTTGCCGACCACGACGATCCGGGCGGCGGGCTCGTCCTGCTTCGCCACCGAGTCGAGCAGCGCGCCCAGCTCGGCGGGGCGGGTGCCCATCGTCAGTACCGCCACGCCCACTCGCGGTCGCGCCACGGTCCACTCCGTTCCAGATCGGGGTCGGGTCTCGCGTACGGCCGGCTCCCGCCGGCCCCACGGCACCCATTGTTCACCCTCCGGGAACCCGGACGGAACCCGGAAGGAACCCCGCGAGAACCGGGGCCGGGAAACGGGGGCGGCCGGGGGCGGTCCGGGCCCCGCCGCGCGGGGCGGAACGATCAGGAACCGCCGCCGGCGGAACCCCCGGGCCCCTTCCGGACGTCCGTGCGTACGGCGGTGGTTCCGCCGTGGTTCCGGTTCGGGGGGAGCGCGGCGAGGACGCTCGGGCCACGGCTCTACCCTGGTCCTCTGCCGTCAAGTGATCGATTGTCGAAAGGGCGTCTCCTGGTGCTGGTCGCGGACCGATATCGGCTTCACGGGTGTATCGGCCGTGGCGGCATGGGTGAGGTGTGGCAGGCCACCGACGAGGTCCTGGGCCGGGCCGTCGCCGTCAAACTGATGCTGGCGCAGTCCACCGACCCCTCGGGGGCCGACCGCTTCCGCCTGGAGGCGCAGACCGCGGCCCGGCTGAGCCACCCGCACGTCGTCGGCGTCTTCGACTTCGGCACCTGGGACGGCAAGCTCTTCCTGGTGATGGAGCTGGTCGAGGGCGACAGCCTCGCTTCCTCCCCCTCCCATCCCCTGGTCCTGCCCGCCGAGCGGGTCGCCGTGGTCGCCGCGCACGCCGCCGCCGGTCTCGCCGCCGCCCACCGGCAGGGCGTGGTCCACCGCGACATCAAGCCCGGCAACCTCCTCATGGACGCCGAGGGCACGGTCAAACTGGCCGACTTCGGCATCGCCCGCTTCGTCGACGACCCCTCGGCCGGCCTCACCACGACCGGGCAGATCGTCGGCACCGGCCTCTACCTGGCCCCGGAGCGGGCGCTCGGCAAGCCCGCGTCGCCCGCCTCCGACGTGTACTCGCTGGGCTGCGTCCTCTACCAGCTGCTCACCGGCCACCCGCCCTTCCGCGCGGACACGGCGACCGCCCTGCTGTACCAGCACATCGACAGCGCGCCGACCCCGCCGAGCCGGCTCGGGGTCGTCCTCACCCCCGCCTTCGAGGCGTATCTGCTGAGCCTGCTGGCCAAGCAGCCCGAGCAGCGCCCGCCGGCGCAGGCCATCGCCGACTGGTTCGGCTCCGGCGCCTGGCGGGAGTACGCCCCCCGGCCCGCGGCCGCGGCCATGCCCGGGGCCGTCCCCACCTCGCCCGGCCACACTCCGCCCGGCCACGCCCTGCCCGCCCACACTCCGCCCGGCCACACGGCGGGGCACAGCGCGCCGGTGTCCTCGCAGGCCGCCATGCCCGCCTCCCGGGGCCCCGCCCCCTCCCCCTCCCCCACCCCTCCCTCCCTCTCCGCCTTCCCCTCCCCTCGTTCCCCCCTCCCCTCCTCCGGGCCGATGGCGGCGCCGACGGCCGGGGCCGCGCCGGTGGGCGGGGCCCGGCGGCGGGCGCCCGAGCGGGCCGGGAGCGCCGGGTCGACCGGGGGCGCGCTCGCCGAGCTGTCCCGTCGCCGGCCCCGCAAGACGGCCGCCGTCGCCGGGGTGCTCGCCTTCGTCGTCTTCCTCTTCATCGGCATGGCCTGGCTCTCCTGAGCCCGGCCCGGCCCGCGGCACAACCCGCACGCCCCGCCCCGGCACGACCCGGCATCGCCCGGCCCGCCGCGGCACCGAACCGCCCCTCCCGACACCGGCCGCCCCGACCCCCGTCAGTACAGCCGGGGCGCCATCACGTGCGGGTCGGGGTCGCCCTCGGCGAGGAGGAGGCAGCGGGGTACGCCGGGGCCGACGGTGGCGCGTACCGTCGCCGGTGTCGGCGGGTCCGTCGGCAGCTCGATCGGGACGGCCACCGGGCGGTCCTCCCGGGCCGCCATGTGCCCGGTCTCCTTGCCGTCGACCAGGACCTCGACCAAGGGCCGCAGCCCGGTCTCCACGGTCGCCGAGACCGAATGGCCCCGGTAGTCGATGTGGAAGTGGTGGCGTCGCCTCATGGGGTCACCTCCGCGGCGGCTCCGGGCGCCGCCACCGACGCCCTCGGACACCTCCGTCCCTCCAGGGTAGGGACACCGGGCCCGGCCCGCCCTCCGGAACCCGCCGTCACCCCGCCGCGACGAGCCCCAGACAGCCGATGCCGAGCAGCACGGCGCAGACCGTCAGGTTGACCGCCCGGTACTCCAGGAAGACCGCCGCGAACTCGCGGATGGTGGCGCTCGGCCAGAAGTACGCGGCGGTCGGCGAGCCCACCACCTGACCGTCCACCCCCGCCTTCCTCGCCATCAGCGCGGCCCGGAAGGCGTGGAAGTTGTTGGTGACGATCACGCAGCCGGCGCCCGGCCGCTCCGCCTCCATCAGCTCCTTGCTGAACAGCAGGTTCTCCTCCGTGTTGCGGGAGCGGTCCTCGCGGACGATCCGGTCCTCCGGGAAGCCCCGCTCCACCAGGTACGCGGCCATGGCGTGGGACTCCGGCAGCTCCTCGTCCGGGCCCTGGCCCCCGGAGGTGACCAGGAGCGGCGGCACCCGCCCGCCGCGCCCGGCCAGCCGCTCGTACACCTCCCGCCCCCGGTCGAGCCGGCTCGCGAGCAGCGGCGGCACCCGCCGGCCGCCGATCAGCCCGGAGCCCAGCACCACCACGAAGCCGGCGTCCCGGCGCAGTCGCATCCGGCCGTACAGGAACGCGTATCCCACGAAGCAGAGGAAGAGGAAGGAGACGTATCCGAGGACGAGGAGCAGGGTGACGGCGATGACGCCGAGGACGCGGGAGCGGGCGAGGACCGCGACCGCCGTCAGCCCGAGCACGCCGAATATGCCGAGGCCGGCGAGGAGCGACAGCAGGTTGGCCGGGCTTCTGCCCTCCTTGCGGACCATCTTCACGCCGTTGGCGCAGAGCAGCCCGGCGAGGACCAGCGGGCCCAGGCAGAGGACGAGCAGCAGGAGGACGAGGACGGTCTCGGTGAGGCCGTGCGGCAGGTCGTCGACGGCCGTGAGCAGGCCGAGGCCGAGGAAGGTGACGGCGAGACCGAGGTACACCGCGTTCCCGAAGCGGCGGCGGTCGCGCAGCACACCGACCCCGAAGAGGAGGAGGAACAGGGCGGACACCGCGAAAGCGATCATGGCGTCATCGTAGGCATCCGCAGGACGCCGCAGCAGACTCCCGGACGAAGCTGTGGACAACTCCCCGGTGGCCGGACCGTCCCCACCCCTCCCGGGTGAGTCAGCGCTCCCGGGAGAGCGCGAACAGGCCCTTGCGGGCGCCCTCTTCGTACGCCTCCCGCAGTTCCGGGTCGTCGAGCAGCGCGTTCAGCGCCGCGTCGCTGCGGGCCCGCCCCACCGAGCAGTACCGGGCCGGCCGGTAGGAGGTGTCGAACACGGAGGTGCGCAACAGGTCGACGGCGCCGAGGAGATGGGCGGCGCGGTCGGGCCGGCCGTCGAGCAGCCGGATCCGGGCGAGGAGTTCGGCCGCGCAGGCGGCGCCGACGGCGGAGCCGAGCCGCAGGTGCTCGCGCAGGGCCCGGCGGGCGTGCTCGGCGGCCCGGACCCGCTCCCCGTCCCAGGCGAGGAGTTCGGCGCGGGCGTGGTCCGCCCAGGCGTCGGCGAAGAGGTCCCGGCCCGCCCAGGTGCGCCGCCCCGCCCCGTCCAGCTCCAGCTGGTCCAGGGCCTCCTGCGCGGCCTCCGGGTCGGTGCGGCTGAAGCAGAGCGCCAGCGACGCCCAGCACGCCTCCCGGGTCGGGCCAAACTCGGGCACGTCCCCGATCTGCGCCAGCGCCTCCCGGAACTCGTCCGCCGCCGCCCGGGTGCGGCCCTGGTACAGGGCGATCGCGCCGCGCAGATGGGCCAGCAGCCCCAGGCACCGCTCGTCGCCGTCCCGTACCGCGCTCGCCCACGCCATCACCAGCAGTGGGTCGGCGTCCTCCACACGGCCCGACTCCAGCTCCAGGAAGGCGGCGAGCCACAGCGCCCGGGCCGACGGCGGGCCCGGGTGCAGCGAGAGGACGTGCCGCAGCCGGGTCCGCCCCTCGGCGGCCCGCCCGCAGCCGACCCACAGGAACCACAGCGAGACGGCGATCTCCAGGGCCGCGCCCGCGTCGTCGCCGGGGGCCGGCTCCGCCGTCGTCGGGTCCATCGCGGCGGCCAGGTCGGGGAGTTCGCGCAGCGCCAGGTCGCGGGCGTCCAGCTGGCGGCCCCGCTGCCACCACTCGGCGGCCCGCCGGGCGACCTTCACGCACCACCTCCGGTGGTGCAGGACCACGACCGGACGGTCGCCGCGGGCGGTGAGCCTGCGGGCGCCGACCGCCCGCATCGCGTGCGGCATCCAGTGGCGCGGCCCGCCGTCCTCCCCGTCGAACAGGTCGTCCACCGGCAGCAGCGCCCGCGGCGCGAGCCGGTCCAGGACGGTGCCGACGTCGACGGCGGCCAGCGCCCCGTACCCGCACACCTCCTCGACCGCCCGCCGGTCGAAGGCGCCCTCGAAGACCGACAGCCGCTCCCAGAGCAGCCGTTCGGCCGGCCCCGCCCCCGCGTAGCCCTCCTCGGCGGCGGCGAGCTGGGCGGCGCCGACCGGCTCGCCCCACAACACCTCGTGCTCCGGCGGCTCTCCCGCCACCCGCCCCATGCTCTCCATCCCGTGCGCCCCGTTTCGATGGATATGGTCCGGCCGCCCTGGTCGCGACGGTGACTTCTGGCCGAATTCATGGCCATCCTGCGTCGCGGCGGCTTGAATGCATATGCCCTGGTCCACATCCTGGGGTGCCTCCGGAGCCATGACCACGGTTTTCCGGGGATCGGCCAAGGAGGGAAATGCGTACCGGGGAATCCGTCCTGGGAGAGGCGGACATGTCGCTGATCCACGCGCTCCAGATACTCCCGCGGGCCAGCTGGACCCAGCTCTCCACCGTCCTCGGGACCGGACCCGACACCCTCGCGCGCCGCTGGGAGCACCTCACCGCCGGCGGCTACGCCTGGACCTCGCTCCTCATCGCCCGGCGCGGCGCCGAGTCCGCCCTGTACGCCTGGGTCGAGCTGGAGTGCAGCGCCGACAGCACCGAGGCGACGGCGATCGAGCTGTCCGGCGACCCCGGCACCCTCGGCGTGCACGCGGTGACCGGCGGCGCCGACCTGGTGCTCCTGCTGATCGCGCCGGACCTGCCGGCCCTCGACGCCTACGTCACCGGACGGGTACGCCGGCTGCCGGGCGTGCTCCGGGCCCGCACCCAGGTCGTCACCCGGATGCACAACCGCCCCTACCGCTCCCGCGTCGAACACCTCACCCCCGCCCAGGCACGGCTGCTCACCGAGGTCACCGCCCTGGAGCGGCGGGACCCGGCACGCGCGCGCGTGGCACCCCAGGTGACGGAGCTGGACCGGCGGCTCGTCGCGGAGCTGGCCGGGGACGCCCGCAGGACCGCCGCCGAGCTGGCCCGGCAGTGCGGCACCAGCGAGTCGACGGTACGGCGCAGGCTGGACGTCCTGGCGGCGGGCGGCGCGCTCCACCACCACTGCCAGCCGGCGCCCCGTTTCTCCGGGCGCCCGGTGTGGGCGATGGTGACGGCGCAGGTGGCGCCGCTGGACGAGCCGGCGACGGTGGCCGCGCTGACCCGGGTGCGCCGCACCCAGGTGATCACCTCGGTGACCGGGCCGCACAACCTGGTGGTGGCGATGTGGCTGGGCTCGGTCGAGGAGCTGCACGAGATCACGGCGGGGCTGGTCCGGGCCGCCCCTGCGCTGCGGATCACGGGGACGGCGGTCAGCATGCGCACGTACAAGATCGGGGCGCAGGTGCTCGGCGCGGACGGGCACCGGCTGCACCACGTCCGCCCGGAGCCCTGACCCGGGACACGGGCCCCGCGCTCCTCCCGGGTCAGGCCCTTCCGGCCGTCCGTGCGCCGTGGTGTCCTGGGGGCATGGAGTTCGCCGTGTTCGTGACGCTGCCCGGTCTGGTCATCCTGCTGACCGCGGTCGCCTTCGCCGACCAGTTCCTGCGCATGACCGGGCGCGGGAAGCGCCGGGGCACGGTCTCCTCGACCGGTTTCGAGCAGCTGCACGCCACCTTCTCGCCGGGCAAGCAGAGCGAGCTGAAGGAGCGGCAGAGCGCCCTGCTGCTCCGTGACGACCAGGAGGACGGGGCGCCGCCGCGCCGGACCACGGTGGATCTGGCGGGCGGCCGCGCGGTGATCCGGCTGGGACGGCCGGACGCGGAGTCCTGAGGAGCGCGCGCCGCCGGATTCGGGTGCCCTCCTTGCGAGGCCGGGATTCGGATGCCCCTCCTGCCGGGGCGGGATTCGGGTGCCCCTCCTGCCGGGGCGGGGTTCGGGTGCCCTCCTGGCGGGGCGCCGGGACCGTCCCCGTACCGTGGGGGGCGTGTACCGGTTCCTGAGGACCCCCCGCTGGTGGGGGATCAATGTCTTCGTCCTGCTGGCCATCCCCGTCTGCGTGTTCATGGGGACCTGGCAGCTGGGCAAGTTCGAGGATCGCGTCGACTCCCACCAGGAGGCGGAGCGGAAGCCCGACGCGAGCGTCCAGCGGGCCGAGCCGCTGGCGGCGCTGCTGCCGGTGGACAAGGAGACCTCCGGCCGCGTCGCCGAGGCCACCGGCCGGTACGGGAAGCAGTTCCTGGTGCCGGAGCGCGAGCTGGACGGCAAGCGGGGCTCGTACGTGCTGACGCTGCTGCGCACGGACGAGGGGCGGTCGCTGCCCGTCGTCCGGGGCTGGCTCCCGGCGGGCGCGGAGGCCCCGGCGCCGCCGTCCGGCGAGGTCACGGCCGTGGGCGCGCTCCAGGCGTCGGAGAACCAGGGCACGAAGGGCGTGCGGGCGGCCGGCGGGCTGCCCGAGGGGCAGCTGGGCATGATCAGCGCGGCCTCGCTGGTGAACGTGGTGACCGACGACGTGTACGACGCGTGGGTCACGCTCACCGACTCGCCTGCAGGTCTGACGCCGGTGCCGGCCGCCGCGGCGGCGGGCACGGGCCTGGACGCGAAGGCGTTCCAGAACCTCGGCTACACGGCGGAGTGGTTCGTCTTCGCCGGCTTCGTGGTCTTCATGTGGTTCCGGCTGGTGCGCCGCGAGGCGGAGGCGGCCCGGGACGAGGCGCTGGGCCTGTCCGGCCCCTGACCGACGGCCCCACGGGCCCGGAGACGGCCACGGGCGGCGCCTACAAGACCGAGCACGAACACGACACGGCGAAGGGGCCGGGGATCTCTCCCCGGCCCCTTCGCCGTCCTCAGCCGTTGAGCAGCCCGGTCCGGTAGACCGTGCCCGCGCAGGCGCCGGAGAGCACCGTGGTGACGGTGGGGTCGCCGGGCTCCGCGGTGTGGCTGACGACGACGCCGCCCTGCAGCGGCTCGGCGCGCACGAGCTGGGTGGTGACACCGGAGTCGACGCCGGACTCGGTCCCCGTTCCCGAACCCGAGCCGTCGCCGGAGCCGGTACCGCCGCCGGTGCCGGTGCCGCCGCCGGCGTCGGCGCCGCCCGGGGTGGTGCCCCCGCCGCCGTCGGAGGGCGTGGGAGAGGGCTCCGTCGCGGTCGGCGTCGGCTCGGTGGGCGTGGGCGTGGGCTCCGTCGGGGTCGGCGTCGGCTCGGTGGGCGTGGGCTCCGTCGAGGGGACGACCGGGCCCTGGGTCGGGCAGCTCCCGCTCGGCACCCAGGCGAACTTCACCTGGTACGAGTCGCCGGGCCGCAGCAGCACCGAGGCGGACTCCGCCGAGGGGGCGGGCAGGCCGGTCGCCGGGTCGCCGTCGCTGTGCCGGACGACGCCGATCCGGCTCGGGTCGGCGGAGCCGGTCGTCGAGACGCCGACCAGGCCGTCGCCGTCGACGACGCAGGGCGCGTCGGAGGCGTTGACGATCGTGAAGCCGCCGTAGACGACGCCGGTGGCGTCGGGGCCGCTGTTGTACGCGCCGGCCGACTGGAGCGTGCCGCGGCCGCAGCTGGGCGCGGTCCCGGGGTCGACGGCGGAGCCCGAGGCGGTCGGGGTGCCCTTGGGGTCGGGGCGCCCGGTGCCCTTGGTGGCTCCCTTGGTGGGGCCGGTGGTGGGCGACACCTTGACGGAGGGCGCCTTGGTGGTGGCCGGGCTCTCGGCCTCGGCGCCGGTGCCGCCCTGCGCCTGCTCGCCGTGGCCGGCGAGGGCGGGGTTGGCGGCGGTGACGCCCGGGGAGCCGGCGACGTGGACGAGGGCCGGGACGGCGGTGCCGATGAGGACCGCCGCGGCGGCGGCGCCGACGAGCGCCTGCCGCTTGCGGGCGCGGCGGGCGGGGACGGCGCGGCGGAGGTGGTCGAGGGCCTCGGTGGACGGTTCGAGCCCCGAGACGGCGCCGTGGAGCAGCCGCCGCAGCGCGAGCTCGTCCGCCCCGTCGTCCTCGCCGGGTGCGGGCTCGAAGTCCATCATCAGTCGTCCACTCAGGTCGTCACGGGCGGCGCGGCCCTGCTCGGGGGCGCGTCCGCCGCGTTCATGGGGGTCGTGGCGCTCCTCGCCCTCACCACGACCGTTCCGCTCGTCCTGCTCGTTCGGCTCGCCGAGGCCGTCCGGCTCGTTCAGTTCGCCGCGGCCGTCCGGCTCGCTCGACTCGTCCTGACCGTCCGACTCGTCCCGGCCGTCCGGCTCGTCCCGGCCGTCCTGCTCGTTCGGCTCGCTCCCCTCGTCCGGCGCGCTCCGCTCGTCCCGCGCATCCCGCTCGTCCCGCGCGTCCGGCGTATCCCGCTCGTCCCGCGTGTCCCGGTGTCCGCCCTGGTCCCGCTCCGCGCTCATGCCTTGGCCTCCATGACGACGCGCAGGGCGGCGATGCCCCGGGAGCCGTACGCCTTCACCGAGCCGAGCGAGATCCCGAGGGTCTCGGCGACCTGGGCCTCCGTCATGTCGGCGAAGTAGCGCAGGACGAGGACCTCGCGCTGGCGGCGCTGGAGGCCCTTCATCGCGGTGATGAGGGCGTCGCGCTCCAGCTGGTCGTACGCCCCCTCCTCCGCGCTGGCCATGTCGGGCATCGGCTTGGAGAGCAGCTTGAGGCCGAGGATGCGGCGGCGCAGCGCGGACCGGGAGAGGTTGACCACGGTCTGGCGCAGGTAGGCGAGCGTCTTCTCGGGCTCGCGGACGCGCCGGCGGGCCGAGTGGACGCGGATGAACGCCTCCTGGACGACGTCCTCGCAGGAGGCGGTGTCGTCGAGGAGGAGGGCCGCGAGGCCGAGCAGCGACCGGTAGTGGGCGCGGTACGTCTCGGTGAGGTGGTCGACGGTGGTGCCGGTGACGGCGGGATCGGCGGCCTTGCGCGGCGCGGGGATGCCGCTGACTCCGCTCGCGCGGGACTCGGTGGGCACGACGGTGGTCACCGCGGCCCCGTCGAGAGGGCGCGGACGTCCGAGCGGGCGGGCCGCGACGTCGCGTCCGGGCGCGGGGACGGCGCCGGGCGCCCGCAGGGGGAGCACGGCCGCGCGAACCGCCCGGAGCGGGGAGATCGCAGGGATGTCGAGTACGTCTGCCACGCCTGTTGGACGCGTGTTCCCCCGGGATGGTTGTACGCGGACACCGCTGTTCTCAGCGGTGAGCTGATCATCCTCATGCGTAACCGTTCTCCCCCTTTGCCCCGTTTCCGCGCATGCTCCGCGCCACGTTCGTGGGTGAACGCGGAGACGCGACCCGCCCAACTACGAGTTGCAGCAAGGGGGAAGAGCATCGTCCGACACCACATCACCGCAGTTCAAGGGGGTTCCTCGGCCGAATTGCTCACAGGATGTTCACAGATCCCACGAAGTCACCGCAATCGGATGCGACGACCGCGCCCGGCCGCTGGGGAGCGGCCGGGCGCGGTCGGTGGGACGCGGGGGGCGGGGTCAGCGCCCGGTGCCGCCGTAGACGACGGCCTCGTCCGAGTCGCTGTCCAGGCCGAAGGCGGTGTGGACGGCGCGCACGGCCTCGTTCACGTCGTCGGCGCGGGTGACGACCGAGATGCGGATCTCGGAGGTCGAGATGAGCTCGATGTTCACGCCGGCGTCGGACAGGGCGCGGAAGAAGTCCGCGGTCACGCCCGGGTTGGTCTTCATGCCGGCGCCGACGAGGGAGATCTTGCCGATCTGGTCGTCGTAGCGGAGCGATTCGAAGCCGATCGCGGCCTTCGCCTTCTCCAGGGCGTCGATGGCCTTGCGGCCCTCGGCCTTGGGGAGGGTGAAGGAGATGTCGGTGAGACCGGTGGAGGCCGCCGACACGTTCTGCACGATCATGTCGATGTTGATCTCGGCGTCCGCGACGGCCCGGAAGATGGCCGCGGCCTCGCCCGGCTTGTCCGGCACGCCGACCACGGTGATCTTCGCCTCGGAGGTGTCGTGGGCGACACCGGAGATGATGGCCTGCTCCACCTTGTCCCCTGTCGGTTCGTTGCTGACCCACGTGCCCTGGAGTCCGGAGAAGGACGAGCGGACGTGGATCGGGATGTTGTAGCGGCGTGCGTACTCGACGCAGCGGTGCAGCAGCACCTTGGAGCCGGAGGCGGCGAGCTCCAGCATGTCCTCGAAGGAGATCCAGTCGATCTTCTTCGCCTTCTTCACCACGCGCGGGTCGGCGGTGAAGACGCCGTCGACGTCGGTGTAGATCTCGCAGACCTCGGCGTCGAGCGCGGCGGCGAGCGCCACGGCCGTGGTGTCCGAGCCGCCGCGGCCCAGCGTGGTGATGTCCTTCTCGTCCTGGGACACGCCCTGGAAGCCCGCGACGATGGCGATGTTGCCCTCGTCGAGGGCGGTGCGGATCCGGCCCGGCGTGACATCGATGATGCGCGCTTTGTTGTGGACCGAGTCGGTGATGACACCCGCCTGGCTGCCGGTGAACGACTGGGCCTCGTGGCCCAGGTTTTTGATCGCCATCGCCAGCAGGGCCATGGAGATCCGCTCTCCGGCGGTCAGCAGCATGTCGAACTCACGTCCGGCAGGCATCGGAGACACCTGCTCGGCGAGATCGATCAGCTCGTCCGTCGTGTCGCCCATCGCGGAGACCACGACGACCACCTGGTGGCCGTTCTTCTTGGCTTCCACGATCCGCTTGGCGACGCGCTTGATGCCCTCGGCATCGGCAACGGAGGAGCCTCCGTACTTCTGCACGACAAGGCCCACGTGCGCTCCTCGCTCGGTCGGTGCCGCAGCCTCTCGCTGCGGTCGGCTCAGTCTAACGAGCGGCCGAAAAACGCCGACCTGCTATCACATCCTGAGACGCGGTGCCCAGAGAGTGATCACATCGGGACCGGCACGGCCCCTCCGCGCGCCCCCGCGCCGCCTACAGCCCCTTCATCCCCAGCGGCCCGGCGATCTCCTGGACCATCACGCGGCCCGCCTCCTCCGCGAGGTCGTCCTCGGTCAGGTCCTCGTCGGTGTCGAGCCCGTCCAGGGCCGCCAGCGGCTGGTCCAGGCGGACGTGCGCGACCAGCGACTGGAGGGCGCGGAGGGTGGCCGAGGCGGTGGGGCCCCAGTTGGAGAAGTACGAGAACTGCCACCACCACAGGGCCTCGGAGGTGCGTCCCGCCCGGTAGTGGGCGAGGCCGTGCCGCAGGTCCGTGACGATGTCGGCGAGGTTGTCCGAGATCCGGGCCGGCACCGGCGCCTTGCGGGGCTCGTACGGGTCGAAGACCTCGGAGAAGACGTCCACCGGGTCCAGCATCACGGCGAACCGCTCCCGCAGGTCGTCCACGTCCGGCTCCGGGCCCGTGTCCGTCTCGTACCGCTCGTCCGGGACGATGTCCTCGTGCGCGCCCAGCCGGCCTCCGGCGAGCAGCAGCTGCGAGATCTCCAGGAGCAGGAAGGGCACCGCGCTGTCCGGCTCGTCGCCCTTGGCGACCTCGGTCGTGGCGACGATGAAGCTCTCGACGGAGTCCGCGATCTGGACCGCGAAGTCGTCGGGGCTCTGCGTGATGGAGTGGAGCGTGGGGTCAGACATCGAGGAGCCTCCCTGAGAGCTCACCGGCACCGGCCCGGTCCTCCCGCGCCCGGTCGTCATACATCTAGCAGCCTCCGCCCCTCGAAGGCACGGCCGAGCGTCACCTCGTCGGCGTACTCCAGGTCGCCGCCGACCGGGAGCCCGCTGGCGAGCCGGGTGACCTTCAGCCCCATGGGCTTGATCATCCGCGCCAGGTACGTGGCCGTCGCCTCGCCCTCCAGGTTGGGGTCGGTCGCCAGGATCAGCTCGGTGACCGTGCCGTCCGCGAGGCGCCCGAGCAGCTCCCGGATCCGCAGGTCGTCCGGGCCGACGCCCTCGATCGGGCTGATCGCGCCGCCGAGGACGTGGTACCGCCCCCGGAACTCGCGGGTCCGCTCGATCGCGACGACGTCCTTCGGCTCCTCGACCACGCAGATGACGGTCAGGTCCCGGCGCTGGTCGCGGCAGATGTTGCACCGCTCCTGCTGCGCCACGTTCCCGCAGACCTCGCAGAACCGGACCTTCTCCTTGACCTCCAGGAGCGCGTGGGCGAGCCGGCGCACGTCCGTCGGCTCGGCCTGGAGGACGTGGAAGGCGATCCGCTGCGCGCTCTTGGGACCGACGCCGGGCAGCCTGCCCAGCTCGTCGATCAGGTCCTGGACCACGCCTTCGTACAACGGAACGCCCTTCCCGGGGTGTGCTGCCTTGCTTCTTACGGTAGTGGCTGGAAGTGCCCGCTAGAAGCCCAGGCCCGGCATCCCGCCCAGACCCTGCGCCAGCGGGCCCAGCTTGGCCTGCTGGAGCTGCTGCGCGTTGTCGTTCGCGGCCTGCACCGCGGCGATCACCAGGTCCGCCAGGGTCTCGGTGTCCTCGGGGTCGACCGCCTTGGGGTCGATGACCAGGCCGCGCAGCTCGCCGGAGCCGGTCACGGTGGCCTTGACGAGGCCGCCGCCCGCCTGGCCCTCGACCTCGGTCGCGGCGAGCTCCTGCTGGGCGCGGGCGAGGTCCTGCTGCATCTTCTGCGCCTGCTGGAGGATCTGCTGCATGTTGGGCTGGCCGCCACCGGGGATCACGGTCACTCCTCGTGGTTGATGGTTCGGTCCGTCACGTCTGGTGCCGGTGGAACGAGCCTACGTGGTCGGGGACCGCCCTGCCGTGACAACTCTTTCGAGTGAGAAACTGCGGGCTCCTCTACCTGATCAACACCCTCTTGCGGGCGGAAATCCCGGGATTCCGGGCCCACCGCCCACCATTCGGCGGTAGGAAGGGCAGGCACCACGTGCACCGCACGTCACAGAAGGACACGAGCGCCACGAACGCTGGGCTGAGCAGAGGAGTCCCCCGGTGAGCCACCAGCCGGAGATGCAGCCGCCGGGGCAGCCCGGGGGAGACGTCCACAGAGATCTGACGGGGAAGCCCTTCCCCCTGGGCGACTGGGGCGAGCCCGCGGAGCGCCTCGACGAGCTCTACCGGTGGGTGGAGGCAGGCGCGCTGCGCACCGCCGAGTGGTATCTCTCCGACCGGGTCTGGAAGCGCCGCTGCGCCCGGGTGCTGCGGGTCGGGACCGCGCTCGGCGTGATCGCCGGGGCCGCGCTGCCGCTGCTCGACCTGACCGGGGCCGCCGAGGGCACGGCGGGCTGGGGCTACCTGTCGCTGCTGCTCGGCGCCGCCTGTCTGGCCTGCGACCGGTACTTCGGGCTGACGTCCGGCTGGATAAGGGACGTGGCGACCGCCCAGGCCGTGCAGCGGCGGCTCCAGGCGCTCCAGTTCGACTGGGCCTCGGAGAGCGTGCGGGAGGTCCTCGGGCCGACGGAGGGCACCGCCAGCGAGGCCGCCGACCGCTGTCTGGGGGTGCTGCGGCGCTTCTCGGAGGACATCACGGAGCTGGTACGGGCGGAGACCGCGGACTGGATGGTCGAGTTCCGCTCGGGCCCCGCGCCGCTGGCGCTCCAGTCGGTCGGGGTCGTACCGGCCCGGCCGGAGGCGGCGCACCCGTCCGGCCGCTTTCCGCTGCCGCCGGGCACCCGGCCGAACATGCCGCGCCAGCGGCCCCCGGAGGCCCGCTGAGGGCCCCCGGGGTCCCGGGCGTGCGCGCGGGGCTCGGCCGAGAGCCCCGGGCGGTGCGCGCGGGGCTCAGCTGAGCATGATCATCGAGCCCTGGGCGAGGCTGCGGGTGGCCGCCGCGTGCAGCCCCAGCCAGACGTGCCGCTCCCGGGCGAAGGGCCCGTCGTCGTACGGGAGGGGGGCGGCGGGCTCCTCCAGCTCGGTGGGGCGCGCGGGCGGTGCGGGGGCGGCCGGCGGGTTCGCCGGGTCGATGCCGAGGGCGGGGGCGACGAACTCCAGCTCCCTCAGCAGCCCGTAGGAGGAGCCGAGCGGGCCGCCGCCCGCGAGCAGCTCGTCGCTGGAGAGCGGGACGGGGAAGTCGACCGGCACGTACGCGCCCGCGTGGTCGTAGTGCCAGACCAGGTGGGACTGCTGGGCGGTCGCCTCGAACATCTCCAGGAGCTGCTCGTAGTCCCCGCCGAGCTCGCCCACCGGCTCGACGGGCAGCCCGCAGATCGCCAGCAGGTAGGCGCGGCGCAGGAAGTGCAGGGCCTCGTAGTCGAAGCCGGCGACCGGGGCGACGTCGCCGGAGAGGCCGGGCATGTACGCGTACACCGGCACGGTCGGCAGGCCGGAGGCGCTGAGTACGGCGTCGTAGGCGGCGAGGTCTTCGGCGAAGGGGTTGTCGGGGCTGTGGCACAGCACGTCGACGAGGGGGACCAGCCACAGGTCACAGGCCAAGGGAGGCTCGCTCTCCGTCAGTTCCGGGGAGGGCCAGGGTAGTCGGCGGGGCCGACGACGCCCACCCGTGGGAGCCCTGCCCCGGGAAGCGGGCCCTCAACCGGACCGGCGCAGGCGGGTCTCCAGGCGGTCGGCCCATTCCAGCGCGTGCGCGTTGTAGGCGCGGACGACGCCGACGGCGGCCTCGGCGTCGCCGCGGGTGACGGCGTCGATCAGCTCGACGTGGCCGGACCAGAGCCAGCCGTGGAGTTCCCGCTCGGCCCGCAGGTAGGGGACGGAGAAGGCCCAAGCCTGGACGCGGAGGCGGTGCAGGAACCCGGCGATGTGCTCGTTGCGGGCGACGAGCCGGCCCAGCTCGTGCCAGTAGCGGATGTCGTAGCCGATGAGGACGTCCAGATCGCCGGCGCGGGCGGCGCGGACGGCGGCCTCGCCCCGCCGGCGGATCGACACCAGGACCACCCCGACGTCGGGGTCCGGCCGCAGGAGCGCGGTGTGCCCGTGCGGGGCGTGGCGGCGGAAGATGCCGTCGGCGACGAGCAACCGGGCCTCGACCATCTCCCGGTAGTCGTCCACCGAGAACCGGTGGACGCGGAAGCCCCGGTGCTGGTCGGAGTCGAGCAGGCCCTCGGCGCAGAGTTCGACGAGGGCCTCGCGGACCGGGGTGGCGGAGACGCCGTACTGCTCGGCGATCTGCTTGACGGTGAACTCCTGGCCGGGCTGGAGACGCCCCGCGAGGACCTCGTCACGGAGAGCGTCCGCGATCTGCCGGCTGAGGGTGCTGCGGGTGACGGCGCTGTTCGCGGACGTGCCGGGCATGCGGATGGGGCCCCCTCCATGAGGTTCCGGAAGACTCTAGTCCAGACCAGGTCCCGGGGAGGAGGCCCCCGTCACACGGGGCGGCGCCGGCCGGACGGCCGGCGGCGGCGCGCCCCGTGCGCGAATGCCCGCGGCGTCAGACCGTGTGCTCGTCGGCGACCGTGAGGGCCGCGTCGAGGGCGGCCAGGCCCTCCTTGACCTCGTCCTCGGAGACGTTGCAGGCGGGGACGGCGTGGGTGCGGTTCATGTTGATGAACGGCCACAGGCCGTGCTTCTTCGCCGCGGCGCCGAAGGCGGCCATCGGGGCGTTGGCCTCGCCGGCCGCGTTGTACGGGACGAGCGGCTCGCGCGTCTCCTTGTTCTTGACCAGGTCGAGCGCCCAGAAGACGCCCATGCCGCGGACCTCGCCGACGGACGGGTGGCGCTCGGCGAGCTCGCGCAGGCCGGGGCCGAGGACGGTCTCGCCGATGCGGGCGGCGTGCTCGACGACCTTCTCGTCCTCCATCACCTCGATGGTGGCGACGGCGGCGGCGCAGGCCAGCGGGTGGCCGGAGTAGGTGAGGCCGCCCGGGTAGGGGCGGGTCTCGAAGGTGGCGGCGATCTTCTCGCTGATCGCCACGCCGCCGAGGGGCACGTAGCCGGAGTTGACGCCCTTGGCGAAGGTCATCAGGTCGGGGACGACGCCGAAGTGCTCGGCGGCGAACCACGTGCCGGTGCGGCCGAAGCCGGCCATGACCTCGTCGAGGACGAAGACGATGCCGTACTTGTCGCAGATCTCGCGGACGCCGGTGAGGTAGCCGGGCGGCGGGGTCATGATGCCGGCGGTGCCGGGGACGGTCTCCAGGATGATCGCGGCGATCGTCGCCGGACCCTCGAAGGCGATGGTGTCCTCCAGGTGCGCGAGGGCGCGCTCGCACTCCTGCTGCTCGGTCTCGGCGTAGAACGGCGAGCGGTAGAGGAACGGCGCCCAGAAGCGCACGACGCCGGCGGAGCCCGTGTCGGAGGCCCAGCGGCGGGGGTCGCCGGTGAGGTTGATCGCGGTGGAGGTGGCGCCGTGGTACGAGCGGAAGGCGGAGAGCACCTTGTGGCGGCCGGTGTGCAGCCGGGCCATCCGGACGGCGTTCTCGACGGCCTCGGCGCCGCCGTTGGTGAAGAAGATCTTGTTCAGGTCGCCGGGGGTGCGCTCGGCGATCAGGCGTGCGGCCTCGGAGCGGACGTCGACGGCGAAGGCGGGCGCGAAGGTGGTGAGCTTCGCGGCCTGCTCCTGGATGGCGGCGACCACCCGGGGGTGCTGGTAGCCGATGTTCGTGTAGACGAGGCCGCTGGTGAAGTCGAGGTAGCGGTTGCCGTCGTAGTCCCAGAAGTACGAACCCTCCGCGCCGGCCACGGCGAGCGGGTCGATCAGGCCCTGGGCGGACCAGGAGTGGAAGACGTGCGCGCGGTCCGCTGCCTTGACGGCGGCGCCGGCCTGGGGATCGGGTTCGATGACATGAGGGGTCATGCACCGAAGGGTAAGGAACCGCAGGTGGGACGGCCATCACCATCTTGTCCACCGAGAACGCGCCGGACACGACACTGTGCTCTGCCGGGCGGGCGGCTGCGGATTTCGTCGTCGGTCCGGCGATGACTTATTGACAGCATGCTGTCGTCATGACAGTCTCTTGTCATGACCTCCAGGACCGTTCACCTCGCCGTGTACGACACGCTCGCCGACTGGGAGACGGGGCACGCCACCGCGTGGCTCGCCCGGGCCGGCTTCACCGTGCGGACCGTCGGCATCGACGCCGGGAAGCCCGTCACCACGATCGCCGGGATCCGGATCGTGCCCGACCTCGCGCTGGACGAACTGCGCCCCGAGGACAGCGCGCTGCTGATCCTCCCCGGCGCCGAGAAGTACGACGAGGGCGACGAACTCGCCCCCTTCACCGCCGCCGCCCGCGCCTTCCTGGACGCCGGGGTGCCGGTCGCCGCCATCTGCGGCGCGACCGCCGGACTGGCCCGCGAGGGCCTGCTCGACGACCGGGCGCACACCAGCGCCGCCTCCTTCTACCTCGCCGCGACCGGGTACGCGGGCGGCGAGCGGTACGTCGAGGCCGACGCGGTCACCGACGGCGACCTGGTCACCGCCGGGCCGACCGAGCCCGTCGCCTTCGCCCGCGAGATCTTCGCCCGCCTCGGCGCCTGGGAGGGCAAGCGGGACGCCTGGTACCGGCTCTTCCACCACTCCGACCCGGCCGCCTTCGCCGAGCTGAACGGATGAGCCGGACCCAGCAGGACGCGCTGAGCCGGACCGCGCTGGGCGTCTTCCGGCTCAACGGCCAGCTCCTCGCCGTCTCGGAGAAGCTGGCCGAGCCGGCCGGGCTGACCGCCGCCTGGTGGCAGGTGCTCGGCGCGGTGCTCCCGGAGCCGCTGCCGGTGGCGGGGATCGCCCGGGTCATGGGCATCACCCGGCAGAGCGTCCAGCGGATCGCCGACCTCCTGGTCCGCGACGGCCTGGCCGCCTACGCCCCGAACCCGGCGCACCGCCGCGCCAAACTGCTCGCCCCGACGGAGGCCGGCCGCGCGGCGATCGCCCGTATCGACCCCGGTCACGCGGAGCTGGCCGCCCGGCTGACCGCCGCCCTCGGGGGCCAGGACGCCTTCGAGGAGACGGTCCGGGTGCTCGACCGGCTGTCGGCGGCGCTGGAGGCGGTCGAGGCGGTCGGGGCGGTCGGGGCGGAGGAGCGGGTGGACTGACGGGCACGCGCGCGCACGCCCCGGCCGGGAGGGCCGGGGCGTGCGGAGGAGGGTGGTGCGGGGTGGTGCCGGGTCGTGCGGGGTGATGCCGGGCCGTGCGGGGTGGTGCCGGGTCGTGCGGGGCGGGCGGCTAGCAGGACAGGTTCGCGCCTGCGGGGACGCCGAGGATCTGGGTGAACTGCTGGTACTTGGTGACGCGGCTCTGGACCTGGGCCGGGTTGCGGCCGTTGCACTCCAGGGAGCCGTTGATGGCCCAGATCGTCTGGCCGAAGCCGGCGCCGTTGACCATCGCGTTGTGGGCGGTCATCGTGCCGGGGCCGTTCTGGGTGTTCCAGTACCAGAGGCCGGTCATCATGGCGACGTCCGGCTCGCGCTCGACCCGCCAGGGGTTGTTCAGGAGGTCGATGCCGAGGGCGTCACCGGCGGCCTTGTAGTTGAAGTTCCAGGAGAGCTGGATCGGGCCGCGGCCGTAGTAGGCGGCCTGGCCGGCGGGGCAGCCGTAGGGCTGGTTGCGGTCGCAGTAGTGGGGGTAGTTGGCGGTGTTCTGCTCGACGATGTGGACCAGGCCGCCGGTCTCGTGGGCGACGTTGGCGAGGAAGGCCGCGGCCTCCTGCTTCTTCACGGTGTCGCTGCCGGTGCCCGCGAAGGCCGGGTACTTCTTGGTGGCGGCGACCAGACCGGCGTACGTGTAGAAGGGGTTCCGGTTCGGGAACATCTGGTTGAACTGGGCCTCGGTGACGACGAATCCGGACGGATCCGGGTTGCCGCCGCCGCCGGTGCCGCAGGCGCCCTCGTCGCGCCAGACGTCGCTGGAGCCGGGACGCTCGTTCTGCGTCCACCACTTCGCGTACCAGTTGCGGCCGTTGTGCGAGGCGGTCATGCCGCCCGTGTACACCTGGCCCGAGTTCCAGGCGGCGACACAGGCGGGCGCCGCGCCCGCGGTGGCGGGGAGCAGGACCGCGAGGCCGAGTGCCGTACAGAGGGCGGCGATCAGGGCGAGGAGTCGTCGCATGCGCTGTCGTCCTTCCGGTGGGGGGAAGGCCAGCGAAGCGGGACTGGTCTGTACCTGTCAAGGTCTAGACCAAGACTCGGGACAGACGGCGGCCCGGCACGGAGAGGCCCCGCACCCGAAATGCCGGGTACGGGGCCGCCTCGCGCGAAGTGCCGTGGATCTAGAGGAGGTTGAATTCCCTCATGCCCGACCCCGCGAACGGCACCGGGGCCGCAAACGGCTTCGCCGCGTCGCCCGTGCCCGGGTACCGGAGCAGCTCGCCCGTCGTCTTCCGGGCCAGCAGGTCCACCTTGCCGTCCTTGTCGTCGTCGCCGAGCGACAGCAGCCGGTCGTACGCGTTCCACCCGCCGCCGACCTTCGTACGGCCCGCGAACGGCGCCTTGTAGTCGCCCGTGCCCTTGTAGAGCCACAGGACGCCGGTCTTGTCGCGGGCGACGATGTCCGCCCGGCCGTCGCCGGTCAGGTCGCCCTGGCCGGCCAGCTGGTCGTACGCGTTCCACCCGCCGCCGACCCGCGTCCGGGTGGTGAGGCGGCCGTCCGGGTAGGCCAGGTAGCTCCACAGCACGCCGGCCGTGTCACGGCCGATCAGGTCGGCCTCCTTGGCGCCGCCGAGGGTGCCGGGCGACAGGACCTCGGCGTAGATGTTCCAGCCCTTGCCGACGGTCTTCGTCGACTGCCAGGTGCCGCCGACGACACCACCGAAGTCCAGACGGCCGTTCTTGTAGAGGGTCCACGTGGCCTCGCCGTGACCGTTGTTGTTGTTGTCGACCGTGATGATGTCGGCGACGTCCGAATGGTCGTCCATGAGAGGCACGTCGGTGATGAGGTAGGGCCCGTCGTGGTGCCACTCCCACAGCTCGTGGGTCTGCTGGTGGACCCCGTACAGGTTGAAGGTGGGCGGCACCACGGGACCTGCGGCCGGAGCGGCGACGGCGGAGGCGGCGCCGGTGACCGTCGCCGCCGCGACGGCCGTGGCGACGAGCGCCGTCCTCAGCCCGGGACTGCGTCGTTCGAACATGATCGGGTTCCCCCCTGCGATGTTTCGGTGTCACCCTTCCGACCGGCGAAAGCCCCCCAGGGTTGTCCGAAACCGAGCGCTTTTTTTCCTTTCTTCCCGACCGTCAGATCGTCGGCACGTTCTTCTTCCCGACCGTCAGATCATCAGCACGATCCGGCCGGGCCGGTGCCCCGCCTCCGCGCGCCGGTGCGCCTCCGCCGCCTGCTCCAGCGGAATCACGTCGGCCACCCGGGTCGCGAGACCGCCCGCGCCGACCAGCTCCAGAAGCTCCTTCAGCAGCGCCGCGTCCGGACGGCCCTCCACCACGTCGACCCGGACGTCCCGCTCGGCCACCGGCACCCGCTCGGCGGAGGCGGAGACGAAGACCCCGCCGTCCTTGAGCGCCGGCAGCAGCGGATCGGCGATCAGGGCCGCGTCGAAGACGCCGTCCACCCGCTCCGGCGCGAAGCCCAGCACCCCGGTGATCACGTCCTCCGGCGACCCGCGCCCCACCACGCCGTGAGCCCCGAGGAGCCGCAGCTCGTGCTGGTCGTCCGCGTCCCCGAGGGCGATCACCCGGTGGCCCGCCCGCGCCGCCAGCTGCACCGCGAACCGGCCCACGACCCCGCTCGCCCCGGTGACCAGCAGCGTCGAGCCCTCCGGCAGCCCCATCAGGTCCAGCGCCTGCGCGGCGGTCACCGCCGAGAGCGGGAGCGAGGCCGCCGCCGTGAAGTCCACCTCGTCCGGGACCGGCGCCAGCCACGCCGGCTCCGCCAGGATCGTCTCCGCGTACGTCCCCACACCGACGCCCTCCGCCACCCAGGGCACGAAACCGGCCACCCGGGCGCCCTCGGGCAGGCCCGGCGCCGGGTCCACCAGGGTCCCGGCGAAGTCGTAGCCGAGCACGAAGGGCGGCGCCAGCGCGCCGAGCGCGGCGGCGAAACGGCCGGAACGGATCTTGAGGTCCGCCTGGTTCACCGCGGCGGCCTTCAGCCGCACCCGGACCCGCCCCGGGGCGTCCGCGGGGTCCGGCTCGGGACGGCGGGCCGATCTGAGGACCTCGGGTCCGCCGTAGGCGGTCACTTCGACGACACGCATGGGGTTCCTCCTCCGGAAGGGCCCCCTCACGGCCATTACATCCACGCTCCCGTGACCCGGGCAACCCCTGCCGGGCCACCCGGACGACCCCCCGCGCCCGGCCCCGCGCCCGGCCCCTCCGCCCTCCCCCGCCCCGGCCGAACGAACGGCGAACTCCAGGTGGCGGGCGGCTACACCACCCCCGCATTCGCACACCTGTCCGTACCGTCTCGGCCATGGAGTGGATAACCGCCGAGAACGTGGTCGCCGTGGCGACCGCCCTGGCCGGCGTCCTCGTCTCGGTCGTCGCCATCTGGCTCGACCGCCTCAGACCCCAGCGCAAACGCCTGGGCTACCGCGTCCAGCTCAACACCCCCCTCCACAAGGAGGACGCCGACCAGGACGGCGGGGTGACGACCGTCCGCGCCGGCGAGGTGCTGGGCAACGCCGCCGCCGGAGCCACCGTCGTCCTGCTCCGCATCGAGAACGACGGCGACCTCGACATCACCCACGGCGACTACGGCACCACCCCCACCGAGCCCGCCCTCCGCCTCACCTTCGGCAAGGGCGAGACCGCCGTGCCCGTCGGCGGCGTCGTCGCCACCGTCCCCCAGGGCTGGGAGTCCATCCGGGACGACCTCAAGCGCGCCCCCGAGCTGGGCCTCGCCGGCAACGCCGTCCTCGTCCCCCGGGTCGCCCTCGGCACCGGCCAGTACTTCAAGCTGCTCGTCCAGCTCGCCGGCCCCGTCACCGACGCGAAGATCGAGGTGGACGGGCACATCGTCGGCGGCTCCATCCGCCGCAACCACTCCACCACCCCCGACGACCAGGCCGGCCGCTTCAGCCCCGCCGCCCGCACCGTCACCGTCGTCCTCACCGCCTGCGTGGTCGCGCTCGCCGCGCTCGTCGTCCGCGAGCAGAACCCGCCCCCGATCGGCTGCGCCCGCGGCAGCCTCACCGTCACCGGCTCCACCGCCTTCGCCCCCATCGTCCGGGAGGTCGCGAAGGCGTACGAGAAGGACTGCGCGGGCGCCACCGTCACCGTCGACGCCGACGGCTCCACCTCCGGCGTCCGCGACCTCGCCGAGGCGGGCGCCCGCGGGGGCGCCGAGGACTCCCCCGCCGTCCTCGCCCTCTCCGACGGACACGGCCCGGCCGGCTACCCGCGGCTGCGCGAGCACATGGTGGCCGTCTCCCTCTTCACCGTCGTCGCCCACGACGCCGTGCCCGTCGAGAGCCTCACCCTGGAGCAGATCCGCGCCCTCTACCGCGGCGACGTCACCCGCTGGAACCAGCTGGAGGGCCCCGGACTGCCCGCGCACCTCCCCGACCTGCCCGTCCTCCTCGTCAGCCGGGACGCCAACTCCGGCACCCGGGAGGTCTTCCAGCGCCGCGTCCTCGGCCGCAACGAGCCCGCGCACTCCTCCCGCGACTGCGCCACCGTCGACGACCCGGAGGCCGAGGTCGTCCGCTGCGAACTCGACTCCACCGCCCAGGTCCTGGCCACCGTCGCCCGGCTCCCCGGCGCGATCGGCTACGCCGAACTCGGCGCCGTCGCCGCGGCGAAGGGCCTGCACCCCGTCGACCTCGACGGCCGCGCGCCCGTCCTGGAGGAGCTCGGCGCGTCCCCGTACCCGTACCGGGAGATCGAGTACGCCTACACCTGGGGCGATCCGCCCGCCGACTCCCTCACCGCGAGCTTCCTCGCCTACCTCGCGCGCGGGCGCGGCCAGGACGTCGTGCGCGCCCGCGGCCATCTGCCCTGCGCGACCCCGAAGGGGCTGCGGATCTGCGGCGAGGGCTGACGGGAGGACCACCCCCGGAACGGGACCCCGACCCGGCACCGGAGCGGGACCCCGACCTGAGCCGGGCCGATACCCGGAGCGGGACCCCGACCTGAGCCGGGCCTGACCCGGAGCGCACCCCGACCTGACACCGGACCGCGACTGGGAGCGGGACCCCGACCTGACACCGGACCGTGACCCGGAGCGTGCCCCGGGCGCTCCGCCCGGTCTGGCATCCTCTTGCCACGTGGAGCCATTGAACGCGGAAGACCCGGTCGCCATCGGCCCGTTCCGACTCGTCGGCCGGCTCGGGGTCGGCGGCATGGGCCGGGTGTTCCTCGCGCGTTCGGCCGGCGGACGGACCGTCGCCGTGAAGGTGGTGCACGCCGAGCTGGCCGCCCAGGACGAGTTCCGGCGCCGCTTCGCCCGCGAGGTCGAGGCGCTGGAACGGGTCGGCGGCACCGGCACCGCGCCCGTCCTCGGCTCCGACACCACCGCCGCCGCCCCGTGGGTGGCCATCGGGTACGTGCCCGGGCCCTCGCTGCGGACCGTCGTCGGCGACGAGTACGGGCCGCTGCCGCCCGCCACCGTCCGCGCCCTCGGCGCCGGGCTCGGCGAGGCCCTCGACCACATCCACCGGGCCGGTCTCGTCCACCGCGACCTCAAGCCCTCCAACGTGCTGCTCACCGTCGACGGCCCCCGGATCATCGACTTCGGCATCGCCCGGGCCGTGGACACCGTCACCGACGGCGGCCTCACCAGCACCGGCGCCGTCGTCGGCTCCCCCGGCTTCATGTCGCCCGAGCAGGTGCGCGGCGAGAAGCTCGGGCCGGCGTCCGACGTCTTCTGCCTGGGGTCCGTCCTCGCCTACGCGGCGACCGGCCGCTCCCCCTTCGGCACCTCCGACAGCGGGGTGCACGCGCTGATGTTCCGGATCGCCCACGACGAGCCGGACCTGACGGATGTGGCGCCCGCGCTGACCGGCCTGATCCGGGCCTGCCTCGCCAAGGACCCGGCGGCCCGCCCGACGGCGGCCGAGATCGCCGGGACGCTGCCGGTCGCCGACCCGTGGCTGCCCGCCGGCGTCCTGGCCCGCCTCGGCCGGCACGCGGCCCGCCTGCTGGAGGCGGAACACGCGGCGGAACACGCGACGGAGCACGCGGCGGAGCAGGCCGCCGGTCACGCGGCGCACGGCGCGACGGCGGCGGGCACGACGTCAGGCACGTCAGCGGGTACGGGCGCCTCCGGCGGGACGGCGGCGGCCCCCGAGCGTACGGCGGGCGGCGCCGCGCCCGGCGATCCGACGCCCGGCCCCTCCGGCGCCCCCTCCGCCGCACCGGACCGGCCCCGCTCCCGGCGCCGGGTCCTGACCGCCGCGCTCACGGCCGCCGCCGTCGCCGCCGCCGCGGGCATCGGCTACGCCCTCTGGCCGCTCGGCGGCCCGGACGGCACTCCCGGCGGCGACGGCAAGGGCACCACCACCGGCTCTGCCCCGTCCTCGTCCTCCGGCGCCTCCGGGCCCGTGCCGGCCGCCTTCCTCGGCGCGTGGGAGGGCGTCCTCCGGGGCACCCAGGAGCACCCGCGCGAGACGGTCAGGATCGAACTGGCGCAGGGCGCGCCCGGCACGAAGACCGCCGTCTACACGCACGTCGGCGACAACCGGCTGTGCATGGGCCGCTCGCGGCTCGTCTCCGCCGACGAGGACAAGGTCGTCCTCGGCGAGTCCGACGTCACCACCAGCGTGCCCGCCCGGCGCTGCATGGCCGCCGCGCACCAGACGCTCACCCTGCGCTCCCCCGAGGTCCTCGAATGGAGCTCGGGCACCGCGAAGGCCACCTTCCGCAAGGCCCGCACGGGCCCGGAGATCCTGCCCGCGGAGTACCTGGGCCGGTGGAAGATGAAGCCGCTGGTCGAGGGCCCGGAGGCGGACCGCTACACCGACGAGGTGACGGTCACCCAGGGCGCGGTCGGCGCGGCCGTCCTGCGCGTGCTGAGCGTCTACCCGCGCACGGACGCGGAGGGCAACCAGCTCGCCGACGCGGTCAACTGCACCTGGACGGCGATCCTGGCGAGCACCACGCCGCCGTACGTCCTCGGCCCCATGGACCTGGAACCCGGCGCCGACCGGGAGTGCGTCCGCGACGACCCCGGCAGCTACCTGACGCTGACGACGTACAAGGGCAAGGAGATCCTCCAGGTCTACCCGATGTACGACACAGAGCCGGGCGAGTACCACCGCGCGGACTGACACGGCCCGGCCGACGCGGACCGGCGCGGACGCGCGGAGGGCCCGCACCCCTTTCCCGGGGTGCGGGCCCTCCGGCGTACCGCCTACAGGAAGGAGTTGATCTCGATGGTCTCGGTGCGGCCGGGGCCGACGCCGATGGCGGAGATCGGGGCGCCGGACATCTCCTCCAGCGCCTTCACGTAGTTCTGCGCGTTCTTCGGGAGGTCCGCGAAGGTCTTGGCCTTCGTGATGTCCTCCGACCAGCCGGGCAGGGTCTCGTAGATCGGCTTCGCGTGGTGGAAGTCGCTCTGGGAGTAGGGGAGCTCCTCGACGCGCTTGCCGTCGATCTCGTACGCGACGCAGACCGGGATCTCCTCCCAGCCGGTCAGCACGTCCAGCTTGGTGAGGAAGAAGTCCGTCAGGCCGTTGACGCGGGTCGCGTAGCGGGCGATGACCGCGTCGAACCAGCCGCAGCGGCGGTCACGGCCGGTGGTGACGCCGCGCTCGCCGCCGATGCGGCGCAGCGCCTCGCCGTCCTCGTCGAACAGCTCGGTCGGGAACGGGCCGGCGCCGACGCGGGTGGTGTACGCCTTGAGGATGCCGATGACCCGGTTGATCTTCGTCGGGCCGACGCCCGCGCCGGTGCAGGCACCGCCGGCGGTCGGGTTCGAGGAGGTGACGAAGGGGTACGTGCCGTGGTCCACGTCCAGGAGGGTGCCCTGGCCGCCCTCGAAGAGGACGACCTTGCCCTCGTCGATGGCGTTGTTGAGGATCAGGGTGGTGTCGGCGACGTACGGCTTGATCTGGTCGGCGTACTGGAGCATCTCCTCGACGATCCGGCCGGACTCGATCGCGCGGCGGTTGAAGACCTTGGCGAGGAGCTGGTTCTTCTGCTCCAGGGCCGCCTCGACTTTCTGCTCCAGGATCGACTCGTCGTACAGGTCCTGGACCCGGATGCCGACGCGGTTGATCTTGTCGGCGTAGGTGGGGCCGATGCCGCGCCCGGTGGTGCCGATCTTGCGCTTGCCGAGGAACCGTTCCGTCACCTTGTCGAGGGTGACGTTGTACGGGGTGATCAGGTGGGCGTTGCCGCTGATCAGCAGCTTCGACGTGTCGACGCCGCGGTCGTTCAGCCCGCTCAGCTCGGAGAGCAGGACCGCAGGGTCGACGACGACGCCGTTGCCGATGACCGGGGTGCACCCCGGCGAGAGGATTCCGGAGGGGAGGAGGTGGAGCGCATACTTCTGGTCGCCGACGACGACCGTGTGGCCGGCGTTGTTGCCGCCCTGGTAACGCACCACATAGTCGACGGAGCCACCGAGGAGGTCGGTGGCCTTTCCCTTGCCCTCGTCACCCCACTGAGCACCGAGCAGCACAAGTGCGGGCACAGGCGTACACCCCTTCCGGAGGGGGCATTCCAAGGTCAGGGGGCCTACGCCGCCTCACCGGTGTGCCCCGGAATAGACGAAGCCCCTGGCGCAATAGCGCAAGGGGCTCTTGCACAAAGAGACTACCCGAGGAAGGACCGAGGTGTCGGATCACGACCAGCTGCTGGTCATCGTCGACCCGGTCGCCCGCCGAAGTGACGGCGAGTCCGTACGGATCGCGAAGGATGTCCTGTCCGCGGGCGCGGAAGCGAAGATCTGCCTGCCGGACTCCCCCGAGGAATTCTCCCGGGCCCTGTCCCGGCGCGGCTCGCGCCGTCCCGTCGTGCTCGGGGACGACCGGGCGCTGCTGCGCGCGGTGGCCCTGCTGCACCGGGACCGGGCGCCGCTCGCCCTGGTCCCGATCGGCCCGCCGGACGCGCTGGAGGTCGCGTACGGCTTCGGCGTGCCGCGCTCGGCGGTGGCGGCGGCCCGGGCGGTGCTGGACGGGGCGGTGCGGAGCCTGGACCTGCTGGTGGACGACAGCGACGGGGTGGTGCTCGGCGATCTGCGGGTGCCGGCCGTGCCCGTCCCCGCCGCCGGGACCGCCCCGTCCGTCTGGGGCACCTGCCGCTCCCTGGTCCGCACTCTGGTCCGTCCGGCGCCGCCGGTGCCCTCGGTGCTGGTGCACCGGCTGCGGGTGGAGGCGGACGGGGTGCTGCTCGCGGACGTGGACGCGCCGGTGACGGCGGTGACGGCCCGCCCGGCGGACGGCGGCGGCGGTACGGCGGAGGTCACCGTCCTCCCGGCCGCCGCGGCCGGGCTGCCGCGCCGCGCCGCCGCCGGGGTCCTGACCGTCTCGGGCCCCGACTTCCGCTACCGCGCGGACGGCCGGGTCGCCGGCCCGGTGCGCCGCCGCACCTGGACGGTCCGGGCGGACGGCTGGGGCCTGACGCTGCCGCGCGAACCGGCCCCCGCGCCGCCGCTCTGACCCGCACCGCCGCCCTGACCCGCTCCACCGCTCCGGCCCGCCCGGCCCCGCCGCGCCGCCCGGCCCGCCGCGCCGGCCCGGCGGGGCTTCAGGACGCGGAGGGCTCCTGGGCCGGTCGTGCCGCCTTCCGCTCCCGCCAGCGGTCGAGCAGCAGCACCATCTCCTCCTGGAGGAAGGCGAAGAAGTCGGCGGTCTCGGCGATGCGGGCGCCGGCCGCCGTGTCCGGGCCGACGGTGCCGGAGCCGTCGCGCAGGACCTTCTCCCAGCGGAGGAGGACCTGGTCGCGGCGGGCGAAGGTCTCGTACCAGATCTCGTTGTGGAGCACGTACCGCTCGCGCCGGGTGCCCGGTTCGCGCTCGCGGGCGACCATGCCGACCTGGGTGAGGTAGCGGATCGCGCCGGAGACGGCGGCGGGGCTGATCCTGAGCTGTTCGGCGAGGTCGGCCGAGCTGAGCGAGGCGGTCTCGGAGGCGAGCAGCGCGGCGAAGACGCGGGAGGCCATCCGCTGCATGCCGGCCTCGGTCATCTCGGCGGCGAAGCGTTCCACGAAGCGGGAGACCGCGTCCTCGTGGCCGGTGTCGCCGGCGGTGTCCTCGGTGGTGGTCATGGCTCCGACTCTATACCGTCTCTTTTTACGTTTCCTTAACTTCACAAATTTGTGAAATGAGCGTACGTTCCGAAGCATGACGAACGGCATGACGAACGCGCTCAGCGTCGCCGGACTCCACAAGTCCTTCGGCCGCACGCACGCCCTCGACGGACTCGACCTCACCGTCGCCGCCGGCGAGGTCCACGGCTTCCTCGGCCCCAACGGCGCCGGCAAGTCCACCACCATCCGCGTCCTCCTCGGGCTGCTGCGCGCCGACTCCGGCACCGTCCGGCTGCTCGGCGGCGACCCCTGGGCCGACGCCGTCGCCCTCCACCGGCGGCTCGCGTACGTCCCCGGCGACGTCACCCTCTGGCGCAACCTCTCCGGCGGCGAGGTGATCGACCTGTACGGGCGGCTGCGCGGCACCCGCCTCGACCCGGCCCGCCGCGCCGCCCTGATCGAGCGCTTCGAGCTCGACCCCACCAAGAAGGGCCGCACCTACTCCAAGGGCAACCGGCAGAAGGTCGCCCTCGTCGCCGCCTTCGCCTCCGACGCCGAACTCCTCGTCCTCGACGAACCCACCAGCGGCCTCGACCCCCTCATGGAGGAGGTCTTCCAGGAGTGCGTCCGCGAGGCCCGCGACCGGGGCCGGACCGTCCTGCTGTCCAGCCACATCCTCAGCGAGGTCGAGACCCTCTGCGACCGGGTCAGCATCGTCCGCAAGGGCCGCACCGTGGAGTCCGGGTCGCTCGCCCAGCTGCGCCACCTGACCCGCACCAGCGTCACCGCCGAACTCGCCGCCGCCCCGGCGGGCCTGGACCGGCTCGCCGGCGTCCACGACCTGCGCGTCGAGGGCCGCACCGTGCGGCTCCAGGTGGACACCGACAAGCTCGACCCGGTCCTCGCCGCCCTCCTCGCCTCCGGCGTCCGCTCGCTCACCAGCACCCCGCCCACCCTGGAGGAGCTCTTTCTCCGCCACTACGCCCAGGAAGCGGACACCGAGGTGGCCTCATGACCGCGCTCGCCGGCACCGGCACCCTCACCCGGCTCGCGCTCCGCCGCGATCGGCTGGCCGTCCCCCTCTGGGCCCTGGTCACCGGCGGCCTCGTCGCCTCCGGCCCCGGCTCCCTCGAAGGGCTCTACGGCACGGCCCAGGCGCGCGCCGAACTCGCCGCGTCCATGACCGCCAACAGCTCCCTGCGCTCCCTCTACGGGCCGGTCTTCTCCGACTCCCTCGGCGGGCTCGTCGCCTGGCGCTTCGGCACCTTCGCCGCCGTCCTCGCGGCCGTCGCCGGCATCATGACCGTGATCCGGCACACCCGCGAGGAGGAGGAGACGGGCCGTCAGGAACTGCTCTCCGCCGGAGCGGTGGGCCGCCGCGCGCCCCTCACCTCCGCGCTCCTGGCCGCCCTCGCGGTCAACACCGCCACCGCCCTCCTGATCGTCGCCGGGCTCGCGGGCCAGGGCCTCGCCGGAGCGGTCGCGCTCGCCCTCGCCGTCGGCGGCACCGGCATGGTCTTCGCGACCGTCGCCGCGCTCGCCGCGCAGCTCACCGAGAGCGCCCGGCTCGCCCGGGGGATCGCCGGCGGCGTCCTCGGCCTCGCGTTCGCGCTGCGCGCGGCGGGCGACTCCGGCGACGCCTCCGGGGGCTCCGCCCTCACCTGGCTCTCGCCCGTCGGCTGGGCCTCGAACGTCCGCGCCTACGGCGGCGAACGCTGGTGGGTGCTGCTGCTGATCGCCGCCGCCGTGCTGGTCCAGACGGTCCTCGCGTACGGGCTCGCCGCCCGCCGCGACGTCGGCGCGTCCTTCCTCGCCACCCGCCCCGGCCCCGCCTCCGGCCGGCTCTCCGGCGCCGGCGCGCTCGCCCTGCGGCTCCAGCGCGGCGCGCTGATCGGCTGGGGGCTCGGCTTCCTCCTCGGCGGGGCCGTCTTCGGCTCCATGGCCGAGGGGGCGGCGGAGCTGGTCGGCGACAACGAGAAGGCCCGCGAGATCTTCGAGCGGATGGGCGGCCAGACGGCGCTCGCCGACGCGTTCCTCGCCACCATGGTCTCCCTCTTCGGGATGCTCGCCGCGCTGTACGCGGTGGGCGCGGTGCTCCGCGCCCACGGCGAGGAGACCTCGGGCCGCGCCGAACCCCTCCTCGCCGCCTCCCTCGGACGGCTGCGGTGGGCCGCCGGCCATCTGGCGCCGGCCTTCGCGGGCTCCGCCGGGATCCTGCTCGCGAGCGGCCTCGGCCTCGCCCTCGGGCACGGCCGCGACGGCTGGGCCGTCGTCGGCGCCTCGCTCGCCCAGCTCCCCGCCGTCTGGACCCTCGCCGGGGTGGCGGTCCTGCTGTGGGGCGCCGTCCCGGGGGCGGCCGCCGCCGGCTGGGGCGCGGCGGGGCTGTGCCTGGCGCTCGGCTGGGTCGGCCCGGCCCTCGACCTCCCCCGGGCGGTGCTCGACCTCTCCCCGTACGCCCATCTGGCGAAGCTCCCGGGCCAGGACATGGCCTGGGGCCCTGCGCTCGCCCTCACCGCCCTGGCGGCCGCCCTCACCGGCGCGGGGCTCGCGGCGCTGCGCCGCCGCGACCTCCGGGTCTGACGCGGGCGGCTCAGACCTCCACGAGCAGGGACTCGAAGCCCCGGATCACGTAACCGGGCGTCCGGACGGGCTCCGCCACGAGCCGCAGACCGGGCGCCCGGCGCAGCAACTCACCGAACACCGCCGCGAGTTCGAGGCGGGCCAGCGGGGCGCCCAGGCAGTAGTGGACGCCGGCGCCGAAGGTGACGTGGGGGTTGTCCGCGCGGGTGAGGTCGAGGGTGTCGGCGGTCGGGCCGAACCGGGCCGGGTCGCGGTTGGCGGAGCCGAAGAGGAGCGCGACCTCCGCGCCCCGGGGGATGACCGTCCCGCCGAGCTCGATGTCGTCGAGGACCCACCGCTCGAACATCTGGAGCGGTGTGTCGTAACGGAGAAGTTCGTCCACAGCTGTGGACAAGTTCTCCGGCGCGAGCGCGGGGGACTGCCACGCCCCGTGGCGCAGCAGCGTCCACACCCCGCCCACCGTGGTGTTCACGGTCGCCTCGTGCCCCGCGTTCAGGAGCAGGACGCAGGTGGAGATCATCTCCTGCTCGGTCAGCTCCTCGACCCCGATGAGCGCCGAGATCAGGTCCTCGCCGGGGTCCGCCCGGCGGCGCGCGATCAGCTCCCGCAGATAGCCGGAGAAGGCGAGCGAGGCATCGACCGCCCGCCGGGCCGTCTCCTCCGACGGGTTCAGCTCGAACATCCCGCAGATCGCCGCCGACCAGGGCCGCAGCATCGCCCGCTCCTCGTCCTCCTCCGGCACGCCCAGCATCGCGGCGATCACCGCGACCGGCAGGGGTTCGGCGACCGCCGCCTGGAGGTCGCCGCCGCCCGCCGCGACCAGCTCGCCGACCAGTCGCGCGGCCAGCTCGCGTACCGTCGGCGCCAGCCGCTCCACCGTCCTCGGCGTGAACGCCTTCGACACCAGCCGCCGGATGCGGCCGTGGTCGGCGCCCTCCAGGTCGAGCAGCCCGTGGTCGTTGAGGGTGTGGAAGGGCTCGTGCCGAGGGTCGGGCGCCTCGCGCCCGAACTCCTCGTGGGTGAAGCGGTGGGTGTACGTGCGCCCCAGGCGCCGGTCCCGCAGGAGCGCCGACACGTCCTCGTGGTGCGGGACCAGCCACTGCCGGGTGGGGCCGTACCAGTGGGCCCGGCCGGCGGCGCGCAGCTCCGCGTACGCCGGATACGGGTCGGCGACGAACGCCGGGGACCAGGGGTCGAAGACGGCGGCGGTGTCCATGCCCGGACGCTACCGCCCGGGCCCGGGTCAGCGCCCGACCTGCACCAGCCGCGCCTCGTACGCGAAGACCGCCGCCTGCGTCCGGTCGCGCAGCCCCAGCTTCACCAGGATCCGGCTGACGTGGGTCTTGATCGTCGACTCGGCGACGACGAGGTGGCCGGCGATCTCCTGGTTGGACAGGCCCTGGGCGATCAGCACCAGGACCTCCGTCTCGCGCTCGGTCAGTTCACCGATCTGGGCGACGGCGGGCGCCTTCGGCGCCGTGTCGGCGGACCGCGCGAACTCGGTGATCAGCCGCTTCGTCACGGTCGGCGCGAGCAGCGCCTCCCCCGCCGCGACGACCCGGACGCCCTCCGCGAGCTGCCGGGCCGAGGCGTCCTTGAGGAGGAAGCCGGAGGCGCCGGCGCGCAGCGCCTGGTACACGTACTCGTCGAGGTCGAAGGTGGTCAGGACGAGCACCTTGGCGTCCGCGTCGGCGGCGACGATCTCGCGGGTGGCGTCGATGCCGTTGAGCTCGGGCATCCGGATGTCCATGAGGACGACGTCCGGGCGGAGCGCGGCGACCTGGGCGATCGCCTCCCGGCCGTTGACGGCCTCGCCGACGACCTCGATGTCCGGCATCGCGCCGAGCAGCACGGAGAAGCCCTCGCGGACCATGATCTGGTCGTCGACGATCAGCACCTTGATCACTGGTCGGCCCCTTCCCGCTCGATCTCTTCGCGCGCCACGGGGACGAAGACCGCGACCTCGTAGCCGCCGTCCTCCGTCGGCCCGTCGGTCATCTCCCCGCCGAGCATCGTGACACGCTCCCGCATGCCGGTGATGCCGTGGCCGGCGCCGGGAGAGGGCTTCACGAGCCCGCGCGCCGGGCCGTTGGCGATCCGCAGTCCGAGGCCGCCGAGCACATGGCTGACCTCCACCTTCGCGTCTGCCCCTGGCGCGTGCCGGAGCACGTTCGACAGGGCCTCCTGGACGATCCGGTACGCGGACAGCTCCACGCCCTGCGGCAGCTCGCGGACCGCGCCGGTCACCGCCATGGACACGTCGAGCCCGGCCTCCCGGACGTTGGCGACCAGACCGTGCAGGTCGGCGAGGGTCGGCTGCGGGGCGTCGGGGGCCTCGTAGTCCTCGGCGCGGACGACACCGAGGATGCGGCGCAGCTCGGTGAGGGCGGCGACGGCGTTCTCCCGGATGGTCCGGAACGCCTGCTCCAGCTCCGGCGGCGGGTTCTCCACCCGGTAGGGCGCGGCCTCGGCCTGGATGGCGACCACCGACATGTGGTGCGCGACGACGTCGTGCAGCTCCCGCGCGATGGTGGTCCGCTCCTCCAGGAGGGTCCGCTTGGAGCGCTCGACGGCGGTGACGGTCTGCTGGGCGGTGACCTCGCGGGCCGCCTGGCGGCGAATCTGGACGACGGCGATGACCAGCAGGAAGAACGCGGAGAAGAACACCATCTCGACGCCGTTGAAGCCGTACCAGGAGCCCACGCTCAGGAAGAAGGAGGTGAGGGTGGCGTACGCCGCGGTGATCACCCATATCCACGCGGCGGTCCTGGGGCCGGTCCGCAGGGCGACGATCACCAGGATGGAGAGGTGTGCGCCGAAGGAGCTGGGCGTCCAGGGCCAGCCGTCGTACCCGCTGAGGTAGGCGATGAAGGGCGTGGAGACTATCGAGAGCCAGAAGGCCGTGGCCGGGCGGCTCAGGGTGAGGAGTACGGCGGCCGTCGGCACCAGGCAGGTGACGAGGGCGACCGGTCCGAGGGAGTCGGTGATGCGGTCGATGCCGAGGACGAAGGTCACCAGGGCGACGAAACAGATCGCCGCGTGCGGCAGCAGCCCGGCGTGCGGGCGCAGCCGCCCGGGCAGGAAGCGCAGGACGGGGCTGTCCGGGGCGAGCCGGGGCAGCGGGCGGTAGGAGAGGGCGTCGCCGGTGAGGTCCGCGCGCAGACCTCCGAGCGCGTCCAGCGTCATGCGGAGCTCGGGGCTGCGGCTGCCCGTGTCGGGGGTCTGTGTCGGGTTCACGCCGACCACGGTACGGAAACCCGGGGGCGGCCCGCGTCCGGCTGGGTGCGGATCCCGGGCCGTCCCCCTTGAGTACTACGTTCCGTGGCCCGCCTAGTACGCGAGCTGGGCGATCTCTTCCGCGACGACCGCGCAGGCGTCGGCCGCGGGGTCGATCAGCGGGAAGTGGCCGACGTCCTCCAGGAGCGTCAGGCCCACCGTCTCGCCAGCCTTCGCCGCCGCCTCGACGAAGGCGTCGGCGACCTCGGCGGGGACGGTGAGGTCCGCGCGGCCCTGGACGAGGGCGGTGGCGATGCCGGTGGGCAGCAGCCGGGCCGGGTCGGTGGCGGCGGCCCGCTCGCCGTACGCCTCCTCGCCGCCGAGCAGCTGGGTCACCGCGCCGCCGCACACGTCCAGCTCGCGGGCCCGCTCGAAGTGCCCGATCGGGGCGAGGGCGACGACCCCGCGCAGGGCGGGCGGGGCGGGCAGCCGCCAGGGGGAGCCGGCCGGCAGGACGTGCCGGGCGGCGGCCCACAGGGCGAGCTGACCGCCGGCCGAGTGGCCGGTGAGGACGGTGCGGCGGGGGTCGGCCCGCGGCAGGTGGAGGGCGGCGAGTTCCGGCAGCGCGTCGAGGGCGGCGGCCACGTCGTCGAAGGTCTCCGGCCAGCGGCCGGCGACCGGTGCCGTACCGCCCTGGTGGGGCAGGCCGGGGCCGCGCCGGTACTCGACGCTGGCGACGGCGAAGCCGCGGCGGGCCAGGAAGTCCGCGAAGGGGCTGATGTGGAGCCGGTCGTAGGGGGCCCGCCAGGCGCCGCCGTGCAGGACGACGACGAGCGGGACGCGCCCGTCGCCGCCGTCCCGGGGGGCGTGGAAGTCGACGATCTGGTCGGGGTGTTCGCCGTACACGGCGGTGGCGTCGGGAGGGACGGCCGGGTGCGAGAAGGCCGATGCCTCTTCGGCGGCGTCGCGCGCGGCGGGGTCCGGCATGGGGGGTTCCACCCTCTCGGTGACGGGGCCGAATCGGCCTGACCTGCGGGGACCGTATCAGGGTCACGGCCCCCGCGGATCAGCTGAAGATCAGACCTGACGACCGGTCACCGGCCGTCCACCGTCGGTGAGTCGGCGGACCTAGAGCCGGCCGGGTGTCCCGGCGAGCACGTCCGCGAGGATCCCGGCCGCGCGCTCGGCGTCGGCGAAGCCGACGTAGAGCGGGGTGAATCCGAACCGCAGGATGTCCGGGCGGCGCAGGTCGCCGACGACCCCGCGCTTGACCAGCTCGGGCATGACGGCGGGCGCGTCCGCGCAGCGCAGCGCGACCTGGCTGCCGCGTTCGCCGTGCGCCTCCGGGGTGACCGGGGTGACCCGGCCCTCGGGGACGTACGCCCGCACGCACTCCAGGAAGAAGTCCGTGAGGGCGAGGGACTTGGCGCGGACGGCGTCGATCGCGACCCCGTCCCACACGTCGAGCGCCGCCTCCAGGGCCAGCATGGACAGGATGTCCGGGGTGCCGACGCGGCCCCGGACGGCGCCTTCGGCGGCCCGGTAGCCGGGGGTCATGGCGAAGGGGTCGGCGTGCGAGGTCCAGCCGGGCAGCGGCGAGTCGAAGCGGCCCTGGTGGCGCTCGGCGACGTACAGGTACGCGGGCGAACCGGGGCCGCCGTTGAGGTACTTGTACGTGCAGCCGAGGGCCAGGTCCACGCCGTGCGCGTCGAGGCCGACGGGCAGGGCGCCGGCGCTGTGGCACAGGTCCCAGACGGCCAGCGCGCCCGCCGCGTGGAGGGCGGCGGTGGTGCCGGGCAGGTCGTGGAGGCGGCCGGACCGGTAGTCGACGTGATTGACGAGCGCGAGGGCGGTGCGCGGCCCGGCCGCGGCGGGGATGTCGGCCGGGTCGAGGGGCACGATCCGGTGACCGGTCATCCGCGCGGCGGACTCGGCGATGTACCCGTCCGTGGGAAAGGTCGTCCCGTCCACCAGGATCTCGTCGCGTCCCTCCTCCGCGAGGCGGGCCGCCGCGACGACGGCCTTGAAGACGTTCACGCTGGTCGAGTCGCCGACGACGATCTGCCCGGGGGCGGCGCCGACGAGCGGGGCGATCCGGTCGCCGATCCGCTCCGGGGCGGTCCACCAGCCCGACTCGTCCCAGGACCGGATCCGCAGCTCGCCCCACTCGCGGCCGATGACGTCGGCCAGCCGGGCGGGGACGTGGGCGGGGAGCGCGCCGAGCGAGTTGCCGTCGAGGTAGACGGTGGCGTCGTCGAGCGCGAACTTGGCGCGGTGGCCGGCGAGCGGGTCGGCGGCGTCGAGGCGCTGGGCCTCCGCGCGGAGGCCGGACGCGGCGTCGAGGCGCTGGGCCTCCTGCTGAAGGTCAGACATGGCTGCGGGCCGTCCAGAGCTCCGGGAACACGTTCTTCTGGGCGCGCTTCTCCAGCCAGGCCACGCCCGCGGAGCCGCCGGTGCCGGTCTTGGAGCCCATCGCGCGGCGGGTCGCCACCAGGTGGTCGTTGCGCCAGCGCCACACCAGTTCGGCGACGTCGCTGAGCGCCTCGCCGAGCCGGACCAGCTCGCGGTGGGCCTCGGCCTCGGGCTCCGCGTAGAGCGCCGCCCACACGGCCTCGACCTGCGCCGAGGGCTCGTACCGCTGCGTGAGATCGCGGGCGAGGACGGACGGCGGGACGGGCAGGCCGCGCCGGGCGAGGAGCGCGAGCACCTCGTCGTACAGGCTCGGCTCGTGCAGTGCCTTCTCCAGCTCGGCGTGGACGCGGGGGGCGCCCCGGTGCGGGACGAGCATGGACGCCGACTTCTCGCCGAGCAGGAACTCCATGCGGCGGTACATCGCCGACTGGAAGCCGGAGCCCTCGCCGAGCGCGCCCCGGTAGGAGTTGAACTGGGCGGGGGTGAGCTGGGAGAGCGGCCGCCAGGAGTGGTTGAGCGCCTCCAGCTCGCGGACCGAGCGCTTCAGCGCGTCGATCGCGACCGGCATGCGGTCCTCGCGCAGGGCGCGGCTCGCGGTCTCCCACTCGTGGACGATGACGGTGAACCACAGCTCCATGACCTGGGTGGTGACCAGGAAGACCATCTCGCCGGGGTCGTCCGAGCGGAGGTGCTGGAGGTGGGTGAGGACGTCCGCCTGGACGTAGTCCTCGTACGGCGTGGTGCCCGCGAAGTCGAGGTTCGGCGCGTCGGTGACCGCGTCGGCTCCGGAGGCATCGGGAGAACCCTGGTAGGTCGACATTTCTGTCTCCTCGATACGAACTACCGGGTAGCGGTCCGCTCCACCGCGTGCGCCCCTCCGCTGCGTACGGAAGGCGGCGCCACGGGAGCCCCGGTCCCCTCAGGAGGCGTGCTCCGTCGCGCGCCGTCCCAGACGCATCATGACACGATCGGACCGGTGATGTAGACCCCGTCTTCGTCGTACGGAAATGCGTTCGAACGGCAGCCGTTGAGGCCCTTGATCTGCTGCATCATCGCGGGCGCGAGCTTGCCGGGGCCGCCGCAGTCCATGTGCTGCCGGATGCCGATCTCGTGCCCGACCTCGTGGTTGATGATCAGGTGGCGGTACTCCTCCGGGGGCCCCGCGAAGGTCGGCGAGCCGAGCATCCAGCGCTTGAGGTTCACCACGACGCCGTCGGTGGTCTCGCAGTTCAGCTCGCCGTGGGTGTCGAGCCCCTGCCGGGCGCAGAGCTCGTCGGCGGTGTCGGGGGTGGCGATCCGGATCACGAAGTCGGCGTCCGAGCGGACCAGCTGGAAGCGGCCCCGGCCGTGCGCGGCCCAGCCGCGCGGATGGGCGAGGATCGCCTCGATCTCCTCGGCCGTCCCCCGGGCCGACAGCTCGACGCCGTCCTCGATCTGCACCCGGTAGCGGCGGAGCGGGCCGCTCGTGCCGGTGACCCTTCCGGAGGCGGAGGCGGTGGTGAAGGTGCCGGGGCCGGACTGCGGCACCGTCGCGGCCTTCTTCTTCGTCGCGGTCGGGCGCGGCTTGGGCTTGGGCTTCGGTTTCGGCTTCGGCTTGACGGTGGGCTTCGGGCCCGGAGTGGCCTTGCGGGACGGGGTCGGGGCGGCCGTCGCCGGCTCGGGCGCCGCCGGCGCCCCGGCGACCGGTGCGGAGGCGGTGTCCCCGCCGTCCCTCTCGCCGCCGAAGTGCGCGAGCGCCACGCCCGCGCCGAGCGACACGCCCATCAGGACCAGGGTCGAGAGGACGAGCCGGCCGCGGCGCGTGACACGCGTCCCCGCGCGGCGGCGGCTCCTCCCGGTATGTCGCTTCTGTCGGCGCTGATGAGACGCCCCCCGTGTGCCCATGACAGTTCCCCCCTGTTCAGGCCGGTCCGGGGATCGTACCGGCCGGGGGGTCCCCCACTCAGCCGAGCGTGTCGGCGGCGGTCTCCGAGGAGTCCCGCAGGAAGGTCGTGCAGCGCTCGTACTCGGCCTGCTCGCCGATCTCCCCCGCGGCCCGCGCCAGCGCGTGCAGGGCCCGCAGGAAGCCGCGGTTCGGCTCGTGCTCCCACGGCACCGGGCCGTGGCCCTTCCACCCGTTGCGGCGCAGCGCGTCGAGCGCGCGGTGGTAGCCGGTACGGGCGTAGGCGTACGACTCCACCACGCGGCCGGCCTCGAAGGCGTCGTCCGCGAGCTGCGCCCACGCGAGCGAGGAGGTCGGGTACTTCGCGGCGACGTCCGCGGGGGCGGTGCCCTGCGCGAGGAGCTCGCGCGGCTCGGGCTCGTCGGGCAGCAGCGTGGGCGCGGGCCCACCCAGCAAGTTCTCATGAGTGACCATCCCCCCAGTCTGCCGCACCCCCGCCGCCGCGTGGCGGGGTCACCCCGCGTCGGCCGTTCCCGGGTCCAGGGATGGGGAGGTCACGGCGCAGTGGTGACGGCAGCCGGGGTGGCAGGCGGGGGCCTGCGGGGTCCGCATCGTGAACCAGGCGAGCGCCGCGCCCAGCACCAGCACCCCCGCGCAGATCGGCATCGCCTTCCCGAACGTCGCGTCGAACTCCGCCGCCGACCGGTACGCCTCCGGCCCCATCCCCGTCAGGAGCGGCAGCGCCGCGACCGCGACGAGCCCGGCCGCCCGCGCCGCCGCGTTGTTGATGCCGCTGGCCAGGCCGGCGCGGGAGACGTCGACGGAGGCCAGGACGGTCGCGGTCAGCGGCGCGACCAGCGCGGTCATGCCGACGCCGAGGACCAGCATGGCGGGCAGGACGTCACGGACGTACGAGGCGTCCTCCCCGACCCGCAGCGTCAGCAGCATCCCCGCCGCGCACAGCAGCGGCCCGACGGTCAGCGGCACGCGGGGCCCGATCCGCTCCCCCAGCTCGCCGGACTTCGCGGAGAGCAGCAGCATCAGGACGGTGGTGGGCAGCAGGGCGGTGCCGGCGGCGAGGGCGGAGTAGCCGGAGACGACCTGGAGCTGGATCACGGCGAGGAAGAAGAAGCCGCCGAAGGCCGCGTACACGCAGAGCGTCACCAGGTTGACGGCGGTGAAGAGCCGGGAGCGGAAGATCGACGGCGGCACCATCGCCCGCTCGCCCCGCCGCCGCTCCACCCCCACGAACCCGGCACCGACGAGCACGCCCGCCGCCCCGGCCCACCACACGGCGTCGATCAGCGCGTAGGTGACGAGGGCGAGCGCCGCCGCGCCGAGCACCGCCCCGAGCACGTCGAACCGCCCGTGCGCGGTCTCGTCGCGGGATTCGGGCACGTGCCGCAGCGCGACCGGCACGCAGAGCGCGGCGAGCGGCACGTTCAGCAGGAAGACCCACCGCCAGCCGGGCCCGTCGACGAGCCAGCCGCCGACGAACGGCCCGATCGCGGCCCCGACGCCGCCGAAGCCGGACCACAGGCCGACCGCCCTGGCCCGGTCGTCCGGGTGGAAGCTCGCCTGGATCAGCGCGAGCGACCCGGGGGTGAGCAGCGCGCCGCCGACGCCCTGGAGGGCGCGGGCGGCGATGAGGACCCCGGCGTTCGGGGCGAGCCCGCAGAGCAGCGAGGCGAGGGCGAACCACACCACGCCGACGACGAAGACCCGCCGCCGCCCGTAGCGGTCGCCGAGCGAGCCGCCGAGGAGGATCAGCCCGGCGAGCGTCAGCATGTACGCGTTGACGGTCCACTGGAGCACGGCGAGGTCGGCGCCGAGGTCCTCGCCGATGTGCGGCAGAGCGACGTTGACGACGGTGGAGTCGAGCAGGGCCATCCCGGAGCCGAGCACGGTGGTGAGGACGATCCACCGCCCGGTCCGGGAGGCCATCCGCACCTCGGGCCCAGCCATACTCATGCCTGCATGGTCCCCCGGACGCGGGCTCGCCGCCTCCCCGGCGGTCAGCGGGTGCGGAGCCGGGCGGCGGCCCGGACCAGGGCGTCCACGCCCTGTTCGGCCTTGGCGCGGGGGCAGCCGACGTTGAGGCGGACGAAGCCGGGGGTGCCGTACGTGGCGCCGGGCATGATCGCGACCTTCTCGGTGGCGACCAGTTCCTCCTGGAGCCGGTCGTCGTCGATGCCGAGCGGCCGGAGGTCGATCCAGGCGAGGTAGCCGGCCTGCGGCGGCCGCCAGTCGACGCCGGGCAGGCCGCCGGCGAGCCGTTCCCCGATCATCGCCATGGTGCCGGCGACGTAGCCGCGCAGCGCGTCCAGCCAGGGGGCGCCGTGCCGGTAGGCGGCGATGTGCGCGGTGAGCGAGAGGACGGCCGGGGAGGCGAGGCCCTCGCCGGTCTCCATCCGCCGGACGAACGCCGCCCGCTCCTCCGGGTCGCCGAGGAAGCCGTACGAGCCGGAGAGCGCGGGGAAGTTGAACGCCTTGGTGCCGGAGGTGACGAGCGCCCAGCGCCGGTCGCCGCCGGCCTCGGCGATCCGGACCCAGGGGATGTGCCGGTGCCCTTCGGTGGTGAGGTCGGCGTGGATCTCGTCGCTGACGACGGGCACCCCGTGGCGGCGGGCGAGCCGGCCGAACTCGGTCAGCTCGGCCTCCGTCCACACCCGTCCGGTGGGGTTGTGCGGGGAGCAGAGCAGCAGCATCGTGCTGTCCGGGCGGGCCAGCTCCCGCTCCAGGGCGGCGGGGTCGCCGACCGGCACGCCGCGCAGCTCCCGCCCGAGGCCGGTGACGACCTTGCGGAAGCCGTCGTAGGTGGGGGTGTGGGTGACGATCCCGTCTCCGGGGCGCGTCCACATCCGCAGCAGCTGGGAGACCTGGTTGAGCACGGAGGGCGCGTACACCAGCGCCTCGGTGTCGACGGCGGTGCCGTACCGGGTCGCGTACCAGTGGCGTATCGCCTCCCGGAAGCCGTCGGTGCCGCCGAGCCGCCAGTCGGTGTAGCCGAAGACGCCGTGGCCGACGCGGTCCCGGAGCGCGTCCAGGACCTCCGGCGGGGAGGCGAAGTCCATGTCGGAGATGGTGAAGGGGAGGAGCCCGGAGACGCCGAAGCGGTCCGCGATCCCGTCCCACTGGACCGACCAGGTGCCCGTCCGGTCCCTCGCCTCGTCGAAGTCGTACATCGATCCCTCCTCCAGGTACGCGAAGGGCCCGGCACCCCGTGGGTGCCGGGCCCTTCGGTCACGGCTGTTACTTCAGCTTCTTGCCGGCCGAGCGCAGCGCCTCGCACGCCTCGGTGACGCGCTTGGCCATGCCCGCCTCGGCGAGCTTGCCCCAGGTGCGCGGGTCGTAGGTGGACTTGGTGCCGACCTCGCCGTCGACCTTCAGGACGCCGTCGTAGTTGCGGAACATGTGGTCCACGACCGGGCGGGTGAAGGCGTACTGGGTGTCGGTGTCGAGGTTCATCTTCACCACGCCGTTCTCGATGGCGGTGGCGATCTCCTCGGCGGTCGAGCCGGAGCCGCCGTGGAAGACGAAGTCGAACGGGGACGCCTGGCCGAACTTCTCGGCGACACCGGCCTGGAGGTCCTTGAGGAGCTCGGGGCGCAGGACGACGTTGCCCGGCTTGTAGACGCCGTGCACGTTGCCGAAGGAGGCGGCGAGCAGGTAGCGGCCCTTCTCGCCCAGGCCCAGGGCCTCGGCGGTGCGGATCGCGTCGTCGACCGTGGTGTAGAGCTCGTCGTTGATCTCGTGGCTGACGCCGTCCTCCTCGCCGCCGGTCGGGGTGATCTCGACCTCAAGGATGATCTTGGCGGCGTGGGCCTTCGCGAGCAGCTCCTGCGCGATGGACAGGTTGTCGGCGAGGGTCTCGGCTGAGCCGTCCCACATGTGCGACTGGAAGAGCGGGTTCTCGCCGCGGGCCACGCGCTCGGCGGACACGTCGAGCAGCGGGCGGACGTAGCCGTCCAGCTTGTCCTTCGGGCAGTGGTCCGTGTGCAGCGCGACGGTGATGTCGTACTTCGCGGCGACGATGTGCGCGAACTCGGCCAGGGCGACGGCGCCCGTGACCATGTCCTTGCTGTACTGGCCGCCCAGGAACTCGGCGCCACCGGTCGAGATCTGGATGATGCCGTCGCTCTGGGCCTCGGCGAACCCGCGCAGCGCCGCGTGGAGGGTCTGGGACGAGGTCACGTTGATGGCCGGGTAGGCGAACTTGCCAGCCTTCGCCCGGTCGAGCATCTCGGCGTAGACCTCGGGGGTTGCGATGGGCATTCGTCCGCTCCTTGTGATGTGCGGGTGTGGGCGTTGCTATGTCCCTGACCTAGGGGCGACGTCATCGTCGGTGCCATCTTTCCAGACTCTCGTCCGGCCTCCCACGGGCGGCGCATGCCGAAGGGCGGGGTGTTTCACGTGAAACACCCCGCCCTTGGGAAAAAGCGCAGGTCAGAACCGTATGTGCCGGGAGCCGGGACCTAAGTCACGACTTCGCGGCGGTTACGCCGGGACTCAGACCCGGTCCTCAGGCGAGGCCGAGATCCGAGAGCTGGTAGCCGGTGAGGTACGAGAGCCCCGCGCCGGAGATCGCGCCGGCCGCGCCCCGGTCCACGATCGTGGCGACGGCGACGACCTCGCCGCCGGCCTCGCGGACGGCCTCGACGGCCGTCAGCGGGGAGCCGCCGGTGGTCGAGGTGTCCTCGACCACCAGGCAGCGGCGGCCCTTCACGTCGGTGCCCTCGATGCGGCGCTGCATGCCGTGCGCCTTCTGCGCCTTGCGCACGACGAAGGCGTCGAGGCGCTGCCCGCGCGCGGCGGAGGCGTGCAGCATCGAGGTGGCGACCGGGTCGGCGCCCAGGGTGAGGCCGCCGACGCAGTCGAAGTCGAGGTCCTTCGTCAGGTCGAGCATGACCTGACCGACCAGCGGCGCGGCCTCGCCGTCCAGCGTGATCCGGCGAAGGTCGATGTAGTAGTCGGCTTCCAGACCCGAGGAGAGGGTCACCTTGCCGTGCACCACGGCCTTGTCCTTGATCTGCTGGAGCAGTTCAGCGCGTACGTCAGTCATGCCCCGAGCTTAAGGGCGCCGGGCTCAGGGCCGCTGCCAGGCCCAGACGCTCTCGACTTCCAGGGGGTCGATGGGGGTGACCAGGCGCGGGTGGGTGTTGAGGCCGTTCGGCGGGCCGGACTGGGGCTCGACGCAGACGGCGTCCTCGGGCTGGTCGTAGATCACCACCCACTCGGCGCGGCTGGTCACGCTGAGCTCCAGCTCGCCCGGCCAGGTGAGGGTGACGTCGACGCCGGCGGGCATGCCGAAGCAGTCGTCCCAGGGGCCGGGGGTGGGGCCGATGCGGCGGCCGGTGGGGAGGTGGTCGTCGCCGCGCTCCTCCTGCCAGTCGGGCGTGAAGCCGATGCGCACGTCCTCGCCGCCCCGGCCCAGGTTCCGCAGGAACCAGGGGTGCCAGCCGGCCTGTGCCGGGAAGGAGTCGTCGTACGCCTCCACCCCGAACCGCAGCGTCAGCCGGTCCTCGGCCAGTTCGAGGACCTGGGTGACCCGGCCCTTGTACGGCCAGGGGTCGCCGAGTTCGCAGGTGAGGACGGCCTCGTCGGCGGTGGCGCGGGCCACCGTCCAGGGCTGGTCGCGGACGGTGCCGTGGATGGCGTGCGGCTCCGCGTTGATCGGCAGCCGGTGGGTGGTGGCCCCGTCGCGGAAGAGGCCGTTCCGGGTCCGGCCGCACCAGGGCACCATCGGGAAGCTGCCGTAGCGCTCGCCCTGCTTGAGGACCTCGGTGCCGGCGATGCGCAGGCTCTCGATCCGGCCGCCGTGCTCGGGGTTGATGGTCAGCTCGGCGTCGCCCGCCGTCAGTCGCGTCAGGTTGCTCACGCCCCGAACCCTAAGTCCTGGGCCCGGTTCATTGGACCGTTTCAACGCCCTCTTCGCGGCGGCGGCGTCGGTGGGCCGGGCGGGCCGGACCCGACGGGAATGGTCAGGCACGCCCTAGCGGCGGCGGCGCAGCGCGCGGCCGACGATGACCGCGGAGGCGAGGGCGAGCGCGGCGGCGGGGGCGACCCAGCGGAGGGTGGCGCCGGCGCCGCTCGGCTCGGGGGCGGGGACCGGGGCGTATCGGCCGCGCGGCGGCGCGTGGTCCACTTCCTCGGCGCTCCGGCCGATCATGGTCCGGCGGGCGTGGGCGGCCTCGGCGGCGGGCGCGGCGGGGATCTCCACGGGCGCGGCCGGGGCCGGTTCGAGGAAGTCCGCGGGGACGACGTCCTCGTCGAAGCCGGGGCCGCCGTCGAAGGCGCCGGTGCCGAAGGCGGTGTCCCCCTCGGGGGCCTGGGCGGCGGTCTCGGCCGCGAGCGCGGCGGCGGCCTCGACGAAGGCGTCGAGGAGGCGGGCGCGGGCGGCCTCCCGGGCCTCCTCGGGTTCCTCGGCGAGCCGGCCGGTGGCGGTGAGCGCGCCGGTGAAGCTGAGTCCGGTGCCTTCGGCCGCCGGGGTGAGGACGACGGTGAGGGAGATCTCGGCGACGCCCTTGCCGCGGGCCTCGGCGCCCTCGCCCTCGTAGGTGATGGCGCCGTCCCGTTCGACGATCCGCAGTCCGCCCCGGTAGGTGATGGTGTGGCCGCCGACCCGGAGCCGGAGCCGGCCGACGAGGTCCTCGCCCGCTCCGGCGGCCTCCTCGGAGGCGTCGCTCTGGAAGCCGGGGACGCACCGCGCCACCCGGGCCGGGTCGGTGAGGGTGGCCCGCAGGGCCTCGGCCGGGACCGGGACGAACACCTCATGCTCCATGGCATCCGAGCCTACTCAGCGGGGCGTCCCGCGTCGCCCGTTCGTCCCGGGAGCCACGCCCGGGGTGCCGTTCAGTCGATGTACCGGGGGTGGACGAGGGTGGACGGGGGGAGTCCGGTGATGCGGGTCCGCTCGGCCCTGCGGGCGGCGGCGGCCAGGTCGCGGGGGGCGAGGGAGCGGAGCGGGGGCGCGTCGGCGGCGAGCCCGAGGGCGGGCGGCCGGTCGCCGCGGACGGCGAGCAGGAAGCCCCAGTCGTCGGGCTCGTGGCGGGTGCCGCTGGCCCGGTCGGCGCGGTCGGGTCCCGCGGCGAAGCCGGGGGTGCCGCCCTCGGCGCTGTACGGCCGGGTGGCGTAACCGGCGGCGCGGAGGGTGGCGTCGGCGGTCCAGTAGGTGCGGGGCCGGTCGGTGGCGGGGCCGGCGTGTACGACGAGCCGGCCACCGTCGTCGAGGACGCCGGCGGCGAGGCCGTAGAACTCCTGGGCGTAGAGCTTGGTGCTGCGGGTGATCCCGGGGTCGGGCAGATCGGAGATCACCACGTCGTACCGTTCCTGCACGACGGCGTCCGACCCACCGGAACGCCCCCGCACAGCCGCATCCGACCCGCCGGAACCTTCCCGCACAGCGGCGTCCGACCCGCCGGAACCTCCCCGCACGGCCGCGTCCGACCCGCCGGAACCTCCCCGCACGGCCGCGTCCGACCCACCGGAACCTTCCCGCACGGCCGTGTCCGACCCGTCGTACCGTTCCTGCACACGCCCGGCGCTGTCCCGCAGCCAGTTGAACGCGTCGGCGTGGACCACCCGCACCCGGGGGTCGCGGAACGCCTGTCCGTTGAGCGCGGCGAGCGCGGGGTCGGTGCGGGCGAGCCGGACGACGCCGGGGTCGAGCTCCACCACGGTGACGGAGCGGACGCCGGGGTAGCGGAGCACCTCGCGGGCGGCGAGGCCGTCACCGCCGCCGACGATGAGGACGCGGGCGTGCGGGCCGTTCATCGCGGGGTGGACCAGCGCCTCGTGGAAGCGGTACTCGTCCGCGCCGGAGACCCGCAGCCGGCCGTCGAGGTACAGGTCGGGCGGGTCCTCGGGGCCGCCGGTGACCACCACCTCCTGGAGGTCGGTGTGGACGGCGACCCGCACCCGCTCCCCGTACACGGCCCGGCGGGCGGCCTCCTCGAAGTCGTCGACGAGGACGGTCGCGGTGGCGAGCACGCCGAGCACGGCGAGGTTGACGCCGATGACGAGTGCGCGGGTACGGGCCGTGAGGTCGCGGCGGAAGAACCAGAGCACCAGGGCGGCGCCCGCGACCGCGTTGACCGCGCCGGTGACGAGCGCGCCGGTGAGCTGCCCCAGCCAGGGCAGCAGCAGGAAGGGGAAGGCGAGGCCGCCGACGAGCGCGCCCACGTAGTCGGCGGCGAAGAGGTCGGCGACCGTGCCGGCCGCGTCGTCGGGGTCGCCGGCCGGTGCGGGCCGCCCGGCCCGACCCGCCCGGCCGGTGCCGACGGACCGTTCCGGCGCTCTCTGGATGAGCGACATCAGCAGCGGGATCTCGGCGCCGATGAGCACCCCGATGGCGAGCGAGAAGGCCACCAGGACCCAGCGCGACTCGCCGAGCCAGGCGAAGCAGGCGTACAGCACCAGCGCCGAGGTGCCGCCGATGAGCGCGAGCGCGCCCTCGACCAGGCCGAAGCCGACGGCGGCACGGCAGCGCAGCCGCTTGGCGAGGAGCGAGCCCAGGCCCATCGCGAAGACCATCACGGAGAGCACGACGGACGCCTGGGTGACCGAGTCGCCGATCAAGTACGAGGCGAGGGCGACGAGTTCCAGCTCGTAGACGAGGCCGCAGGCGGCGCAGACGAAGACGACGACGAGGACCGGCCACCGCACCGGGGCGCGCGGCCGCGGCGGCGGCCGGCGGCTCACCCTCGTGGGTGGCAGGGTCACGGTCGGCTCGATCATGCTCGTAACGCTACGTCACGACCCTCTCACCTTTTGTCACCCACACGAGTGCATCTGCGGCCGCTCGGGTGTATTCAGAGCGTGGCGGGCATACGAGCGCCGATCCGGGTGCGGGTGACCACGAGCTGCCCCTCCTGCGGGTAGGCGTGCCAGGTCCGCCAGCGCACCTGGCCCTCGTGACGCTGTGCCAGCATCGCGGTGAAGGCGTGCGGCGAGCCGGGGAACGTCCCGGCGAGACCGTGGGGATGGTCGGCGACCAGTGCGAGCAGCTCCTGCGCCCGGCCCGCGAAGGAGCCCTGCGTGAGCGTCTCGACGCGGGCCGCGAATTCGTACTCCCATTCGCCGATCCGCTTGGAGACGCCGAGCGGCAGCGGGGTGCTGCTGCCCGGCATGCAGGCGACGGTCTCGGAGCAGCTGCGGCCCTCCTCCTCCAGAAGGACCTGATGGGAGGCGCCGAGCAGCCGCAACTGGAGCTTGGCGCCGGTGAGTTCGAGGTCGAGCACGGCGAGCGCGGGCAGCGGTTCGCGGCCCAGTGCCCAGGCCAGGTCGGCCGCGCGCGTGTCGGTGTAGGAGGTCTTCAGGGTGGTGAGCATGGGTCGGCTCCGCAAACACGGTTTGACGGGTGGGCCGGGGGCGCCCCGGAGAGGGTTTCAACGGGAGTGGGGGGATCGCCGGCTCGGGGTCCACACAGGTCCGAGGGCTGTCTCTGACAGGAGCGAGAGAACCACGTGGGCCGGACGACTCGCAGCGTTATTACCCAACTTGCCGTGTTTTCCATCCCCTTCGGGGACCCCACAGTTCACTTGTTCAAACGGGATCGATCGCCGGGCGGGCGACGGAGGCGCGCAGGACGCCCCTCCCGCCCCGCGCGCGGGCCCCTGCCCCACGGGCCCCGTCGGCCCCCTCAGCCCCCTCAGCCCCGTCAGTTACCCCCACCACAGCCGCCACCACCGCCGCCGCAGCTCGACCCGCCGCACGAGCTCGACCCGCCGCAGGAGCTCCCGCCGTCGGACCAGCCGCCGCGCCGCTTCTTCCGGCCGCCGCCCCCTCGGCCGCCCACGTTGGCCAGGGCCAGGAACAGCACGATCACGAACATGACGAAGAAGAATTCCATCGCCGTCTCCCCCCGAGTCCGGCGGCTCGCTGCCGCCTCTGCACCGGGGATCCCCGCCCCGCGCACCCCCCAAAGCGCACTTGAGCAAGTCCAGAGCTTCGGCCCGGGACGACCGGCACACCAGGTGCGCCGCGTGACCGCCCCACCGGGCATCCGCCAGGATGGCGCTCGAAGGACCGGCGGACATCCGAGTGAGGACGGTGGAGACATGAGCGGCAGGCCGCTGCTGAACCGCAGGCTGGACGGGCTCGGGACGACGATCTTCGCGGAGATGTCGGCACTGGCCACGGCGACGGGAGCGATCAACCTGGGCCAGGGCTTTCCGGACACGGACGGCCCGGAGTCCGTACGCGAGGCCGCCGTACGAGCGCTCCGGGACGGCCGCGGCAACCAGTACCCGCCCGGCCCCGGCATCCCCGAGCTGCGCCGGGCGATCGCCGACCACCAGGACCGCTTCTACGGCCTGAGCCTCGACCCGGACACGGAGGTCCTGGTCACCGCGGGCGCGACGGAGGCCATCGCGGCGACCATGCTCGCACTGCTGGAGCCCGGCGACGAGGTCATCGCCTTCGAGCCCTTCTACGACTCCTACGCCGCCTGCATCGCCATGGCCGGCGCGCGGCGGGTACCGCTCACCCTGCGGGCCCCGTCCTTCCGCCCGGACCTGGACGAGCTGCGCTCCAAGATCACCCCGAGGACCCGCCTCCTGCTCCTCAACACCCCGCACAACCCGACGGGGACGGTCCTCACCACCGAGGAGCTGAGCGCCATCGCCGCGCTCGCCGTCGAGCACGACCTGCTCGTCGTCACGGACGAGGTGTACGAGCACCTGACCTTCGACGGCGCGACCCACGTCCCGATCGCGACGTTCCCCGGCATGCGCGAGCGCACCGTCTCCCTCTCCTCCGCCGGCAAGACCTTCTCCTTCACCGGCTGGAAGGTCGGCTGGGCCATGGCGGACGGCCCGCTCATCGCCGCCGTCCGGACCGCCAAGCAGTACCTCACGTACGTCAGCGCGGGCCCCTTCCAGTACGCGGTCGCCGAGGCCCTGCGTCTGCCGGACTCGTACTTCGACGGCTTCCGCGACGACCTGCGGCGCAAGCGCGACCTGCTCGGCGACGGCCTGCGGGCGGCCGGGTTCGAGGTCTACCGGCCCCAGGGCACGTACTTCGTCACGACCGACATCACCCCCTTCGGCGAGAAGGACGCCTACGCCTTCTGCCGCGCCCTCCCCGAGCGCTGCGGCGTCGTCGCGATCCCCAACTCCGTCTTCTACGACGACCCCGACGCGGGCCGCACCCAGGTCCGCTTCGCCTTCTGCAAGAAGGACGACGTCCTCACCGAGGCCACCGACCGTCTGCGGCGCCTGACGTCCTGACGCCGGTCCGGGACGCACGGGAGCCGGGCCCCCTCGGGGGACCCGGCTCCTGTGCGGTCGGCCGGCGGCGGGGACTCAGCCCTCTTCGCCGCCCTCGGCCTTCTCCTCCGGGGAGGCGAGGCCGAACTGCTCGACGATCCACTTGTCGAACTCGATGGAGGCGCGGACCCAGCTCACCGTGGAGGACACGAAGTGCTCCAGGGCGACGCCGGTGCCGATCAGCATCTGCGCCTCACCGATGAGGCGGAGGGTGGCGGAGCCGTCCTCCTCCTCGTGCAGGTGGGTGTAGACCTTGGGCCACAGGGTGCGGCGGTTCCAGTCGTCGATCGCGTCGAGGATCTTGGACCGGTCGTCGGCGGAGTGCGGACGGTCGTAGAACGTGCGCACCGAGAACACCTGCTGCTCGTTCTCGCCGCGGAACATGAAGTACGTGCGGAATTCCTCCCACGGCGCCGCGAGGTCACCCTCGTCGTCGACGACGTACTTCAGCTCCATCTGCTCCAGGAGCTGCTTCACGAGGTCCTGGTCGGGGACGACGGGGCCCGCCGGTCCCGCCTGGGGCTGGGGCTGTCCCCCGAAATTCGGAATCGAGGACGGGTCGATGCTCACCGGGTGTTTCCCTTCGTACGGATGTTGCCATCCTCCCCCATCCCGGCCCGTCCGTGGCAAGCCCCGCCGGGTGGGAACCGGCGGGATCCGCTGCGGGCTGACACGCCTACGACGCCGCCCCGACGATCAGGCCGTCCTCGAACCGGTCCACGCGGACGGTGTCTCCGTCGCGGACCTCGCCGGCCAGGATCTCCTTGGCGAGCCGGTCGCCGATGGCCGTCTGGATGAGGCGGCGCAGCGGACGGGCGCCGTACGCGGGGTCGTTGCCCTCCTCGGCCAGCCACTCCAGGGCCTCCGGAGTGACGTCCAGGGTGAGCCGGCGGTCGGCGAGCCGCTTGGCGAGCCGGTCGATCTGGAGCCGCGCGATGCGGCCCAGCTCGGCGCGGTCGAGCGCGGAGAAGACCACCAGGTCGTCGAGGCGGTTCAGGAATTCCGGCTTGAAACTGGCCCGGACGACCTCCAGGACCTGCCGCTTCTTCTCCTCGTCGCCGGTCAGGGGGTCGACGAGGTACTGGCTGCCGAGGTTCGAGGTGAGGATCAGGATGGTGTTGCGGAAGTCCACGGTCCGGCCCTGGCCGTCGGTGAGCCGGCCGTCGTCGAGGACCTGGAGCAGGATGTCGAAGACCTCGGGGTGCGCCTTCTCGACCTCGTCGAGCAGCACCACGCTGTACGGGCGGCGGCGGACGGCCTCGGTGAGCTGGCCGCCCTCCTCGTAGCCGACGTAGCCGGGGGGCGCGCCGACCAGGCGGGCCACCGAGTGCTTCTCGCTGTACTCCGACATGTCGATGCGGACCATGGCCCGCTCGTCGTCGAAGAGGAAGTCGGCGAGGGCCTTCGCCAGCTCGGTCTTGCCGACGCCGGTGGGGCCGAGGAAGAGGAAGGAGCCGGTGGGCCGGTCGGGGTCGGCGATCCCGGCGCGGGTGCGGCGCACGGCGTCGGAGACGGCCCGGACGGCCTCGGTCTGGCCGATGAGGCGGCGGCCCAGCTCGTCCTCCATGCGGAGCAGCTTCTGCGTCTCGCCCTCCAGGAGGCGGCCGGCGGGGATGCCGGTCCAGGCGCCGACGACGTCGGCGATGTCGTCGGGTCCGACCTCCTCCTTGACCATGGTGTCCTTCTGGACCTCGCGCTCGGCCTCGGTGGCCTCGGCGAGCTCGCGCTCCAGGGTGGGGATCTCGCCGTAGAGCAGCTTGGAGGCGGTGTCGAAGTCGCCGTCGCGCTGGGCGCGCTCGGCGCGGCCCCGGGTCTCGTCGAGCCGCTCCTTCAGCTCGCCGACCCGGTTGAGGGACTGCTTCTCCTTCTCCCAGCGGGCGGTGAGGCCGCGCAGCTCCTCCTCGCGGTCGGCGAGGTCGCGGCGGAGCTTCTCCAGGCGCTGGACGCTGGCCGGGTCGGTCTCCTTGGCGAGGGCCAGCTCCTCCATGCGGAGCCGGTCGACGGAGCGCTGGAGCTCGTCGATCTCGACCGGGGAGGAGTCGATCTCCATGCGGAGCCGGGAGGCGGCCTCGTCGACGAGGTCGATGGCCTTGTCGGGGAGGAAGCGGGAGGTGATGTACCGGTCGGAGAGGGTCGCGGCGGCCACCAGGGCGGAGTCGTTGATCTGCACCTTGTGGTGGGCCTCGTACCGGCCCTTGAGGCCGCGGAGGATGGCGACGGTGTCCTCGACGGACGGCTCGGCGACCAGGACCTGCTGGAAGCGGCGCTCCAGGGCGGGGTCCTTCTCGATCCGCTCGCGGTACTCGTCGAGGGTGGTGGCGCCGACCATGCGGAGCTCGCCGCGGGCCAGCATCGGCTTCAGCATGTTGCCGGCGTCCATGGCGGAGTCGCCGCCGGCGCCCGCGCCGACGACGGTGTGCAGCTCGTCGATGAAGGTGATGATCTGGCCGTCGCTCTCCTTGATCTCGGAGAGGACGGTCTTCAGCCGCTCCTCGAACTCGCCGCGGTACTTGGCGCCGGCGACCATCGCGCCCAGGTCCAGGGAGACCAGCCGCTTGTTCCGCAGCGACTCGGGGACGTCGCCCTTCACGATCCGCTGGGCGAGCCCCTCGACGACGGCGGTCTTGCCGACGCCGGGCTCGCCGATGAGGACGGGGTTGTTCTTGGTGCGCCGGGAGAGGACCTGGACGACCCGCCGGATCTCGTGGTCGCGGCCGATCACCGGGTCGAGCTTGCCCTCGCGGGCGGCGGCGGTGAAGTCGGTGCCGAACTTCTCCAGGGCCTTGTACGAGCCCTCCGGGTCGGCGGTGGTCACGCGGCGGCCTCCCCTGGCCTTCTCGAAGGCGTCCTGGAGCCGGCGGGCGGTCGCGCCCTGCTGGTCCAGGACCTGGCCGGCCTGCCCGCCCTTGGCGGCGAGGCCGATGAGCAGGTGCTCCGTGGAGATGAACTCGTCACCGAGCTTCTTCGCGCGGTCGGCGGCGTCGGCGATGACGGCGAGCAGCTCGCGGTTGGGCTGCGGGGGCGCGACGGTCGCGCCGGTCACGCTGGGCAGGGCGGCGAGCAGCCGCTCCGCGCCGGTGCGGACGGCGGCCTGGTCGGCCTCGACGGCGGCCAGCAGGTCGGTGATGTTCTCGTTGTCCTGACCCGTCAGCAGCGCGAGCAGAAGATGGGCCGGGGTCAGATCGGCGTGCCCCTGGGACACGGCGCGCTTGCTCGCCGCGTTCAGCGCGTCCCGGCTCCTGTTGGTCAGTTCGGCGTCCACGTGCGGGTTCTCCTCCTGGGGCGGTGGTCCTCTGGGTCCTCGTCTGTACTGACTCATACAGCGTACATAAAGTTGAGTCTATTCCGCTCAAGGTATCGGAGGGCGGCGGGACGGCGGTAGTTTCCGGGCATGGCGACTGACCCGAGGAACCCCACGGACTCGTACCGCAGCTTCTGGTCCGAGTACCACATGTGCACGCTGACCACCCCCCGCCCGGACGGCACCCCGCACGTCGTGCCCGTCGGCGTCACGTACGACCCCGAGCACGGGCTGGCGCGGATCATCACCAACAAGCACAGCCGGAAGGTCGCGAACGTGCTGGCGGCCGGCGCGGACGGGGCCAGGGTCGCGGTCTGCCAGGTCGACAAGGGGCGCTGGGCCACCCTGGAGGGCGTCGCGCGCGTCCGCACCGAGGCGGAGACCGTCGCCGACGCGGTGGCCCGCTACGCGGACCGCTACGGCCGCACGCCGACGCCCAACCCGGACCGGGTCGTCATCGAGATCGCCCTCACCCGGGCGATGGGCCGCGCCTGACCGCACCCAGAGGCACACACACGCACGAGCACCCGCACCGGGACAGCACAACGGCGCCATCGCGTTTCAGGTCCGCGATGGCGCCGTTGTGTGGGGGAAGCACCTGAGCGATCTAGAACGACGGGGGCATCGCTCAGGCACTGCGGGGGGTGGCGGTGAGGGTCTCGGGCTCGATCAGCTGGTGGTCCCGCTGGTCGAGGTTGACGAAGATCATGCCGTACCGGACGGCACAGCGAATGGGCTGCGGCGCGCCGCGCGGGCGTCTGAGGCACCGGTAGGCCCTGACGTCCTCGTCCTGCTCCCGTGCGACGACCACAGGTTCTCCGAACAGGGTGACCTTCAGCGAGTCGCCACGGTGGGGGATGGCCGTGACGAGATCGATGAAGTGCCACCCGGACCGGTAGGCCGAAGCCATCTCCCTGCGGAAGACCCGGTCGTCCGGAGGCACCGTCATGCGCTCGCGCCCTTGGGGGCGATCTCCCAAGAAGGCTCGGAGGGAGACGCGAGCAGGGCTTCCGCGGGAGCGCTCTCCCACGAGGGCTCACCCGGCTGCGCCAGCACGGAGTGCGCCGGCGTGCTCTCCCATGAGGGCTCACCGATCCCGGCGAGGACGCCAAGAGCAGCCGCCGCAACGGCTATGGCGCTAAGTGCACGAACCATCCTGGTCATGGCCGATCTCCACCTCTTTTGATCACTACCTCCCCCGCGCCTAGAACGATGGCTCACGCGCATCCCCTTCCACCACCCACGCCGGGCATCATGTTCCTGTAATTCATGACCCTGAGGGGGGTGCACATGGGGCGAGAAGGCGAAATATCAGCCCATAACCACAGTCACGGTGAGCTGTGCGACGTGGGGAAGGAGCTGTACGCGAACGCTCTCCGCAGGGGCCGCATCCCCCGCTCCGAGGCCGCGGCCGCCCCCTGCCTGACCGACATGGAGCTGCTCCACCCCGACCCGGACGACAGCCAGTGGCTGCACCCGGTGCCCGCCTCGATCGCGCTCAGCCAGCTCATCCGCCCCATCGAGCAGGAGATCCAGGCCCGCCGGCAGCACGCCGTCGCCCTGGCCGACGCCTTCGAACCGTTCATGGCCATCCACACCCAGGACCCCTCCGCCACCCAGGCGATCACGGTCCTGGAAGGACTCAGCGTCATCAACGCCGCTCTCGACCGGGCCACCGGCGAGTGCGCCGTCGAACTGCTCACCATCCAGCCGGGCAGCGGACGGCGCCCGGAGACCCTGGAGAAGGCCCTGCGCCGCATGGAGCCGCTGCTCGACCGCGGCGTCACCATGCGCACCCTCTACCAGCACACCGCCCGCCACCACCCCGCCACCCTCGCCTACGTCGAGCGGGCGGCGCCCTACGGCCTCACCCTGCGCACCCTCGAGGAGATCGTCGACCGGCTGATCATCGTCGACCGCAAGGTGGCCTTCGTGCCCGCCCGCAGCGACCGCCAGGTCGCGCTCGAACTGCGCCACGAGGGCCTCGTCCAGTATCTCGTCGGCGTCTTCGAGCAGTTCTGGCTGCACGCGGTCCCGTGGGACGAGGAAGTCCCCTACAGCCCCGCCGTGGACGGCATCGGCGGGGTCCAGCGCTCCATCGCCCGGCTCCTCGTCGAAGGACACGTCGACGAGGCCATCGCCCGCCGCCTCGGGATGAACGTGCGGACCTGCCGGGCCCACATCGCCAAGCTCGCGGCCACCCTGGGCAGCGGGAGCCGGGCGCAGCTCGGCTACCTGATCGCCCGGTCCGGCCTTCTCGAACGGGACGACTGACCACCGTGCACGCACACATCACGCTCGACGGCCCCGCCGGCACCCTCCTCGTCTCCGGGGAGGGACTGCCCTCCGTGGAGCTCGTCCGGACGGCCGGGACCCCGGCCGACGCCCACACGCCCATCGGCACCCGGAAGGGCGGGCTGCTGACGCTCACCGTCGACGGCGCGCCCGCCTCGATCCGCCCGGCCCGGGGCCGGCTGCTGCGGCGCTCGTACCGGGTGGACGTCCGCGCCGGCGGCGTCCGCTACCGGCTCGTGCCCTGCTCGTACGGGGAGAGCCGGCTCAGCCGGGACGGGCGGGCGCTCGGCCTGCTGAGCTCCAGCGGCGACGGGCGGGTGATCGACGAGTGGGACGAGGGCGTCGAGCCCACCCCGCTCGACCTCGCCGTCGGCACCGCGCTGGCCGCCGCCTTCGGCACCGGCGCCTCGCCCTGGTGGGAGACGCTCGGCGACATCATCGGCGAGCTGATCTGAGACGCGCGTGAGGGCCCCTCCCAGGACGGGAGCTGATCTGAGAACGCACGTGAGGGCCCCTCCCCGGCCGGGGAGGGGCCCTCACGTGTGGGTGGCTATTCGCCGCGCTTCGGCGCCGGCCGCCAGACCACCAGCGCGCTCGCCTGCTGCACGTCGGTGTACGGGACCAGGTCGCGCCGGTACGAGGCGTGCACCTGGGCCTCGCGCTGCCGCATCGCGAGGGCCGCGCCCTCGACGGCGGACGAGAGCTCGGCGACGCGGGCCTGGAGCGCCGCGACCTGGTTCTCCAGCTCGATGATGCGCTTGATTCCGGCCAGGTTGATGCCCTCGTCCTGCGACAGCTGCTGCACCTGGCGGAGCAGTTCGATGTCGCGGGCCGAGTAGCGGCGGCCCCGGCCGGCCGTGCGGTCCGGCGAGACCAGGCCGAGGCGGTCGTACTGGCGCAGGGTCTGCGGATGCAGCCCCGACAGCTGGGCCGCCACCGAGATGACGTACACCGGGGTCTCGTCGGTCAGTTCGTACGGATTGCGTCTGCGTCCGTCCACCGCGTCACGCTCCCTTCGCCGCCTGGAACAGCTCCGCCCTGGGGTCCGCGTCGGCGGTCGCCGTCCGGTACTGCTCCAGGGCCTCGCGGGCCTTGTCGTCCAGCTCCCTGGGCACCGCGACCTCCACCGTCACCAGCAGGTCGCCGCGGGTGCCGTCCTTGCGGACCGCGCCCTTGCCGCGGGCGCGCATGGTCCGGCCGTTCGGCGTGCCGGCGGGCAGCTTGAGGGTGACCGGCGGGCCGCCGAGGGTCGGCACCTTGATGTCGCCGCCGAGCGCGGCCTCCGTGTAGGAGACCGGCACGGTGATGGTGAGGTTGTCGTCCTTGCGGCCGAAGACCGGGTGGGCGTCGACGTGCACGACGACGAACAGGTCGCCGTGCGGCCCGCCGCGCTCGCCCGGGGCGCCCTTGCCGCGCAGTCTGATCTTCTGCCCGTCGGAGACGCCCGCCGGGATCCTGACCTGCATGGTCCGCGAGGACTTGGCCCGGCCGGAGCCCTTGCAGATCTCGCAGGGGTTCTCGGCGATCAGGCCGCGGCCCTTGCAGTCCACGCACGGGTCGGTCAGCGAGAAGCCGCCGCCGCTGCCGCGCGAGACCTGGCCGGTGCCGACGCAGGTCGGGCACACCCGGGGGGTGCCGTTCTTGTCGCCGGTGCCCGAACAGGCCGTGCACGGCTGCTGGCTGGACATGCGCAGCGGCACCGTGGCGCCCTCGATGGCCTCGGTGAAGCTGAGCGTCACCTCGGACTCGATGTCCTGGCCGCGGCGGGGCTGGGTGCGGGCACCCGTACCGCCGCCTCGGTTGAACAGTCCGCCGAAGACGTCCCCGATTCCGCCCCCGCCTCCGCCGAAGCCGCCGGCTCCGCCCTGGGCACCGCCGCCGAAGAGGTCCCCCAGGTCGAAGTTGAACGAGCCGCCGCCCGCGGGACCGCCGGCCCTGAAGCCACCGTTCCCGAAGAGGGCGCGCGCCTCGTCGTACTCCTTGCGCTTCTTGGGGTCACCGAGGACGTCGTTCGCCTCGGAGATCTCCTTGAAGCGCTCCTCCGCCTTGGTGTCGCCCTTGTTGGCGTCCGGATGGTTCTCGCGGGCGAGCTTCCGGTACGCCTTCTTGATCTCGGCCTCGGTGGCGTCCTTGGGGACGCCGAGGACCTTGTAGTAGTCCTTCTCGACGAAGTCCTTCGTGCTCATCGACGTCCCTCCTCCCGCACGCGGGTACGGCTGTTACTCGCTGTCCTGCTCGGACGCGCCGGACGTGCCGGCGTCCTCCGGCTCCTCGGCCTTGCCCTGCGCCCCGGGCTGGGGCTCGGCGACGGCCACACGGGCGGGCCGGATGGTCCGCTCGCCGATCCGGTACCCAGGCTGCAGGATCGCGACGCACGTCGTCTCGGTGACGTCCGGTGCGTACGAGTGCATCAGGGCCTCGTGGATCGTCGGGTCGAAGGGCTCGCCCTCCTTGCCGAACTGCTGGAGCCCCATCTTGGCGACGACGGTCTCCAGCGACTCGGCGACCGACTTGAAGCCGCCGAGCAGCTCGCCGTGGTCGCGGGCGCGGCCGATGTCGTCGAGGACCGGGAGCAGGTCGGACAGGAGGCTCGCGACGGCGATCTCCTTGACCGTGACCCGGTCCCGCTCGACCCGGCGCCGGTAGTTCTGGTACTCGGCCTGGAGCCGCTGGAGGTCGGCGGTGCGCTCGGAGAGCGCGGAGCGGACCTGGTCCAGCTGGGCGGTGAGGCCGGCGTCGGCCGCCGGCGTGCTGTTCGCGTCCCCGGCCGGGGCCGCCTTGTCCTCGGTGGACTCGGCGGCCTCGGCGGCCTCAGCGGTGTCGGCGCTGTCGCCGGAGGGGACGTCGGGCTTCTCCTCGAAGCCCGGGGTCTCCTCGCTCACGCCTGGCCGTCCTTCTTGGGCTCGTCGTCGACGATCTCGGCGTCGACCACGTCGTCGTCCGCCTTGGCCTCACCGGCGGGGGCGCCGGCCGCCTGCGCGCCCTGCGCGTCGGCGTAGAGGGCCTGGCCGAGCTTCTGGGAGACGGCCGCGACCTTCTCGGTGGCGGTGCGGATCTCGGCGCTGTCCTCGCCCTTGAGCTTCTCCTTCAGCTCGGCGACGGCGGCCTCGACCTCGGTCTTCACGTCACCGGGGACCTTGTCCTCGTTGTCCTTGAGGAACTTCTCCGTCTGGTAGACGAGCTGCTCGCCCTGGTTGCGGGACTCGGCGGCCTCGCGGCGGCGGTGGTCCTCCTCCGCGTACTGCTCGGCCTCCTGGCGCATCCGGTCGACCTCGTCCTTCGGCAGCGAGGAGCCGCCGGTGACGGTCATCTTCTGCTCCTTGCCCGTGCCCAGGTCCTTCGCGGTCACGTGCATGATGCCGTTGGCGTCGATGTCGAAGGCGACCTCGATCTGCGGGACGCCGCGCGGGGCCGGCGGGAGGCCGGTCAGCTCGAACATGCCGAGCTTCTTGTTGTACGCCGCGATCTCGCGCTCGCCCTGGTAGACCTGGATCTGCACGGACGGCTGGTTGTCCTCGGCCGTCGTGAAGATCTCGGACCGCTTGGTCGGGATCGTGGTGTTGCGCTCGATGAGCTTGGTCATGATGCCGCCCTTGGTCTCGATGCCGAGGGACAGCGGGGTGACGTCGAGGAGCAGGACGTCCTTGACCTCGCCCTTGAGGACACCGGCCTGGAGGACGGCGCCGATGGCGACGACCTCGTCCGGGTTCACGCCCTTGTTGGCCTCGTTGCCACCGGTCAGCTCCTTGACGAGCTCGGCGACGGCCGGCATACGGGTCGAGCCGCCGACCAGGACCACGTGGTCGATCTCGGAGAGGGCGATGCCCGCGTCCTTGATGACGTTGTGGAACGGGACCTTGCAGCGCTCCAGCAGGTCCGAGGTGAGCTGCTGGAACTGGGCGCGGGTGAGCTTCTCGTCCAGGTGCAGCGGGCCCTCGGCGGAGGCCGTGATGTAGGGCAGGTTGATGGAGGTCTCGGTCGAGGAGGAGAGCTCGATCTTCGCCTTCTCGGCGGCCTCGCGGAGGCGCTGGAGGGCCATCTTGTCCTGCGCCAGGTCGACGCCGTGACCGTTCTTGAACTGGGTCACCAGGTAGTCGACGACGCGCTGGTCCCAGTCGTCGCCACCGAGGTGGTTGTCACCGTTGGTGGCCTTCACCTCGACGACGCCGTCGCCGATCTCCAGGAGGGACACGTCGAAGGTGCCGCCACCGAGGTCGAAGACGAGGATCGTCTGGTCGTCCTTGTCGAGGCCGTAGGCCAGGGCGGCCGCGGTCGGCTCGTTGACGATGCGCAGGACGTTGAGGCCCGCGATCTCACCGGCCTCCTTGGTGGCCTGGCGCTCGGAGTCGTTGAAGTACGCCGGGACGGTGATGACCGCGTCGGTGACCTTCTCGCCCAGGTACGCCTCGGCGTCGCGCTTCAGCTTCTGGAGGATGAAGGCGGACATCTGCTGCGGGTTGAAGTTCTTCCCGTCCAGCTCGATCTTCCAGTCGGTGCCCATGTGGCGCTTCACGGACCGGATGGTCCGGTCGACGTTGGTGACCGCCTGGCGCTTGGCGACCTCGCCGACGAGCACCTCGCCGTTCTTGGCGAAGGCGACGACGGACGGCGTGGTCCTGGCGCCCTCGGCGTTGGTGATGACGGTGGGCTCGCCGCCTTCCAGAACGCTGACGACGGAGTTAGTCGTACCCAGGTCGATGCCGACCGCACGTGCCATTTCGATTCCTCCAGCTGACTGACTTGAGTGGAACTGACTCAAGGATGCACGACGGGATGGCCGACGTCAACAGACCTGAGTCGAGGTGACTCAACTCTTCGTCGGCCCGATCGCTCAAAGAGACGCGAGGAGCGCGTCGTTCCCTGACTGCGGAGGCGGGAAATGGGAGAGTCCTGGTGCCCCGTGTCGGGCAAAGCGGGCATATTCCACGAACATCCCATGATCTCAGCCGGAGGGGTCCGGGGCATGACGGCGAACCGTACGCAGCACACCCACCACACCCGCCCACACGTCACCCGCCGGCCACGGCGCGGCACGGACCTCAAGCGCGCCTTCGACCTGCTGGGGGGTACGGCCCTGCTGCTCGCGCTCTCCCCGCTCCTCGGCGCCGTCGCCCTCACGCTCACCCTGGCCGCCCCGCCCTCCGGCGGCGCCCCGCTGCTGCGCCGCCGCACGGTGGCCGGCCTGGACGGCCGGCCCTTCACGATGCTGACCTTCCGCACCCGCAGCCCGCTGGCCGCGCTGCCGCTGCTGCTGCACGTCGTCCGGGGCGAGATGTCGCTCGTCGGCCCGTGCCCGCTCTCCCCCACCCACCGGGAGTGCGCGGGCGAGACCCGCCGCCGGCTCTCCGTGCGCCCGGGGCTGACCGGACCGTGGCAGATCAGCGACCGCTCCGACCTGCCCTGGGAGGAGCGCGAGCTGCTCGACCTCCACTATGTGGACCACCACTGGCTCGGCATGGACCTGGCCGTTCTGGCGCGTACGCTTCCAGCAGTCCGCCGACGTCGTCTCCGGCGCGCCTCGGCCCGTCCGGCAAGGCTTGCCTGAGCGACACAGATCACCGCGAGGGCCGCTACAAGTGCGGCGCCCCGACCGGTAATCTCAGCACGGACTAATTAAGTTACCGCTTAGTAGGCTCAGGGCGAAGGTGAGGGCACGGCGAGCACAGGCCGCCCCCGCAGCGCCCCAGGCCCGCCCGAGGAGCCCGTCATGCAACTCGCCGCGATCATCGTGTCGCTGACGCTGACCGTGGTCGGCGTTGCCCTGCTCGCTCGCGCCATCGGCCAGTTCGTCGCGTACTTCAAGCTGGGCCAGCCGGTCCCGGCCGGGACCCGCACGGACAACCCCTACCAGCGCAGCGTCACCCTCGTCCGGGAGTTCCTGGGCCACACCCGGATGAACCGCTGGGGCATCGTCGGCTTCGCGCACTGGTTCGTCGCGGTCGGCTTCCTGACCCTCCCGCCGACCCTCGCCCAGGCGTTCGGCCAGCTCTTCCAGGCCGACTGGACCCTGCCGGTCATCGGCGGCTTCCTGCCCTTCGAGCTCTACATCGAGTTCATCGGCGTCATGACGATCCTGGGCATCGCCGCCCTGATCGTCATCCGGCTGCTGTCGCTGCCCTCCCGGGCGGGCCGCAAGTCCCGCTTCGCCGGCTCCAAGGCCGGACAGGCGTACTTCGTCGAGTACGTGATCCTCACCATCGGCCTCGCGATCTACGTGCTGCGCGGCCTGGAGGGCGCGATCCACCACGTCGAGCACTACGAGGCCGCGTACTTCGCCTCGTACCCGCTCGTCCTGCTCTTCAAGGGCCTGTCCCTCTCCACGCTCCAGACGCTCATCTACTTCACCGCCATGGTGAAGATCAGCACCTCGTTCATCTGGATGATCGTGGTCTCGCTGAACACCAACATGGGCGTGGCCTGGCACCGCTTCCTCGGCTTCCCGAACATCTGGTTCAAGCGCAACGCCACCGGCGAGACCGCGCTGGGCGCGCTCCAGCCGATGACGACCGGCGGCAAGCCGATCGACTTCGAGGACCCGGGCGAGGACGACGTCTACGGCGTCTCCCAGGTCGAGCAGTTCTCCTGGAAGGGCCTCCTCGACTTCTCCACCTGCACCGAGTGCGGCCGCTGCCAGTCGCAGTGCCCCGCCTGGAACACCGGCAAGCCCCTCTCCCCCAAGCTCCTCATCATGTCGCTGCGCGACCACGCGCACGCCAAGGCGCCGTACCTGCTCGCCGGCGGCGGCAAGACCATGGAGGGCGAGGAGAAGGCGTCCGAGGAGCAGCTGAAGGACGTCCCCGCCGCGGCCCTGGCCGAGGCCGAGCGCCCGCTGATCGGCACCGTGGAAGAGAACGGCGTCATCGACCCCGACGTCCTGTGGTCCTGCACCACCTGCGGCGCCTGCGTCGAGCAGTGCCCGGTCGACATCGAGCACATCGACCACATCGTCGACATGCGCCGCTACCAGGTCATGATCGAGTCCGCCTTCCCGTCGGAGGCCGGCACGATGCTGAAGAACCTGGAGAAGAAGGGCAACCCCTGGGGTCTCGCCAAGAAGCAGCGCGTCGAGTGGACCAAGGAGGTCGACTTCGAGGTCCCGATCGTCGGCAAGGACATCGAGGACCTGTCCGAGGTCGACTACCTCTACTGGGTCGGCTGCGCCGGCGCCCTGGAGGACCGCGCCAAGAAGACCACCAAGGCGTTCGCCGAACTGCTCCACATCGCGGGCGTCACGTTCGCGATCATGGGCGGCGACGAGAAGTGCACCGGTGACTCCCCCCGCCGTCTGGGCAACGAGCCGCTGTTCCAGCAGCTCGGCCAGGAGAACGTCGCCATGCTGAACATGGCGTTCGGCGAGGACGACGACGACCCGGAGACGAAGAAGCCGAAGTCGGCGAAGAAGATCGTCTCGACCTGCCCGCACTGCTTCAACACCATCGCCAACGAGTACCCGCAGCTCGGCGGCGAGTACGAGGTCATCCACCACACCCAGCTGCTCCAGCACCTCATCGACGAGGGCAAGCTGATCCCGGTGACCCCGGTCGACGGCCTGATCACCTACCACGACCCGTGCTACCTGGGCCGCCACAACAAGGTCTACACGCCCCCGCGCGAGATCATGTCCGCCGTCCCGGGCCTGCGCCAGCAGGAGATGCACCGCCACAAGGAGCGCGGCTTCTGCTGCGGCGCCGGCGGCGCGCGGATGTGGATGGAGGAGCGCATCGGCAAGCGCATCAACACCGAGCGCGTCGACGAGGCCCTCTCCCTCAACCCGGACATCGTCTCCACCGCCTGCCCGTTCTGCCTCGTCATGCTCACGGACTCCGTGAACGGCAAGAAGAACGACGGCAAGGCGAAGGAGAGCCTCCAGGTCGTGGACGTGGCCCAGCTGCTGCTCGACTCGGTGAAGACGCCGGTCGACCCGGAGCCGGAGCCCGCGGACGAGCCGGAGCCCGAGCCGGCCGCGTAGCCACGCGCGCGTGAAGAAGGGCCGCCCCACCTGGTGGGGCGGCCCTTCTTCACGTTCTCACCGCTTCTGGGCGTGGTACGTGGCGACGAGCTTGCCGTTCAGGTCGTAGACCCAGCTGTTGCCGCCCCGCTTCGGGGTGTCCACGACGACGAAGCGGTACTGCTGCTTTCCGGGCTGCACGGCGAGCTTGTACGTCCAGCCGCGGTGCTGGACGGTGAGGTGCTTCGGGTCGACGGTGGCCACGCGCTTGCCGTTGACGAGGGACACCTGGACGCGGGGCCCGTTCTTGCCGTGCTTGGCGAAGGTGGCGACGGTGCCGTCCGCGAGCTTTGCCTTGGGGAGAGCCCGGGGAGCGGGCTTGGGGGCGGGCTTGGGCTTCGGGGCGGGCTTGGGGGCGGGCTTCGGCTGGGGCGCCGGCTTCGGCTCGGGCTTCGGCTCGGGCTTGGGGGGTACGGGCGCGGGGACCTGGTCCATCCAGGAGCTCACGGTCCCGTCGGGCTGGAGGACGATGTGGAGCCCGTTGTTCTCCGCGTACGCCGGCCGGCCGCCCGTACTCGACAGGCTGCCGATCAGCACGCCGTCCCGGCCCACGATGTCGGCGCTGTACGAACCCTCCCCGGTCTGCCGCACCTGGGCGGTGGACCCGTCGGGCAGCGGCCAGCCGGAGACCTGCTCCCGCACGGCGGCCCCCGGGTCGCCCGAGCCCGAGGCGTCGTCGGCGAAGGCGGCGGCGGCCGAGAGGAGGAGCGCGACGGAGGTGCCGGTGGCGACGGCGGCGGTGCGCAGGACTCGGCTACGGCGGTTGAGAAGCATGGAGAACTCCAGAGGGGTTTCGCTGCTGACCCGACCGAAGCTACGGACCACACATTGAGGCGATACGTCCGTTTTGTAACAGTGACCGCGCGACCGTCCGGCGACCCTGTGACCCCCTAGGGGATGTCACAGCTCAGCACCGAAGGAGCGGGCGTGCCGCACGAACGGGTACGTTCAATGACGTGGCTGGATTCAGGAACGGACGCGGCCGGGACAACCGCCCCCCGCAACAGCATCGACCGCAGCAGCATCGCCCGCAGCAGGCGCCGTACGGGTACGACGCGGCGCCCCCGCAGGCGTACCCGCAGCAGCAGTGGCAGCAACAGCCGCCGCAGCAGCAGCCGTACGGGGAGCCCGAGTACTTCGGCGACCCGCACGCGCAGCACCCCCACGCGGCGACGGCGAACAACCCGGGCCACACCCAGATGTTCAGCGTCGACGACCCCTACGGCCCGCAGGGCGGCTACCAGGCTCCCCCGGCGCCCGTCGGCCCCCGCCTCGGCTGGAAGGCCCTGCTGAGCGGCATCGTGCTGCGCCCGGCGGACACCTTCCTCCGGATGCGCGACCACGCGGTCTGGGGCCCGGCCCTGACCGTCACCTTCCTCTACGGGCTGCTGGCGCTCTTCGGCTTCGACCAGGCGCGCGAGGAGACCGCGACGCTGGGGACCACGCTCTCGTACGTCCTGATGACGGGCGTCGGCTTCGTCGTCGGCGGCCTGATCTTCGGCGCGGTCACCCACACGCTCGCCCGCCAGCTCGGCGGCGACGGAGCATGGCAGCCGACGGTCGGCCTGTCCATGCTGATCATGACCCTCACGGACGCCCCGCGCCTGCTCTTCGCCGTCTTCCTCGGCGGGGGGAACGGCCTGGTCCAGGTCATCGGCTGGGCCACCTGGCTCGCCGCCGGCGTCCTCTTCACCCTGATGGTCAGCCGCTCCCACGACCTCCCCTGGCCCAAGGCGCTCGGCGCCTCGGCGATCCAGCTGGCGGTCCTCCTGAGCCTGATCAAGCTGGGCACGCTGTAAGGCCCGCCACCCTGCCCGATACGCGAAGGAGCCCCCTGACCTCAGGGGGCTCCTTCGCGTATCAGGCGGGTCGGCGCAGGCGGCTCAGGCGGCTCAGGCGTCGAGGACCTGTCCCTCGCGCTTCACGACGGGCGGCTCGACCGACCAGGGGAAGTTGATCCACTCGTCCGTCTTCTTCCAGACGTACTCGCACTTCACGAGGGAGTGGGACTTCTCGTAGATGACGGCGGAGCGGACCTCGGCGACGTGGTCGACACAGAAGTCGTGGACGAGCTTGAGCGTCTTGCCGGTGTCGGCCACGTCGTCCGTGATCAGGACCTTCTTGTCGGAGAAGTCGATCGCGTCCGGGACGGGCGCCAGCATGACCGGCATCTCCAGCGTGGTCCCCACACCCGTGTAGAACTCCACGTTCACGAGGTGGATGTTCTTGCAGTCGAGGGCGTAGGCCAGACCGCCGGCGACGAAGACGCCGCCGCGCGCGATGGAGAGGACGATGTCGGGCTCGTAGCCGTCGTCGGCGATGGTCTGCGCCAGCTCGCGCACGGCCGTCCCGAAGCCCTCGTACGTCAGGTTCTCGCGTACTTCACTCATGTCCGGCTACCGCCTCACACCTGGGTCCGATGGAAGTTCATGTACGAGCGGGACGCCGTCGGCCCCCGCTGCCCCTGGTAACGGGAGCCGTACCGCTCGCTGCCGTAGGGGAACTCGGCGGGCGAGCTCAGCCGGAACATGCACAGCTGCCCGATCTTCATCCCCGGCCAGAGCTTGATGGGCAGGGTCGCGAGGTTCGACAGCTCCAGGGTCACGTGCCCCGAGAACCCGGGATCGATGAACCCGGCGGTGGAGTGCGTCACGAGCCCGAGCCGCCCGAGAGAACTCTTCCCCTCCAGGCGCGACGCGATGTCGTCCGGCAGGGTGATGACCTCGTACGTCGAGGCGAGCACGAACTCGCCCGGGTGCAGGATGAACGCCTCGTCGCCCTCCGGCTCCACCTCACGCGTCAGATCGAGCTGCTCGATGGCGGGGTCGATGTGCGGGTGGCGGTGGTTCTCGAACACCCGGAAGAAGCGGTCGAGACGCACGTCGATGCTGGACGGCTGCACCATGGATTCGTCGTACGGGTCGATGCGCACCCGCCCGGCGTCGATCTCGGCCCGGATGTCCTTGTCTGAGAGAAGCACGCCCCCACGATACGCAGGGGGCGCGGACCTCCCCAATCGGGACCGGCTCCGCGCCCCCTCGGTTCACCCAGCTCAGCGCTGCTGAACCTCCACCGGCACCGCATGCCTCAACCGCGCGCACCGCGGACACCGGATGAGCCGCCCGGGCCCGATCCGCCCGGCACCGAGCTGCTGAAGCGGAAACGAGGCGGTACTGAACACGTGCCCTTCGGCACAGCGGACGACGGTGCGCTCCACGGAACCCATCAAGTCGCTTCCCCTCCACACACGCTGGACGAGACAGCCACATTAGGGGATCAACGGGACACCCTCCACGCGGCACTCCGACCCGCGCGCGAGAGGCGAACTACGCCACCAGTGGCGCATGGGGTACAGTGTGCAACGATGCGACCGGCTCATCCGGCCGCAATGCGGATGTAGTTTAATGGTAGAACATGAGCTTCCCAAGCTTATAGCGCGGGTTCGATTCCCGTCATCCGCTCTTGAACGAAGCCCCAGGTCAGAGACCTGGGGCTTCGTCGTTGTCTAGACCTCCTCAGGTGCCCCGCACCACCTACGCACCACCTGCCCTCTTCTCCCGCTCCTTCCGCACCTTCTCCTGGGCCTTCTCGCGCGCCGTCCGCACCATCCGGTCCAGCCCGCCCGCCACCTCCTTCTGCCGGTCGTGGTCGGAGTGCTGGTAGATCAGCGCGGCCTTCTCGGTCGACTGTCCGGCCCGCACCATCGTGTCCTTCAGCGTGGCGCCCGATCGGGTGGAGAGCGTGTGCCCGGTGTGGCGGAGGTCGTAGAACCGGAAGGACGCCGGCATGCCGACCTTCACTCGCGCCTTCCGCCACCTCCGCCCGAACGTGGACCGGCGGAAGGGCGCCCCCTTCTCCCCCACGAACAGCAACCCCTCGGGCCCCTTCTCCGCGTACCAATCCATGTGGCGCTTGAGGTCCGTCCGCAGGAACTCCGGCAGGACGACGACCCGCTTCCCTGCCTCCGACTTGGTCGGCCCCTCGGCGCGCTTGCCGGTGGCCAGCTCAGGGGCCGCCTTCCGGATGACGATCGTGACGTTGTCCACGTCGACGTCCTTCCGGCGCAGCTCTGCCTGCTCCTCCGGCCGCATCGGCCCGTACGCGCCGAGGTAGACCATCAGGCGCCACCGGATGCCCACGGCCTCAGCGAGCGCGTCGACCTGTTCGACGGTCGCCACCTGACCCGACTTGGAGACCTCCTTGCCCGCGCCGCGAATGCGGCAGGGGTTCCGGCGGATCAACTCGTCGTCGGCGGCGGTCTCCAGGATCGCTTTCAGCAGCCGGTAGGACTTGGCGACGGTGGTCGCCGCTCCGGTGGCGGCGAGCCGCTCGGCCCGCCACTCCCGGACGCGCGGCGGGGTGATCTCGTCCAGGTCGAGCCCGCCGAACGTCGGGACGATGTGGAGCCGGAGGAGGCGGGTGTACAGCTCCTCGGTAAGCGGGGCAACTCCCCGCTCCACCACCCACTTCGTCGCGTACTCCTCGAAGTTCACCGCGCCGGCGTCCGGGTCGCGCCACGCGTTCCGGGTGATGTCCGCTTCGATCTGCGAGAGCCAGATCTCCGCGTCGGTCTTGGTCTCGAACGTGTCGGGCGCGCGTCGACGCTCCCCGGTCGGGTCGAGATAGGAGGCCGTCCAGCGCCCGGAGCGGTACTGCCTCACGGCGCCGAACCGGCGCATGGTCATCGACTTCTTCCGCTTAGGGGCCATCAGGCGGCCCTCCTCGCGCGGCGGCGGGGCTGGATCGGCTCGACGGTGTGGGCGGCGATGAACTCCCGCACCACGCTGAGCGGGAAGCGGACGTGCGTCCCGAGCTTCACGTAGCGGATGCGTCGTTCGGCCACCAGACGGCGCGGGAAGCGCTCCGTGGTCCCGAGCATCGCGGCGAACTCGGGGACGGACAGGTACCTCTCCTCAAGCGGTGCGGGGTCGACCGGCGCGGGCGCGGCGGCGAGCCTCCGCCCGATGTGAGCGAGGTTGCTCATCAGACATGACTCCTTGGGGTCTGGGCGAGGGTGCCCATGTGTGTCCGAGGTGGTGATTTCTGCGTCACGGCGTCATAAGCGTCATTAAGGCTGCTGACCTGCGACTTTGCGTGACGCGAGGTGGAGGGTGCTGTGTCACGGGTGACGGGGCCGTCCGTCGCTTCGTGACGCAGGTGACGAACGGTGACACAGAGATTTGGGCTCTGCGTCACCCTCATTCGCACAGGTCAGGCCGGGTTTTCCGGGGTGTGGTGACGCAGGTGACGCAGGGTCTTCCTACTTAGGAAAAGTGGGGCCTGTGTTCTGTTGTTGCGCGCGCCTTCAGGCGTGAATGGGGAGCCGCGAAGCGGCACGCCCCTTGGGCGGCGGCAAGCCGCCGAAGAGCAAGAGGAGCACCGCCCGCGCTGGGCCGGGGGTGCTCCTCTTGCCTGTGCGGCCAGGCCCGCGCGGCGCGGTCTAGAACGCCTGCTGCTGCTCGTCGGCCGGGGGCTTGGGGCGAGTCATCTCGATGTAGCGGGCGGCGCGGGTGCGGCCCCAGTCGACGAGGACACCACGGGCAGCGAGGACGGGCTGGAGACGCTTGAGGCGATCGGAGAGGACCTTGCCGGTTGTGGGCCACCCCTTGGGCACGGGCCTAAACTCCCCCTCCCCGGTGTAGATCTGCGTGAGCGCGTGCAGCCACTCGGACGACGTCATCCGGACGTCGGTGCCGGGTTCGATGCCGGCGGCGTGCTTGAGGACGGTCTGGGCGAGGAGGTCGCCCTCGATGACGTCGTCGTTGAGGTCGTCCAGGCTGGCCCGGTAGGCGTCCAGGGCGCCGAAGTTGCGGGCGGTGTCGAGCTGCGCGCACAGGTGGGCGAAGTCGGCCATTCGCAGGTCGGTCGGGATGTCGGCGCGGGCGGCGCGGACCTCGACGGCGAGGTCGAGGACGGACCCGAGGATCACGGGCAGGGACTGCGCGAACTCGGCCCACAGTTCCGCTTCGGTGCGCCGTACGCGGGGGCGTTCGAGGCGGAGGGGGAGGAGGCGTTCGGCGAGGTCGGGGCGGATGACGCCGACGTCGATGCCGGTCAGCAGCATCGGCCGGCGGTAGCGGGAGCGGACGACGTCGCCGTCGGTGAACAGGGCGCGCTTGATGTTCTCGGCGCCGGTGACGATGCAGCACATGAGGTCGGAGAGGTCGGGGCCGAGGTGGGAGAGGTTGTCGAGGCCGGTGACCCATCCGGCGGCGACGGCGGTGATCAGGTTCTCCTCGTCCTTCGGCGCCCGCCGTAGGTCGCCGCTCATGCCCTCGATGATCCGCACCAGCATCTTCCCGGCCGTCGATTTCCCCGCCCCCTGGGGGCCGGTGAGGAACGGGGCCGGGACGGGGACGTCGGGGCCCAGGCAGCCCACCAGCCACCCGAGGGCCAGGGACTCGGCGCGGGCGTCGCTGAAGTTGCACAGCCGCATCAGCAGGTCGACGCCCTTTCCGTTCGTGTCCTTCACGGGGAGCGGCAGTTCCCCGGTGAGCTGGGTGCGGCGCCAGCAGACCTCGCGCGGGTCGGGGACGGTGATGTCCCAGCCGGTGGGGTGGATGCGGACGGAGCGGCCGTCGTCTCGGCCGAGGTCGAGCCAGGTGGCGCCGTCGAATCCGGGGGCGACGCGGATGTGGACGGGTTGGACGTCCTCGGTGAGCGCGAGTGCTTCGATCAAGTCGAGTGCCTCCTTCAAGGCGGTTCCGTTGAAGACGCCGTGCCCGTCGCGGTACAGGCCGACCATGAGTTCCTGCCGGTGGCTCCCGGTCGTGCCCTGTGAGCGGATCGGGCGGGCCACGGGGTGGCCGTTGCGCTGGGCATAGACGAGGCCATCGACCGTGCGGAAGTAGCGGAAATTGGCCCGCGCGTAGTCGCTGATGACTTCGCGGGCCGGGTTCTTCTCGTCCTCGGACATCGCTACATCCCCAGAGCGGTCGACGCGTTGGTCCAGGCGGTGGTGCAGTGCCGGGCCGATTCGCCCTTGGCCTGGGCGGCGGCGAAGAGGCGGCTGATGTGGGTCTCGGTGAGGCAGCCGCACCGGCCGTGCGCGGACAGCACCGCCAGGAACGTCCGGTACACCGTGTTGTGGACGCCGCTCTCAGCGCCGGTGATCCGTTGCTCCGCCATGGCGATCCCGCGCTCCAGGTACGCGGGCGAGCGGTGCGGGCACCGCCCGCCGCCGGCCGGAGCGGACACGGTGACGGCACGGGTCGCCGGGCGGGCGGCGGGCTTCACCTCGACCAGCGCGTGCACGGCGGCGGGGACGTCGGCCATAGCGCCGCTGCCGGGGCCGAGCCAGCGGGCGTAGGACATGAGCGACTTGATGTCGACGCCGGGCCGGACCTTGTTCACGGACCGGACGGTGCCGGAGTAGATCCAGTGCTCCCCGCGCGTCGTGGCCACGGTCGTCGTGGGTGGGAGCGTGGTGCGGGCCCAGGCGATGGCGTCGACGTTGTCGAGGTCGACGACGGTGACGCCGGCGCCGCCGGGGTGGTAGCCGATGGCCCGTGCCCGTCGCCAGGCCAGGCCCCACTGGCGGGAGGCGAGGACGGTGGGGGTGGTGGTGGCGGCGGCCCATCCGTGGCACGGCCACGGGCAGACGCACGGCCCTGGGGTCTTCATGTTCGGCCGGCCGCCGCAGGCGAGGTCGGCGCAGTCCGGGCAGTTGCCGAGGGGGCGCTTGTCGGCGCCCAGGGGCAGGACGGGCAGGTGGCCGTCGGCGAGGGCCATGGCGTTGATGGCGAGGCTGTTCACGCTGCCCTCCTCGCGCGGGCCTGGTTGAGGAAGCAGGCGCCGAGGTAGCGGGAGTAGGCGGGCGGGATGGCCTCGGTCAGTTCCTCGCGGACGTCGGTCCACGTGATGTTCATGGCCTTCTGCAACTCGGGGATCGACGGTTTGCCGCCGCCGTTGCCGTACGGGGCGACGTAGGGGCCGTCGTGGTACTCGCCGTGCCGCCACCCGCGCACGCGACCGAGGTGTTTGGGGTGTTCGAGCTGCGGGGCGCTCCAGCCGCCGAGTTCGAAGTTGCGGTGCCGCAGGACACCGAGCGAGAACATCTCCCCGCACAGCCACACGTCCCGGCGGATGTCCGCGCGCCCGTTGGGCTGCTCGATCACGTACGGCAGCCCGGACGCCTCCAGCAGCTCCCGCGTGGGGGCGACCAGGTCGACGTGCGAGCGGCCCCAACCTCGGGAGGCGTTGGTGCCGACGGACAGGTTGCACTTGGCCTGGCACGGCGGGGAGGAGTGGATGAACGAGAACCGTCCGATCTCCCCCGACGAGATGAGGTCGGCGAGGAAGGTGAGGGCGTCGGCCTGGTGGAAGGTGAACGGGTAGTTCGGGCGCGGGGCGATGTCGACGCCGACGACCTTGAAACCGGCCCAGTTGTAGCCGCGGCTTGCGCCGCCGGCGCAGCAGAACAGATCCAGCAGCCACGGCCTGTCGCCGCGTCGCCGGATCGGGAAGAGATGCGTCATGCTGGATGTCTCCAGTTCGTTGTTGGCGGTCTGGAACGAGGGCGGCCCCGGTCTTTGGCGAGAGGGGGCCGCCTTTGGCGTGTCAGGAGGCGGTGGGGCGGAGGCGGCGGGTGATCGGGACGGCCCGGGTGTTGGGGCTGCTGCCGCTGTCGTAGTTCCAGCGGCCGGGGCCGTCCCCGGAGCGCTGGACGGGCTTGGGATTGGGGGGCTTGCGGGGCATCGGCGGGCTCCTCGGTACGTCGGGAGTTGCGGGTTCATGGATGCCTGATGACGCTAAGCGGAAGCCCTGAATGTGTTCGCCCAGGGAGGGGCGGGCACCCCCTCCCGGACGGCTCGCACGGGGGGTTTTCGCAGGCCGAGACGTGCTGACTCCCTGCCTCCCTAGATCACTGTTTCCGCAGTTCAGGGCCAGGGAGGCGGGGTAGGGAGGGGTTCAGGGAGTTCTCCCTGTCTCCCTGGCGCTTCCCTGGGTCGCTCCCTGTCGTTCTCAGGCGGAAGCGGAACCGTCGGTGTCGCGGTTGGTGAGTGCGAGGGTGAGGCGTTCGCGGCCGACGACCATGCGGCCGTCGGACTTGTAGGGGCCGGCGCCGGCCGCGTCCAGGACGGCCTTGAGGTCGCCGGGGGTCCAGGCGCCGTAGGTGGCGGGGCTGAGGGTGGTCAGCCGCTTGAGGACGTCGGCCGTGAGGACCCGGGGGTCGTCGCCGACGACGGCGAGGATGTCGGCGAGCGCGTCGCGCTCCTCCTCGTCGTCGGCCGTGGCGGTGAGGGTGGTGATGCCGTCGCGCAGTGCCTTGGCCCGGTCGGCGATGGTGTGGGCGGTGTCGGTGTCGATGTAGTGGGTGCGGACGGTGATGGACGCCTGTCCTGCGGGGATCTTGATGCCGTCGGAGGCGATGACGACGGTGCCCTTGTCCAGACCCTGGCGCAGCATGTGCGGGGCGGCGCCGCCCTCGACGGCGTTGTCGCCCAGGGCCATGCGCGCCTGCGACTCGGTGCCCAGGACGAGGGAGATGCGGGTGTGTGCGCCCTCGCGGACGAGTTTGGGCAGGTTCTCGTTGGTGGGGTCCTGGGTGCCCTGCCACATCAGCACGTCCACGGCCCGACCCTGGTTGTGGATCTTGCGGACGGCCTGGAAGTAGCGGCTGGTGGCCTTGGTGCCGCCGTAGGGCCGCTTGTCGTCACCGAGGGCCGGGGACATGAACGCCACCTGCGCTTCGTCCACCAGGCAGATCAGCGGGGTGAACTTCGTCCCCGGCGGGGCCTGGATCCGGTGCTCCATCTCCGCGACGACGGCCTCGACCATCTCGGTGGCGTCGATGACGTGGTCGTCGGTGGGGCCCTGGATGAGGACGGTGGCGATGCCGTCGAACATGCCCCAGTCGCCCACGCCCTTGAGGTCGGCGATGCGGAACTCGACCCGGCGGTCCAGGGCCAGCCACAGCGCGAGGGAGCGGACGGCGGCGGTCTTGCCCTGGTTGGACTTGCCCGTGATCAGCAGGTGCCGCTGGTAGAGGCTCAGCTCGGCGGCGTCCCCGCGCAGGTCCTGCCCCCATGGGGCGGTGCCCTTGGTGTAGTCGGCGCTGATGGTCTCGTCCACGGTCAGTGGGGAGGGGCCGATCGGCTCGTCCAGGGCGCCGGAGTCGGCGATCCACAGCCGGACCGTGCGGGCGGCCTCGGGGATCGTGACGAAGACCTCGTGCCCGTGCCGGTTCAGGTTCTCCGCCAGCTTCTTGCGCCGTGCCTGGACCTCCGCCGTCTCGACACCCGACGGCAGCGTGACGTCGACCTCCACGCCGCATCCGGCGATCCGGATCGGGCCGAGCATCGCCGCCCCGGCGTCGCCCATCTCCTTGATGGCCTTACGCAGGGCGGGGATGCCGAGGTCCCGCATCGCGGTGACGACGATGGACGGGGTGATCGGGGCGCCGGCGTCGCTGATGCGGGAGGTCGCGGGAAGAGACCACTGCGGGGCGGCGGCCTGGTGACGGCCGACGGCCCACAGACCGGCGAGCGCGAGCCAGGGGCCGACGGCGAGGAGCGGGCCCCACACCATCTGCACGATGACCACGAGCAGCCGGACGAGTTCGACCAGGGCCATCAGCGGGGTGAACACGTCGGCGGGGTCCTTCGTGGCGATCGCGAAAGCGATACCGACGGCGATCAGGGCGCCTATCCCGGTGGCGGCGCCGTAGGCGGCGCTCTTGGCCATGTCCTGGGGCGCGGTGAGCAGGTCCATGCGGCGCTTGTGCCGCTCGGCGCGGAAGCGGTGCAGCCGCTCCTCCCACTCGCCGGCCGCCTCGTAGTTCCCCGCGGCTTCCGCCGCCCGCATCATCCGCTGGTAGCGGGCACCGGTGCGGCCGTCCCAGGCGCGGCGGGCGGTGATCCGGGTGCCGCCGAGGAGGTAGGCGCCGTGCCGGACGGTGACGCGGGCGACGGTGCGGGTCCGCTCGTGCTTGACCGCGCCGGTGAGCGTGTGGCGGGTGCGGACGAACACGCGGACCGGCAGGGCCCGGCGGGGCGCGGCCGGGGTGTCCGGGACGACGGCCAGGGTGGGAGGGGCAGGGGTGGTGTCGGTCTGGTCCTTGAACAGGGGGACCACGGTGCCGTTGTCGGTCATGCTGGGGTTCTCCTGCTGCTCGAAAGAGTGGAAGGAAGTGGGCCCGGGGCGGTCGGGATGCTTGGCGGCTGTCGGCCGCCCCGGGGGCACAGCTACTTGCGCTTGGGCTGGTTCTTCTCGGCGCGGTCGCGGGCGCGGTCGAGGAGGCGGTCGACCTTCTTCTCCAGGTCGCCCTGGTAGACGTTCTCTCCGGCGATGCCGCGCTTGGCCATGCGGGCGATGTACCAGCCGAACTTGACGCCCTCGCCGACGGTCAGCGGCGGGTGGTTCGGGTCGTACTCGTTGTTCTTCTTGCCGGCCACGATCGGTCCCTTCCGGGGCCGGGGCTGTCCCGACTCCCCTTCCACCCCCGACCGGTCCGGTCGGGGGTGGGCGGGCAGCCGTCAGCGGCGGCGCAGCACCTTCGCGGCCTTGCCGACGTTCTTCGCCGCGTTCGCGCCGTCGGTGCCGCCGATGGACTTCACGACGGAGACGACGCCCCAGGTCATGGCGACGGCGAGGAACGCGAGCAGGGCCAGGTTCGCGGCAATCGCGGTCAGCACGCCGACCAGCAGGGGGCCGAAGTAGACGCCGGCGGCGACCGTGCCGGCGCCGATCCCGGAGCCGAGCGCGATCCGCTGGACCGTGCGGTCCGGCGGGGCCTGGTGGATGTGCTGGTGCACCACCTGCGGCACCGGGCCCGGGGCGGGCTGGATCGGGGCGGGGAGGTGGTCGGCGTAGGCGTAGGTGCCGTCCGGGAGCCGGACGACCGGGGCGGGCTCGGGAAGGTGCGACATCGGTTCTCCCAGTCGGGCGGGTGGGTGGAAGAGCGGGTGGGGTGGTCAGTCGGTCTTGCGCTCGTCGCCGTGGACGGTGCCGTGGTGGGTGCCGCCGCTGACGCCGAAGGTGTCGCCGCCGACGATCGAGCCGTTCACGGTGACGCCGGCGTCCTGAAGGGCCTGCGCGATGTCGTCGCCGGTGCTGGTGGCGGTGTCGATGGAGAAACCGCCGAAGTTGAAGATCGCCATAGGGGATGTCCTCCTGGTCGGTGCGGGGCGGGGCTGTCCCGGCTCCCCGCCCGCCCCCGGATGGGCCGGGGGTGGACAGGCAGTCGTCAGACCGCGAGAGCGAGAGCCGCGAGGGCGAGGGCGAGGACGTGCGCGGTCTGGTCGACGTGCGCGGCACCGCCGTGCTCCGCCCACGACGTCTGCCGCATGCGGGTCATCCACCAGCGCACCGGCCACCGGCGGTCGATGAACGCATGCGTCGAGCCGATCCACACCAGCGCCACCACAGCGGCCGGGACGGACACGGTGACGTCGAGGGCGGCGGCGCCGGCCGCGAGGGCGATGCCGCAGGCGACCACGTGGGTCGCGGCGTGGGCGAGGTTGGCCCGCCACCCCTCAGCCCCGCAGTCGGCCTTGTGCGCGGCCTGGTGGTCGGTCTGGAACGGGTAGTCGGCCAGCAGGTGACCGAGGTAGAGCAGCACGAACACGGTCGCGAACACGGGTTCTCCCAGGTCAGGAGTGGCCGCTAGAGTCACGGGCCATGGGGGATCAAGGACGTCGTACGAAGCCGTGCAAGTGGTGCCGTCAGCCGGTCGTGTACCGGTCGTGGTGGCGCTCACGCCGGTACTGCAACCGGTGGCACCAGACCCGGAAATGGATCTCCCGGATCTTCGAGCTGTTCGGGGAAGCCGCAGGAGCCTGACTCCCCCGAACTGGAAGTTCAGGAGGCGGTGGCGGTGACGCGGCGCCAGGCGGCGCGGAGCCGGGTCTCGCTCGCGCTGTGGCCGGCGGCCCGGAAGCGGAGCGAGAGTTCGCGGTAGGACAGCGGCGGGGCCTCGCTGGTGTGGAGTTCGGCGACGATCCGGTCGAGGTCGTCATCGCTCAGTGAGGGCGCCGCGTCGAGGGCGGGGACGGGTTCGAAGGGGCCCCAGACCGGGAGTTCCCAGCGGGGCTGTGACGTGGGTGTGACGCGGTCGGTCACGCAGGTCAGAGCACGTGCGGTGCCCTCCCCTTGCCGCGCCGATTCCAGCGTCGACCAGGCTCCGGAGAGCCGTTCGGCGGTCTTGGCCTGCACGCGTGCGACGCGTGCCCCGGCCTCCGTCACGGCCGTCAGCCGGGTCTCCTCCGTGCCCGCCTGCGCCCGCAGCCGGGCCCGCGCCACCGCCGCTTCGTCCCGCGCCTCCTGCTGGATCCCGCGGATCGCGTCCAGGGCGACCGGGGTGAGGGCGGTGCGCTCCCACAGGCCGTGGACGAGCCACAGCCCCTTGGCCGCGAGTGGCAGCCAGGAGACGGCCAGCCACGGGCCGGGCGAGGTCTCGCCGAGCGCGTGGGCGACCAGGACGGCGGTGGCGGCGAGGCCGAAGCCCCAGCCGACGGTGGTGACGGGGGTGGAGTGGTCGCCCTGGGCGGCCAGGCGCCGCTCGTAGGCGAGGGTGGCCAGCCAGCCGCCGTCCAGCCCGAGACCGACCACCAGGGCGATCGGCCACGGCATCGAGGCGCCGAGCCACATCACGACCACGGCGAGCGTCAGGACCATCGACACCACCGTCATGCCGACGGCTGGCGCGGCGGTCACCATCGGCTTCCTCACTCCTCCACCTCCGTTTGGTCGGAGCGGAAGGGGGTGTAGGTGACCGGGGTCTCGGCCGTGCAGCGGCGGATGTAGGCCGCGTCGTCGGCCAGGTCCGGGTGGTCGCGGTGACGCAGCAGGCACCGCAGAGCGACCAGGGCGTACATCGTGCGGTCTTCGAGCAGCCGGTAGTGCTTGCGCTCGTCGGCGGACTCGATCGACGGGATCGGGATGTCCAGAGCCTCCACCACCGCCGTCAGCAGGTCCGCGACGTCGGCCGGGAGGGGGACGCACTCGGTCATCGGGCGCCCCCGTTCCGGCGGTCCAGGAGGGCGTTCACGGCCACGACGCCCAGGCAGGCGATGAGGCCGGCGTAGTGGACGTCCCGGCGGACGACCACCATGCCCAGAACCGCCACGGCCAGGCCCAGCAGGGACAGCAGCCAGAAAGCGAGCGGCTTCATGCGGCACCCCCCGCCCGCGCCACGCCGGCGCGGTTCGTCAGGGTACGGCGCTCGTCCAGGACCCGGTTGCGGGCCCGGCGGATCCGCCGCTCGTCCAGCACCGTGGCCGGACGGTCCAGCATCCAGACCTCCACGTCGAGCAGGTCGAGTTCCGCCAGGATCAACGGCATCTCCAGCTCGATCGCGTCCAGCTCCGCGTCCGACGGCTCACCGTCGAACGGGACGGCCGTAACAACGGCCTGAAGTGCAGCGATGGACTTCATTGGGTGTGTTCCTCTCAGACAGGAACGGCCCGAACGAGGCCCCGGAGGTGCAACTCCGGGGCCTCTCACCGTTAGAACCAGGGGGACTTCCTCCGGTTCCCCGCCACCCCGCCCGTACGGCACCCGTGAGGGCCCGCACGGGCGAGGGAGGCAACCGGCCGCAGCGAGCGGCTGCGGCAGTCAGATGACGCGGTGGGCATGGCCACTCCGCCGGTCCAGCGGGAGTGGCGCCCAGGGTCTTAAGCGCTTCACGTCGGCCTCCAAGGGGCGGACATGGTGCGTGGCGTAGGTGGCGATCTCTGCCCTTGTCTCACCGCACGTCTCGGACTCCTCGGCCGACCCGGAGGACGGCGGGAGCAAGGTGCTTGCTGCTCGTGCGGCAGGGCCTGCGGCTTGTCGCAGATGCCTGTCGTTCTGTGTGTCCACTGTTCAGTTCTCAACCGTGACTGGCGCTTCCATCGAGTCCCTTTCGAGGACCCTCCGGGCGACATCTATGCAGCTCAAGCGGCGATTACACCCCCCTCAAGAGTTGCCTAGGGGGGCTTGCCGTTTTGCTTGATAGGTACCGTAGGCAAACTGAAGGCTGCGCGCAACCCCCTCTCGCGATAGAGTCTGATAGCCCCCCTAGGCGAAGGAGAATCGTGCAGCACGAGATGGAGAAGGTCGCTGGTGTGACGGACCCCGTCGACCGCGCCAAAGCCGCAATCGACCTGATGGCCCGCTACCAGAGCCACGTCAACGAGCTGTCCCGTGTCCGCCGCGAGGCCATCGAGGAGGCGCAGGCATCCGGCATGACGCAAGCGGAGATCGCGAAGCGTCTCGGCGTCAGTCGCGGGCGGGTGGGCCAGCTCGCATCAGCCGGCCCGCCGCCAGAGCGCGCCTTCTTCGGAACGGACTTGGTCACGGTCTCGCTCGGAGGCAAGTACGAGGCCGGAAAAGCGCCCGACGAGTTCCCCAGCGAAGTGATCACCCGAGAAGACCTCGGCAACTTCGAGCACCTGAGGAAGCTGCTCGGGGGCATGAAGCTGGAGGCTCAGTACGAGGTGATCCCGCCCTCAGGGATGGTGAACCTCAACCGGGAGAACCACGTCGTGATCTGTGGCCCGCGGCTCTCCCCTCTCATCGCGCAGGTGCTTGAAGGAGACGACAACCTTCGGTTCGCCAAGGACAGCGCGTGGCATCTCCTGGACAAGACCGCAGGCAAGGAATACCGGTCCCCCCAGGACGAGGACGGATCGGCCGGTGACATCGGGTACCTGGGGCGCCTCCCGCGTCTCGACGGCAAGGGCACGTTCCTCTACGTCGCCGGGATCCACTCCATCGGAGCGAACGGGGTCATCCACTTCCTGGAGAACAACCTGGCAGAGCTCTACCGAGAGGTCCGCACTCGCCGGTTCTCCACACTGATCTCCTGCCGCTATGACCCGAAGACGCTCGAAGTGCTGGAAAGCCGACGCGTCACCCCGCTGTACCGGCACGAAGGCTGATCATGCGCATCGCTATTGACACCGACCCCGGCGGAGCCGCCCCCAACGAGGACTGGGTGGCGGCCACGCCTTCCCTCGCCATCGTGCTGGATGGCGTGAGCACCGCAGGTCTCGATACCGGATGCCGCCATGGCGTCCCGTGGTACGTCTCGCAGCTCGGAAGTCACCTGATTGCTGCGCTGACCAATCCGAACGACTCACTCTCGGCCGGCCTGGCGGCTGCGCTGGAAGCAGTGGCTGCACTTCACCCCAAGTGCGACTTGGCCAACCCCGGAACCCCGTCCGCGACTGTCGCGATCCTCCGTCAGCGGGACGGGTTCTTCGATCACCTTGTACTCGCGGACTCTCCGATCGTTCTTGAAGGTCCCCGAGAGTTCACGGTGATCACAGACCTGCGCGTCGATGATGTGCTCCCGGAACTCCGGGCGGAGGTCGAGCAGCACGAGACACACACGGAGGAGCACAAGGAGGCTCTGCGGCGCTTTGTGACCGCACAGCGGCAGACCCGGAACACACCGGGCGGCTACTGGGTGGCAGCCAGCAGCCCGGCGGCGGCCGCTCACGCGATCGTCGGCAGCACGGCGGCAGACGACGTCCGCGCGGCAGCGGTGCTATCCGACGGCTCCTCGCGTCTCGTCACGGAGTACCGCATGGCGACTTGGTCTGAGGTGTTCACGACGCTTCGGACCGGTGGGCCCCGCGCGCTGATCGACACCGTCCGGAAGGTCGAAGCCACGGATCCGACGGGCCGCAGATGGCCACGCTACAAGTCGGGCGACGACGCGACGGTGGCCTTCGTGCTCCCGTAGCGGGAGCATCAGAGGCTCACCCGCACCTGTGTAGACGGACCTGCACCAGGCTCTCCGGCCGCACCACCAGCGCACCACCTAGGGCGGTCAACCAGGGGCAATCGCGGATCCGCCCGCATGCGGCGATGGGCTCACCTTGGGAGCGTCGCAGCAGGTCAGGGTGCCGTCGGAGCCCGTTGAGTCAAGATTCCCAAGCTTATAGCGCGGGTTCGATTCCCGTCATCCGCTCTTGAACGAAGGCCCTGGTCAGCGACCAGGGCCTTCTTCGTTGTCTAGACCTCTCGGGGGTGGTCATGCCCTCCGCGTGCCCATCTCGCCCGAACTCCCTGTTCAGAGGGCACGTGGCGCACTACCTCGCACCACCTGCGTCAGAGTCCTGCCGAGGGGATCGCCGCCGGTCTCCGGAATCTCCTCATACGAGGCCGACCGCGTGGCTAGCGTGTGGCCTCATGACCGACGCCGCATCCTCCGGGGCGGACCTCCTGACGTATCTGAACCGTCTGGAGTTACGTTTCGACTCGTCCGCTTCCTTGGTCGCCTCCGATGCCCACGACGATCCCGCAACACTGGAATGGAGCTGCCGCGCCGTCCTGCCCGTGTGGGAGCCGGACGACGAACAGGCCGAGGCCGACAACGCGCGGCTCCTGGCTCCTGGCATGTCGCTGGCCCAGTCGTCCCGGGGCGAGGACCAGGAGCTGACGATCCTCACCATGTCCGGCCTCACGGTCGACCTGGGGCGAGTCGGGAACATCTACGTGTCGCTGGACGCGCGCGACGCCGACGCGTTGCCGACGCCGCTCCGGGCTGTGTGAGAGCGCTGCGCTCACCCGAAGGACGAGAGGCAGGGCCAGCAGAAGGACCAGGAACACCAAAATTCCGCGCACTGCTTGGAACGCTTCGGCGGGCCCTTCCCAGTCACGAACGGCTCCAGGGATTGCCAGGACCCTGTCGACCATGTCACGCCAAGGGTTGGGTCCGTTGCTGACCGGACGGTCCACACGAGGCTTCCCGAAGAAGATGGCCCCGGCATTCCACACGACGAGTGCGAAGCCGGCCAGGCTCGCCAGGTAGACCGGGAGAGCGATTTGTGCCGCGTACCACCATCGCACCACCCATACGGGAGGCAGCCCGTGGCCCGGCGGGACCTGGCCCACCGCGACATCCGGAAGCACGTCCCGGGCCTCAGCCAGCAACACCTCGGCGTGCCGGTCCGCCAGAACAGCCCTTCGGCGCTTGATCTCCTGGACCACCCGCCGGTCGAAGGGCTCGACAAAGCGCAAGCGCCACCATGTGCGCAGAGGCACGTAGGAGAACAGTGTGGCTAACGCGAAGACCACAGCCAATCCAACTATCAGCACGAGAAGCGACTTCACGATGAGCAGTCTTCCTGATGGCTCTGACAGCCATGTCGCTGTGGTCTGTCCCGTGCCCCGCTCGATGATCCGACCCCACGATGACCGCCACAAATCCGCTGGTCACCCATCGGCTGCGGGCCACATGCCTCACCGTGTCCTTCCGCGCGGTGAAGAGCAGTCAACACGGGTATTCCTGGGGCAGCGAGAGACGGCGAGCCAGGGGGCGTTTTCGCAGGCCAGGCGGCAGATGTGCGCCGTAGGCATCGGTGATTCCCACGTCTAGACCTCTTCAAGTGTCACCGTCCCTGCCGTCGAACCGACCTCCTCGGGGCTTTCGCCGCATCGCCTTGGCCACGGCCTCTGCCGCCGACCGGGAGCCGCCTAGGCGTCCCGAACCGTCTACGGAGTCCGAGCGCCGGTAGCGGTGAGTCACGTTTGGGTGAGCAGATTCGGCTGCGATGGATGTCCTTCCCGACCGGGCCATGGGCGCCGCAGCCGCCCACTACGCTCTTGATGGGGAGACGCCAGAGGTCGCGAGGCCGACAGGCAGAACGTTCACATCGGAGGGGGCCGCTCCTTGCGCGCGCAAGAGATCACCTTTTTGAAGCTTGTTCAGGGAGAAAAGCAATTTCAGGTGCCTCTCTACCAGCGGACCTACAGCTGGACGAGGAAGCAGTTGGAACGGCTGTGGGACGACCTGATCGATCTGGTCGAGCAGCAACTCGACGGGGCCAGCCCCGCCTCACACTTCCTCGGCTCCGTCGTGCTCGCTCCCGGGCAGCTGCAGGCCGGAGGAATGCAGCGCTGGCTCGTCGTGGACGGGCAGCAAAGGCTCACGACGATCATGCTGGCGTTGACCGCGCTGCGCGACCACATCAGGGATTCGACTGCGGAGGGCTCCGCGCGAACAGCCGACCGAATCCACCGCCAGTACCTCGTCAACGAGTTCCTGGAGGGCGACGAACACTTCCGGCTGCTTCCCACACAGGCCGACCGTGCGTCCTTTGGAGCCTGCATCCACAACAGCCCCCGGTCGGGCGGCGCTGACAACATCGGGGCCGCATACCGCTTCTTCCGCGGCGTGCTGGCAGACGGACAGGACCAGTACGGCGAGGGATGGACGACCGCGGTGGAGCTAGCCCTACGGGACCTGCTCTCCATCGTGGAGATCACTGCCGAGCGCGGCGACAACGTGTACCGGATCTTCGAGTCGATCAACAACACCGGCGTCGGCCTGAGCCAGAGCGACCTGCTCAGAAACTATGTGTTCATGCTCCTGCCCGGCCGGGGTGAGCGTGTGTATGAGCAGCTCTGGCTGCCCATGCAGCAGCAGCTGGGGCCCAAGAACCTGGAGCTCCTCGTCTGGCTCGACCTCGTCGTGCGCGGTGAGAGCAAGACGAAGCAGACCGACATCTACCGTGTCCAGCAGCAGCGGCTCGAACCGCTGGCTGGGAACGAGGAGGCGCTGGAGAAGGAGATCGGGGAACTCGCCCGGCGCGCCGAGCTGCTGCGGCGGATCCTCGATCCCGCACTGGAGCCGCATGACGAGCTGCGTCGACAGCTTCGTCACCTCGCCAGCTGGGGCGGCCGCATCCACTATCCGATCGCACTCCATCTACTCGATCTAGTGGACTCCGGGCGCGCAGAGGCAGACGAGGCGACAGAGGCCCTCGGGTACGTGGAAGGCTTCCTCGTCCGCCGCATGCTGTGCCAGGCCAGCACCCAGAGCCTGAACCGGCTCTTCATGTCGATGCCGGGTGACATGGAGTCCGACCGGCCGGCAGCCGAAGCAGTGCGACGCTACCTCTCAAGCCGACGCCGCGGCTGGCCCACCGATGCCGAGGTCACCGAAGGGATCCGTAGCAAGCCGTTCTATTGGAACGGGCAGGCACAACAGCGCGCATACGTCCTACAGCGGCTGGAGGAGAGCTACGGCTCGGCGGAGCCCGTGGACTTCAACCGAGCCAAGCTCACGGTGGAACACGTACTGCCACAGCGGCCGGCTCAGGCGTGGCTCGACGTCCTCGCTGAGGATTCGGATGACGGCCAGACGCCTCAGGAACTGCACGACCTGCTGGTGCACACCTTGGGGAACCTGACACTCTCGGCTGAGAACTCGAAGCTCTCCAACCACCCCTTCCAGCGGAAACAGCAGATCCTGGAGGCGAGTGCGCTCCGGATGAACCAGGAGATCGCTGCAACGCCCCGATGGGGCCGGAACGAGATCCTGGAACGTGCCGACAACCTGGCCTCGCGTGCCGTCGCCCTCTGGGCCGGCCCAGAGGGAGAGCAACGTGCAGGCAGTGAGGAGTGGGCGGGCTGGGCCGATTTGCGTGCCGCGTTGATCGCCATGCCCACCGGTACCTGGACCACCTACGGGGACATCGCCGAATTGATCGGCAGCCATCCTGTCCCCGTCGGCAACTTCCTCGCCACGAAAGCCGGTGTGCACGGGGCGTACCGGGTCCTCACCGCTGCCGGACGGGTCTCAGGGGCTTTCCGCTGGCCGAACGATGAATACGGCGGCAATCCCCTCACGCTCCTGCACGCGGAAGGAGTGCCGTTCGACGCCAGCGGAAAGGCGCGCAGTTCGCACCGCCTGACCGCGGAGGATCTCGCTTCACTCCTGGGCAAGGAGGTGCCCGAGGTCGGAACGTCGAGCAGCACCTCCGAGTCCGCGTCCGCAAGCAGAACGGTCGAGGCTCGTGCTGCGCGCTTCACCGAACTGCTCCGGGCGAACCAGCCGGACGCAGCCGACGCCATCCTGGCCTTCCTTCGGTCGTGGGAAGAGCTCGCCCCCGGTTGCCATCTGGACTACGGCAAGGCGACCGAGACCAGTTGCTTCCTGATGCTGAGCAAGGAGTCCGCGTCCCGCGCCGCTGCCATATGGCCGTTCACCCTCTACCCCGTGTTCGGCACGGTCGAGGTCGTCTTCCAGTACATGCGCTCCAGGCCGCCTTTCGATGACAGCGGGCTGCGCCAGGACTTCATGGCCCGTCTGAATGGCGTTCCGGGCATCGAACTTGCCGAGGCGAAGCTCGAACTGCGCCCGTCGTTCCCCCTTGAGGTGCTGGCGACACGGTCCGAGGACATCGTCAGCATCATGGCCTGGTTCGTCCAGCAGGTCACGGCGTACGAACCACCGGACGGGCACGGGCAAATCGCCCTGTGAGCGCACATGGCTAGTGATCACGAACAGCTACGGCGAGTGGTCTGCCAGCGGTGGCGGGCGTTTCCACGGTCTTCGGTGCGACGCAGCTCTCTACGCCGCCACCAGTGCTGGGTGGCCCCACTACGCACAGCGGTCCGTACCTGCAGCCTCTTGTGCCCCAAAGGCCGTGGGGCACGTGCCCCATCCGTGCCCTTCAGGGCGGTGAACAGCGGTCAACACCGGCGTTCCCGGAGCAGCAAGAGGTATCACTGCAGGGCGCATTTCCGCAGGTCAGGCACCAGATCGCCAGCGTAGGCGGCGGTGATTCCCAAGCTTATAGCGCGGGTTCGATTCCCGTCATCCGCTCTTCTACGAAGCTCCAGGTCAGCGACCTGGAACTTCGTCGTTGTCTAGACCTGTTGGCGCCTGCGTGCCGTACACACCCTGACGTGACATCAGAGTTGTGGTGGGTGACCTCGGCCTCGGGGAAGCGCTCGTCGAGATCGATGCCGAAGGCATGGACGTGCCCCAGGTCGCGGAAGCCTCGGGGTACGCGCGCGCCTTACCAGACGGTGAGGGGAGCTCCCGATTCGGCGGCGGCCACCTCGACCATGGGGCGGTAGGTGCCGAGCCGGGTGAGCTTGTCCAGGCGGCGCCGCGCCGTGGCCTCGCTGGTGCCAGCGTCTGTGCCGGCGCGCTGAAGGGGGAGGCGGCCGTCCGCGCTGTGCGCGAGGCGGATCTCCCGGTCCAGCTCGTCGACGGCCTCCGCGGACGGCCCGGCGAGAGGGCCGCGGTCCGGGTCGGGGAGCCGCCGCGCGGCGGCGGGGGCCGGCGCTCCCGCACCTGCGAGATGGCTCTGCGCGTGGACGTTAGGGGCCGGGCGGGTACGCACCGCGGTCCCGCGCGGGGTGCCCACCAGGCCGTCGAGGACGTGCTCGGCGGGGACGGCGACGGCGACCACCGTGGCGAGGATGTCGACGGTCTGGTGGTGATGTCCACGAACCAAGGCAGCTCGTCCGGATCGAGGGCATGCCCTACCGCTCGGCGCGATCTGCAGGGCGAGCCTGCCTCAAGCGGAGATCGGGACGGCGGTTCCGGAGACCTGGACGCGGGGGTCGGCCGGGGTGGCGGTGACGGTGAGGTGGCTGGGGCGGCCCATGTCCTCGCCCTGATGGAGAGTGAGGGTGCCAGTGGCGGGGAGCAGATCCAGGGTGCGGAGGTAGCCGCCGAAGGCCGCGGCCGCAGCGCCGGTGGCGGCGTCCTCGACGACGCCGCCGACGGGGAAGGGATCACGGGCGTGGTACGTGGTGTCGTCCTCGCGCCAGACCAGGTGGACCGTGGTCCAGTCGCGGTCGCGCATCAGGGCGGCGAGGGCGTCGAAGTCGTAGTCCAGGTCGGCGAGTCGGGCGCGGGTGACGGCCGCGAGAACGAGGTGGTTCTCGCCACCGAAGGCGATGTGCGGAGGCAGGGCCGGGTCGAGGTCGGAGCGGCGCCAGCGCAGGGTGGCGAGGGCGGCGTCGACGTCGGCGTCCGGGGTGGGGCGGGAGTGGGTGGGGACGCTGGTGAGGGTGGCGCGGACCAGGCCGTTCGCGTCGGCCGTGGTGGCGACAGGGATCTCCCCGGCCGGGGTGTCGAAGGTGAGCGGGCCGGCGCCGAGGCGTTCGGCGAGGGCGACGGCGGTGGCGATGGTGGCGTGTCCGCAGAAGTCGACCTCGGCGAGCGGGCTGAAGTAGCGGAGCGTGAAACGACGTTCGTGGTCGTCGCGCGAGGTGACGAAGGCGGTCTCGGAGTAGCCGACGGCGGCGGCTGTCGCGAGCATCAAGGCTTCGTCCAGGTGAGCGGCGTCGAGCACGATGCCGGCGGGGTTGCCGCCCTCGGGGTCGGCGGAGAAGGCGGTATAGCGCAGGACGCCGGCGAGGACAGAGGCCGGGAGTTCGGCAGAGGTCGTCATGGTGTCATGATTCCCTACGGGGACTCGCTCTTGATCGCCGAGCCACAACGTGCCGGTAGAGGCGGTCGACACTGCCGTGCAGCGGCGTCGGTACGGTGACGAGGTGTCCACGCCGCTTCTGATCCTCTTGCTGTCCGGAAGCCTGCGGGCCGGTTCCTCCCACGAGGCCGTGTTGAGCACTGCGCGAGCGGTGGCCCCCTCTCAGGTGCGCACCGTCGTTTACGAGGGACTGCCGGCGCTTCCGCATTTCAACCCCGACGATGACACCGATCCGCTGCCCGCTCCTGTGGTCGAGCTGAGGGCTGCGATCGACGAGGCGGCTGCGGTGTTGATCTGCACTCCGGAGTACGCGGGCACGCTGCCCGGCTCGTTCAAGAACCTGCTGGACTGGACGGTCGGCGGTACCGAGATCTGCGACAAGCCCGTGGCGTGGGTGAACGCCGCCGCACCCGGGCGCGGCCAGGGCGCCGAGGCCACGCTGCGCCTCGTACTCGGCTACACCGGCGCCGCCATCGTCGAACCGGCCTGCGCCAGGATCCCGGTGGCCTCCCATACGGTCGGCCCGGACGGACTCCTCACGGATCCGAAGGTGCGCGAGCAGATAGGCGAGGTGCTCGCCCTGCTGGCAGAGGCATGCTGACCGTCAGCGGGACTCGCTGAACTGGCCCGTGCCTACCACCGTGAGGAGGGCGAGGCGCTCGGCGGTGTCGCTGCCGACGGGCGGGGTGTACAGGACCACGCGCTGGTCGCCCTCCGGGGCGAGCAGCACCTGGCAGTCCAGCTCGACCGGGCCGATCAGCGGGTGCAGGACGCGCATGCGCGAGGCCCGGCGTACGGAGACCTCGTGCAGCTCCCAGAGGGAAGCGAACTCCTCCCCGAGCCCGAGGAGCCGCTCCACCAGGCGCGTCGCGGCCGGGTCGCCGGCGCGTCGGCCCACGGCCGCCCGCAAGTCGGCCACGTGCAGCCGGCTGTAGTACTCGTGCTCCTCGGCCGGGTACGCGGCCCGCTGGGCCGGGTCGGCGAACCAACGCCAGACCACGTTGCGGCCGTGCTCGGACACCGAGCACACCCCGCCCAGCAGGGCCTCGGCCATCGCGTTCTGGGCCAGGACGTCACCGAGGTCGCTGATCACCTGGACCGGCGTGGCCGGGAGGTGGTCCAGCAGGTGGAGCAGACCCGGGCCGACGTGGTCGCCCGCGGTCCGGGCGGCCGGCGGGCGGCGTCCGGCGAGGAGATGGAGGTGGTCGCGTTCGTCGTCGGAGAGGCGCAGGGCGCGGGCCAGGGCGGCAAGCATCTCCGGCGAGGGCTGCGGGCCGCGGGCCTGTTCGAGGCGGATGTAGTAGTCGGCAGACATGCCCGCGAGCTGCGCGACCTCCTCGCGGCGCAGGCCCGGCGTACGCCGCCGGGGGCCGACCGGCAGGCCGGCGTCCTGGGGCCGTACCCGGTCGCGGGAGCGGCGCAGGAAATCGGAGAGGGCCTCACGGTCGATTTTCATACAGTCATCCTGCCGGACGGTCCGCGGCTCAGACAGGGACCGCCGATCCCAGGGTAGGGAGGTCTCTCCCGGCCCTCGCCAAGCGGCGGCACTGTTGGTCGGGCCGGAGCAGGAACGCCTCGGCCGACACACGGGAGATCGGGAGCACCCCATGGCCATCGTCAATGTCAAAGGCGCGCAGGTCCACTACGAGAAGGCCGGCTCAGGCCCCGCCCTGGTCCTGGTCCACGGCACCGGATCGGCCGGCTCCGCCGTCAACTGGGGCCGGACCACTCCCCGGTTCACCCCGCACCGCACGGTGATCACCCCCGACCTGTCCGGTACGGAGGCCACCGTCGACGACGGCGCCCCGCTGACCGCCGAAGGACTGGCCGCGCAGGTCATCGCCGTCATCGAGGACGCGGCGGACGGGCCGGTCGACCTGCTGGGCTTCTCCATGGGCTCCACCGTCGCCGCCACCGTCGCGGCCCTCCGCCCCGACCTGGTGCGCCGGCTGATCCTGGTTGCCGGCTGGGCCCACACCGACAGCGACGCCTACCTGCGCAGCCTCTTCACCCTCTGGCAGAGCCTCGGCACCTCCGACCCCGCCTCCTTCGGTCGCGCCGTGGCGATGACCGGCTTCAGCCGCGGATTCCTGAACTCCATCGGCCGCGAGGCGTTCGAGGCCCTCATCCCCAACATGCCGCCCACGCCCGGCACCCTGCGCCACATCGCGTACGACCTCCAGGTGGACATCCGGCCGCTGCTGCCCCGCATCGAGGCCCCCACCCTGGTGATCGGGGGCACCCAGGACATCACGGTCCCGGTCGAGCACAGCCGCGCGCTGCACGCCGCGATCCCGGGCAGTTCGTACGCCGAGATCGACGCGGGCCACGTCATGTTCTTCGAGCAGGAGGACACCTTCGTCAAGCTCGTGACCGAGTTCACCGAAGCCCCCGCGACGGTCACCGCAGTGGTCAGCCGATGAAGGACTCGGGTCCCAAACGGCCCCACGCGTGTTTCCACGCCCAAGTGCCGGGTGATTCCCCAGCTTGTGGCGCGGGTTCGATTCTCGTCATCCGCTCTTGAACGAAGGCCCTGGTCAGCTACCAGGGCCTTCGTCGCTGTCTGGACAATTACCTGTCACCGCCAGTGGAGATTCTCATCGATACTGCGGAGAGAAATTCTTCCGACGCCCCGCGCGAGAAAATTCGGAACGCACCCGGACGGCTTCGGCGTGCTACTGTCGAATCAGTTGCAGTTTTGGTACCCGAAATTTCGCACGCTTCGGCGGTCGCAGGCCGCGCGGAAGCGTTTCGCATTCCGGTCTTCTTCCGGGCAGGGAATCATCGCGGCGACACGGCGTCCGTAAAGCGCGGATTCCGCTGCACTGCCCGAAGGAGATATGACATGGCTGCCGGCACCGTGAAGTGGTTCAACGCGGAAAAGGGATTCGGCTTCATCGAGCAGGAGGGCGGCGGACCCGACGTGTTCGCCCACTACTCGAACATCGCCGCCCAGGGCTTCCGCGAGCTCCAGGAGGGGCAGAAGGTCTCCTTCGACATCGCGCAGGGCCAGAAGGGCCCGACGGCGGAGAACATCGTTCCCGCCTGACGCTGACGCGCCGTACGCGGCTGGGGCCCGCATCCTTCGGGGTGCGGGCCTCAGCCGCACGCGTTTCCCGGGGTTTTCCCGCGCCCCTGCACCGCGACCGGCGCCCTCACCCGATCCACCGCATCGATCAGCATCGACCATTCCTCCCCTGGATCCACATCGCCTGATTCCTTATTCGCTTCGACCGTTCCGGCGATTTCGAGCGCTTTCGTTCGCTGCCGGAATCGTCGCCGGGCGCCGCATCAAGGAAGGTTCTGAATGAACCCCACACGCACGGACGGCCGCTCCTCCCGCAACCGCCGCAACGGCGGCCCCGCGCACGACTCCCCCGCCGAAACGGGAAGGGGCGGTCGTCCCGCTTCCTCCGGCGCGATCCGAACGGCACGTCCGACGGGCACCGACGCCGTGGACACCGCCGGACCGCAGGTGTGGGACGACATGACCGTGGAGGTGGCCCTGGCCGTCATGGCCGGCGCCCGCACCGGGCACCTGCTCGTCTGCGACAACGACGATCAGCGCACCGGCCTCGTCACCCGCGCCCAGCTCACGACCGTCCGCGACAGCGCCGCCTACACGGACCGGCTCCGGCTGCGCGACCTTCCCGACGCCCGGCGGCCCCTGTGACGCCCTGACGGGCCCGGCTCCCCGCCGAGCCCCGCACCGGCTGTCACGGGCGGGCGGGACGAGACCCCGCACCCCCGCGCCGACCCCGGCCGTCACGTGGACCTCCCCGCGACGCCGGGACCACCTTCCTTCCTCTCCCTGTGAGGCACCATGCGCTGCGTCATCGCCCGCTTCCCCTTCGAGCTCACCAAGACCGGCGTCCTGGACGCCATGAGCGGCGTCAAACCCGAGGAGATCACCGGCGAGTCCGTGATCATCGGGCGCCGCGCCTACCCCGTCAAGCAGGTCGGCCAGGTCATCACCGGTCAGGACCGGCGCGACTTCACCGCCCGCGAGGTCGTCCTCGCCATGACCAAACTCGGCTTCACCTGCCGCGAGCTCCCCCGGAGCACCGACCCCTTCCGGGGCGCCTCCGCGGCGCTCGGCGCCCCGGCGGCCTGACCCCGGTCCGCGACCCACGGGCGGACACGAACCGACGACCGGGCACCGAGAGGGCCCGACCGGCACCCGGCCGACGCCGCAGAGGCGGCGCCGGCCCCGCCGGTCGGGCCCTCTCCCGTATCCGCGTGGGCCCGCCCCCGCGGGTCCTACCGCGCGAGGTCAGTGATCGGAGTACGTGACGTCGCCGATCGTCCAGGCGCTGACGTCCGCGATCGAGACGCGGTACATGCCTCCCGTCTCCGGGATCGCCGTCGTGCCCTGGAGGATCCGGGCCATGTGGAAGTGCAGGTGCGTGGGCTGTTCGTCCCCGCCCCCGGCGGCGAAGGCGACGGAGAACTCGGCCAGCCGGTCGGAGTCCGCCAGGACCTCCGAGACCCGCTGTCGCCACACCGCCTCGGGTGCCAGCCGACCCGTGATGACAGCGCCCCCGATGACGACGGTCAGGGACATCTGGTTGCTCCGGCCGGACTCCACCAGCCGGGCGACGTAGACAAGCAGCTCGTCAATCTTCGACATGAGGGCGATCCTACGAGTCCCTCCACGCCGCCCGCCGGTCGTCCTGCCGAGAGAGGGCGGCCCGCGCGGCCGGCGCGGCCCGGAGATCCGTCGCCGGTCCGGCGCGACTTCCCCCGCTTCCTCTCGTCTCCTCTTGTCTCCTCCCCGCGAGCAGGAAAATCTACTGCGGCCACAGTAGACATCGATGTGCGGTCGAGCTATGTTTTCTCTCGTAACCCGGAGAGACAGAAGGGCCTGGCAGAGACGAACTGCCGGCAAGCAGTACAGGTAGTCGCAGTGAGCAGGACAGTGCGGCGGTGGAGTTCCGAAGCCAGGGCTTTCGCAGGACGGTGACGGAACTGACGGCCGGACTGGGCGGCCCGCGGTGATCAGGGGCCTCCACGAGCGGTACCCCCGCAGTATCCGCAGGACATCGATAGCGAGGTGGTCTCCGGTCGAGCAACCGCGATCCCCGCACACCCGGCAGCACTCGGGCCGGGCGGGCGGACACAGAAGGCCGGCGTTTCATCAGGGCCGGCAGGTGGTGTAGTAGTTCCTTCAGGGCCCTGGTGCCAGTACTGGCACCAGGGCCCTCTCTGCGTTTCAGGGAGAGGTGCGAATGACAGCAGACAACTCGTACGACCGTTTCGACGACGACGACTACCCCGCCTACACCATGGGCAGGGCCGCCGAGATGATCGGCGCCACCCAGGGCTTCCTCCGCGCCATCGGCGAAGCCCGCCTGATCACACCCCTGCGCTCCGAGGGCGGCCACCGCCGCTACTCCCGCTACCAGCTGCGCATCGCCGCCCGCGCCCGCGAACTCGTCGACCAGGGCACCCCGATCGAGGCCGCCTGCCGCATCATCATCCTCGAGGACCAGCTCGAAGAAGCCCGCCGCATCAACGCGGAGTACCGCCGCGCCGCCGAGTCCGACACGCCCCCCGACACGGCTTGAGACCCTCCGCCCGGGCGGGCGGTCGTGGTCGGACCCTGTGCTCCCTCGGAGTTTTTGTACCTCAAGGTCAATAACCCTGCTACGGTGACGCCATGGGCAGGCCGAAGCAGTTCGATCCGGACGTCGCGGTGGAGCGCGCGATGGGCGTGTTCTGGCGGAAGGGGTACGCGGCGACGACGCCTCAGGACCTCGTGGACGAGATCGGCATCGGCAAGGGCAGCCTGTACAACGCCTTCGGCAGCAAGCACGCCTTGTTCGAGCGGGCGTTGGCCCGTTACCGCGACTCGCAGGCCGCGTGGCTGGAGGCGCTGCTCGATCATCCCGGTTCTGCGAGGGACCGGCTGCGGGGAGCCCTGGAGGCTCTCGTCCACCTCGACCTGGGCGACCCGGACCGGCGCGGCTGCATGGCGGTGAACACCGCCGCCGAGCTGGCCACGGCGGACGCCGGGACCGCCGACACGGTGCGCGGGATGTTCGCGCGGACCGAGGGCGCGTTCCGGGCCACCGTCGAGGAAGGCCAGCGGGCCGGCGAGATCGCCGCCGACCGCGACGCGGCGGCCGTGGCCGCCTGGTTGCTCGCGACGGTGATCGGCATGCGGGTGCTGGCGAAGACCGCCGAGGACGACGCGCAGCTGAGGCGGGTCGTGGAGGCGGCGATGGGGGCGCTGTAGGCGGCGCCCGCCTTCTTTTTTTGTTTCCTTTCCGCGGATTCTTCTGCGGGCCTTTTTGCGGACTCGTTTTGTACCTCTGATTCAAGAACATGTGGGGAGTCGGACATGGAACTCGATCTCGTCGGCAAGACCGCGGTCGTCACCGGGGCCAGCCGGGGTGTCGGTCTCGCGATCGCCCGGCAGCTCGTCGCCGAGGGCGTGCGCGTGGTCGGTGCGGCCCGGACGATCACGCCGGAGCTGAAGGAGATCGGCGCCCACCCGGTCGCGGCCGACCTGAGCACGCCGGAAGGCGCCGAGGAGTTGGGGGCACAGGCGCTCGCCGCGCTGGGCGGTGTGGACCTGCTGGTCAACAACCTCGGCGGCGGCGACGATTTCACCCTGAACGGGTTCCTCGCCACCAGCGACGCCCAGTGGGCGCACAGCTTCGAGGTCAACCTGTTCGGCACGGTCCGGGTCACCCGCAGGCTGCTGCCGAGCCTTCTGGAACGCCGCGGCTCGGTGGTGAACGTCTCGTCGATGAGCGCGCGTCTGCCCGGCACGGGCCCCATCGAGTACGGCGCCGCGAAGGCGGCTCTCAACGCGTTCGGCAAGGCGCTCTCCGAGGAGTTCGGGCCTCAGGGCGTCCGCGTGAACACCGTCTCCCCCGGACCGACGCGCACCGGCATGTGGGAGGACGCCGACGGCTTCGGCGCCCGTCTGGCGGAGGCCGGCGGTGTCGGCCACCGCGACTTCCTGGCCGGGGTGCCCGCCGCGATGGGCATGAGCACCGGGCGCATGGTCGAGCCCGCCGAAGTCGCCGCCGTCGTCGCGTTCCTCGCCTCGGACCGCGCGGCCAGCGTGACCGGCGCCGACTACGTCGTCGACGGGGGCGGCATCAAGACGGTGTGACAGGACGGTGCGACCGGTACGTGGCCCCCGCAGCGGCTCCGGGGCGTTCGTCGGGGCCTTCCGGGTGAATTCGCCGGAGGGGGCGCCACGTGGGGTGTCGTGGGTGGCGTTGGTGGGGTGAGCGGCCTGATGGGGGTCGATGGTGCTGGGAGGACGCATGCGTCTCTTGCTGATCCGTCATGGCCAGACGGCCGCGAACCTGGCGGGTGCCCTCGATACGGCGGCCCCCGGGGCGCCCTTGACGGAGCTCGGGCACCGGCAGGCCGACGCGCTGGTGGACGTACTGCGGGAGGAGCCGATCGGGGCGGTGTTCGTCTCGCCGCTCACGCGGGCCCGGCAGACGGCGGGGCCGCTGTCCTCGGCCCTCGGCCTGCGACCGGCCGTGCGTGCCGGGCTGCGGGAACTGGAGGCGGGCGTCTGGGAGCTGAGCACGGCCGGCGACGACGTCAGCAGGTACGCGGCGGTCGTCTCGGCGTGGGCCTGCGGGCGCCCCGACGTACCCATGCCGGGGGCGTCCGACGGGCGGGACTTCCTCGGCCGCTTCGACGCGGTGACGGCCGAGGCGGCGGCCTGCGGGGCCCACGTCGCCGCGCTGGTGACCCACGGGACGGCGATCCGGATCTGGGCCGCGGCCCGCACCGACAACGTCTGCGTCGGATACGCCCTGGAGAACGAGGTGCCCAACACCGGTGTCGTCGTGGTGGAGGGCACCCCGGCGGCCGGCTGGCGCGTGGTGTCGTGGGCGGGGACCGAGGTCGGGGAACGGACGGAGTCAGCCCTGCTCGTGGGATGAGCTCCACACCGGGGGCGCCTTGCGCGGGGCCGGCAGGTCCACGAACTCCTGCCCGGACAGCTCGGCGATCCGCCGCATGAGGCGGAGCGTGGTCTCCCGCAGCGCCGCCGTCGTCGGGAAGCCGTCGGCACGGCGCTCGGGCGCCGGGGGCGCCAGGGGCGGTCCGAAGCGGATCCGGACGGGGTGGGACCGCAGCCGCCTGGTGCCGACGGGCTGCACGCGATCCGTGCCGCTGATGCCGAAGGGGACGAGGGGGACACCGCTGACGAGGGCGAGGGCGGCGGCGCCCGGGCGGCCCCGGTAGAGCCTGCCGTCCGGTGAGCGGGTGCCCTCGGGGTACAGCGCGAGGAGGCCGCCGCCGTCCAGGACCCGCCGGCCGGTGTCCAGCACGTCGCGCGCGGCCGCAGGCCCGCCGTACCGGTCGACCGGCAGGACGCCGAGGCGGCGGTAATACTGCGCCAGCAGCCTGCCCCTGGCGCCGGGCCGCGTGAAGTACTCCTCCTTGCCGAGGATGACGACGCGGCGGGGGACGGCGGCGAAGAGGAAGAGCGTGTCGCAGACGGCCAGATGGTTCCCGGCCAGGAGCACGGGGCCGGTGGCCGGGATGTGCTCGGCGCCCGTGACCGTCGTACGGCAGTGGGTGCGGGCGATCACCCGCATGGCGGCGCGCACGGTGCCGTAGACGAGGTGCGGTGGCCGGCGCGTCACGCGGGGCTCGCGGAGGGGGCGGGCGGGGCCAGGACGTCGATCGCCCGGAGCCACAGGTCGGCCAGTTTCTCGGCGGCGGGCAGCGCGGTGTCCGCCGTGAACGAGCAGACCGCCTCGTCACGCCACAGGGTGAGCGCCGGCTGGTACGGGAACGGCGCCGGAAGGCAGTTCAGGTTGGTGAGACGCTCGGCCCGCCGGCCCGCGAAGCCGAGGTCCGCGGTGCAGCCCAGGACGGTGGTCTGCATGCCGGCGCGGGCGAACACCCGCCCGGACAACGTCCCGACACCGGCGACGCCGAGCCGCCCCATCGCCTGTCCCATGGCCCAGCGGATCCCCGGATCCCGAAGCCGCCTGGTGCGGCCGGCGAGGATTCCGGCGCGTTCGCCGAGGTCGCGCCGGTCCCACGGGAGGTCGACCAGGGCCGGGGCGAAACGGTTTCCGGCGTACGGGGTCACCCCGCCCGCGTCCAGGGAGACGGGGAGCACGATGCCGCGGGTCCGCCGGCCCTCCGCCGTCCAGCCCGTGGGGTCGGCCTCTTCGGCGACCCGGGTCAGGGCGGCGACGTGGACGTCCAGGACCGAGCACTCCAGCGCCCGCGCCGCCGCGCGCAGCCGTGCGACGGGCACGACGGCCGACGTGAGCACCCGCCGGCCGTCGGGCCCGCCGGGCAGCAGCGGACGCCGTGGCGCGCGCACCAGCAGACGGGTGGAGTCCGCCGCGGTACGCAGCCGCCCGCCGACGCGCACGCCGAGCGCGGGGGGCGCCTTGTGCCGTTCCGGCGCGGGCGGGACGGGCACTGAGGGTACGGCGGGCTCTGTGCGCGCGAACAGCAGGCGGATCAGCCGCATCAGGCTGACCCCGTCGTGGAGCGCGTGATGGGAGCGGTAGCACAGCAGATACCCGTCCCCGTCCCCGGCGGGGACCAGCCATACCGCCCACGGCCGTTGCGCGCACGCGGGCGCCGGACTGTTGACCAGGGCGTCGTAGGCCCGTGTCCAGTCACCGGACCGGCAGCCCGGCACGGGGAGTTCACGCACGTGGGAGGCGAGGTGGTCGTGGCAGTCCGCCAGCGGCGGCAGCAGGGGAAGGCGCCGCCGTACGTGGTCGAGGACCGCGTCGGCACGCGGGGGCACGCCCCCCATCTCCATGACCGCGCCGATGTGGAGGTAGTGGACGGACTCGTCCATCGCCCGGATCGTCCGGTCGAGCGCCGGATAGAAGGAGGAAGAGACAGGGGCGGAGTCAGAGGCGGAGGAGGCGGCGGTCGTACGCGTCATGTCCGCCCTCTCATTCACCCGGGGTCAGTTCGGGCCATACGACGGTGGTGGCCCCCCAGGTCAGGCCGGCGCCGAACGCCGCGATCACCAGGCTCCGGCCCGGTGCCAGGGAACCGTTCCGGACCGAGTGGTCGAGGAGCAGCGGGACGGACGCCGAGGACGTGTTGGCGACGTGCTCGATGTTCGACAGCCACCGGTCCCCGGGCACGGCGAGGCTGGTCGACAGGGCCTGCGCGATGCGGGCGTTCGCCTGGTGGATCGCCACGCGGTCGACGGCGGGCAGGCCCCAGCCGCGCCGGTCGGCGGCCTCGCGGATCGCCCCTCCCATGCGGTCGACCGCGTGCCGGAACACCTGCCGTCCTTCCATCTGCAGGTACGGGCGCGGTTCCTCGTCCGTACGGCCGTGCCGTGTCCGCGAGCCTCCTCCCTCGGTGGCCAGCAGGTCCGCGCCGGTTCCGTCGCTGCCCAGCACGAACGGCCCGAGGGCTCCCGGCTCGTCGGCGTGCCCCGCCCGGAGCACGACCGCTCCCGCGCCGTCGCCGAAGATCGCGGCGGTGGTCCGGTCCTCCGGGTCGACGACGGAGGACATCGTGTCCGCCCCGATCACCAGGACCCGTTCCGCGGTTCCGGTGGCGATCTGGCCCGCGGCCACCGACAGGGCGTACACGAACCCGGAGCACGCCGCGTTGAGGTCGAGCGCGGCCACGCCCGTCAGGCCGAGGCGGGAGGCGATCTCGGGCGCGCACGAGGGGATCAGCCGGTCGGGCGTGGCCGTCGCCAGCAATACGGCGTCGGCCTGGCCGTGCCCCTGTGACTTCAGGGCCCGCGTCCCGGCCTCCACGGCCATGGCGACGGTCGCCTCCCCGGGGTCCACCCGGTGCCTGCCGCGCACGCCCGTGCGCCGGTGGATCCAGTCGTCCGTGACGCCCAGCCGCTCCGCGATGGCGTCGTTGGGCACCACCGTGGAGGGCAGCCAGGTGCCCAGGCCGCACAGCACCGCCGCCGGTGCCCCGGCGTTCCGCGCGGCGGTCACCGGGCGGCGGACTGCGGACAGCGCCGGTCGAGCAGGGCCGCCACCTCGCCGACCGTGGCGCACGCGGCGAGTTCGTCCTCGTCGACCGCGACGCCGAACTCCTCCTGGACGATCATGCTGAGTTCGGTCACGGCCAGGGAGTCGAGACCCGCGGCGTCCACCGTCGCCTCGGGGGTCACGACGTCCTCCGGCAGCCTGAGCTTCTCCACCAGCGTGTCCCGCAGCCACTCGTACACGGCTCTCCCTGTCGCTCGCATCCCGTGCCGCCGCCGGGGTGGCGCGGCCTCGGCGACCAACGTTCCAGACGGCGATCTTGGTCGGGCGCGGCGACCACTCTCACGGGTGAACGGCTGCCGATGATTCCCCCGGGAGGGGGTACGGCACCCGGAGACCGCTCCTCCCGGCCGGGTCACGGGTCAGCGGGACAGGAAGGTGAGGATGTGGCGGTTCACCTCCTCCGGCTTTTCGGAGAGGAGGAAGTGGCCGGCGCCTTCGATCATCGCTCCGTCGGAGCCCGGCGGGAGCAGGGCGATAATCTCGGCGAGGGTCGACGCGTCGACCACGGGGTCCTCGGTTCCGTGGAGGTAGAGGGTGGGCTGGGTGGGCAGCTCGTCCAGTACGCGGGCCATGTCCCAGTCCGGGGTGCCGAAGGTGGCGGCCGGGAAGTTCTGACGGTAGAGCTCCAGGCCCAGGTGGAGCCTCTCGGGTGTGTCGAGGCCCGCCTTCATCGCCTTGCGGTCCTCGGTGGAGTCGTAGCCGGGGACGGTGCCGGTCCAGTGCTCCCAGAGCCAGTCGAGGTAGGCGAGGTCGTCGGCCGCGACGAGCCGGTCGGCCACCGCCATCTGGAAGAAGTAGAAGTGGACGTACCGCTCGATCCTGGCGGGGTCCGCGCTGTCGCGGTCGTAGAAGCGCAGCGGCGGGACGTCGTTGACGACGACCTTGGCCCAGCGCTCGGGTGCGGCGGCCGCGGCGCCCCAGGTGGTGAAGCCGCCCCAGTCGTGTCCGATCAGGATGGCGTCGGAGCCGCCGCCGAGCGCCTCGTGCAGGGCGTTGGCGTCGGCGATCAGGTCGGGGAGGCGCATGCTGCCGTCCGGAGGCACCTGGGAGGGGGCGAATCCGCGCATGGTGGGGACCACGGCGTGGTAGCCCGCCTCGGCCAGCGCGGGCATGAGGTACCGGTACAGGTGGGGCGTGTCGAAGCCGTGCAGCATCAGCGCGAGCGGGCCCTCTCCCGCTTCGACGTAGGCCAGGTCCAGGCCGTTGACGGTGATCCGCTTGTGTTCCATTGTCCGCTCCTTGCCCAACGGGAGTCGCTAAAAAGAACGTTCTAGCAAGCGGGAAGCTAACACCCTGTTCGCGTCCGTCGCAAGCTAGAACGATCGATCTATCCAGTGGGAAGGGCGGGTGACTGATCGGCGGTCAGGACGGTTTCACGTGAAACACGAGGGCGTCCGCCAGGGACGCGCAGCGCTGGACGGCCGCCTCGCGGGTGGGGGCGGTGGCGAAGACATAGCCCCGGTCGGAGGAGAGCAGGGAGTCCATCGCCGACACCTCGTCACCCACGTGCTTGCCGATCACCGCTCCGGCGTCCACGTCGGCGAAGTCCTTGAGGTACGGGATCATGTGGGGGGCGCGTTCGCCGGCCGGGACCCGGCGGACGGGGACGGGCAGGTCGTCGATGCCGCTGATCGCCGTGATCCGGCCGGGGGCCGCGTCCAGGAAGCGGATCGCCGCGCCCCGCAGCGGCTCCGGCGCCGTCTCGGGCAGCCGGTCGATGCCCAGCGGGACCGTCATGAACAGCCGGGCCGGGTCCCAGCCGGTGGCCCGGTGCACCATCTCCGGGATGCCGGCGCCCGACAGGCGGTTGTGGGTCTCCAGGAGACGCGGGCCCGCCGGGGTGAGGACGAACTCGCTGTGCGAGGGGCCGTCGGTGAGGCCGACGGCGTCCAGCACGCCGGCGGTGAGCTCGTGGAGCTCCGCCAGGTCCGGCCGCGCCGCGTCGCTGGGGACGCTGCACTCCCACTCGACGAAGTGCTCGTTCACCCGGTACTCGCTGACGCCCAGCACCACATGGCGGCCCTGGTGGGAGAACGCCTCGACGCTGACCACCGGGCCCTGGAGGTACTCCTCGGCCAGGACGCCGCCGTACCCGAACTCCTCGATCTCCCGGAAGGCGCGGGTGGCACCCTCCGCGTCGCCGACCACGTTGATGTGCAGGCTGCCCGCGCCCTGGCCGGGCTTCAGCACGACCCGGTCGCCGACCTCCTCCAGGAACGCGACCGCCTCGGCGGCGCTGTGGACGCGCCGGTGCCGCACCGGGCTCAGCCCGTGCCGGTCCAGCGCCTGCCGGGTGAGGGCCTTGTCCTGGATGATCCGGGACACCTCCGGCGGTGTGCCGGGCAGGCCGAGCTTCTCGTTGACCTCGCCGACCGGCACCGCGGACAGCTCGGTGGTGGTGAGGATCCGGTCGAACGGCTCGGCCTCGTGGAGCGGCCCGAGCAGCTCCAAGAGCGCGGCCGTGTCGGTGATGTCGCAGGTCAGGATGGAGACGCAGTGCGCTTCCGCCTCGGCGCGGTCGAACTGTCCCTCGGTGTGGACCAGCGTGACGTCGATGCCGAGTTCCCTGGCTCCGTGGACGGGGGCGGGACGGCCTCCGACGACGGCGATGCGGGGCCGTGCGTTCATCGTGTGCTCTTTCCTGTGGTGGGGATGGTGGTCAGGGGGGTGCTCGGGTGCACCTCGCGCTCGACGCGCGGCAGGATCTCGGGGAGGTAGATCTCCTGGATGGCCGCTCCCTCGCCGTGCGCCTCCCAGTGGGCGCGGCTCGCCCAGCGCTCGACGAGCACGAAGCGGAGCGGGTCGGCGTCGGACCGGTACGCCTCCCAGCCGGCGCAGCCGTCCTCGGCGAGGCACAGCGGGCGCATGCGCCGGAGCGCGTCGGCCACGGGCTCGGCGTCGGCCGGGTCGGGGACACGGACGATGACGATCAGGTCGAACACGCGGGGGGCCTCCTCCGCGGGAGTCGGGGGATCGGTCGGGGTGGGCATCAGGCCGACTCCTCCGTCTTCTCCGTCTTCTCCGTCTCGGCGGCGATCCTGGCGATCTCCGGGAGCCAGCGGGCGATCGGCGCGAGGTCGACGCCGAGCGCGAGCGCCCGTCCCGCGTCCATGCCGAAGTCGGCCGGGCAGGAGTACGGCGAGAGCGCCGGGTCGCCGGCCGGGTCGTCCTTCTCCACGACGGTGGTCGCCTTCCCGGTGGCCCGCTCCACGGCGGCGCACACGTCGTAGACGTCCGCCGTGTCCGGGGAGGCCACGTTGACCACGCCGGGGAGGCCGGTGGTGGCGGCGCGGGCGAGGAACCCGGCGACGTCCGGGGCGTGCACCAGGGACGTACGGCCCGGCCGGGCGTGCGCCGTGACCGGCTCCCCGGCGCGGGCGCGGTCGAGGTGGAACCGCAGCCGCCCGGTGAAGTCGTCGGTGGCGGCGAGGACATGGGCGACCCGGGCGACGGTGACGGGCACCTCCGCGTTTCGCACCAGGGCTGCTTCGGCCTGCCGCTTGCCCTCGCCGTAGTTGCGGCCCACGAAGTCGAGGTCGTGCCACGGGAGGTCCGTGTCGTAGGCGTACTCCTCCGGCCGGAGTTCGTCCTCGCGGGCGAAGGCGCTCAGGGGCGGCGCCGGGGTCCGGTGCCGGAAGGTGTCGGTGTTGTACACCTCCATGCTGCTGGTGAGCACGAACCGGCCGGCGCGCTCGCCGAAGGCCGTACAGGCGTCCAGCGCGGCGGCCGGGGTGTAGCACGCCTGGTGGACCACGGCGTCGAACCGCTCGCCGGCCACCGCGGCGGCCAGCTCGCCCGGCCGGCCGACGTCGGCGGTCAGGCGCCGCACGGCCGGGCCGAACGGGTCGGCGGTCCGGCCCCGGGTGACCAGGGTGACCCGGTGGCCCTCGTCGAGCAGCCGCCGCACCAGGAGCTTCCCGAAGAAACGGGTGCCTCCGATGACGCAGATCTCAGCCATCTGTCTCGCCTCTCTCTTCCGTCCGGAGGGGGTCAGGCCGTGACCGGCTCGGCCGGCGACTCCGCGTCCTCGCCGGCGTCCGCGCCGGAGCGGTCCTGGTCGCGGCCGGCGAAGCAGATCACGGCGCAGAGCGCGGCCACCGCGGCGGCGACGTACCAGTTCGCGCCCGGCAGGTCGGCGGAGACCGACACGTCGAACATGACGCCCGCGAGGAGCGCGCCGGCCATGTTCCCGGCGCTCCGGAAGAAGTGCATGGCGCCCATGGCGCGGGCGAGCTGCTGCTCGGGCACCTTGCGGGAGACCCACATGTCGAAGGACGGCACGAAGAGGATCTCGCCGAAGACGACCACGAAGCAGCCGGCGGCGACGGCCCACAGCGCGGCGGGGGCGGAGCCGAAGAGGACGAAGGCGGCCGCCATGGCGGTCAGGCCGATGCCCATGACGACGCCGGGGCGCAGGTGCTTGATCGCCAGCTTGAAGACCGGGTACTGGAGGACGAGCAGGCTGAGACCGGTGATCCAGAACGGGGCGGACGGCGCCCACTGCGGCACGAACTTCCCCATGTGGAGCGGGATGCCGACGACGAAGCACAGGGAGAGGAACCAGAACGCCGCCGACAGCAGGAAGTAGCGGGTGGCGCCGCCGACCTCGACGGACTTGATCCCGGCCAGGCTGAACAGCGGCGCCCGCTCGGCGCCGGCGTCCTTGCGCGGGGCGGCGGTGCCGTCGGCCTGGAAGCCGTCGCGGGGGATGAAGAGGGAGGCCGACAGGCAGAAGCCGAGGAAGAGCACGAAGACGGCGGTGAACACGACCCGCAGGTCCATGCCGAGGAGCAGTCCGCCGGCGAGCGCGCCGCCGAACAGGCCGACCTGCGCCGACATCTGGAAGGTGGAGAACGCCTTGGCGCGCTCGTCCTCCGGGTAGGACACGAGGATGTTCTTCAGGCCGGGGAAGGCCGTGCCCGAGCCGAAGCCGATGAACAGCGCCAGCAGGCTGTAGACGGCGACGCCGCTGGTGAAGCCCATCAGGCCCAGCGAGACCGCCTCGAGACCGGTCCCGACGAAGACCGCGCCGCGGATGCCGAGCCGGTCGGAGAAGCCCTCGTAGGAGAAGGTCGCGGCCAGTCGTCCGACGTACGTCATACACATGACGACGCCGGCCCAGAAGCCGCTGTCGCTGTCGCCGAGCGAGGCCACCAGGATGGGGAACCAGATGAAGTTCCCGATGTGGGCGAGGAAGATTCCCGCGTTGAGCCCGAAGAGGGCGCTTCTGCGCTCGCTGGTCACAGGCTTGCCTTTCCGTTCGAAGGGGCCGAGCGGAGCTCGGAGATGGTGCGGGCGAGGGCGGCCCGGTCGATCGGCACGCCGTGCACGACGGTGGCCAGGGGCAGGTCCGACAGCGCGCCGCCGGGGGTGTGGAGGTTGAAGGTGGCGGGGGCGCCGGCCCGCAGCGGCGGCCGGTGGGCGACGCCGCTCAGCTCGTCGAAGTGGCGGCGGCCGGTGACGGTGGCCTGCCGGCGCAGCTCCTCGGTGAGCCCCTCGTCGTCCCCGGCGAGCAGGGCGAGCTCGCTGAGGAACGAGTAGCCGTGGTAGGCGCCGAGGTTGCCGGAGTCGGTGCCGATGAGGAGCTCGCCCCGGCGCAGCGCCGCGAGGGCGTTGCGGCGCATGTCGGCGAGGGCGGCCGTACGGGTCTCCTGGCAGCCGTACTCGATGCCGAAGGGCTGCTCGACGGTGTGGACGAACTCCAGGTTGTGGGGGTCCTGGGTGTCGAGGAAGCCCTCCCGGCCGTACTCGGCGAGGAACTCCTCCCGCGTCATGATCATCGACCGGAGTCCGGCGAGCGTGGAGACGAAGCGGGCGCTGTCCAGTTCCTTCCAGTCGGCGTCGTCGAGGGTGCGGTCGCGCACGGTGTGGGCGAAGAGCCGGAAGCCGCACTCGTAGGCGAAGCGGGTCTCCTCCAGGGTGTTGCAGTCGACGACGGCGGTCACCCCGCGCTCGGCGGCGATCCGGGCGGTGAACCGCAGCACCCGCTCGGAGAAGCGGGAGAAGCGGACCGGGCTGCCCGGCTGCTCGGTGCCGTCGGTGAACATGACCTTGAGGAAGGTGCCGCCGCGCTCGGCGTTGGAGCGGAGCGCGTGCTCCAGGTCGGCCTCCACGGCGAGCATGTGGACCGGCGCGGGGAACTCCACGCCGTGGCCGTTGCGCCCGGCCGCGTCGGTCATCGCCGTCACCGCGTACCCGCAGTGGACGAGCTCCGGGTACGGCCACGGGGACGCCTCCCGGCCGGCCCGCCAGGCGTCGTCCACCAGCGGGAAGCCGAACATGTCCACGACGTGGGTGACCCCGTGGTAGAGGTACTGGAGGGCGACGATCCGGGGGTCGTCGACCGAGTCGTCCCAGTTGGCGGGGAGCGAGACGTGGGCGTGGGTCTCGGTGTAGCCGGGCCACAGCTCGGGCTCCGAGCCGGTGCGGCGGCCGGCCGGGACGAAGGCGGTGAACACGCCGTCCTCGGCCGTCACGTCGTACAGCGCCTCGTCGTCGAGGAGGGGGACCGCGACCCCCTGGACGGTGAGGGTCCCCGCCTCACGCCGGATCGGAGCCGGGCTCACCGGGCGACCTCGACGCCCATGCGCAGCTCGATCCGGCCCAGGGCCTCCTCGCAGCGCTCGTTGACCTGCTCGCGGTCCTGACCGGTGAAGATCAGGTGGCCGATCCAGTCGAAGTTGCTCTTGGCGAGCCGGTCGACGGCGGTGCCGGGCTTCTTGTACGCCTGGGCGCTGTGGAAGCCGGGGAGGCCGGTGAGGCCGTCGAAGCCGATCGACTCGACGGTGCCGGCGACGGGGGCGCCGAACCAGTGGCCGCCGGCCGTGGTGGCGCCGGGGAAGGGGAGCTCGGGGCGCTCGCCGAGGGCCTGCCGGATGACCTCCAGGTAGGCGTCGACGCCGGAGGAGATCTTCATCAGGGTCGGGACGATGCCGCCGATGAGCCGCCCGTTGACCTCGCAGAGCACCGGGCCGTCCGCGCCGAGGAGGAACTCGGTGTGGATGAAGCCGAAGTCCACGCCCAGCTCGTCGAGGACCTTCGTCGTCATGGCGAACAGCTCGTCCTGGAGCGGGTGGCCCTGGAAGTAGGTGGCGCCCATCTCGATGAAGTGCGGGAAGCCGCTCAACGGGCGGTCGGTGAGGCCCAGGTTGACGACCTCGCCGCCGGCAAGGACGCAGGACTCCACGGAGATCAGCTCGCCCTCGACGAACTCCTCGATGAGGATGTCGGGGATCCGGACGACGCCGCGCCCGTAGTCGGTGACCCGCGCCAGCTCGGCGAGGTAGTCCCGCAGGTCCTGCTCGTCCTTGAGGTGGAGGACGTGGAGGCTGGCGGTGCCGTCGGACGGCTTGACCACGCAGGGGAAGCCGACCTCGCGGACGGCGGCCTCGACCTTCGCCGGGTCGTCGACGTGCGCGAAGCGCGGCTGGCGGACGCCGGTGCCGTCCAGGGTGAGGCGGGTGCGGTGCTTGTGGCGGGCGTTGAGGGCGCCTTCGACGCTCATGCCGGGAAGGCCGAGGGAGCGGGCGACGGTCGCCGTGTGCACCGTGTGGTACTCGCTGTAGGTGGTGACGCCGTGCACCGGGTTGGCCGCGTGGATCTCCTTGGCGAGCCGCTCCAGCTCGTCGATGGAGAACGCCTGCGCGCTCTTCACGACCTGGCAGCGGGGGTGCTCGAAGGCGTCCTTCGCGAGCGGCGAGGCGGCCAGGTAGAAGTCGGGGTCGGCGGAGACGAGGGTGACGTCGTGGCCCAGCTCCAGGGCGTTGGCGATGCCCTGGACGCCGTTCGGGTTGCACTCGATCATCAGGATGTGCATGGCGGAACTCCTGGGTTACGTGGGGTGGTGGGCGCGTTTCAGGGGGTGGGGCGGTGCGGTGCGGCCGCCGCGAGGACGGCGTCGGCGTCGAGGCCGAGCCGGGCGAGGACCTCGTGGTGGTCGCCGCCCTCGTAGGGCCAGTCGTGGCCGGCGTTGACGCCGACGACCTCGCTGCCGGGCAGCAGCAGCGCCAGCGCCTCGGCGGCGCCGCCCTCGGCGCGGTGCTCCTCGACGACCACGAACCGGCGGTGCAGGCCGGCCAGTTCGGCGGCGGAGCGGGCGAGCCGCGGGTGGTCGAGGTGGACCAGGTGGGCGTGGGCGAGCTCGGGGCGCCGCTGCCGCGCGGCCAGGGCGAGGCGGGTGCCCTCCTCGCCGACGGAGACCAGGCAGGGCGTGTCGGCGTCGCCCCGGGCCTCCCACACGACGGGCGGGAGGCCGCCGTCCTCACCGGCCCCCGGGAGGGAGGTGTAGGCGGCGTTGCGGCCGGTACGGATGTAGGTGGGCGTGCCGGTGAGGGCCGCCTCGCGGACCACGGCGCGGGTCTCGGCCTCGCCGTACGGGGCGGCGACGGCGACGCCGGGGATGCTGCGCAGGACCGCGAGGTCCTCCAGGCAGTGGTGGGTGGTGCCGAACCAGGCGCCGGACACTCCCGCGTACGGGGCGACGACGGTGACGCCGGCGTTCAGGTAGCCCAGCGTCAGCTTGAGGCTCTCGGCGGCGCGCAGCGCGGCGAAGGGCGCGAAGGTGGAGACGAAGGGGCGGTAGCCGGCGGCGGCGAGCCCGGTCGCCATGTCGATCATGGCGCCCTCGGCGATGCCGAGGTTGAAGAAGCGGTCAGGGTGGGCGAGCTGGAAGGGGTGGTTCTTGCCGCCGAGGTCCGCTTCGAGGCAGACGATGCGGGGGTCGAGGGCGGCGAGTTCGGTGAGCTCGGCGCGGTAGGCGTCCCGTCCGCTCAGGGCGGCGGGCGGAGGCGCGAGGGTCGTCGTCGGGGTCATCGGATGGCTCGCTTCCACTGCGCGGCGCGGGCCGCGTCGATCGTCACGTAGTGCGAGGCGGCCTTGCCCTCGACGGCGCGGACGCCCTTGCCCTTGACGGTGTCGGCGAGCACGGCGAGCGGCCGGTCGGTGCCCGCGCGGTCGCCGGCGAACACCTCGGTCAGGGCGGCGAGGTCGTGCCCGTCGACGGTGACCGTGTCGAAGCCGAAGGCGTCGAAGCGCTCGGCCAGCCGGGGCAGCGGGGAGATGTCCGCGACGAGCCCGTCGTTCTGGCCGCCGTTGCGGTCCACGACGAGGACGAAGTTGCCGAGCCGCTGGGCGGCGGCGACCTGGACGGTCTCCCAGACCAGGCCCTCCTGGAGTTCGCCGTCGCCGGCGACCGCGATCCCGAGGCCGCCCTGGTGGTCGAGCCGGCGGGCCAGGGCCCAGCCGGCCGCGTACGGCACGCCGTGGCCGAGGCTGCCGGTGGGGAAGCGGACGCCGGGGACCTTCGGCCCGGGGTGCCCGGTGTACGGGTGCCCGGCGAGGCCGTACAGCGGGGCCGGGTTCTCCGGCAGGACGCCGCTGACGTGCAGCGCGGCGTACAGTCCTGCGGCGGCGTGGCCCTTGCTGAGCACCACCTCGGTGCCGTCGCCGCGGGCGGCCCGGTGCAGGACGGCGATCAGGATGTCCAGGACGGACAGGCTGCCGCCGAGGTGGCAGCCGCGCGGGCTCGCGGCCATGTCGACGACGAGCCGCCGCGCCTCCCTGGCCCGCTCGGCGAGCAGGGCGAGCGTGGCGTCGTCGACGGCCGGGGTGGCGGTAGCAGTGGCCGGGGCGCCGGTGGCGGTGGCCGCGTGCGCCGGGGCGACGGCGTGCGTCGGGGCGCCGGTGGCGGTGGCCGCGTGCGTCGGGGCGTCGTGCACGGTGGTCATCGGGCGCTCCCCTCGCCGAGGGCGAACCAGCGGTTCACGGCGTCCGCGAGGACCGAGCGGGCGGTGCGGTACTCCATGCTGCCGATCCGCTCCTCGTCGGTGTGGTCGAGGGCCGAGTCGCCCGGGCCGTACGCCACCATGGGGACGTCCTTCCAGGTCGTGGCCAGGGTGTTCATGTCGGAGGTGCCCTTCTTCACCACGAACCGCGGCCGGATGCCGGCCTGCGCGAAGGCGCGGGTGAAGACCTTGACGAGCGCGCCGGACCGGCCGCCCGCGTGACCGGGGGTGGCCCGCAGGATCTCCGCCTCCACGCCGTCGCGGCCGGCGGCGGCGCCGAGGGCGGCGGCGCGCAGCGCCTCCAGGTCGGCCGAGGGCGGGATCCGGAAGTTGAGGATCCCGACGGCCCGGTGGCGGGCGCGTCCGGTCTCGCAGCGGATGTCGATGACGGCGCTGAGCGCGTCGGACGCCTCCTTGAGGACCGCCGTACGGATGTCGTCGAGGACGTCCGTCAGGAGGTCGGGCGCGGAGACGGCGTCCATGCCGGCCGAGTGGCCGCTGGTCACCGAGGCGGTGACGCGCAGCTTGAACAGGCCGAAGTAGCCGAGCGTCAGGGTCTCCGCGCCACTGGGCTCGCCGATGACGACGGCGTCGGCGGGGTAGTGGTCGCGGGCGTGGAAGGCGCCCTTGGAGGAGGACACCTCCTCCTCGACGGCGCCGACGACGCGCAGCTGCCCGTCCTCGGGGATGTCCGCGTGGGCGAGGACCTCCAGGAAGTTGGCGAGGCTGCCCTTGGCGTCCACGCTGCCCCGGCCCCACAGCTCCTCGCCGCGCCACTCGGCGGGCCAGCGGTGCGGCACCGTGTCGAGGTGGCCGAGGAGCAGCATCCGGCGGGGGCCGTCGCCGCGGGTCGCGACGAGGTTGCCGGCGGCGTCGACCTCCGCGTCGATGCCCCGCTCCCGGCACCAGTCGGCCAGGTAGACGGCGAGTTCGGCCTCGTCGCCGGAGACCGAGGGCACCGAGACGACCTTGGTGAGCAGCCCGAGGTCGGCGCCCGGCTCGCGGGTGCGCCAGAAGCGGGTCCACTTGTCCGGTGCGGCCATGGTGTGCGGGCCGGTGATGGCGACGTCGGCGCTGCCGGCGAGGGCCATCTCGGCGGCCCGCACCTTCTGCCGCATCCTGCCGCCGGCGTACCGGGCGCCGTCGCCGGGGTAGGCGTTGGGCAGGGTGGAGGCGGGGTCCTCGGGGTCGGTGAGGAGTCCGGCGCTGCCGGTGACCAGGCGCAGGTGGTCGGCGTCGAGGGCGTTGCTGAGGGCGGCGGCGAGCACGTCGGCGTCCACGTTCAGCGGGGCGCCGCCGGCCTCGTCGTGCACCGGCGGGGAGACGCAGACGACGTCGTAGGCGTCGAGGAGCGTGGTCAGCCGGGCGGTGTCGACGTCCGAGGGGACGCCGGCCCGGTGGTCGCGGACGATCACCGGCCGGCCCTCGGCGCTGACGGCCTTCAGGGGCCGGTTGGCGCGGCCGCTGACGAGCCGGTTGCGGGCCGCGACGGAGGTGAAGACCCGCAGGCCGAGGGCGGCCAGGGCCTGCTCGACGGCGGGCAGGGTGACCTGCTCGTACGCGTCGACCAGGTGCCGCATCTCCTCCGGCGGGCAGTAGCGGACCTCGTCGCCGTTGGCGAGGCGCAGCCGGGGCATCGGGCGGCCGGTCGCGCGGTAGTGCCGCTCGATGCCGGTCGCCCCGCCGGCCACCAGGAGCACCCGGGCGCCGCGGGCCACCAGGAGCGCGAGCTCCTGGTGGACGGTGCCGAGGTCGAGGGTGGCGCTGCCGGCCTTGATCACGTACAGGGGCCTGGTCACGGCGACACCGCCGTGGTGGGCAGGCCCGCGGTCTCGGCGAAGCCGCAGATCAGGTTCATGGCCTGGATGGCCTGGCCGGCGGCGCCCTTGACGAGGTTGTCGAGCGCGGCGACGGCGACGCACTGCCCGTCGCGGACGGCGATGGCGACCTCGGCGACGTTGGAGCCGACGACGGCCTTCAGCATCGGGAAGTCCTGCGGCGCCTTCGGCGCGGTCCTGACCCGTACGAACGGCTTGCCGACGTACGCCTTGGCGTAGGCCCGCTTGACGTCGAGCGGCGAGACCCCGGGGAGCAGGTCGGTGTAGGCGGTGACCATGATGCCGCGCGCCACGTCGAGGCTGTGGGTGGAGAACCGCAGGTCCATGGTGGCGCCGGTGAACTCGGCGATGGCCTGGCTGATCTCCGGCGCGTGCCGGTGGCCGTACAGCTTGTGCACCCGGAAGTTGCCGCTGCGCTCGGCCGGCGGTTCGCCGCTGCCGCGGCCGCCGCCGGTGGAGCCGGTCTTGGCGTCGACGACGACCCGGTGGTCGATCAGGCCGGCGGCGAAGAGCGGGTAGAGCGCGTAGATGGTGGTGACGGCCATGCAGCCGGGCAGGCTGATGAACCGGCTCTCCGGGACGGCGCCGCTCAACTCCGGTACGTAGTAGGCGAAGTCCTCGAACGGCGGGTTCTTCGCGGTCTTCGGGTAGTACGACTCGACCTCGGCCTGGTCGCGCAGCCGGAAGTCGCCGCCGAGGTTGAGGATCCGCTTGGCGCGCTCGGCGATGAGCGGGAGGCGTTCGGGCAGCGCTCCGGTGGGGAGGCAGCCGAACGCGATGTCCACCTCCTCCAGTTCGGCCAGCGGCCGGAACTTGAGGCCGGCCGCGGCCGGGTGGTTGCGCAGCCAGGGGTGGACGGAGCCGAGGGTGGCGCCCGCGTTCCGCTCGGCGGAGAGGAAGGCGAGTTCGACGCCGGGGTGCTCCAGGAGCAGCCGGATGACCTCGCCGCCGGTGTAGCCGCTGGCGCCGATGACGGCGACGCGTACCTTCTGGTCGTTGTCAGCCAAGGCGGGCCGCCTTCTCGTACGGTCGGCGGTAGTCGCCGGCCTCGACGAGCTTGCGGACGGCGTCGGGGCGCCGGGCCACCTTGCGGAAGGCGTCGGCGTACCGCAGGGCGCGCTCGTACTCGACGGGGGAGCGCAGTTCGCGGCAGAGGACCAGGGTGCTGTCGAGCATGCCGAGCGTCACCGGGAAGTCCTCGGGGCGGTGGTCGCGCACGGCGCCCGGGTTGAGGGTGAACGGGTAGCCGTTGCCGAAGCCGTCGCGGTGCAGGAACGGCAGGTGGCAGGGGATGGGGGTGTTCTGCCACTCGCGGGCGGGCACGCCCTCGGCGACGAGCAGTTCGTGCACGGCCTCCTTGACGGCGTGCACGGGCAGGTCGCCGAGGCCGACGGCCTCGGGGTGCAGGGTGACGCGGTACATGTTGTACGCGTGGGTGTGGCCGTCCGGGACGTGCGGCGGGGTGAACAGGCCGGTGCCGTCCAGGGCTTCGCCGAGGAGGGCGGCGTTGCGGGCGCGGATCTCGTCGTAGTACGGGAGCCGCTTGAGCTGGCTGCTGCCGAACGCGGCGGCGACCCAGGACATGCCGTAGTCGATGCCGTGCCGCTCCAGGTAGGCGGCGGCGCGGTCGTATGCCTCCTCGGTGGCGAAGAAGGCGATGCCGCCCTCGCCGCCGAGCGGGAAGTTCTTGTCGGCCATGAGGCTCTGGCCGGCGGCGTCGCCGAAGGAGCCGGCGACCTGGTCGCCGATCTTCGCCGAGTGGGCGTGCGAGGCGTCCTCGACGAGGGCGATGCCGTGCCGGTCGGCGAGCGCCCGCAGGGCGGGCACGTCGGCCGGGAGGCCGTGAACGTGGACCGGCATCAGGGCGCGGGTGCGGTCGGTGATCGCCGCGGCGGCGGCCTCCGGGTCCATGCAGTACGTGACCGGGTCGATGTCCACGAAGACGGGGACGGCGTGCGCGGCGACGACCGCCTGGGCGGTGGCGATGAAGGTGAACGCGGGGACGATGACCTCGTCGCCGGGCCGCACGCCGGCGCCGACGAGCGCCATGTGCAGGCTGGAGGTGCCGCTCGCGGTCGGCAGCGCGTACCGGGCGCCGACGTAGTCGCGGTACGCCTCGGCGAAGTCGTCGACGACCTTCCGGGGGGCCTGACGCTGGGCCAGCATCAGGTTGAACACGTCTTCCTTGGTGATGACCGGGAAGAGGGTGCGGCGCAGGGCCTTGGGGATCAGGGCGTCGCCGCCCAGCGCGGCGAGCTCGGTGTCGAGTTCGGCCTCGGACGGGAGGGGCAGCGGCGCTGCCGGGAAGTCAGTGATCACGAGTGTGCTCCGGAAGTGGCGGCCGGCCGGACCGCGTGGGTGAGGGCCATGCGGGCGCAGGCGGCCACCAGCGGGCTGAGGCGGTAGTTGAACTGGACGCCGGGCACGAGGTCCGCGTCGGCCTCCTCCTGGGTCCACATGGTCCGCAGGTCGTAGGCGCCGAAGATCTTCAGGCGCTCGGCGCGCGCCCAGACGTCGGCGGAGTCGGTGAGGACGGCGGCGGCGGGGCCGAAGCCGAGGCCGGTGAGGTCCACCACCAGGACGGGGGCGGTGGCGCGGGCGGCGAGCTCGGGCAGCCGGTCGGCGTTCTCCTGGGTGAGCTCCACGTAGTCGTACGCGGGGGTCCCGCCGGGTTCGGTGGTCCCGCCGGTCTCGGTGGTCTCGGTGGTCTCGGCGGTCAGGCCGAGCCAGGCGAGGAACGCGAGGGACTCGCGGTCGGTGTGGGGCACGGACACGGTGTCGCCGTGGCCGAGGCCCTGGCCGGCGAGGGCGCCGTGGAGGGCGCCGGTCCGGCTGTTGAAGAGGGCCGCCCTGGCGCGGCCGGTGCGCTTGGTGAGCAGCCGCTCCAGGCCGGGCAGCTCCCGGTCGCTCTTCTCGATGCTCATGACGACGCCCGAGGTGAGGACGCGGGTGAGCACGGTCGCGGTGTCGAACAGTTCCATGGTCTTCTCCGGTGTCTCCGTCTCGCGTGACGGGCCGCGGGCATGACGGTGCGTCACGCCCGCGGCGGTGCGGCGGTGCGGCGCTGGTGGCTGACGTGCGAAGCCGGCGGAGGCGGTACGGCCTGCGCGGCGGTACGGCCTACACGGCGGTGCGGCGGCCTACGCGGCGGTCGGCGTGACGGCGCGGCGCCCGAGCAACTCCATGACGTACGCGGCGAGATGACCGGCCACGTCGACGCCGTGCTGGGCGGAGGAGCGGGCGAATTCGGGATTGGCGTTGACTTCGAGCACCAGCAGTTCGCCGGTGGTGCGGTCCTCGACGAGGTCGACCCCGTAGAAGCCGTCGCCGAGGGCGTCGACGACCTGGGCGCAGAGCTTCTCGATCTCCGGGGTGAGCTCGGTGCGGCGGACCTCCGCGCCGAGGTGGGTGTTGGTGCGGAAGTCGGGCGAGACCCGCTGGATCGCGACGACCGGGGTGCGGCCGACGACGACCACGCGCAGATCGTGGCCCGGCTTGTCGATGTACTGCTGCACGACGACCGGGAAGAGCTTGCCGGCCGCGTCGGTGGACTCACGGCCGCCGACCCAGGCGTCGACGCACTCGGGGTTGATCATCCGGGTGACGCCCCGGCCCCAGGAGCCGCTGACGGGCTTGACGACGGTCGGCAGCCCCATCCGGGCCACGGTCTCGCGCACCTGGTCGTAGCTGAAGGCGTGGAGGGTGAACGGGTGCGGGATGCCGTGCCGGGCGAACGTGAGGGCCTGGAGGCCCTTGTCGTTGCAGGTCTCGATGGTGGCGGCGCGGTTGAGGGTGGCGACGCCGCGGTGTTCGAGCCGGCGGGAGACGCCGATGGCGTCCTGGTGGGAAAGGTTCCTGATGAGGGCGAGGCCGGGCGGGCGCGTGTCGCCCGCCACCACCCCCGCGAGGTCTTCCCGGAGCAGCGGAGCCGCCTTCAGTCCCTCGGCCCGCAGGGCCTGGAGAAGGAGCTTCTCGTCCGGCCGCAGCATCGTCGCCGAGACGAGGACCTCTGCGTCCTGGCTCACTCGCCCCAGTCCTCCTCGACCTCCGGCGCGAGGTCCAGGCGGACCAGGTCACCGGACTTCTCCAGGACCTCGTGCTCCTGCCCGCAGGCGGTGCATTCGGTGATCTCGCCCTTTTCCCAGTCGGCCTGCACCTCGAATTCTGTGTCACATACGAGGCACTTGGGCGCCGCAATTGCGGTGGTCATTATGGAATCTCCTTGTGAAAATCGGCATGGCGGAGCCGCCGGGTGAATTGCCGATCGGTGAGAGAGCGCCCGCCGGGGTCCCGGCGGGGCGACATGCGGCAGGAGGCGTGCCGCGGTGGGCGGGTGGTCAGCCCCAGCCCTGGTCCTCCTGGACATCGGCGCCGGTGAGCACCGTGGTCGTGATCTGCTCGCCGGCCGCGGCACGGGTGTCCGCGCCCCCCTCGGCGGCGGAGATCCCGGCCATCGCGAACGCGGTGAGGGCGACGACGGCGAGGGCCCTCATGACGTTCGGAATAACAATCGTCTTCACTTCTGATCCCCCTGGTGTTCCGAATCCCCAGCTGCTTGCTGGTTTCCCTGGGAAGAGCATGCCCCGGGGTGGAGGTTGCGTGAAGGGATCGCAGGCATCAGGATCAGGCATTGCAGAAACATGAAGGGGGGAGAAGCAATGTGCTCCATACCTGATAACTCGGGCAAACCGCGCCAGGGGGAGGCGTCGACCGCGCCGCTCCACACCGGCGTGTGCCCGGAGGGTCTGGCGTTCTACGAAGCGGCGCTCACGGCCGGCTCGGCCCAGGGGGAGGCGCCCGCGTGTCTGACGGCGCTGGGGCTGATGATGCCCGCGCCGGACGCCGCCGACACCCTCGTACCCGTCCCCCCCGAGGTCGCGACGGCGGCCCTGGCCCACCCGGTGGAGCGGGCCATCATCGAGCAGCAGCAGGCGCTGAGCTCCATGCGGACCGTGATGGCGCAGGTGGAGAGCGTCTACCGGAGCACCCGCCGGGACACGTCCGTCGCCCTCCAGCGGCTGAACGGCCCCGCCGTCATCAGCGCCGCGCTGGAGGAGGCCGCGCAGTCCTGCAAGCGGGAGGTGCTGACCGCCCAGCCGGGCGGCGGGCGCCCCGCCGAGATCCTGGAGGAGGCGCTGCCGCGCGCCCTGGAGGCCCGCGACCGCGGGGTGGACCAGCGCACGCTGTACCAGCACACGGTGCGGGCCCACGGCCCGACGCTCGACTACATCAAGCGCGTCACGCAGGCGGGGGTCGAGGTGCGCACCATCGACGAGGTCTTCGAGCGGCTGATCATCTACGACCGCTCGCTGGCGTTCATCCCCGACAGCCAGGGCGCCCGCCACACGTCCGCCGTCATGATCCGGGACACCGCGGTCGTGCGCTACCTGGCGTCCGTTTTAGACCACGCGTGGGAGCGCGCCGAGCCGGTCACGTACCGCTCGGACCACCAGCGCCCGGAACTCCTCACGGAGGCGACGCGGCTCAACGTGCTGCGGCTGATGGTCGACGGCTACACGGACGCCGCCATCGCGACCCGGCTGGGCATGAGCTCGCGGACGGTCGCCGCGCACATCAAGAAGGCGTCGGACCTCCTCGGCAGCAACAGCCGCGCCCAGCTGGCGTACCTCACGGCCCGTGCGGGCCTCCTGGACCCGTCGTCCGCGGGCAGCCGCGCGGTGGAGGGCGCCTGACGGCTCCGACGCCCGGCCCTTCGACCGCGCCTCAGCCGCGCACGGACGTCACCGCCCGGCCTGGACGGTACGGCCGGTACGGCCGGTACGGCCGGTACGGCCGGTAGGCGGCGCCCCCTCCCGTCCGGCGTCCACGGCGGGGGCTCCGCCCGATCCCGGGCCACTACTACGGCCCTCTGGTCGCGGCCGACCGCTACTGACGTCCTCCCCCTCCGGTGGAGGTGGTGGTGGAGACGAGGTGGTCGACGACGTCGCCGAGGCTGCCGCGGCGGCGGTGGGCGGCGCGCTGGGCCTCGGACCGGCTGCCGTGGGCGCGCAGGCGCGTCCAGAGGGTGTGGACGAGTTCGGCGTCGCCGTGCCGGCGGAGCGCGGGCCCGAGGTGGGCGAGGAGCCGGTCGACCTGGGCGAGGGCGGGGGCCGGGCGGCCGGTGGCCAGGTCGACGGCGTCGCCGGCGAGGCCGTTGCGGGCCGCGTGCCAGCACGCGGCCCTGAGCGCCTCCGGCTGGGGGCGGGGCGCCGGTTCCCCGGCGTGGACGGCGGCGAGGGCGGTGGCGGCGAGGGCCCTGACGAGGCCCGCGAGGAGCACGGTGTCGTCCGTGGTGGCGGTGGCGTCGGCGGCGCGGATCTCCAGGGTGGGAACGTGGTGGGAGGGCCTGATGTCCCAGTACAGACCGCCGCGGTCCATGACGGTGCCGGTGGCGAGGAAACCCGCGACGAGGTCCTCGAAGTGGGCGGCCGACTCGAAGTAGGGCGGGGGGCCCGCGACCGGCCAGCGCCCCCAGGTGGTGGTGCGCCAGCTGGCGAAACCGGTGTCCCTCCCGGCCCAGTAGGGGGAGTTGGCGGTGAGGGCGATGACGAGGGGGATCCAGGGGCGGAGGTGGTTGCTGACCCGCAGGGCGGTGTCCAGGTCGGGGACGCCGATGTGGACGTGACAGGCACAGACGAGCTGCTCGTCGTCCAGCGCCCGGAACATGGCGGCGCTGCGGGCGTACCGTGCCCCCTCGCTCAGGGGCGGCGGGCCCGGCGGGGCGAGGACGGGGCTCCCGGTGGAGACGGCGCGCAGCCCCTGCCGCACCGCCGCCCGGGCGAGGGCCTCGCGGGTGGAGCGGAGCTGGTCGGCGAGGTCGGTCAGGCGGGTGTGGGGGTCGGTACGGGTCTCGACCTGGTAGCGCGTGAGCTCCGGCCCCACCCGGTCGCCGAGTTCCCGCGCGGCTTCGGCCACGACCTTCTCGGCGCCGGGGCTCAGCTCCCGGCTGACGGGGTCGACCAGGAGGAACTCCTCCTCGACCCCGACGACCAACGGCCCCACCCCCGCCCCGACACCCCGCCCCCGCGGCGCGACACCCCCGCGCCCACCACCCGGCCCGTACCCTTCACGCGTCATGGTGACGATGCTGTCACGCATGGTGACCCCCGACCAGAAGGCACCCCCCGCCACTCCCGACGTGATCCGCTCATATGGACCCCATGGTCCGGCAGGCCGTGGTAGGCACGTCGGGGCCCCTGTCGAGCGGGGCGGCTGTCGAACGGGAGCGGGGAGAGGGATGGACTCGGGGGCGTACGCGGCGAGGCTGGACGCGGTGGTGTCGTCGGACTCCCGGGAGCTGGACCGGGTGTGCGAGGAGGTCGCCGAGACGCTCCGGCGGGACGACGTGGAGCCGCCCTTCGACGTCAACTCCGCGGACTTCGCCACCGATCCGTATCTGATCTGCGCCGACCGCTACTGGCGGCTCCGCTTCCTGGAGCGACCCACCATCCTCACCGCCGCGGCCTGCGCGGCCTGGCTGGGCACGCGAGTGGCACGCGAGGCGCGGACCGAGGTGCTGGAGAAATGGGCGCTCGGGTACGCGTTCATCACCAAGGACAACGTCGAGTCCCCCCTCGAACTCTCCCGCGCCACCGAGGAGATCGTCTCCCGGGACGCACCCGCGGGCGACGTCGCCTACTTCGCCACGCTCTACCACGCGGGCAAACTGCGCTCGGACTTCCACTTCGACGAGCTCCACCAGTTCCTCGACGCCTCCCTGCTGGCGCTCGCCGCCGGCGCCCACCGGCAGTCGGCGCTCTTCATCGCCCTGCGGTCCTTCGCGGCCTTCGGCAGCCCGGCCATCACTGCCGAGCACGCCACCGGCCTGCTCGACCAGGCATGGCGCTCCGCCGACCGGACCCGGCACGTGGTCGATATCTGCCTGAACGGCCCCCCTTCGACGGTCACGGCGAGCTGCTGCGGGACCGTGCCACCGAAGCCGTACGCGACCACCCCGGCGACCACATGTTCCACTTCCGGCTCGCGACCGGCCTGCACATGACCGGCGACCACGACGCGGCGCTCGCAGAGGTCGACACGGCACTGCGGCTGCTGCCCGCCATCGGCAGCCGCGGGAGCCACAGGCTGCTCCAGGAGCAGTACCTCACCAAGCGCGAGGTCATCGCGGAGGGCAGGCTCCGTGCCGCGCTCGACGCCGACCACCGACGACGGCTGGCGGAGCAGGAGGAGCGGTACCAGGAGCGGTGGGCGCGTGCGGAGGAGGAGGCGCGGCGCCACAAGGAGGAGCTGGGGCAGGCGCTGCGGGAGAGCCAGGAGAGCGCCCGGGCCAACCACGTGCGGTCGGTGGAGCTCGTCGCGCTCTTCGCCTCCGTGATCGCCTTCGCCGTCGGCTCACTCCAGGTGACGCTGACCGGGGACTTCCCGCTGCGCGACCGGCTGCTGCTCATCGGGGCGTGGGGACTCGCCCATATGGGCTTCGCGCTCCTTGTGATCGGCGGGACGTGGCTGATCACCCGGCCGCGGAGGAGGTGACGGCTCTCGGAGGGGCCGGTCACACGCTCACAAGGACGGTGTGACGGGCGTCACCGTGTGGGGGTGGGGTGGGGTGTCACGGATCGGGGGGCTCGGCAACCTTTTCTGTAAAGCCATCAGGAGGGTGTCGATCATGAGGATCCTGCTTGCCGGTGCGACCGGTGCCATCGGGCGGCCGTTGACCCGGGCGCTGGTGCGGGACGGGCACGAGGTGCTGGCGCTGGCGCGTTCGGAGGGGGCGGCGGGCGTGGTGCGGGGGCTGGGGGCGGCGCCCGTGCGGGCGGACGCGCTCGACCGGGAGGGGCTGCTGCGGGCGCTGGACGGGCTGTCCGCCGACGCGGTGGTCCACCAGCTGACCGCGCTCAAGGCGCCGAAGCTGCGGCTCACCGCGGACGATCCGAGCAATGTGCTGCGGGAGCGCGGCACGGCGCACCTGCTGGAGGCGGCGGGCGTGCTCGGGGCGGCCCGGTTCGTCACCCAGTCGCTGGTCCTGGGGTACGGCTACCGCGACCACGGCACGCGGCCGGTCACCGAGGAGGACCCGTTCGGCGTCCGGACCGGGACGGTCGCGGACCATGTGATCACGGGTCTGGTCGAGGCGGAGGGCCGGGTGTTCGCCGCGGACCACGTGGCGGGTACGGCGCTGCGGTACGGCGTCTTCTACGGTCCCGGCACCTGGTTCGACCCGACGCCCGGCAGCCGCCCGTTCCCCGTCCCGATGGGCGGCGGCGGCACGATGTCCTGGGTCCACGTCGAGGACGCGGCCGAGGCGACGGTCGCGGCCCTCGCGCGGGGCCGGGCGGGCGAGGCGTACAACATCGTCGACGACCGGCCGTCGACCTGGGGCGAGCTGGCCGCCGCCCGCGGCTCCCGGCTCCGTCTGCCGGGCGGGCTGCTCCGGCTCGCCGTCCCCTACCTCGGCTCCCTCATGCTCGACACCCACCTCCGCGTCTCGCACGCGAAGGCCACCCGCGAGCTCTCCTGGACCCCCCGGTACGCGGACCACCGCGCCGGGATGCGGGCCGCGTGAGGCCCCTGCCGCTCAGGCGTCGCCCGCGGCCTTCTCGACGAGGGCCGCGATGCGGGCCTCGACGGCGGGGGTGAGGGTGGTGAGCGCGAAGGAGGTGGGCCACATGTCGCCGTCGTCGAGGGTGGCGGCGTCGTTGAAGCCGAGGGTGGCGTAGCGGGCCTTGAACTTGGCGGCGCTCTGGAAGAAGACGACGACCTTGCCGTCCCTGGCGTAGGCGGGCATGCCGTACCAGGTCTTGGCGGTGAGCCCGGGGGCGACCTTCTTGACCAGGGCGTGCACGCCCTCGGCCAGGACGCGGTCCTCGTCGGGCATCTCGGCGATCTTGGCGAGGAGGTCGGCCTCGCCGTCGGCCTTGGCGCGGGGTGAGCGGCCCTTGCCGGCCTTCAGCTCCTTCGCGCGCTCCTTCATCGCCTCCCGCTCGTCCTCCGTGAATCCGTCGTAGGACTTGGCGGTCGTGGCGGGCTTGGTGGTCTTGGTGGTTCCGGCGGTCTTGGTGGTCTTGGTGGTCTTGGTGGTGGCCATGGTCGTCACTCGTCCCCTCGTCGTGGCTTCTTCGCGGCTGCTTCGTGGCTTCTTCGCGGCTCGCCGTGGCTTCCCGCGGTGTTTTCCAGGCTAGGTTCCGGCGTTTCCGGACGCTTCTCCGAAACTGATCCCCCGGCCGGCGCGGAGCGCGGTGACGTAGGCGTGCGGAGTGGCGCCGTACGCCCGGGTGAACGTGCGGTGCAGGGTCTCCGCGGTGAGGCCCGCCGACCGGGCCAGGGCCGGTACGTCGAGCGGGCGGGTGTACTCGCGGCCGATGCGGTCACGGATCCTGCGCAGGTCCTTCAGCGCCCGGAGGCGTATCGCCTCGGTCCGGGCCGCGGCCCATGCGGGCTGGCACATGTCGGTCCCCCCGTCCTGGTGTTCAGCCGAGTTCCTGGATGCGGATCAGGTTGCCGGCCGGGTCGCGGAAGGCGCAGTCGCGGACGCCGTACGGCTGGCGGGTCGGCTCCTGGACGACCTCGGTGTCTCCGGCGGAGACCTTCGCGAAGACGGCGTCGAGGTCCGGCGTGGCGAGGAGGATCCAGCCGTACGTGCCCTTGGCCATCATCTCGGTGATGGTGCGGCGCTCGTCCTCGGTGATGCCCGGGTCGACGGCCGGCGGGGCGAGGAGGATCGAGGTGCCGGGCTGTCCCGCGGGTCCGACGGCGATCCAGCGCATCTTCCCCTGGCCGACGTCGCTGCGGACCTCGAAGCCGAGGACGTCGCGGAAGAAGGCGAGGGAGGCGTCGGGGTCCTCGTGCGGGAGGACGGTGGTGTGGATGGTGATGTCCATGTGGATCACGCTAGTTGGCGGGGTGCGGGTCCGCTTCTCGAATCCTGACCGGAGTCGGGCGCGAACCGGGGGGCCTGAGTCCGAGCCGAGTCGGGCGGGCCGGGGTCAGATGAGGGTGACCGCCGTGACGGCGAGCGCGGAGCCGGCGAAGACGAACGCGTGCCGCACGTTCTGCAGCGTGCGGGTCCAGGCCGGGAAGGCGCCCTCGGCGGCCTTGAGGAAGGCGGGGACGTCGATCCGGACCAGCTCGGGGTCGCCCTTGCGGCGGAAGGCGGCGGTGACGGACTTCGCGGCGCCGAGCTGGCTGTGCAGGATCGCGATGTTCGCGAGGAAGGCGATCGAGGAGAAGACCCAGGTCAGCGTGGTGCCCCAGGAGTTGCCCGCCAGGTTGAGCGCGGCGACGGCGAGGTTGACGGCGGCGAAGGAGCCGGGGGCCCACCACTCGTGGCCGCTCGCGTCGAAGCGGAGCCCGTTCTCCTCCAGGACCTCGGGGCGGACGCCCTGCCGCCGCAGTTCGGTGACGGCGGCGGCCTTGGCGGCGGGGCCGAAGCGGTGACGCAGGAGGGGGATGCTCAGGAAGGCGAGGGCGACGGCGATCTGGGCGACGGCGGCGATGACGGCGGGCGTGTTCATGGGGTCCTCGGTCTCTGCTCCAGGGCCACTTGCACTTTGTTCAAGTGGCGACACCAGAACCATAGGGGCGGAGTTGAACTAAGTGCAAGAGTGTTCTTGAACTAAGTACAGGGCGACGGGCACCACATGCCGGGTGCTTGCGTCCCGCCCCCTTGAACTAAGTGCAATCCCCGCCCCGGTGACCTATCGTGAAGCCATGCCCCGCCCCGCCCTCACCCGCGACCAGATCGTCACCACCGCCGTCGAACTCCTCGACGAGGACGGCCTGGAAGGACTCAACATGCGCGCCCTCGGGCAGCGCCTGAACTCCGCCGCCACCGCCGTCTACTGGCACGTCAAGAACAAGGACGACCTGGTCGCCCTCGCCGGCGACCGCGTCTGGGCGGAGATCCGGCTGCCCGACCTCGCCGCCGTCGACTGGCGCACCGCCGCCACCGCCATGGCCGACGACCTGTACGCCGTGTTCACCCGCCACCCGTGGCTCGTGCAGGCCCTCGCCACCCACCTCTTCCACGGCGAGGCCAAGGCCCGGCACGACGACCACACCCTCGCCGTCTACGAGGCGGCGGGCTTCACCGGCGGCGCGGCCGACCGGGCGGCAGGCGCCGTGTTCACGTACGTCCTCGGCAACGCGGCCGGCGCCTCCGCCACCGCCGCCCTCACCCGCAAGATCCAGCGGGAGGGCCGCGACCCCGAGGAGGTCTTCGCCGCGACCATGAAGGAGGCCGCCGAGGCCGCCGCCGGGTTCCCCCGCCTCATGAGCCGTATCGAGGCCATGGACACGGCCGCCGCCGCGTACGCCGAGGCGCCCGACGACACCTTCGCGTTCGGGCTCTCCGCGCTCCTCGACGGCCTCGCCGCCCGGCTCCCCTAGGCGTCCCCGGCCCGGCCCGGGGCCGGGCCCCGCTTCTCCCCGGCCTCGACTCCGTCCCCGCCCCCGCCCCCCTCTCCGTCCCCTCCCTCCGCCGCGACGTCCGTCGCCGCCAGGAAGTCCGTCACCGCCAGGGCGAAGAGGAGGGCCAGGGCCAGGCCGATCACGACCCAGCCGGTCGGGTGCGGCCACAGGACGAAGGCGAGCGCGGCGCCCGCCACCAGGATCCACACGATCCAGAGCCGGAAGCGGTGGACGAAGCCGCCGACGGGGCCCAGCCGCATCCCCGCCCGGTCCGCCGTCGAGCGGGTGGCGGCGATGCCCGAGCGCCACAGCCCCCGGACCAGGACGGCCGGGCGGCTCGGCCCGGACAGCCACGCGGCCAGCGCGACGAGCACGCCGAGGACCGCGCAGACCCGGACCGAGGTGCGGAGGAAGCGGATCAGGGTGTCGTAGACCGTGCCGGCCGCCGCCGGGGAGACCGAGGCGGGCAACGCGTTGAGGTAGACCGTACGGAAGACGGTCAGGGCGATCCCGAGGACCAGGGCCGCCACCGCGAAGCCCAGGGCCGCGGCGACCAGCGCCCGGCGCCTGCGCACGGCGAGCAGCACACCGCCGGCCACGCACAGCACCGCGATCACGGGCAGCCACAGGCCCAGCGACTGGAGCAGCGCGAAACCGGTCTTGGCCTTCCCGATGTCGTCGGAGCGCAGCACCGTGAAGTCCGTGTGGATCTCGGGGATGTTGGAGGCGACCGTGAGGCCGCCGTCGACGAGACGTTCCTTCACCCGCTCGATGACGGGCGCCAGGTCGATCGTCACGCTGTCCGTCTCGATCTTCACCGCCCCGTCCTCGTCGCCGGTCAGGGCCCGGTCGAGGGAGGTGTGGATGGCGCGGTTGGCGTCGGTCCAGATCGTCTCGAAGGCGGGGGAGGCGACGACGTCCTGCGCCCGGTCGTGGACGAAGCTGGAGAGCGCGCTCTCCAGCGAGCCGCCGAGCTTCCCCAGCGCCTTCTCGACCAGCGGCCGCTGGTCGGGGGCCACTCCTTCGAGGAGCGCCGGGAGGTCGACGTGCTCCATCACGGCGCCGGTCACCCGGTTCGCGACCGCCGCCTGCACGTCCGGGTCGGAGGCGAGCGGGGTCACGGTCTGCACGTACCGGTCGGTGTCGCCGAGGAGGTCCGCGGTCCAGGCGGCGACCAGGCCCAGCGGCACGAGGACGCAGCCGATGACGACGAGGAGCCCGGAGAAGAAGGACCGGAGGCGGTGGTGTTCCCGCCGTGGCGCGGCCCCCGCGGACGACGCCTCCAGGGCCGCGACCCGCGCCCGCAGCGTGGTGAGTTCGTCGTCGGTCCCGCCTCCTGGTGCTCCCATGGGGCCAATGTGGCCGCGGGGCCGGAGGTCGGCGCGCCGGGCGGGGCCGGACGGGTGAGTGCGCCGGGGCTCGCCGTACGCGCTCACGATCGGCGATCATGCCCGTATGACCGCGTCCGTTCCGCCCTCTCCGCAGACCCCCGCCCCTTCCACGGCGTCTTCCACGGCGACTTCCCCGGCCGCTCTGCCGCGCTGTGCCGTGCTCGACGACTACCAGGGCGCCGCCCTGTCCTCCGCCGACTGGAGTCCGCTCCGCGGGCGGGTGGAGGTACGGGTGCTGCGCGAGCACCTGACGGACCGGGACGCCCTGGTCGCCGCCGTCGGCGACTGCGAGATCCTGGTCGTCATGCGGGAGCGGACCCCGCTGGACGCCGCCCTGCTCGCACGGCTCCCCCGGCTGCGGCTGGTCGTCACCTCGGGGATGCGGAACGCCTCGATCGACCTGGCGGCCTGCCGGGAGCGCGGGATCACCGTCTGCGGCACGGCCAGCGGTTCCGAGCCTCCCGCCGAGCTCACCTGGGCGCTGATCCTGGGGCTCGTCCGGCACGTCACGACCGAGGCGCGGGCGGTGCGCGAGGGCGGCCCCTGGCAGTCCACGGTCGGCGGCGACCTGGCCGGCCGCACCCTGGGCCTGCTGGGCCTGGGGAAGATCGGCGCCCGGGTCGCGGCCGTGGGCCGCGCCTTCGGCATGGACGTCCTCGCCTGGAGCCCGAACCTGACGGAGGAGCGGGTCGCCGCGCACGGCGGGGGCGTCCGGCTGGCGAAGGACAAGGCCGAGCTGTTCGCCGCGAGCGACGTGGTCTCGCTGCACCTGGTGCTCTCCGACCGCACCCGGGCCATCGTCGGCGAGCCGGAGCTGCGGGCGATGCGGCCTTCCGCGTACCTGGTGAACACCTCGCGGGCCGGGCTCGTGGACGGTACGGCGCTGCTGCGGGCGCTGCGCGAGCGCTGGTTCGCGGGGGCCGGGCTCGACGTGTACGAGACCGAGCCGCTGCCGGCCGGCGACCCGCTGCGTACCCTCCCGAACGTCCTCGCGCTCCCCCACCTCGGGTACGTCTCCGAGGCGAACTACGGCCGCTACTTCGGGCAGGCGGTGGAGGACGTGGAGGCGTACCTGGCGGGTGCGCCGGTCCGCGTGTTGGGGTAGCGGCCGACAGAGCGGCGGCTCCTGAAGCGGCCCCAGGAGCGGCCGCTGACGGCGCGGCCCCTCCTGCGGCTACTGGAGGCCCGCGCGGGCCAGGTCGAGGAACTCCTCGTCGGTGAGGCCCAGTTCGCGGGCCTCGGCGGCGGCCTCGCGGAGCCGGGTGACGAGGCGGGCGCGGTCGGGGGCGGTGGCGCCGGGGACGATGAGGGCGCCGCGGCCGCGCCGGAGTTCGATGAGGCCCTCCTCGCGGAGCCGCTGGTAGCCGCGGAGGACGGTGTGGACGTTGACGCCGAGGGAGTCGGCGAGTTCCCGGGCGGCCGGGAGCCGCTCGCCGGGCACGGCGGTGCCGTCGGCGAGGGCGCCCCGGACGCAGGCGGCGATCTGGTCGCCGAGCGGGGCGGAGGAGGCGGGGTCGACACGGAAGAGCACGGTCAGAGCCTTCCACGGCGTTCGACGAGGGTGTTGAGGAGGGCGGCGGCGGTCCGGGCGTCGGGCACGGTGACGGCGAACTCGCGTCCGTTCCCGCGCCGGACCACCAGGGCCTCGCCGGAGCGGAGGATCACCCCGCTGCGGCCCGCGCGGACCCGGTAGCCCCAGCCGCCGAACTCGCGGAGCGCGGCGACGTCCCGGGACTCGGCGCCGGTGATGTCGGCGAGCGGCAGGTGGACGCGGGGGCGGGGGGTGAGCGTCGAGCGGACGGTGAGGCCGTGCCGGTCGACGTTGACGCGGACGCGGGCGAGGGCCAGGCCGGGGAGGCCGATGAGGACGCCGAGCGGGAGCAGCGGCCAGGGTCCGAGGAGCGCGGCGACGGCGCCGGCGGCGAGGAGGAGCAGGCCGAGCGCGGTGAGCGGGGCGGAGGCGGTGGCGCGGGACCAGCCGGCGACCTCGCCGGCGCCGAGGTCGAGCCGGGGCGCGTCCGGGTCGGGGCGGCCCGAGCCGTCGGGGCGCTCCTCCGGCACGAGCCGGGAGAGGGCGTGTCCGGCGAGGGCGAGGACGGCTCCGGCGCCGGCCGCGACGGCCAGGCGGGAGAGCGGCGAGACGACCCGGGCGGGGTCGGTCGCGTCGAGGTTGTCGCCGACGACGAGGCAGAGCAGCGTGCCGAGCAGGCCGGCGGTCAGCCAGGCGCCCCACAGCGCGTTCCGGTGGACGAAGGCGGCCCAGCCGGCGCCGAGGGCGAGCAGCAGCGCCGTGCCGGCGAGGGCGAAGGCGGTCCGGCCGGTGTAGCCGTCGGCCTGGCCTCCGGTGGAGAAGTGGGTGGCGAGCGGGTCGGGCAGCCGGTCGGACCAGACGGCGAGCAGCGGCAGGTAGACAGCGACGGCGAGCAGGAACGGGAGCGCGGCGAGGGCGCGGAGCCGGGCCGGGGCGCGGAGTGCGGCGGAGAGCGGAGCAGTGGTCATGAAAACCTCCCTTGTTCGCACTCTACTAGAACAATGCGATTCACGGACAGCCCTCGGGCCCGGTCCCGCTCCGGATGCGGACCCGAACGGCCGGTTGTTGAATCGGGCATATTAGTGACACATGCGACACATGCTGACGTATGCCGTCGATTGGGGAGTCTTCATGCGCCGTCGGTCCGCCGCCGCCTTCACCGCCCTCGCCGCCCTCACCGCCGCCCTCGCCACCGGCTGCGGCAGCGACGACGAGCCCGACCCGCTGCGGAGCCAGCAGTGGGCCCTCGACGCGCTGAAGCTGCCCGACGCCTGGAACACGACCAAGGGCGACGACACGGTCATCGCCGTCGTCGACACCGGTGTGGACCCCGGCCACCCGGACCTCAAGGGGCGGCTCGTGGACGGCTACGACTTCGTGGACGGCGACGACGACCCGAAGGACCTCAACGGGCACGGCACCCATGTCTCCGGGATCGCCGCCGCCCACACCGACAACGGCCTGGGGATCGCGGGCGGCGCGCGCGGGGCCAAGATCATGCCGGTACGGGTGCTGGGCGCCGACGGCAGCGGCAGCGACGCGAACATCACCAAGGGGATCGTCTGGGCCGCCCAGCACGGCGCCGACGTCATCAACCTCTCCCTCGGCGAGTCCGGCCTGATGGCCCGGCTGCTCAAGGGCGGCGTGCTCAACGACGCGATCTCGGTGGCCAACAGCAAGGGGGCGGTCGTGGTCGCCGCGGCCGGCAACGACGCGACCGTGCTCCAGCCCTACGAGGTGGACACCCCGGTCCTCGTGGTCAACGCCGCCGACGCGAACGGGCAGCCGGCGACGTTCACCAACTTCGGCGCGCAGAACGCGGTGGCGGCGCCCGGCGTGGACATCCTCTCCACCCTGCCGACCTACACGGCGAAGGAGACCCTGAAGAACACCACCGGGTACGGGAAGCTCTCCGGCACCTCGATGGCCTCGCCGTACGTCTCCGCCGTGGCCGCCCTCCTGCACCAGCAGGGCCTGAGCCCGACCGAGATCATGCGGACGATCCGGGACACGGCGGTGAACCCGGCGAACAACCTGAAGCTGGGGCTCGGCAACGTGGACGCGGCCGCCGCCGTGAAGGCGGCGGCCGGCGGCACGTGACCGCGCCCCGCCGGGGTCAGCCCTCCAGGACCGTCCGCAGGGCCTTCGCGAACTCCTCCGGCGCCCCGTGCTGTCCGAACTCGCCGCCCAGGAAGCCTCCGTGGTGGCTGGGGAAGACGGCGATCGGGGTGCCGAGGCGGTCGGCGAGCGCGGCGGCGGCGCGGGCAGCGAGCTCCTGCCGGGACTCCTCGCCCGCGGCGACGACGATCCGGGTGGTGCCGGCCGCGGCCTTGAGGGCCTCGGTGTCGGGGACGTAGGAGGTGCAGCCGCGCATGTTCCGGCCGAGGAGCGGGTCGTCGCGACGGCCGTCGTCCTCGGCGGGCAGGCCGAAGGTCTCCGGCGGCGGGACCGGCAGGCCGGCCCAGTCCGCCGGGACGGGGCCCTGGTGGCCGGTGAGCGCGATGAACTTGGCCATGCCGGCGCCCCAGCCGTCCCGCTGGTAGGTGGCGTGGACGTCCGCGCAGGCGGCCAGGGCCTCGGCGCCGTCGGGGACGAGTCCGGCGACGGGCGGCTCGTGGGCGACGAGCGTGTGCACGAGCTCGGGGCGACGGGCCACCAGGGCCAGCGCGTTGACGGCGCCGCCGCTGCTGGCGAAGACGTCGACCGGGCCCGCGGCCAGGTCCTCGATCAGCCGGGCCAGGTCGTCGGCGTGGTCCTCCGGCCGGATCTCCAGCGGGGTGTCCGCGGCGGTCTCGCTGCGGCCGACGCCGCGCGGGTCGTAGGTGACGACGGTGCGGTCGGTGAAGCGGGAGGCGAGCGAGGTGAATCCGGTCGCGTCCATGGGGGAGCCGATGAGCAGCAGCGGGCGCGGGTCCGCGCCGGTGCCGGGGCGGACGTCGTAGCGCAGGGTCGCGCCGGTGGTCTCCAGGGTGCGGGTGGTGGGCTCGGTCATCGTTCTCTCCTCCGTGGGTGCTCTCACGGGGGTAGACGGCGTCCGGGGGGAGAACTCATCGCCGGCGGGGCGGCGTTCTCGTGTCTCTTCGCTACTCGCGTCTCTTCGCTGCTCGCCGCACTCGTGGGCGGCGTTCTCGCGTCTCTTCGCTACTCGCCGCACTCGTGGGCGGCGGGGTCGACCACGACGCGGTCCAGGAGGCCGCGGAGCAGGGTCTTCTCGGTCTCGGTCAGATCGGCGAAGAGCTCGCGCTCGGCCTCGCCGACGGCCTGGTCGATGCGGTCGAGCGCGGCGGCGCCGGCCGGGGTGATCTCGACGATGTGCCGGCGCCGGTCGGCCGGGTCGCGGCGGCGCTCGGCCAGCCCCTCGGACTCCAGCTCGTTGAGGATCGCGACCAGTTGGCTGGGGTCGACCTCCATCGCGGCGGCGAGCTCGCGCTGGCTCATCGGCGCGGGGGCGAGCCGCATGAGGGTCATCGCGTTGCGCGGGTGCAGCCCGGCGACACCGAGGGCGGAGCGGATGCGCGCGCTCGTCAGCTCGCCCCGGAAGGAGAGGAGGAAACCGAGCCGGTCGGTCGGGTGCGCTGCCATGCCGTCCACCGTAGCAACAAGTCTATTGTGGAGCGAGGTCAATCGTTGTTACTCTTCAATGGTTTTCATGATTCGACCATTGGAGTACGACCATGTTCATCGGTTACGCCGTCCTCGCCGTCCTGCTCGCCCTCGTCACGACGGCCTCCGCCGTCCTGACCTTCACGCGCAACCCGGCGGTGACGGGGAGCATGACGAAGCTCGGGGTGCCCGACAGTCGGCTGCCATGGCTCGCCGCGGCGAAGGGGGCGGGCGCGCTCGGCCTGCTCGCCGGGCTCGTGGTCCCGGCGCTCGGCGTGGCCGCGGCCGTGGGTCTCGTCCTCTACTTCGCCGGCGCGGTCGTCACCCACCTGCGGGCGAAGGACTACGAGTTGGCGCCGGCGCTGGTCCTGACGGTCCTGCCGGCGATCGCGCTGGGCTTGCGCATAGCCAGCGTCTGACCCCTCCGACACCCCACACAGCGAGACGAGACGATCCGTCTTGCCATCGCGCTCCGCATGCCGTACCGTCGGGCACATCGCGAAAGCGAGACGGTGCGTCTCGCGACTCGTGCCGACGTCCCCTACGGTCAGGAGACCGCCCTTGTTCCGTGCCCAACTCACCGAGGTCACCAAGCGCTACGACGACCGGTACGTCCACCACCGGACCGTCCTCGACCGCGTCTCCCTCACCGTCCGACCCGGCGAGCGCCTCGGCGTCGTCGGAGACAACGGCTCCGGGAAGTCCACCCTGCTCCGGCTCCTCGCCGGCCTCGAAAGCGCCGACAACGGCACCGTGGCCGTCGACGCCCCCGGCGGCCTCGGCCATCTCGCCCAGACCCTCGACCTCCCCGCGACCGCGACCGTCGGCGACGCCGTCGACCACGCGCTCGCCGAGATCCGGGAGCTGGAGCGCGAGATCCGCGAGGCGGAGGCCGCCCTCACCCCCGCCGGACTCGACCGGTACGCCGCACTGCTCGCCGCCCACGAGGCACGCGGCGGCGCCGGGGCCGAGCGCCGCGTGGCGACCGTCCTCCGCAGGCTCGGCGAGACCGCGCCGCTCGACCGCCGCCGGCCGCTGGGCACGCTCTCCGGCGGGCAGCGGGCCCGGCTCGCGCTGGCCGGCGTCCTCGCCGCCGACCCCGAGCTGCTGCTGCTCGACGAGCCGACCAACGACCTCGACGACGAGGCCGTGGCCTGGCTGGAGGAGCGGCTGCGCACCCACCGGGGCACCGTCGTGGCCGTCTCCCACGACCGCGCCTTCCTCGACCGGGTCGCCACCTCCGTCCTGGAGGTCGACGAGGACCGGCACACGCTGCGCCGCTACGGCGACGGCTACGCCGGCTACCTCGCCGGGCGCGCCGCCGAACGGGCCCGCCGGGTCCGCGAACACGAGGAGTGGAAGGACGAGCTGGCCCGCCACCGGACCCTCGCGGACAGCAACATCGACCGCTTCTCGGCCATCCCGCGCAAGGCCCCCGCCGCCTTCAGCGGGGCGGGCGCCTTTCGGGCCCGCTCACGGGCGCACGGGGCGATGAGCAGGATCCGCGCCGCCCGCGAGCGGCTCGCCCGGCTCACCGAGCACCCGGTGCCGCCGCCGCCCGAGCCGCTGCGCTTCCGCGCGGACCTGGCGGAAGCGGGCGAGGGCGCGGCCGTCGAACTGACCGGGGCCGGGGTCCACGGGCGCCTCGCGCCCGTCACCCTGCGCCTGGAGCCGGGCGAGCGGCTGCTCGTCACCGGGCCCAACGGCGCCGGGAAGACCACGCTCCTCAGGGTCCTGGCGGGCGAGCTCGCCCCGGACGCGGGCACCGTGAGGGCGCCGCGCCGGACCGGGCTGCTCCGCCAGGACACGGCCTCGCCCACCGACCCCCGTACGGTCGGCGAAGCCTTCGGCGAGGGCCGCGAGGACGAACTGCTCTCCCTCGGGCTCTTCGCCGCCCGGGACCTGAGCACCCCGGTACGCCTGCTGTCGGTGGGCCAGCGCCGCAAGCTGGAACTGGCCCGGCTGGTGACGGCCCCGGCCGACCTGCTCCTCCTCGACGAGCCGACCAACCACCTGGCCCCGGGCCTCGTGGAGGAGATCGAGGCCGCGCTCGCCGCCTACCGGGGCACCCTGGTGATCGTCAGCCACGACCGCCGGCTCCGGCAGGGCTTCCCGGGCCGGCGCCTCGAACTGGCCCCGGCCCGCACCCTCGTGACGAGCCGGTCGTCCCTGACGAGCTGACGGGCTAGTCGTCGCCCTCGGTGCCCTCCAGGTCGCCCTCCGTCTCCAGGAACACCTGGCGCAGGGCGGCCAGGGTCTCCGGGTCCGGCTTCTCCCACATGCCGCGCGACTCGGCCTCCAGGAGGCGCTCCGCGATGCCGTGCAGGGCCCAGGGGTTGGCCTCCTTGAGGAACGCCTGGTTCGTCTCGTCGAGGACGTACTCCTGGGTGAGCTTGTCGTACATCCAGTCGGCGACGACACCGGTCGTGGCGTCGTAGCCGAAGAGGTAGTCGACGGTCGCCGCCAGCTCGAAGGCGCCCTTGTAGCCGTGGCGGCGCATCGCCTCGATCCAGCGCGGGTTGACCACCCGGGCGCGGAAGACCCGGGAGGTCTCCTCCACCAGGGTCCGGGTGCGGACGGTCTCCGGCCGGGTCGAGTCACCGATGTACGCCTCGGGGGCGGTGCCGCGCAGCGCGCGGACGGTCGCCACCATGCCGCCGTGGTACTGGAAGTAGTCGTCCGAGTCGGCGATGTCGTGCTCGCGGGTGTCGGTGTTCTTCGCCGCCACCGCGATCCGCTTGTACGCGGTCTCCATCTCGGCGCGCGCCGGGCGCCCTTCGAGCCCGCGCCCGTACGCGTACCCGCCCCACACCGTGTACACCTCGGCGAGGTCGGCGTCGGTGCGCCAGTCCCGCGAGTCGATCAGCTGGAGGATGCCGGCGCCGTAGGTGCCGGGCCGGGAGCCGAAGATGCGGGTGGTGGCCCGGCGTTCGTCGCCGTGCTCGGCGAGGTCGGCCTGGGCGTGGGCCCGCACATAGTTGTCCGAGGCCGGCTCGTCGAGCCCCGCGACGAGCCGGACGGCGTCGTCGAGAAGGCCGATGACGTGCGGGAACGCGTCCCGGAAGAAGCCCGAGATGCGCAGGGTGACGTCGACGCGCGGGCGGCCCAGCTCCGCCACCGGGATCGGCTCCAGGCCGTTGACGCGGCGGGACGCCTCGTCCCACAGCGGGCGGACGCCGAGCAGGGCCAGCGCCTCGGCGACGTCGTCGCCCGCGGTGCGCATGGCGCTGGTGCCCCACAGGGAGAGACCGACCGAGGTGGGCCACTCGCCGTTGTCGGCGCGGTACCGCTCCAGGAGGGAGTCGGCGAGCGCCTGGCCGGTCTCCCAGGCGAGCCGGGACGGCACGGCCTTCGGGTCGACGGAGTAGAAGTTCCGGCCGGTCGGCAGCACGTTGACCAGGCCGCGCAGCGGCGAGCCTGACGGCCCGGCCGGCACGAAGCCGCCGTTCAGGGCGTGGACGGCGTGGCCCAGCTCGTCGGTGGTGGCGGCGAGGCGCGGCACGACCTGCTCGCAGGCGAAGCGGAGCACCGCCTGGACCTCGGGGCCGTGGTCGCCGGCGACCGCCGGGACCGCGTCGGCGGACCAGCCGGCCGCCTCCATCGCCTCGACCAGCGCGCGGGCCTTCGCCTCCGCCTCGTCGGCGGTCGTGCGGGTCGCGGCCGACTCGTCCAGGCCCAGGGCCTCGCGCAGACCGGGCAGCGCCTGCGTACCGCCCCAGATCTGGCGGGCGCGGAGGATGGAGAGGACCAGGTTGACCCGGGCCTCGCCCTCCGGGGCGCCGCCGAGGACGTGCAGGCCGTCCCGGATCTGGGCGTCCTTGACCTCGCACAGCCAGCCGTCGACGTGCAGCAGGAAGTCGTCGAAGCCGTCGTCCTCCGGGCGCTCCTCCATGCCGAGGTCGTGGTCGAGCTTGGCGGCCTGGATCAGGGTCCAGATCTGGGCGCGGATCGCGGGCAGCTTCGCCGGGTCCATGGAGGAGATCTGCGCGTACTCGTCGAGCAGCTGCTCCAGGCGCGCGATGTCGCCGTACGAGTCGGCGCGGGCCATCGGCGGCACGAGGTGGTCGACGAGGGTGGCGTGGACGCGCCGCTTGGCCTGGGTGCCCTCGCCGGGGTCGTTGACGAGGAACGGGTAGACCAGCGGCAGGTCGCCGAGGGCCGCGTCGGGGCCGCAGGCGGCGGAGAGGCCGGCGTTCTTGCCGGGCAGCCACTCCAGGTTGCCGTGCTTGCCCAGATGGACCATGGCGTCGGCGCCGAAGCCGCCGTCCTCGGCGCGGGCCGCGATCCAGCGGTAGGCGGCGAGGTAGTGGTGGGACGGCGGGAGATCCGGATCGTGGTAGATCGCGATCGGGTTCTCGCCGAAGCCGCGCGGCGGCTGGATGAGGACGAGGAGGTTCCCGCGCCGCAGCGCGGCGAGGACGATGTCGCCCTCCGGGTTCCGGGACCGGTCGAGGAACATCTCGCCGGGCGCCGGACCCCAGTGCTCCTCGACCCGCTCGCGCAGCTCGGCCGGGAGTCCGGCGTACCAGCGCTGGTAGTCGGCGGCCGGGATGCGGACCGGGTTCTTCGCCAGCTGCTCCTCGGTGAGCCACTCCTGGTCGTGGCCGCCGGCCTCGATCAGGGCGTAGATCAGCTCGTCGCCGTCGCCGGAGACGAGGCCGGGCAGCTCCGCCTCGGGCCCGAAGTCGTACCCCTCGGCGATCAGCCGGCGCAGCAGGGCGATCGCGGAGGCGGGGGTGTCGAGGCCGACGGCGTTGCCGATGCGGGAGTGCTTGGTCGGGTACGCGGAGAGGACGAGCGCCAGCTTCTTCTCGGCGTTCGGGATGTGCCGCAGGCGGGCGTGGCGGACGGCGATGCCGGCCACGCGGGCGGCGCGCTCGGCGTCGGCGACGTAGGCGGGCAGGCCGTCGGCGTCGATCTCCTTGAAGGAGAACGGCACGGTGATGAGCCGGCCGTCGAACTCGGGGACGGCGACCTGGCTGGCCGCGTCCAGCGGCGACAGGCCCTCGTCGTTCTCCTCCCAGTTCGCCCGCGAGCCGGTCAGGCACAGGGCCTGGAGCACCGGCACGTCGAGCGCGGCGAGCGCGCCCGCGTCCCACGCCTCCTCGTCTCCGCCGGCCTGCGCGGCGGCGGGCTTGGTGCCGCCGGCGGCGAGGACGGTGGTGACGATCGCGTCGGCGCCGCGCAGCACGGCGAGCAGCTCCTCCTCGGGGGCGCGCAGCGAGGCCACGTACAGCGGGAGGGCGCGGCCGCCCGCGTCCTCGATCGCGTCGCAGAGGGCGCCGACGAAGGCGGTGTTCCCGCTCATGTGGTGGGCGCGGTAGTAGAGCACGGCGACCGTCGGGCCCTCGGCGGAGCGGGCGGGGCGCTCCAGCGGGCCCCAGGTGGGGGCGGCGGCCGGGGCCTCGAAGCCGTGGCCGGTGAGCAGCACGGTGTCGGAGAGGAAGCGGGCCAGCTGCGCCAGGTTGGCGGGGCCGCCGTGGGCGAGGTAGGCGTGGGCCTCGGTGGCGACGCCGACGGGCACGGTGGAGGCGGCCATCAGCTGGGCGTCGGGCGCCTGTTCGCCGCTGAGCACGACGACCGGCTTTCCGGCGGCGAGGACCGCGTCGAGCCCTTCCTGCCAGGAGCGGACGCCGCCGAGGAGGCGGACGACGACGAGTTCGGCGCCGTCGAGCAGGCCGGGGAGGTCGTCGAGCGGGAGCCGGGAGGGGTTGGCGAAGCGGTACGGGACCGGGCCCTCGGGCGCGGCGGCGTTCGCCGCGCGGGCACTGAGCAGGTCGGTGTCGGAGTGCGACAGCAGCAGGAGCATGGCGAGGCTCAGGCCCTTCCTCGGGGTTGTCCGCGCCCCGGGTCATGGTGGATGGCGGGAGTTCCTGACTCACCCGGGGCCGTCGCCGGCTCGGGCTCACAGTGGCGGGACCGCGCCGGATTCTCACCGGGCTTCCTCCCCGGGGTCCTGGGACCCCATGCCGATCTGCATAGTAGATCGTGACGTCGGCGGGCCTAAGAGAGCCGGAGAGTCGGCCGGATCACACTCGGTGGCCGTCCGGTTTCCCGTGGGTATGCTCGCCGCCATGCCGCCGACCCCACCCAGCCCGCCCGAAGCGGGCGAACCTCGCATACGGGACCGAGGCGACGCGTGCCCGGGGGCGCTCCGGCTGCACGCCGCAGCCGACGGTTTCCTCGCCCGACTCCGCCTCCCCGCCGGACGGTTGACGCCACGTCAGCTCATGGCTCTGGCCGACGCGGCCGAGGAACTCGGCGACGGCGGCCTCTCGATCACCTCGCGCGGCAACGCCGAGCTGCGCGGTCTGGCCGAGGGCTGCGGCGGCCGGCTCGCCGCGCTCCTCGACGACGCGGTTCTGCTGCCCTCCCGCACCCACGAGCGGGTCCGGAACATCGTCGCCTCCCCCGCCTCGGGGCTCGACGGACTCGGCCACGCCGACGCGCAGTTGTGGGCCCGGGCCCTGGACGCGGCGCTCTGCGCGGAACCCCGCGCGGCGGCCCTCTCCGGCCGTTTCCTCTTCGTCCTCGACGACGGGCGCGGCGACGTCACCGGCCTCGGCGGCGATGTGAGCTTGGTCGCAGCACCGCACGGCGCCACGCTCCTGACGGCGGGCTCCACGGCCTTCCGGCTGACCCCCGCCGACGCCCCCGCCGCGCAGAACCCCACCACGGACCCCGCCGCCTCCGGCGTCCCCGCCGCCAGCCACGCCTCCTCCGCCTCCGCCTCCCGCGCCGCCACCGCCGCGCTCGCCTGCGCCCTCGCCTTCCTCGACGCCGCCGACGCCGCCGGCACCGGCGCCTGGCGCCCGCGCGAGCTCCCGCCCGGGCACGTCCCGGAGTGGGCCGGCGCCCTCGCCCGCGCGGGGATCACCGCGGAGCCCGTACCCCTGTCTTCCTCTCCTTCGGGGCCGCCGCCCGCGCCCGGGACGCTCGGCGACCGCGCCCTGCACGTCCTCGCCCCGCTCGGCCGGCTGACCGCCGGCGGGCTGCGGGCGCTCGGCGAGGGCGGGGACGAGGTGCGGCTCACCCCGTGGCGCGGGGCGGTCGTCGTGGGAGCGACGGCGGACCGGCTCCCCGCGCTCGCCGCCCTCGGCCTGATCACCGGCCCCGCCGACCCCCGCACCGGCGTCACCGCCTGCACCGGCACCCCCGGCTGCGCCAAGTCCCTCGCCGACGTGCGGGCGGACGCGGCGCGCGCGCCCGGCGGGCCGCTGCCCGTGCACTACTCCGGCTGCGAGCGCCGCTGCGGACACCCGCACGGCGTCCGGATCGAGGTCACCGCCCGGGACTCCGGCACCTACCTCCTGGACGGCGCCCCCGTCCCCCGTACCGCCCTGGCCGAAGCCGTCGCGGCGGCCCGTACGAGATCGAATGAGAGCTGAGGATGTACGAGTACGAGAAAGACGGCGCCGAGATCTACCGCCGCTCCTTCGCCACGATCCGCGCCGAGGCGGACCTGGGCGCCCTGCCCGCCGACGTCGCGACGGTCGCCGTCCGCATGATCCACGCCTGCGGCATGACCGACCTCGTCCGGGACATCGCGTACTCCCCCGCGGTCGTCTCCCGCGCCCGCGCCGCCCTCCAGGCCGGCGCCCCCATCCTCTGCGACGCCCAGATGGTCGCCTCCGGCGTCACCCGCAAGCGGCTGCCCGCGGACAACGAGGTGCTCTGCGCGCTCTCCGACCCGGCCGTCCCCGCCCTCGCCGCCGAGCTGGGCACCACCCGCTCCGCCGCCGCCCTCGAACTCTGGCGGGACCGCCTCGAAGGCTCCGTCGTCGCCATCGGCAACGCCCCCACCGCCCTCTTCCACCTCCTGGAGATGATCGCGAAGGGCGCGCCGAGGCCCGCCGCCGTCCTCGGCATCCCCGTCGGCTTCATCGGCGCCGCCGAGTCCAAGGACGCCCTCGCCGCCAACGACCTCGGCCTGGACTACCTGGTGGTCCGCGGCCGGCGCGGCGGCAGCGCCATCACCGCCGCCGCCCTCAACGCCCTCGCGCACGAACCGGAGATCCAGCAGTGACCGTCATGAAGGGCAAGCTGTACGGGGTCGGCCTCGGCCCCGGCGACCCGGACCTCCTCACCCTCGCCGCCGTGAAGGCCATCGCCGAGGCCGACGTGATCGCCTACCACTCGGCCCGCCACGGCCGGTCGATCGCGCGCTCCATCGCCGCGCCCCACCTGCGCGAGGACCACGTCGAGGAGCGGCTCATGTACCCGCTCACCGTCGAGACCACCGACCACCCCGGCGGCTACCGGGGCGCCCTCGACGACTTCTACGAGGAGGCCGCGGCCCGGCTCGCCGCCCACCTCGACGCGGGCCGCACGGTCGCCGTCCTCGCCGAGGGCGACCCGCTCTTCTACGGCTCCTACCAGCACATGCACAAGCGGCTCGCCCACCGCTACGACACCACCGTCATCCCCGGCGTCACCTCCGTCAGCGCCGCCGCCGCCCGGCTCGGCGAGCCGCTGTGCGAGGCCGAGGAGGTCCTCACGATCGTCCCCGGCACCCTGCCCGAGGACGAGCTGACGGCCCGCCTCGCCGGCACCGACTCGGCGGTCGTCATGAAGCTCGGCCGCACCTTCCCCGCCGTCCGGCGCGCCCTGGAGCGGGCGGGCCGCCTGGACGACGCCCGCTATGTGGAGCGGGCGTTCATGGCGGGCGAGCGGACCGAACGGCTCGCCGACGTGGACCCCGGGTCGGTCCCGTACTTCTCGGTCGCCGTCCTGCCCTCCCGCATCGACCAGGCGCCCCCCGTACGGGAACGGGGCGAGGTCACCGTCGTCGGCACCGGCCCGGCCGGCGCGCCCTGGCTGACCCCCGAGTCGCGCGGCGCGCTCGTCAACGCCGACGTGCTCGTCGGCTACACCACCTACCTCGACCGGGTCCCGGTCCTGCGCCCCGGCCAGATCCGGCACGGATCCGACAACAAGGTCGAGTCCGAGCGCGCCGAGTTCGCCCTCGACCTGGCCCGCCGCGGCCACAAGGTCGCGGTCGTCTCCGGCGGCGACCCCGGCGTCTTCGCCATGGCCACCGCCGTCCTGGAGGTCGCCTGCGAGCCGGCGTACGCGGACGTCCCCGTACGGGTCCTCCCGGGCGTGACCGCCGCCAACGCCGCCGCCGCCGCGGCCGGCGCGCCCCTCGGCCACGACTACGCGACGATCTCGCTGTCCGACCGGCTCAAGCCCTGGGAGGTCATCGCGGCCCGCCTGCGCGCCGCCGCCGAGGCCGACCTCGTCCTCGCCCTCTACAACCCCGGCTCCAGGTCCCGCACCCACCAGGTCGCCGCGGCCCGCGACCTCCTCCTGGAGGTCCGCTCGCCCGACACGCCCGTCGTCGTCGCCCGTGACGTCGGCGGCCCCGAGCAGTCGGTGCGGGTGGTCACCCTGAAGACCCTGGAACCCTCCGAGGTCGACATGCGGACCCTGCTGCTCGTCGGCTCCTCGCAGACGAGGGCGGTCGAGCGGGGCGACGGGCGGACGATCGCCTGGACGCCGAGGCGGTACGGCTGAGGGGCTCCGCTCCCGCCGCGGTACGGCTGAGGGCCCCTAACCCGCCCGGGTGAAGGTCCCGAGTCCTTCGCCGTCCAGGTACTCGACGGTGAAGGACTCCCCGTCCTCGGCGAAGGTGACGCCGGTGCGTCCGACGGCGTTCTCGCCGCGCGTCTCGAAGCTGAACACGTCGCCGTCGTAAGGGGTGAGGCGGTACGTCTGGGGCTCCGGCCCCAGACGGAGGACCAGCCCGCCGTCCTCCTCCGCCACCTGCGCGCGGCCGTAGTAGTCGTTCGTGTACGTGCCCGTGTAGGCGTCCGCGTCCTTCGCGGGCGCGGCGCCGGCCGGCGGGCGGGCGTAGTCGGTCTCCGACCGGCCCGCCTCCTCCTGCTGCTGGTACACCGCGTCGACCAGCGGGATCCAGTCGCGGCTGACCTTCCCGGTCTCGGCGATGTCGAAGAAGTCGAGCGCGACGGCGTCGGCGACGCCGACCGGGGAGGTGTTGGTGAGGACGACGATGCCGAGCTTCTCGCCGGGCAGCATCGTCACGTTGGTGTGCGCGCCCTCGGCGAAGGCACCCGTGTGGGAGAGGCGGAGCCGGCCGGCGTCGTCGTAACTCACGTTCCAGCCGAGGCCGTAGAAGCCGGTGCGGGCGGCGGGGGCGCGGGGCGGGGAGGAGACGGCCTCGGGCCAGTGGGTGCGCTCCAGGGCCGCCGCGTCGATGATCCGCTCGCCGTCGAGTTCGCCGTTCGCGAGCTGGAGCCGGAGCCAGACGGACATGTCGCGGGCGGTGGAGCTGACGCCGCCGGCCGGGGACTGCGCGTCCGGGTCCCGGACGAACTCCGGCTTCCACTCGCCGCCGGCCTTCACATGGCCCCAGGCCCGGTCGTCTGCCTTCTCGAAGTCCTCGAAGCGGGAGCTGGTCGCGTCCATGCCCGCCGGTTCGTAGAGGACGTCCTCGGACAGCTTCTCCCAGGGCACCCCCTTCTCGTCGGCGACGGCCTGCGCGGCCGCCGTCAGGCCGAAGTTGGTGTAGGCGTAGCTCGCGCGGAACGGCGCCAGGGGCTCGTACCGCAGGTGGGACAGGATGTACTCGCGGTCGTAGCCGAGGTCTTCGAGCAGGTCGCCGGCGTGGTCCGGCAGCCCGCTGCGGTGCGAGAAGAGGTCCGCGACGGTGACGTGGTCGGTGACCCACGGGTCCTTGAGGCGGAAGTCCGGCACGTGCGGCGCGACCGGCCGCGACCAGCCCTCGACGCCCACGGCTCCGGCGACGACGGTCGAGGCGATCGGCTTGGAGACGGAGGCCAGTTGGAAGACGGTGTCGGCGTCGACGGCGGCGCTCTCGCCCGCCTTCCGCACGCCGTACCCCTTCAGGTGCAGCACCTTCCCGTCGTGGACGACGGCGACGGCCACGCCCGGCACGCCGGTGCGCTTCATGGCCGCCTCGACCACCCCGTCCAGCCGGTCGACGGCCCGCCGCACCTCGGCGGCGTCGAGCTCGGGCGGGGGCTGGTTCGGCGGGGGCGTGGGGGCTGGCGTGGGGCTGGGGCTCGGCCCGAGCGCGGTGGCGCCGAGCAGCGCCGCGAGCCCCGTCGCGACAAGCCAGCGAGCGGTAGCCATGCCTCCATTGAACGCCGGATGGCAGGGGCTGTCGCGCGGGGCGGACGGGGGGCGGACGGGGGGGGCGGGGGCGGGGGCTGGGGCGTACGCGCGGGGCGGGCGCTCGGGAAGCGCGCGGGGCGGGCGCTCGGGCAGGGCCCGGGGCGTACGCGCGGGCAAGGGCCCGGGGGCGGGCGCGCGGGAGCTAGGCGTCGGGCCGGGAGTGGGCCCAGTTGGCGGCCTCCTCCGCCGTCGCCACCGTGGGGACGCCCTCCGGGACCGGCGGGCGGCGGACGACGACCACGGGGACGCCCGCCTCGCGGGCGGCGGTGAGCTTGGGCGCGGTGGCGGCTCCGCCGGAGTCCTTCGTCACGAGCACGTCGATCCGGTGGCGGGCGATCAGTTCGCGCTCCCCGTCGAGCGTGAACGGCCCCCGGTCCAGCAGGACTTCGGTCCGCGCGGGCATCGGCGCGTCCGGTGCGTCCACCGACCGCACCAGGAACCACTCCGGGCGGTCCGCGAAGGCCGCGAGCCCCAGCCGGCCGGTGGTCAGGAACACCCTCCCGAAGCCGTCCAGCGAGCGCGCCGCCTCCCCGAGGGAGCCCACGTCACGCCAGTCGTCGCCCACCCCGGGGACCCAGCCGGGGCGGCGCAGCGCCAGCAGGGGAACATGGGCGGTGGCGGCCGCCCGGGCCGCGTTGAAACTGATCCGCTCGGCGAAGGGATGGGTGGCGTCGATGACCGCGTCCACGGCGTGCTCCCGCACCCACGCCGCGAGCCCGTCCGGCCCGCCGAACCCGCCGATCCGGACCTCGCCGGCCGGCAGCCGGGGCTCCGCCACCCGCCCGGCGAGGGAGCTGGTCACCCGCGTGCCGGGGTGCAGCAGCCCCGCCAGGGCGCGGGCCTCGGTCGTCCCTCCGAGAATGAGTACGTGCATGGGAGCCCCTTCGTGAGTACCGGCGGCGGGCGCGAGGCCCAACTCAAGCACACCGGTCTGCGGCCCGGCTGGACGACCGGTGCCTGTGCGACGGCCGCGACGACCGCCGCGTACACCGCCCTGCTCACCGGCGATTTCCCCGACCCGGTGACGATCACCCTGCCCAAGGGCCAGACGCCGTCGTTCGCCCTGACGGCGGAGTCGCTGACCGGGGACTCGGCCATGGCCGCCGTGGTGAAGGACGCCGGCGACGACCCGGACGTCACCCACGGCGCGGTGATCCGCTCGACGGTACGGCTCCTGCCGCCCGGCTCCGGCGTCGTCTTCCGCGCGGGCGAGGGCGTCGGCACGGTCACCCTCCCCGGCCTGCCCCTGGAGGTCGGCGAACCGGCGATCAACCCGGTGCCGCGCCGGCTGATGCGCGAGCACGTGGCGGAGGCGGCGGCGGCGCACGGCGGCACCGGCGACGTGGAGGTCACGATCTCCGTCGACCACGGCGCCGAGATCGCCCGCTCCACCTGGAACCCCCGCATCGGCATCCTCGGCGGCCTGTCGATCCTCGGCACGACCGGTGTCGTCGTCCCGTACTCCTGCTCGGCCTGGATCGACTCCATCCGCCGGGGCGTGGACGTGGCCCGCGCCGGCGGCCTCACCCACGTCGCCGGCTGTACGGGCTCCACCTCCGAACGCACGGTCACCCGGCTCTACGACCTGCCGGACATCGCCCTCCTCGACATGGGCGACTTCGCGGGCGCGGTGCTCAAGTACGTCCGCCGCCACCCGGTCGACCGGCTGACGATCTGCGGCGGCTTCGCCAAGCTCTCCAAGCTCGCCGCCGGCCACCTGGACCTCCATTCGGCCCGCTCCCAGGTCGACAAGGGCTTCCTCGCCGACCTGGCCCGCACCGGCGGCGCGCCCGCCGCCCTGGCGGAGGAGATCGCCGCCGCCAACACGGGCCTGGCGGCCCTCCGCCTCTGCGAGGCCGCCGGCGTCCCCCTCGGCGACCTGGTCGCCGCCCGGGCCCGCGACGAGGCCCTCGCCGTGCTGCGCGGCGCCCCGGTGACGGTCGACGTCGTCGCCATCGACCGCGCGGGGGTCGTGGTGGGCAGGTCGGCGCCGGCGGGGCCTGCGGGGCCGTAAACCCGGCGACAGGCAGCCGTACCGGCCCCGAGAATCCGGGGCATGACCGTTTTCTCGTCCAAACCCACCCTCACCGGCGACCTGGTCGTCCTCCGCCCCGTCACCGAGGACGACGTGCCCGCGCTGCTGCCGTTCTTCGAGGACGCGGAGGTGGCACGGCTGACGGGCAGTCACCGCATTTTCACCGAGGCCGAGTTGCGTGACTGGTACGGGTCGCGGGGCGGCACGGACGACCGGCTGGACCTCGCCGTGGTGGAGCGGGCGACGGGGCGGGTCGTCGGGGAGGCCGTGCTCAACGAGTGGGATCCCGGCAACGAGAGCTGCGCCTTCCGGATCGCCTTCGTCCCGGACGCCGTCGGCCGGGGCCTCGGCACCGAGGCGACCCGTCTGATCGTCGGCCACGCCTTCGAGGCGCTCGGCCTGTACCGCGTCTGGCTGGAGGTCTACGCCTTCAACCCGCGCGCCCGCCGCGCCTACGAGAAGGCGGGCTTCACGGCGGAGGGCGTGCTGCGCGGGGCGCTGCTGTGGGAGGGGCAGCGGGTGGACGCGACGGTGATGTCGGTCCTGGCGCCGGAGTGGGCGCCCCGGCCCTAGTCCGTGGGGTCCGTGCCCTCCAGGAGCCGTTCGCCGATGTCGTCGGCCCAGCGCTGGGCCCAGGCGCGCAGGTCGCGGATCCGGTCCTCGTCGAGGCCGTGCGCGGTGAACTCGTCGTCGTCGATCCACTCCGCCCCGGCGAGCTTGGTCCGGAGCTCCTCCAGGTCGAAGCCGTCCCGGGCGTGCCGGCGGCCCAGCTCCTCCAGTTCCTCGGGGCTCCAGCCGCGGTCCGCGGCGGCGTGGACGTCGATCAGGTCGCGGGCCATGCCCCGGTCGGCCAGGGCGCGCACCTTGGTGCCGACCACGTCGCGGAGGGAGAGGAGGAGGCCGAACTCGCGGCGTTCGGGAGGGCCGCACAGGACTTCCTTGAGGACGTCCACCTCGCACGCCTCGCCGCTGTCCGGGTCGGTGACGATCAGGCGGGCGAAGAGCGGGTCGGTCTCCAGCGTCCGCACCCGCCAGCCGCCCGCCTCCAGCGCGGCCCGCAGGCGGGCGGCGATCTCGGGCATGGGCCGGGGGCTCTCGGTGGCGACGTCGAGGTCCTGGCTGAGGCGGTCGACCAGGCCGTGTGCCTGGACGGCGTAGCCGCCGGTGAGGACGAGCGGGTACTCGGTGCCCGCCGCGAGGACGTCGTCGAGGAGGCGGCGGTGGAGGCCGGTGAGCTTCACCCCGGGCGCCCGGCCGCCGTGGCCATCGGCGCCAGTTCGTGGAAGGCGTCCTCCCAGACGACGCGCAGGTCCTTGCTGACGAGGGTGCGGAGCACCGGCCACAGCTCGACGAGCAGGTCCCGGTTGAGGTGGCGGACGAGGTCGTCGCGGCCGCCCTCGGCGAGGACGACGCGGTAGCAGCTCATCCGCAGCCGGGGCCGGTCGAGGTCGTACTCGGTAAGGCCGGACCACGCCAGGTGCAGGGGGAGCCGGACCCGCCCCCGGTCGGGGCCCCGGAGGGCGGACAGGTCGGTGGGGAGCCTTCGTGCGTACCGTTCGCGCCGTACCTCGGAGACGGTCGCCGTCTCATGTGCCATGCCCCCGATTATCCCCGCGCCCGGCCGTCCCGGGGGGAACACGCGGCACTTCCGTCACGGGCGGGATCCCGTCAGGGGCGGGGCGACGGGAAGCCGATCTCCGCGATGTCCTCGGCGAGGTCCGTGAGGGTCACCGAGGGGTTGAGGGCCGCCACGACGTCCGGGGTGAGCGGGCGGAGCGCCAGCACGTGGCGGACGGCTTCGAGGGGGACCTCGGTCTCGTAGTACTCGGAGGCCCAGGCGGCGTACGCCTCGGGGGTGCGGTCCAGGAGCAGGCGGAGGAGGCCGTGGGAGCCGTCCGGGTCCGGGTGGCCGTCCAGGTCGGGGAAGGCGACCGGGCCGGTGTGCCAGGCACTGTCGGCGGGCTCGCGCCACAGGCAGGCGGTGGTGACGTGGACGTCGTCCTCGTCGAGGAAGGCGGGCTCCGTCAGGTACTCCCGGAAGGCGTCCGGGACGCCGTCGAGGACGCCGGGCCAGGTCGCGCCGTCCGCGAGGGGTCCGTACGGGCTCAGCGGCGACTCGTGGTCGAAGACGCGGGCGAAGGCCCCCGCCGGGGAGAGGACGATGGTGTACTCGCCGCCCTGGCCGTCCTTCATCGACGCCAGCTGCTCGGTGTCGGACCAGTGCGCGTCGAAGGAGTAGAACCGGCGCTCCCAGGCGGGGCTCAGCACGGCGTCCAGCATCGCGAGGCCCCGGGACCGGTCGCGCAGTTCCTCGATGCCCGGCAGTGCCCGGGCGGTGTCGTAGACGGTCATGGGTCCCATTGAAGGGGGTCGCGCCGACATGCGCGGCACCGCCCCCGAACCTACGCTGGCGACGACGCAACCCCGCGAGAGAGGGAGTCCGATGGCGAAGCGCGGCAACAAGAAGCGGGCCCGCAAGAAGAAGAAGGCGAACCACGGCAAGCGGCCCAACGCCTGAGCCGTGGCGCTGACGGAGGCCGGGCCGGTACGGGCCCGGCCTCCGGCGCGCCGGAGGGCGCGTCAGCCGTGCGTCAGCCGTGCGTCAGCCGTGCGTCAGCAGGTGTGGCGGTCGCGGGCCGGGTCGTACAGGTGGCTGTCGCGGAACGCGGAGGCGGCGAGGGTGCGGCCGACGATGATCACGGCGGTCTTGGTGATCCCGGCCTCCTTCACCTGGCCGGCGATGTCCGCGAGGGTGCCGCGCAGGACGAGCTCGTCGGGGCGGCTGGCCATGGCGACGACGGCGGCGGGGCAGTCTGCGCCGTAGTGGGGGACGAGCTCGGAGACGATCCGGTCGGTGTAGCGGGCGCCGAGGTGGAGGACGAGCAGGGCGCCGCTGCGGCCGAGGGTGGCGAGGTCCTCGCCCTCCGGCATGGGAGTGGCCTGCTGGGCGACGCGGGTGAGGATGACCGTCTGGCCGACCGTGGGGACGGTGAGTTCCCGCTTGAGGGCGGCCGCGGCGGCGGCGAAGGCCGGGACGCCGGGGACGACCTCGTACGGGATGCCGGCCGCGTCGAGGCGGCGCATCTGCTCGGCCATGGCGCTGAAGACGGACGGGTCGCCGGAGTGGAGGCGGGCGACGTCCTGCCCGGCCTCGTGGGCGGCGGTGATCTCGGCGACGATCTCGTCCAGGTCCAGCTTCGCCGTGTCGACGAGCCTGGCGTCCGGCGGGCACTCGGCGAGCAGCTCGGTCGGGACGAGGGAGCCGGCGTAGAGGCAGACCCCGCAGGCCGCGAGGGTGCGGGCGCCGCGCACGGTGATGAGGTCGGCGGCACCGGGGCCCGCTCCGATGAAGTAGACGGTCATCCCTCTGCAGAACCTTTCGTTACGGACCACTGGGTCACGGGCATCGCCGGACGCCAGCCGGTGAAGCCGCCGACGGGCACGGCGGCGGAGACGGCGAGCCGGACCAGTTCGCCGCCGTGGCGGCGGTGGCGGCCGGCGAGCAGCGCCTCGGATTCGAGCGTCACGGTGTTGGCGACGAGCCGGCCGCCGGCGGGCAGCGCGTCCCAGCAGGCGTCGAGGAGGCCGGGGACGGTGAGGCCGCCGCCGATGAAGACGGCGTCGGGCGCCGGGAGCCCGGCGAGCGCGGCGGGGGCGGGGCCGGTGACCACGCGGAGGGCGGGTACGCCGAGGGCGGCGGCGTTGCGGGTGATCCGCGCGGCCCGCTCGGGGGACTTCTCGACGGCGATCGCCCGGCAGTCGCGGTGGGCCCGCATCCATTCGACGCCGATGGAGCCGGAGCCGCCGCCGACGTCCCAGAGGAGTTCTCCGGGGGCGGGGGCGAGCGCGGCGAGGGTGGCGGCGCGGACGTACCGCTTGGTGAGCTGCCCGTCGTGCTCGTACGCCTCGTCGGGCAGGCCGGGCGTGGCGCCGAGGCGGAGGGTGCCGGGGTCGCGGAGGCAGTCGAGGGCGAGGACGTGGAGGGCGTCGGTGCGCGGGTGCGGCCAGTCGGCGGCGGTGGCGTCGAGGAGCCGCTCGGCGGGGCCGCCGAGCTGTTCGAGGACCCGGATCCGGGTGCCGCCCCACCCGGCCTCGCGGAGCAGTTCCGCGACCCGGGCGGGGGTCTCGGGGCCCTCGCCGAGGAGGAGGAGCCGGCGCCCGGGGTGGAGGGCGGCGCGGAGCGCGTCGAGCGGCCGGGCGACGAGCGACAGCGTCTCGACGGCGTCGAGGGGCCAGCCGAGGCGCGCGCAGGCGTACGAGACGGAGGAGGGGTGCGGGCGGACGTCGAGGCGGTCCGGTCCGACGGTCTCGGCGAGGGTGCGGGCGATGCCGTAGAAGGACGGGTCGCCGCTGGCGAGGACGGCGATCCCGCGGCCCGCGTGGGCGGCGAGCAGGCCGGGGACGGCGGGGCGGAGCGGGGAAGGCCAGGCGATCCGCTCGCCGGGGCAGTCGGCGGCGGGGAGGAGGTCGAGCTGGCGGGGGCCGCCGAGCAGCACCTCGGCGGCGCGCAGGGGGCGGCGGGAGCCCTCGGGGAGCCCGTCCCAGCCGTCCGCGCCGATGCCGACGACCGATATCGGGGCGGTCGCGGCGTCGATCGGGGCGTTGGCGGCGTTCACGTCCGGGACTCTACGTGAGGGCCGCAGGCCGGCGGGGTGTGGCGACGCTCACCCGGCGGCGTTCCGGCCCCCGTGGAGGAGGCGCACCCGGCGGCGTTCCGGCCCCGTGGAAGACGCTCACCCGGCGGCGTCCTGGCCCCCGTGGAAGACGCTCACCTGGCGGCGTTCTGTCCGACGTGGAAGAGGATCCAGACGAAGCCGGCGAAGGCGTGGGTGGCGAAGACGTAGACGAAGACGCGGAGCGCCACGCCCCGCTCCTTCCAGCTCTCGCTGTCGTGCGTCTTCCCGGTCATGCCGTCCAGGGTACGGGCCGCGGAATAGCGGGGAGGGTGGCACCGTTGGACGAGATGATTTAAGCTTCAACTACTCATCCGGAACGCGAGAGGTGACCACGATGCAGTTCGGGATCTTCACCGTCGGCGACGTGACGACGGACCCCACCACCGGCCGCACCCCCACCGAGCACGAGCGCATCAAGAACACGGTCGCCATCGCGCTCAAGGCCGAGGAGGTCGGGCTCGACGTCTTCGCGACCGGCGAGCACCACAACCCGCCGTTCGTCCCGTCCTCCCCGACCACCCTCCTCGGCCACATCGCGGCCCGCACGGAGAACCTGGTCCTCTCCACGTCCACCACCCTGATCACCACCAACGACCCGGTGAAGATCGCCGAGGACTACGCCACCCTCCAGCACCTCGCCGACGGACGCGTGGACCTGATGATGGGCCGCGGCAACACCGGCCCGGTCTACCCGTGGTTCGGGCAGGACATCCGCCAGGGCATCCCGCTCGCCATCGAGAACTACGCGCTCCTCCACAAGCTGTGGAGGGAGGACGTCGTCGACTGGGAGGGGAAGTTCCGCACCGCCCTCCAGGGCTTCACGTCCACCCCGCGCCCGCTCGACGGCGTCCCGCCGTTCGTCTGGCACGGCTCCATCCGCTCCCCCGAGATCGCCGAGCAGGCCGCGTACTACGGCGACGGCTTCTTCGCGAACCACATCTTCTGGCCCAAGCAGCACACCGAGAAGATGGTCCGGCTCTACCGGCAGCGGTACGCCCACTACGGCCACGGCACGCCGGAGCAGGCGATCGTCGGCCTCGGCGGCCAGGTCTTCGTCCGGAAGAACTCCCAGGACGCGGTACGGGAGTTCCGCCCGTACTTCGACAACGCGCCGGTCTACGGCCACGGCCCCTCCCTGGAGGAGTTCACCAGCCAGACCCCGCTGACCGTCGGCTCCCCGCAGGAGGTCATCGAGCGCACCCTCTCCTTCCGCGAGTACGCCGGCGACTACCAGCGCCAGCTGTTCCTGGTCGACCACGCCGGACTGCCCCTGAAGACCGTCCTGGAACAGCTCGACATCCTCGGCGAGGAGGTCGTCCCCGTCCTCCGCAAGGAGTTCGCGAACCTCCGCCCGGCCGGCGTCCCCGCCACCGCCCCGCTCCACCCCGCCGTCAACCCCGCCGCCCTCGCCACCAAGGAGGTCTGACGCCATGCGGACCCTGAAGCTCGTCGCCGTCTCCGCCGGCCTGAGCAGCCCCTCCTCCACCCGGCTCCTCGCCGACCGCCTCGTCCAGGCCGCCCGCTACCGGCTCGCCGAGCAGGAGTACGCCGTCGAGGCCGAGGTGATCGAACTCCGCGACCTGGCACTGGACATCGCGAAGAACCTCGTGACGGGCTTCCCGTCGGAGGCGCTCCGGGAAGCCCTCGACAAGGTGACCGGCGCGGACGGCGTCATCACGGTCACCCCCGTCTTCACCGCCTCCTACAGCGGCCTGTTCAAGTCCTTCTTCGACCTCGTCGACCCGGCCGCCCTCACCGGTACGCCGGTCCTCCTCGGCGCGACCGGCGGCACCGCCCGCCACTCGCTCGTCCTCGACCACGCGCTGCGCCCCCTCTTCGCCTACCTGCGGGCCCGGGTCGCCCCGACCGCCGTCTACGCCGCCTCCGAGGACTGGGGCAGCGGCGGCGACGCGTACACCGAGGGGCTGCCGCACCGGATCACCCGGGCTGGCGAGGAGTTCGCGGAACTGGTCGCGGCGGCGGCCGAGGCGGCCGACCGGCGGAGTGGGGCCGCCGACGCGGACGAGTTCGTCCCGTTCGAGAAGCAACTGGCCGACCTTCGGCTCGACTGACCGATTTGTTAGGTTGTGAGAGGTAGTTCCCGACGACGAACGGAGGTCGGCGATGGCCGACGGCAGGATCGTGGTGGGCGTGGACGGATCGGAGCCGTCCCTGAGGGCACTGAAGTGGGCGGCCGCCCAAGCCGCCCTCACCGGGGGCACGCTCCACGCGGTGATCAGCTGGGAGTACCCGGCGTCCTGGGCGACGCTGATGCCGGGCGTACCGCCGGAGTTCGACCCGGAACGGCTCGCCAAGCAGATCCTCGACCAGTCCCTGGAACAGGCGCTCACCCCCGAACAGGCGGCCGCGACCACCCGCACGGTCGTCGGCGGCAACGCGGCGCAGGCGCTGGTGGACCAGGCGGCGGGGGCGGAGCTGCTGGTGGTGGGGGACCGGGGGTACAGCGGCTTCAAGGCGGCGGTGCTGGGCTCGGTCTCCACGAACGTCACCCAACACGCCCCCTGCCCGGTCGTCGTGGTCCGCACCACGACCCCGTAGCCCACCTTGCCCTGCGCGCGCGCCGCCGTTCCGTAGGGCGGCGCCCGCCCTTCCGCGCCGCCGCGCCCGCCGTTTCGTTGTGGGCATACGTTCCGCTAGGGCGGAACGGGTGGGCACAACGGAACGGCACCTTCTGCGGGTGCCTCCGCTTCCGAGCCTGGACCCGCACCCGTACGGCGTCGTGCATCCGGTGCGGGTTCAGGCGCGGAAGCCTGGGCGCGGCTGAGCGCGCCGTCCCGTGTGCCCACCCGTCCCGCCCTGCGGGACGCCTGCCCACACGGGGGTGCAACACAGTGCCCCGTCCAGCGGGCGGGGCCCCGCACGGGGGTGCAACACAGCGCGCCGCCCAGCCGGCGGGCCCCACACGGGAGTGCAACACAGCGCCGCCCAGCGGGGGGACCCGCACGGGGGTGCAGCACAGCGCCCCGCCCCGCAGCCCGCGCCCGAGTGCTACGGCGCCGTGACCGTCGCGAGGGCGAGGCCGACATTGTCCGGCGCCCCCTCCGCCCGCGCGAGCGCCAGCAATGCGCGCCCCGCCTCCCCCACCGCCGCCTCCCCCGCCGCGCGGGCCAGCTCGTCCTCCTCCACCACGCCCGAGAGCCCGTCCGTGCACAGCAGCACCCGGTCCCCCGCCCGCACGTCGTGCACGGTGAGCGCCGGTGCCGGTCCCGCACCCCCACCGTCCAGCGCCTTGAGCAGCAGGACCCGGTCCGGCCGCCCCGCCGCCTCCTCCGGCGCCAGCTCCCCCGCGTCGACGAGCGCCTGGACGACCGTGTCGTCCCGGGTGAGCCGCCGCAGCCGCCCGTCCCGCAGCAGGTAGGCCCGCGAGTCCCCGAGGTGCGCGACGACGAGCCGGGTGCCGGCGAGCAGCGCGGCGGTGAGCGTCGTACCGGAGCCTGCGAGGCCCGCGACGGCGTCGCCGGCGGCACGGAAGGCGTCCTCCAGGACGTTGAGGCCGTCCCCGGCCCGCTCGGGCGCCCGCACGGCCGCGAGCTCCGCGACGGCCGCCCGCGCCGCGGGCCCGCCCTCGGGGCCGTACCCGTCGGCGACGGCGACGAGCCGCGGCGACGCGTGCGCCGCGTCCTGCTGTGCCGTGCGGACGAGGCCCTGGTCGAGCAGGGCCGTGCCGGTCAGTACGTAAGAAGGTGCGTTCATGGCGGTGCCGGTTCCCTTCACGCGTTCCACCAGGGAGGCCGCCAGGCCCCGCCGCGCCGCGGTCTCCGCCTCGACGGAGGCCCAGTACGCGCGGATCGCCCGCGCCGCGCCCGCCGGATCCCGGGCGTGCAGCGCGCACACCCGTCCGACCTCGGCGAGCGGCATCCCGATCCGCCGCAGCCAGGCGATCAGCCGGGCCTCGTCGGTCTGCGCCTCGGCGTAGTACCGGTAGCCGGTGTACGGGTCGACGCGGTCGGGCCGCAGCAGGCCGAGTTCGTCGTAGCGGCGCAGCGCCTTCGCGGAGAGCCCGGTGGCGCGGGCGAAGTCCCCGATGGTGAGCGGTGCCGTACCGGAGGCCGTACCGGACGTCGTGTCGGACAAGCCCCTGCCCCCCTTTCCCTCCCTGGACCGGGCGTGCTCGCCCGGCACCGCCGATGCTGGTCCTTCCCCGCGGGGGAAGGTCAACAGGGTGACCTGTTTCGCGCTCCACCGTGCGAAGGGCACCGCCCCGGCGGAGGATGCCCTCATGGACGACACCATGGACGACAACACCATGAACATCACCCTCGAACTGATCGGCGTGCCCGTCACCGACGTCGACCGCGCCAAGTCCTTCTACGAGCGGGTCGGCTTCCACGCGGACCACGACGTGACCGTCAGCGAGGACATCCGCTTCGTGCAGATGACCCCGCCCGGGTCGGCCTGTTCGATCGCCTTCGGCAAGGGGATCACGCAGATGGCCCCCGGTTCCCTCGACAACATGCAGGTCTGCGTCGACGACATCGAGCGCGCCCACGCCGAACTGACCGCGCGGGGCATCGACGTCGGCGCGATCGACGACCAGCCGTGGGGCTCGTTCGTGTACTTCACGGACCCGGACGGCAACCGCTGGGCGGTCCAGCAGAAGACGCCTCGCGCGAACTGACGACCGGCCGGCTACTTGCGGTTGTAGAGCCGCATCGTCACCGCGCCGAACACGGCCACGAAGACCGCCGACCACCCCAGCGACCAGGCGATGTCCGCCGCGGGCCAGTTGCCGGCCATCAACTCCCGTACGGCCGTCGCCAGATGGGTCACCGGGCTGTTGTTCACGAACGCCTGGAGCCAGCCCGGCATGGTCTTCGGGTCGACGAAGACGTTGGAGAGGAAGGTCAGCGGGAAGATCACCATCATGCTGACGCCCATGACGGACTTCTCGCTGCGCAGCAGCAGCCCGAACATGGTCCAGATCCACGAGAACGCGAAGGAGAAGACCAGCAGCAGGGCGACCCCGAGCAGCACGCCGACGACCCCGCCGTCCGGCCGGTAGCCGATGATCATGCCGACGCTCAGCATCACGGCGGAGGCGATCAGATAGCGCACGACGTCGCCGAGGAGATAGCCGACCATCGGCGCGGGACGCCAGATCGGCAACGTGCGGAAGCGGTCGAAGACACCCTTCTCGATGTCGGTGTTGACCGAGACGCCCGTGTACATCGTGATCATGACGACGGACATCACGAGGATGCCGGGCAGCAGGAACTGGATGTACGCCGAGGCCGAGCCGGCCAGCGCGCCCCCGAAGAGGTACGTGTACATCAGCACCATCATGATCGGGAACGCGGTGACGTCGAACAGCTGCTCCGGCACGTGCTTGATCTTCAGCATGGCGCGCCAGCCGAAGGTCAGCGACGCGGAGAGCGCGCTGGGCCGGGGCGGTCTGCTCTTCCCGACGAGCAGGGCGGCGAGTTCGTCGGCGCGCGGCGCGGCGAAGTCGGCCTCGCCGGCGCCGGTGCCGGTCGCGGCGGTGCCGGTCGGCGTGGTGCCGGTCGAGGGGGTGTCGGTCGAGGTGGTGCCGGTACTCATGCGGCCGACCCCTTCCGGTCGGTGAGGGCGAGGAAGACCTCGTCCAGGCTCGGCTGGCCGAGGGCGAAGTTGTCGACGGTGATCCCCGCGCGGGCCAGTTCGGCGAGGGCGCGGGCGGCCTGTTCGGCGGCGCCGAGGTCGGTGCCGTGGCCGTTGACGGTGGCGGTGAGGGCGACCGGGTCGGGATCGAGCTGGACGGCGGCCTTCAGGGCGGTGGTGAGGACGCGTTCGGCTTCCGGCCGCTGCTCCGCGTCCCGGAGCCGTACGTGGACGGAGCCGGAGCCCACCGATGCCTTCAGCTCGCCCTTCGTGCCCTCCGCGATGACCTTGCCGTGGTCGATGACGGCGATCCGGGAGGCGAGCTGGTCGGCCTCGTCGAGGTACTGCGTGGTGAGGAGGACGGTCGTGCCCTGGGCGACGACGGCCCGCACGATGTCCCACACCTGGTTGCGGCTGCGCGGGTCGAGGCCGGTGGTCGGCTCGTCGAGGAAGAGCAGGTCGGGGGTGTTGAGGATGGACGCGGCGATGTCGATGCGCCGCCGCATGCCGCCCGAGTAGTTCTTGACCTGCCGGTCGGCGGCCTCCGCGAGACCGAACGCGGCGAGCAGCTGCTCCGACCGGTCGCGGGCGGCGGCCCTGGAGTGCCCGAGGAGCCGGGCGAGGAGCACCAGGTTCTCGGTGCCGGTCAGGTCCTCGTCGACCGAGGCGTACTGGCCGGTGAGGCTGACCCGCCCGCGGACCGTGTCGGCGTCCGCGACGACGTCGTGGCCGAAGACGCGGGCGTGGCCGGCGTCGGGGCGCAGCAGCGTGGCGAGCATCTTCACGGCGGTGGTCTTGCCGGCGCCGTTCGGTCCGAGCAGCCCGTAGACGGTGCCGGCCGGCACGCGCAGATCGACGCCGTCGACGGCTCTGTTCCGTCCGAACGTCTTGACGAGTCCTTCGGTCTCGATGGCCGGCCCACTCATGCCGCCTCCTCAAACCCTCCCCCAGTCTCCCCCGCGACCGCGCCCACCGCCACCGTCAGTGCGGCGCGGGGCGTCCGCCGGTACGGCGCGGGGCGTCTGCCAGTACGCGCGCCGGGCGTCTGCCAGTACGCGCGCCGGGGGGCTGTCCGTACAGCGCCGGGCGTCTGCCGGCACGGCGCCGGGCGGTCTGCCAGTACGCGCGCCGGGGGTCTGTCAGTGCGCGCGCCGGGGGTCTGTCCGTACGGCGCCGGGGGTCTGTCAGTACGGCGCCGGGCGTCCGGACGCGTCCTCGTGCGTGTAGTAGAGGTAGAACATCGCCGCCGCCACGCCCGCCGCGACGATCAGCCCCAGCACGCTCGCCGACAGCACACTGGCTCCCGACAGGCTGAAGAGGAACCCGATCGCGCCCCCGGCGAGCGCTCCCCACGCCGGCGCCCGCACCTCGCGCGGCAGCGCGCGGCCGTAGGTGCGGAGCGCGTACACGCCCCCGCCGAGGAGGACCGCGGAGACGATCCCGAGCCACAGCTGGCCCCAGGTCAGCGCTCCGCCGTGGCGCGAGACGGTCGAGGTGTAGAGGCCGTAGGCGATGCCGAGGACGGCGGGCAGGACGGCGCCGTGCAGGTTCACGTGGCGCCGTGCGGGTACCGCTGCGTGTGCGGCCATGGCGGACGCTCCTTCGTGTCGTCCCCCCGCTGCACCCTCCAGGGCACACCCGCCGCCCGCCCGCCGCAAGTGGATCAGGACGCCGCGAGTGGATCAGGACGCCGCACGTGGATCAGGACGCGGGCCGGACCGCCACCGCGTCGATCTCGAACAGCATGCCCGGCAGCGCCAGCGAGGCGACGCCGCTGAGCGTCTGCGCCGGCAGCCGCTCACCGAACGCCTCGTGCAGCGCCTTCCCGAGGACCTCCAGCTTGCCGAGGTCGTGGTCGACGACGTACGAACCGAGCCGCACGACGTGCGCGAAGCCGAGTCCGACGCCTTCGAGGGCGTGCCGCAGGTTGGCGAGGGAGCGCGCGACCTGGTCGGCGAAGTCGCCGGGCACGGGCGCGCCGGTGGCGTCGGAGGCGTACTGCCCGCCGATGAAGACGAGCTCGCCGGGGGCGGAGGCGGCGTGGCTGTAGCCGAAGGGGGTGGGGTCGTGGAGGGTGGGCGGGTTGGTGAGGGTGCGCTGATCGGTCATGACGGATCGTTCCTTCCGTGGACGAGCGACGACTGTTTCTCGATCTTCCTCGATGTTCAATGTCCAGAATGAAGAGGCAGCGGTACGCGGCGACGCCCGGGCCCCGGGACCTCGCCCCCTACCCCACGTTCGCGATCCACCGCCGGATCCGCTCCGGCGCGTCCGGTGCCTGGAGCTCGGCGCGTTCCCGGACGGCGTCCAGGGTCTGGGCGGCGAGTTCGCGGCGCCAGGCCAGTTCGGCGCGGCCCATCGCGCCGGCGATGGCGCACTCGGCGGCGTACGCGCCCGGGGGGCTCGCCCCGGGGCCCTGCTGCCGGATCTCCGAGCAGCGAAAAGCCTCCTCGGCGCCCTCGACGGCGGTGACGACGTCCATGAGGGTGATCCGGTCGAGCCCGCGCGCGAGCCGGAAGCCGCCCTTGGGGCCGGAGACGGAGCTGAGGATGCCGGCCCGGACGAGGGCCTGGAGCTGCTTGTTCAGGTAGGCGGCGGGCAGCTCGTGGTACGCGGCGAGCCGCGCCGCGGTGACCGCCCGGCCGGGTCCGATCCAGGCCAGGTTGAGGCAGCTGTGGAGCGCCCACTCCACGCCTTCGTTCATCCTCATCCGTTCACCCTCCTGCCCTGGACTCTATTCTGGACCCTACACATCCAGAATAAGGGAGGCAAGGGGGCGGGCCCCGGGAAGGGGTCTCACCCGTCCGGCCCAGCCAGAGGGCCGAAATCACACGATTCCTCCCACAATGGGGCCATGAGCCAGAACAGCACCCCTCCGCGCCCGGACTCCGCCCCCCGCCCGCACCCGTCGGGCACGTCGAGCTCCTCCGAGGCGTGGGCCTCCGGCGGCACGCTCTTCGCCGGTGTCCTCATGCTGGTCACCGGCATCATGGACATCTTCCAGGGCATCGCCGGGATCGCCGAGGACGACATCTACACCCGCGTCGGCGACTACGTCTTCAAGTTCAACCTCACCACCTGGGGCTGGATCCACCTGATCATCGGCATCGTCGTCGCGATCGCCGGCTACGGGATCCTCAAGGGCGCCGAGTGGGGCCGGGTCGCCGGTATCTGCCTGGCCTCCCTCAACCTCCTCTCGCAGTTCCTGTTCCTGCCCTACCAGCCGTGGTGGGCGCTGCTCTCCATGGCGATCTCGATCTTCGTGATCTGGGCCCTCGCCACGGACGACGCCTACGGCCGCACCGAGCGGTACTGACCGGCCGGCAGGCACCGCCGATGACTCCGCCACCCGAGGAGCGACGGACACCGGGACGGCCCCGGCAGCCCCGGCGGCCCCGGCAGCCCCGACGGCACCGGCAGCCCCGGCAGCCCCGGCGGCCGACCGCCGCGGCAGTCCTCGCCCTCGCCCTCACGGTCGCCGTCACCGGCGCGTCGGCCGGCTGCGACGCGGCCAAGGAGACCGCCGGGGACCTCGTCTCCTCGGCGACCGCCGCCGTCGCCTCGGCCGCGCAGCGGAAGATGGACGAGATCAAGGACGGCGTGAACGCCTCCGGCGACGTGAGCGCCGGGCCCACCTCGGTCGACGGCGACCGCACGGTCGCCACCGTCACCGCCACCAACCCCAAGGACGAGACCGCCGACTACACGGTCATGGTCACCTTCCGGGACGACGGCGGGAGCTTCCTCGACACGGTCGTCCTCACCATCGACGGCGTCGGAGCCGGAGCCTCCAAGTCCGGTACGGCGCGCAGCAATCGGGCGCTCGGCGGGGCGACGACCGCGGAGATCACGCGGGCCCTGCGACACTGAGGACGTGGACCGAGCAGCCCCGACCGCGTCGCCCGGCACGACCCCGCCGCCGACACCCGCCGCACCGCCCTCACCACCGGCGCCGCCCTCACCACCGGCACCACCCGCACCACCCGCGCCGCCCCTCCGGCCCAGGCACCGCGATCGCGCGCTCGCCTGGGCCGCCGGGCTGCTCCTGTCCGTCCCGGCGGCCGTCGCCGCCTGCCGGGCCCTGGACAAGGACGGCATCACACCCTTCCCCCAGCTGCTCTCCTTCCTCCCCTGGCTGACCCTCCCCGCCGGGCTCGGGCTGCTGCTCGCGGCCACCGCCCGCCGCCGGGTGCTCGCCTTCGCCGCGGTACTCGTCCTCACCGGCACCGCCTGGGCGTCGCTGCCGTACACACCGCTGCTCGCCGTCCCCTACGGCCCCTCGCTCGCCCGGATCCGCGTCATCGCCGCGAACGTCGAGTTCGGACAGGCCACCGGCTCCCTCATCGCCCTCGCGCGCAGGGAGCACCCCCAGCTCCTGTACGTCTCCGAGTGCGACCCCGCCTGCGGGCGCGCCCTCGCCTCCGCCCTTCCCGGCCTGCTCCCGCACCGGGTCTCCGTCGACGCGGAGGGCTCCGCCGGCTCCGTCCTGCTCAGCGCCTACCCGCTCCGGGACCGGTCCGTCCTGCCCTCCACCATGGGCATGCCGGGCGCCACCACGACCGTCGCCGGGCGGACGGTACGGCTCCAGCTCGCCCACCCGATGCCGCCCGTCCCCGGCCAGGTCGGCCTCTGGAAGACCGAACTGGCCCGGCTGCGCGACGAGGTGGCGGCCCGCCCCCACGACGAGTCGCTGATCGTCGCCGGCGACTTCAACGCCTCCCAGGACCACGCCGCCTTCCGCTCCGTCGCCGCCGCCGGCCTCCTCCTCGACGCCGCCCGCGCCACCGACGCCTCCCGTACCCCCACCTGGCCCGCCGAGGGCCCCCTGCCGCCCTACGTCCAGATCGACCACGTCCTCACCACCCCCGACCTCGCCGCCGAGGCCACCCGCTTCCCGTCCCTCCCCGGCAGCGACCACCGCGCCGTCGTCGCCGACCTCGACCTGCAGGAAGGACGCTGATCGGCGACGCTGGGAGCATGGACAACGAGCAGATCCTCGACGACATCGGAGCGCTCGTGGAGGAGGAACGCGCCCTCCGCGGCCGCACCGGCGGCCTCCTCCCCGAGGAACTCGAACGCCTCGCCGCCCTGGAGGTCCGCCTCGACCAGTGCTGGGACCTGCTCCGCCAGCGCCGCGCCAAGGCCGAGTTCGGCGAGGACCCCGACACCGCCGCCCTCCGCCCCGCGACCGAGGTCGAGTCCTACCGCAACTGACGCGCACCCCGGCGAGAACCTGACGGACTGCCACGGCGAACCAGACAGTTCCCCCCACGAGCGAGGCGTCGAACGCGCTCGCTCTTCGCTTCTGCGATCCTCATTCCGTTTGCCCGGCGCCAGACAAGAAGCGTGCTGGGACGGCCTCTGCCGTTGTGGGATCCACTTGCTGCAGCCATCCACCGCGTCGCCGAGGGCTCGTCGGTCCGTCGCTTCCCCTACCTTTCGGCCATCAAAGCCGGGTAACCGGTCCCTCGCCGATCTGGAAGTGAAGGATGAGAGCTGCACGCACCAAAGCCCGGCATTCGTACCGGGCGGTTACCGAAGCCCCGTGTTCGGGGCAAGGGGAGGGACGAGCTATGCACATGAACAGGGCGAAGAGGGTAGCGGTTCTCGCCGTAACAGGCGCCGCTCTACTGGGCGCCATCTCGCCGGCGTTCGGCGTGACCCTGGAACGATCGCGCACTGGTGTTCACGCATGGAGCAAGGGGACAAACGGCGCAATCGCCGTGAAAGACACCGACGCTGACAGCCGTGAGGTGTACGCGAACTACGACCGCCGCTACAACGACGGCCTTGAGCTCAGGAACAGCAGCGGCAACGGTACGACCGTGTACAGCGGCATGGACACTGCCAACTACGTCAAGGCCCTGCAGGCCTGTGTGGCGATCAACTTCGCCCCTGACGACTGCACGAGCTGGGCTGGCGATCACTGACGGCTGACCCTCTCTGAAGGGTGACGGGGACGGTGCTGCAGGCACCGTCCCCGTGTCGCGCGTGGCAGGTCGGTGCCGGGTTGGAACGGGAAGGTGTGTGGCGGTGACTCCGAGGCACGGAGACGGACGCGAAGCGGTACTGAGGGTGACAGGGCTGGGGTACGAGATCGGGGGGCGGGAGCTGTTGTCCGGGCTCGACCTGGGCGTGCACGTCGGTGAATCGGTCGCCGTCATGGGGCCCAGCGGATCCGGCAAGAGCACGCTGCTCTCCTGTGTGCTCGGGCTGGTGCGGCCGGCGCGCGGGCAGGTCGTCGTGGCGGGTACAGACGTGGTGGGGCTGCGCGGGGCGGCTCTCGCCCGACACCGCAGCGGCAGCATCGGCATGGTGTTCCAGTTCGGCGAGCTGCTGCCGGAACTCTCACCGGTCGACAACGTCGCGCTCGCCGCGCTGCTGGCCGGTGTGCCGAAGAGGGACGCCTACCGCAAGGCCCACGCCCTCCTGGACGAACTCGGCGTTCCCCGGGCCGAGTCCAGCGAGCAGCTGTCAGGCGGGGAGCGCCAACGGACGGCCGTGGCACGCGCCCTGATCAACTCGCCTTCCCTGCTGCTCGCGGACGAGCCGACCGGCGCCCTGGACGCCACCACCCGGGAGCGCGTCGCGGACGTGCTCTTCGCCATGCCCGGCCGGTACGGCTGCGGTCTGCTCCTCGTCACGCACGACCCGGTGGTGGCGGCCCGTGCGGACCGGGTGCTGACGCTGGGCGGCGGCGCCCTGTCCGCCACTGACGCCGGGACGGGCAGCCGGTGAGCCGGAACGGGGTGAGCCGGCACCTGATCCGGATCGGGCGGGCGGCCGGTTCGCGAGCGGAGGCCGGGCGCATCCGGTTCGTGGCCCTGGTGGCGGCGACGTTCGTGCTGGCCATCGGGTTCGCATCCTTGGTCGCCACCCACGCGACGTACCAGGGCCAGGATCTCCGGGGCCTCGCCCGAGGGCCGGTGCTGCAGGAGGACCGGCCCGACCGGCCCGCGCGGGCGCTGTGGGGAAGCACCAACGACTCCGTGCGTGGCAGCGGCGTCTTCTCGGTGATCTTCATCGCGCCCCTGACCGATGACGCCCCTCTGCCGCCGGGGCTTTCACGATGGCCTGGTCCCGGCGAAGCGGTTCTCTCCCCGGGCCTCCTGGCCAAGGGGGCCGACGACGGAATCGGGCAACGCTACGGCCGGGTGGTCGGAGAGGTCGCCCGGGACGGCTTGCAGTCCCCTGACGAGCTGCTGGCCTACGTCCGTCCGCGCACCGGGCTGACTCCCGCCAACGCCGCCCCGATCGTGGGGTACGGACCGGACCAGGGGTATGTCTCCCGCGTCGTCGGGCAATCGCGTTACGCGAAGGACGAATGGACGTTCCAGGCCATGCCCGGAGCCCTGCTCCTGCTCCCCGCCGGCGTCCTGCTCGTCGTGGCCGCGCGCTCCGGCGCGCACGGCCGGGACCGGCGTACCGCGCTGGTGGAGGTGCTCGGCGGCACCACCCGCTCCCGGGCGCTGATCGTGCTGGGGGAAGCGTGGACGCCGGTGGCGGTCGGTGGTGCCCTGGCACTGGTCGCCGTCATCGCCTCCTGGACCACCGACCTACGGCTGCCGTGGACCGGGCATGTCCTCAACGCGGCGGACATGAGGGCCTGGTGGTGGGCGCTGCTCCTCTCCGTGGTCGTCGCGGCGGCCGCGGTCCTGCTCGGCACGGTCGGCTCGGACCGGTGGGGCCGGGCCCGGGGCACCGGCAACCGGCCGAGCGGTGCCCGCCGGTCGCCGGTCCGTTGGGCCGTGCTCTGTCCGGTCCTGCTCCTGGTGGCGGTGCGGGGGCCCGACCTCTTCGAACCCGGTTCCGCCCCCTACCTGATGGTCAACTGGGCGGCCGCCGCGGGCACGCTGGCGACCCTGCCGGCGGCGGTCGCGGTCGTCACCGGCCACCTGGGCCGCCAGATGGCCCGAGCGGGCCGACGCCTCGGCAGCCCCGGCCTCCTCGTCGCCGGGCAACGGGCGGCCACCCACCCCGGCCCGGTGGCACGGATGACCGCCGGCGTCGTCGTGGCCCTCGGGCTGCTGATCCAGGTGGTGGCCTGGCAGGGCCAGTTCGGGCAAGCCACCCGTGAGGCCCAGGCCACCGTCCAGCGCATCGGGAGCAGCGCGCTCGTCCTCCAGCCCGGCAAGGGCAGCACGGCACCGCAGATGACGCGGTTCCTGGAGGCACTGCCGCCGGATGTGGAGGCCGTTGCCCTCCTCACCTCTCCGGAGGAGGATTCGCTGACGGTACTCGGCTCGTGCCCGTCGCTCACCGCACTGAGCCTGCCCTGCTCCACGGCCCCGTCCAGACTCCGGGGCGTCCCTGAGGACCCGCGCATGGCGGAGCTGGTCGGATGGTACGGAGTCGGCCGGAAGACCACGGTGCTCGTGCGCCAGGCCGATCCCGTCGACAGCGCCACGGGAGCCGACGCCATCTCCCACACGGTGCTGGTCTCGCTCGGCCGGCAGGACATACCCGCGAACGACGCCAAGCGCCTCGCCTACGAGGCGTTTCCGCGTGGGGCCGAGGTCCACCCCATCGGCGGCGAGTGGCTCGTCTCGAGCCAGGTGAACACCGACCAGGGCCGCTGGATCGCCCTCTTCGGGCTCTTCGGCATCATGGTGCTCGCCGGCGCCGCGGCGATCACCGGCACGGCGGAGTTCCTGCGCAACGGACGGGCGCTCGCCCCGCTGTCCGTGCTGTCCGGGAACCGGCGCGTGTACGGGGTTACCGCCGCCTGGAGTCTTCTCGTGCCTCTGGCGCTCGCGGGGCTCGCGGGCATCACCGTCGGAACCTGGCTGGCCTTCCCCAAGACGACGGACGGGGCCTCGTACATCTCGGGCGGTCTGCTCGTCGCCTGCGCCGCCGTCGTCGCGGCCCTGGGAGTCGTCGCGTGGGGATGGGCCACGACGGTGTCGGCCCGCCAGGCCGCCGACTGGCGGCCGCGCGGCGAGTGACCGCGCCTCAGATCCCCCGCCGCGCGTGGCGACGCGCGGCGGGGCCCACCGCCGCGACCGCGACGCACGCGAGACGGAGGCTCCCGACACTGACGGCGACGTAACTTGGACGCATGGCACGCCCCGCAGCAGGATCCGTACGCCTCGCTCCGCCCGCGTGGCTGACCGCAGGTCTCCGGCCCGCTCCGGCGCCCATCCCCTGGGCCGCCGTCGCGCGGGCCTCGCTCGCGCTGTCGGCGCCGCTCGCGGTGGGGCTGGCCGTGGGGAAGCCGGCGTACGGGGCGCTCGTGTCGATGGGGGCGCTGTCCGGGGTCATCGGGGACACCGCCGACGCCTACCGGATGCGGGTCTTCAACATCGCCGTCCCGCAGCTGTTCGGCGCGCTCGGGGTGACGCTCGGGACGCTCGTCTTCGGGCAGGGATGGCTCGCGGTGGCCACGCTGACGCTCGTCGCGCTCGTCTCGGGGATGATCTCCTCGATCGGCGCGGTGGCCTCCGCCGCCGGTCTCCTGCTGCTCCTGAACGCCGTGGTCGGCGTCGGCCTGCCGATGCCGGAACCGTGGTGGACGGCGCCGCTGCTGCTCACCGCCGGCGGTCTCGTCGTGCTGGTCCTGACGCTGCTCGGCTGGCCGTTGCGGCGGGCCGCGCCCGAGCGGGCCGCGGTGGCCGCCACGTACCGGACGGTGGCCGACCTGTACGAGGCGGCGGGCTCGGAGGCGTACCAGGAGAAACGGCAGGCGGTCACCGCCTCGCTCAACCAGTCGTACGACCTGATCCTGGCCCGCCGCACCCGCCAGCACGGCCGCACCTCCCACCTGGCCCGGCTGCTCGCCCAGCTCAACGTGCTGGTGCCGCTCCTGGAGGCGGCGCCCGCCGCCGACCTGCGCGTCCGGCTGTACGGCCCGCTGCCGCCCGCCGTCGCCGCCACGATCCGCGCGCTCGCGGACGCGGTCGAGACCGGGCGCGCCGAGCACGCCGAACCGGACCTCCCGCCGTCCACCCGCCCCGCCGAGAAGGCCGTCGAACACGCCCTCCGGCACGCCGCCACCGTCGTCCACGAGGCCGAACCCGACCCCTACAACGTCGACGACCGGCTCGGCCGGCCCGCGTCCCTCACCGTCCGCGCCCGCCGCGCCGCCCGCACGATGCTGCTCTCCGCGCCGTCCTGGCGGTACGGGCTCCGCCTGGCGCTCTGCATCGGCCTCGCCCAGGCCCTGGTGTCGCTGATCTCGGTGCCGCGCTCGTACTGGGTGGCGCTCACCGTCACCTTCGTGATGAAGCCCGACTTCGGCTCGGTCTTCTCGCGGGCCGTCCTGCGCGCCGTCGGCACCTGCCTCGGGCTCGTCTCCGCCGCGCTGGTCCTCGCCGAAGTGCCCCGCGGCTGGTGGGACGTGCCGGTCATGATGGTGCTCGCCGCGCTCATCCCGGCCTTCTCGGCGAAGGGGTACGCCTTCCAGACGGCGGCCATCACCCCCGTCATCCTGCTCCTCTCCGACGCCCTCAACCAGCAGGGCTTCGACCTCGTCCTGCCCCGCCTGTACGACTCCCTCCTCGGCTGCGCCATCGCGCTGATCGCCGGCTACCTGCTGTGGCCGGAGTCCTGGCACAGCCGCATCGGCGACCGGCTCGCCGACGCGGTCGCCGACTCGGCCGCGTACGTGGACCGCGCCTTCGGCGCCGACGCCGACGCCGGGCGGCTGCGGGCCCGCCGCAAGCTGTACCGGGATCTGTCGGCGGTCCGCTCCGAGTTCCAGCGCGCCCTCACCGAGCCCCCGCCGACCGGCACCCGCGCCGCCGCCTGGTGGCCGCTGGCCATCGCCGTCGAACGGATCGTGGACGCCACCACGGCCGCCCGGATCCGGGTCGCGCACGGCGCCGCCCCGCCGGACCCGGAGGAGGTGGCGGCAGTGGCGCGGGAGCTGCGCGAACTGGCGGAGGGACTGCGCGGCACGGACACCCTCTTCGCCGTCCGCACCGAGCTCCCGGGCGACGAGGACGGCGTCCTCGCCCCCCTCCGCCAGGAGGTCCGCGCGGCCCGCGCCATCGCCGGCCCCGAACTGGGCTGACGGCCCCTTCCGGCACGTGCCGGGGAAGCGTCCGGAGGCCGTGCGGGGACGCGCCGGGGACGCGTCCGGAAGCCGTGCGGGGACGCCCCGGGGACGCCGTCCGGAAGCCGTGCGAGGACGCGCCGAGGACGCGTACGGAAGCCGTGCGGGGACGTGTCAAACCCCCTCCGAGACCGTACGCGGGGGCGTGCGGGAGAACTTACCGGCGGTCACGGAACGGAACCCTCCTGCCACCGTTACCGGAATCCACCGGGACGACTACGATGCGCTCGACCGCCCCGCTGTGATCAGCGCCCGCCGCCCGCCCGCGCCCGGGTCCGGCCGGCCAACCGGCTCGCCGAACGGGCCACTCCCCCCTGCCCGCCTCCCCGCCTCCCCCAGCCCCAGCCCCACCTCCCCCCAGCCTCCTCCCCCTCCGTCGTCCGGAACCCCCCACACCCGCTCCCAGGACTCCGAGGACACCGTCATGCGCACGACCACCAGCAGAGGGCTCCAGCCCAATGTCCTCGGCACCTTCGACACGATCGTCATGGCCGTCGCGGGCAGCGCCCCCGCCTACTCGCTCGCCGCGACGACCGCCGTGCTCTTCGGGGCGGTCGGGCTCGCGGGGCCCGCCGCGCTGTTCTACTGCGCGATACCCATGTTCGGCATCGTCCTCGCCTACGCCCGCCTCGGCCGGATCGACGTCAACGCGGGCGCCGGCTACTCGTGGGTGGGCCGCACGCTCCACCCCTTCCTGGGCTTCCTCTCCGGCTGGGCCCTGGTCTTCGCGGCGACCGTGTTCATGGTGGCCGGCTCACTGCCCGCCGGGTCCCTGACCCTCGCCCTCTTCGACGCGGACCTCGCCACCTCCACGCCCCTCGCGGCCGGCGTCGGAGCCTGCTGGTTCCTGCTGATGCTCGGCGTCGTGCTGGGCGGCGCCCGGCTCACCGTACGCGCCCAACTCCTCATGTCCGGGATCGAGATGGCGATCCTGCTGGCCTTCGTCCTCGCGGCCGTCGCCCACCGCGGCCGAGCGGTCGCCTTCGACTGGTCCTGGTTCGGCCTCGGCCACTTCCACGGGCCGGAGGGCTTCGCGGCGGGCGCGCTGATCGCCGCGTTCTACTACTGGGGCTGGGACGTCACCAGCAACCTCAGCGAGGAGACCCGGAACAGCCGCCGGACCGCCGGGCTCGCCGCGCTGGTCGGCGTCGGCTTCGTCTTCCTCCTCTTCGTGGCGTTCACCGTCGCCGTGAACGTGCTGCTGCCCGCCGACCGGATCCTCACCGCGGGCCCCAACGTCCTCGCCGTCCTCGGCCAGGAGATCTGGCCGGGCGTCGGCGGCAAACTGCTCGTCGTCGCCGTGATCCTGTCCACCGTCGCCACCCTGGAGACGACCCTGCTCCAGGTGACCCGCTCCCTCTTCGCGATGGGCCGCGACCGGACCCTGCCCGCCGCCCTCGGCCGGGTCCACCCCCGCTGGAACACCCCGTGGGTCGCGGTCGCCGCCGTCGGCGCCGCCGCCCTCGTCCTCTTCGCCGCCGCGGCCTCCGCCGGCTCCGTGCAGCGGATCCTGCGGGACGCGGTCTCCGCCATCGGCCTCCAGATCGCCTTCTACTACGGCCTGGCGGGCATCGCCGCCGTCGTCGCCTACAAGTCGCTGCTGCTGCGCTCCGCGAAGAACCTGCTGCTGGGCGGGGTGTGGCCGCTGCTCGGCTCCGCGTTCATGCTGTGGGCGTTCGTCGAGTCGCTGGGCGAGCTGTCCACCACCGCCCTCACCATCGGCCTCGGCGGGCTCGCCGCCGGACTCGTCCCCATGGCCGTGTACTGGCGCAAGGGCAGCGACTACTACCGGCCCGCCCGCCTGGACGCCTCCCGCGCCCTCGCCGCCGCCGGCGAGTCCGCCCCCGCCTCCCCGGACACCCGCCTGCGGGACAAGAGTTACGCCACGGACTTCTGAAGAACGACGCATTACCGACCAACCAAGGGTTCCTGCCCCTCCCTCATCAGAAGTACCGACCGAAGGAGGTCCTCATGGGCGTACGCCGACGCGCCCTCAGACGGTCCCGCGCGGAGCGGTTCACTCCCGATTTCGACCCGGACTTCGGTGACCGCGCGCTGACGGAGGCCCGCCACGACATCGTGATCGGCCGCTGGCAGGGCGTACGGGACCTGATCGCCGCGACCGGGAACGACTGGGCCCGCCGCACCCACCGGATCCGGCTCCTCTCGCACGCCGCCGCCGGCAGCTCCACCGTCGAGACGTGGCGGGCCGCCGAGCCCCGCAGCGCCGACGCGGCGGTGCTGCGGGCCGCGACCGAGGTGGTACGGGTCTTCGACGCGGCCATCGCGGCCGGCCGGGGCGCCGCCGTGGACCGGACCCGGCTCGACACGGCCGTGGACGCCTGCCGCGCCGCGGCGGACGCCGCCCCCGCCGACCCCATGCCGTGGGTGTCGCTGCTGTCCGTGGCCCGCCTGTACGAGGGCGGGGTACCGCGCCGCGAACTGCGGTACTGGTTCGACGAACTGCGCCGCCGCGACCCGTACAACACCGAGGGCCACGTGCAGGTCCTGCGCTATCTGTCGGCGCGCTGGCACGGCACCCACGGCTCGATGTACGACTTCGCGCGGGACGCGGCGGGCGTGGCACCGCCCGGGTCCGCGCTGCCGGTCCTGGTGCAGGTGGCGCGGGTGGAGGAGTACCGCTACATCGCGGACGGGGCGCTGGGCCGCGGCCCGGTGCGCGGCTTCGACCAGCACTGGAAGCACGAGCTCGCGGTGACCGAGCTGCGCCGCACCTACGACCGCTGGATCGGCGGCCGGGACCGCTCGCGCCCGGTCGCCCCGGAAGAGGTCGGCGACCTCAACTTCCTCGCCCACGCCGCCTGTTACGCGGGGCAGGTGGAACCGGCGCGGGAGCTCCTCGGCATGCTCGGCAGACACGCGGCGTGGGTGCCGTGGGCCTACACGGGCGAGCCGGAGGAGCAGTTCGTGCGCTTCCGGGAGGGCCTGGGGGTCGGCTGACCACCCCCAGGCGCTCCAGAAACTCCGGAGCCGGCTTCGGTCAGACGCCGATGTCGCGGCCGTCGTTGCGCCAGACGGCGACGACGGACGGGCGGACGATCTTGCCGGGGCCGTCGGGCCAGGCGGAGGCCGGGTTCTCGACGGTGGCGCCGTCGAGCTCGCCCGGGTGCTGCACGGCGACGAGGACGCGGCGGTCCTGGATGATCGGACCGCAGGTCTCGGCGCCCCTGGGGACGGTGAGGAACTGCTTCAGCTCGCCCCGGCGCTCGCCCTGCGTCGCGACGCCGAAGAGGCCGTCGTGGGTGCCCAGCGCGTTGCCGTCGGTGGAGATCCACAGGTTGCCGTGCGGGTCGAAGGCCACGTTGTCCGGGCAGGAGATCGGGGAGACCTTCTCCTTCGGGTACCCGGCGAAGTAGGTGGCCGGGTCGTTCGGGTCGCCGGCGACGAGGAAGAGACGCCAGGCGAAGCCGTCCGAGGACGGGTCGTCCCAGTGCTCGGCGAGCTCCAGGATCTGCCCGTGCTTGTTGAGGTTGCGCGGGTTGGCCTCGTCGGCGCCCGGGTTGGTGCCCTTGCCACGGTTGGTGTTGTTCGTCAGGGCGACGTACACGCGGCCGGAGCGCGGCGACGGCTCGACGTCCTCGGGGCGGTCCATCTTCGTCGCGCCGACCTTGTCGCCGGCGAGGCGCGTGAAGACGAAGACCTCCTCGGCGGTCATGCCGGGCACGTGCGAGACGGCGCCGTCACGGCCGGCCGTGGCCAGCGGGATCCAGGTGCCGGAGCCGTCGAACTCGCCGTCGTTCGGGAGCTTGCCGGTGCCGTCGATCCCGGCGGCCGGGGAGTCGCCGGTCAGCTTGGCGACGTACAGCGTGCCCTCGTCGAGCAGGGTGAGGTTGTGGGCGCGGGCCCGCCGGGAGTCGCCCTTCATCATCCGCTTCGAGGAGACGAACTTGTAGAAGTAGTCGAACCGCTCGTCGTCGCCCATGTAGACGACCGGACGGCCGTCGCGGGTCAGACGCGGCTGCGCGGCCTCGTGCTTGAACCGGCCGAGCGCGGTCCGCTTGCGGGGCGTGGACTCCGGGTCGTACGGGTCGAGCTCGACGACCCAGCCGAAGCGGTGGATCTCGTTCGGCTCCTGCGCCAGGTCGAAGCGCTTGTCGAACCGCTCCCACTTGCGCTCGGAGGCGCCGGTGCCGACGCCGTACCGCTTGTCCGTGTCGGACGAGCCGTTGGCGAAGTACTGGTTGAAGTTCTCCTCGCCGTGGAGGGTGGTGCCCCACGGGGTGGTGCCGCCCGCGCAGTTGTTGAGCGTGCCGAGGACCGTACGGCCGGCCGGGTCGGCGGAGGTCCGCACCAGCGCGGAACCGGCGGCCGGTCCGGTCAGCTCGAACTCGCTGGTGGTGTGGAGGCGGCGGTTCAGGTAGTGGCGGGAGACCGGGGTGAGCTTGCCGGTCCGGCGCTCCTCCTGCACCACGACGACGGAGAGGCCGTGCGCGGCCCACGCTATCTCCACCTGCTCGCGGGTCGGGTTCGCGGCGTCGTACCCGCGGAACATCAACTGCTCATCGGTGTACTCGTGGTTGGCGACCATCACCTGCCGCCCGTACTCCCGGCGCAGCGGCAGCAGGGAGAGGAAGTCGTTGTTGTAACCGAACTGGCCGGCCTGCGCCTTGGCCGTCTGCTTCTCGGCGTCGAAGGCGGGCGCGCCGCGGAGGATCGGCTCGCCCCAGCGGATGACGACGTTCTGCCCGTACCCGGACGGGACGGTGACCTGGTCGGCCGTGTTCGGCGCGACGGGCGCGAAGCGGAGGCCGCGGGCGCCGTCGGCCTGGGGCGTGGGGCGGGGCCAGTGCCCGCCGTGGGCCTGCGCCTCCGGCGCGCCCGCGACCACCAGCGAACCGCCGGCGGCGGAGGCCACGGTCACGACGGCGGCGGCCCGCAGCGCGGAACGGCGCGACAGGACCCCGGCTATGACGTCGCCGACGTATTCGTTGTCGCTGGAGTTCGGCACCTCCTGGAAGCAGGCGTCACCGCAACGGAACCGGCAGGTGAGCGCGGAACGACCGCCCCCGTGGGAGTGGGAGCCGAGCATCGGCAGCAGCTTGCGCACTTCGTCCTCCTCCGGCGCAGCACTGCGCCGACATGGTGTCGGGAATCCATTCGGCCGTGACGGTATGTGTGCACATCTGCACGCGGGCGGCGGTGGAATGAACGCCGGATGAATGAGCGGCAACTGTGACCGACGGGGTCCCGGGAAGCGGAGGACGCGGCCGCTAACCTTACGTGTCCGCCCTGGCCAGGGATGAAGGACGCATACCGCATCCAACTCATGCGAAAGGGTTCGCCCATGGGTATTCGGAGCTTGCTGCGCAAGGTATTCGGCCGCGACCGCGAAGATCCCGCGACCCCTTCCGTCCCGCCCCAGTCCCGCGAGCCCGGAGACGCGCCCGCGCTCCCGCCCGCGCAGGACCGGACCCCGGACCCGGCGCCCGCCGCCACCCCGGAGCCCGCGCCCTCGGAAACTCCGACCAAGTCGGCCCCCACGGCGGAGACTCCCACCGCGGAGACCCCTCACGCGGAGACGCCTCTCGCGGAGGTCCCCGCCACGAGGTCCCCCCTGCCGGAGGCTCCCGAGGACGCCGCCCGCAAGGCCGCCGACGACCTGGTGGCCGCGGCCTTCGACAACCCCCAGATCCCCAAGGCCCGCACGTCCACCGCGAAGCCGACACCCGCGACGGAACTCGCGGAGCCGGCCGCCGAGGCCGTCGAGACGGCACCGAAGGCCGTCGCCGAGGCCGTCGAGACGGAGGCCCTTCCGGACACGGACGCCGTGAAGCCGGAGGCGGAGACCGAGCCGCCCGCCGCAGCGGAGCCGGTACCGGCGACCACCGTCGCAGCCGAAACGGAGCCGTCCGAGCCCGCCCCTTCGGCGGAGGCCGAGACGCCCGTCGCCGCGGAAGCGGAGCCGGGCACCGATGCGGCGCCGGAAGCGGCCACGACCGCCGAAGCGGAACCGCGGGCGACCACCGTCGAGGCCGTCCCCGCTGAGGCGGAGCCGAAGGCGGAGCCGAAGGCGGACGCCACGGACGAGACCGCCCAGGCGGAGCCGGCGGCCGTCGTCCCGGACGAGACCGCCCCCGCCTCCCCCACCGTCGCCGCCGTCCCCGCCGACCCGGCCGAGGCGCAGCCGGAGGTCGAGACCGTCGAGGCCGCGCCGGAGGCGCGGACCGAGGCGGCCACCGACACGGTGGCGGAGGAGGCCGCCGAGGCGGACGCCATCACCCCGAGCGAGGACACCTCCCCCGAGGCGGAGGCGGAGGCCGAGGCCGGTACGGACGCGCCGGAGGCGGCCACGGAGGCGCAGCCGGCGGCCGCGTCCGACGCAGGAGCGCCGGAAGCCGGCGCCACCGCCGAGGCGGAGTCCGAGACGACGGCCGAAGCCGCCGTCGCCGAGACCGCCGAGGCGGAGCCGACGGCCGTCGCCGCCGACGAGACCGTCCCCGCCGCCCCGGGCGCCGCGCCCGCCGTACCGGTCGAGCCTGAGCCGGTGGCGGTCGTCCCGGCCCAGGCGGAGCCGGAGGCGGTCGTCGCGGACGCGGCGGAGCCGGAGACCGTGGCGGAGGACGGGACGACGGCGGGAGCCGTCGCCGTCGCGACCGCCCCGACCGTCCTGGCGGGCGAGGCCACCCTCTCCGAGGCCACGGGCCGCAAGACCGCCGCTGTCTCGCTCGCGCGGGTCAAGAGCGCCGCGCCGCAGCTCGCGGAGGCGTACAAGGCCGCGGGTGCCGTGCTGCGGAAGGAGGGTCTCGAAGGGGCCCGGGCCCGGGTGTACCTGGTGGTCGACCGGTCCGGGTCGATGCGCGGGTACTTCAAGGACGGCTCCGTGCAGCGCCTCGCCGAGCAGGCCGTCGCGCTCGCCGCGCACCTGGACGAGGAGGCGACGGTGACCACCGTCTTCTTCTCGACCGACATCGACGGGGTCGTCGACCTCACGCCCGCCGACCTCACCCCCACCCGCGTCGAGGAGATCAACGCCGGTCTCGGCCGCCTCGGACGGACGAACTACCACCGTGCCGTCGAGGAGGTCCTGGCCCACCACGAGAAGGCGGACCCGGACCGCCCGGCGCTGGTGATCTTCCAGACGGACGGTCCCCCCGAGTCCCGTACCGCCGCGACGCAGGCCCTCGCGGAGGCGGCCGGCCGACCGGTGCACTGGCGGTTCACCGCCTGGGGCGAGGAGGACGGCAAGGGCTTCGACTACCTGCGGAAGCTCACCGCGGACCGTACGGCCACGCACTTCGCGGGTCCGGCGCCGGTCGAGACCCCGCACGCGGAGTTCTACCGGGGCGTCGTCACCGGCCTCTCCCTGTAGCCCCGCCGGAGGCCCCCGCACCGCCCCCTGCTCTCGCCGCTCTCGATGTGAGTGGATCTTCGTACGCCCGTTAGGATTTCGACCATGGCGGCCACTGGATCCGAGAAGCAGGGGGCGAAGGCGTTCTACGTCACGACCCCCATCTACTACGTCAACGACGCTCCTCACCTGGGCCACGCCTACACGACCGTCGCAGGCGACGTGCTCACGCGCTGGCACCGTCAGCGCGGCGAGAAGGTGTGGTTCCTCACCGGCACGGACGAGCACGGTCAGAAGATCATGCGCACGGCCGAGGCGAACGACGTCACGCCCCAGGCATGGTGCGACAAGCTCGTCGAGGAGGCGTGGAAGCCCCTCTGGGAGCACCTGGACATCGCGAACGACGACTTCATCCGCACCACGCAAAAGCGTCACACGGACCGCGTCCAGGAGTTCGTGCAGGACCTGTACGACAAGGACGAGATCTACAAGGGCGGCTACGAGGGCCCGTACTGCGTCGGCTGTGAGGAGTTCAAGCTCCCGGGCGATCTCATCGAGGCGGAGGACGGCACGAAGCTGTGCCCCGTCCACAAGAAGCCGGTGGAGATCCTCAAGGAGGAGAACTACTTCTTCAAGCTGAGCGAGTACGGCCCGAAGCTGCTGGAGTTCTACGAGGCGAACCCGGGCTTCATCCAGCCGGAGTCCGCCCGCAACGAGGTCGTGAACTTCGTCAAGCAGGGCCTTGAGGACCTCTCCATCTCGCGCTCGACCTTCGACTGGGGCATCCCGGTCCCGTGGGACAGCGAGCACGTGATCTACGTGTGGATCGACGCGCTGCTGAACTACGCGACGGCGGTCGGCTACAACGAGAACCCGGAGAAGTTCGACGAGACCTTCCCCGCGAACGTCCACCTGATCGGCAAGGACATCCTCCGCTTCCACGCGGTGATCTGGCCGGCGATGCTGATGGCGCAGGGCCTCCCGGTGCCGGGCAAGGTCGCGGCCAACGGCTGGCTGATGGTCGGCGGCGAGAAGATGTCGAAGTCGAACCTGACCGGCATCAAGCCGCAGGACCTGACCTCGCACTTCGGCGTGGACGCGTACCGCTGGTACTTCCTCCGCGCGATCGCGTTCGGCCAGGACGGCTCGTTCTCGTGGGAGGACTTCTCCGCCCGCTACACCTCCGAGCTGGCCAACGACTACGGCAACCTCGCCTCCCGCGTGGCGGCGATGGTCGGCAAGTACTTCGGCGGCGAGCTGCCGGCGTCGGCGGCCGACGGCGACGCCGAGAAGGCGGTCCAGGAGGGTCTGGCGAAGGCCGTCGCGACGGCCGACGCGAAGATCGGCGAGGAGCTGGACTTCCAGGGCGGCATCCTGGCGGTCTTCGACTTCGTGAAGCAGGTCAACGGCTACATCACGGAGCAGGAGCCGTGGAAGGTCGCGAAGGACGAGTCGGAGGAGGGCCGGGCCCGCCTGGCGACGATCCTCTACACGGCCGCCGAGTCCCTCCGCGCCGCCGCCGTCCTCCTCAACCCGATCATGCCGGAGTCGTCCCAGAAGCTGTGGGACTCGCTCGGCGCCGAGCCCGCGCTGGGCGCCCTGGCCGCGCAGCCGGTGCAGGACGCGGCCCGCTGGGGTCAGCTCCCGGCCGGTGCGACGGTGACGAAGGGCGCGGTGCTCTTCCCGCGCCTGGAGGAGAAGAGGGACTGACGTCCGCACGTACGCAGTGAAGGCCGCCGCCCCGCCGGGGACGGCGGCCTTCGCGCTCCTCAGACCAGGGCGAGCGCGGCGGCCGCCGGGGCCATGTAGAGCAGCGGGAAGGCCACGTGCCCGTACGCCTTCGCCCGTACGACGGTGATCACCGCGCCCGCGAAGTACAGCACCAGACCGATCGCCGCGAGGGTCCCGACCACGGGCACCCAGAACCCCGCGACGAGCCCCGCGGCCCCCGCCAGCTTGAGCACCCCGAGCCCGTTCCACCACGAGCGGGGCACCCCGTACGCGGCAAGCGGCTCCACGACGAACTTCGCCCTCACGAGCACCGAGGCGCCCGAGAAACCCGCCATGAAGGCGGCGACGGCGGTGACGACGGTAGCGGTGACGGACATCGGGACTCCTCCGGTCATGGCCCCTTGCAGAGGCCGTACACCGGGGTGACGGAGCGAACGGCGAAAGTGTGACGGCGGCTCGGCCGCCACCGAAGTCGAACTCAAGATCCATGTAAACAAAAGTTCCCACGGCCAGGTCTCGTAAACTACAGTTGTCTCATGACGTTCGCTGAGCAGCTTCCCCCCGAAGACCTGACCACCCTCGAATCCGCCCTCTACGACGCCCTGCACCCCCTCGCCGCGGCCCTCCGCGCCCACACGACCGGCCGGCCCGAAGAGCACATGTGGCACGGCGAGCCGGTGGACATCGCGCTCTCCGTCCTCGCCGCCTGGAAGGTGGTCGACCAGGAGGTCAAGCGCCTGACCGCCGTCGCGGCCGGCACCGCCGGCTCCTACGGCGCGAGCTACGAGCAGCTCGGCGCCGTCTGGGGCATCACCCGCCAGGGCGCCCGCAAGAAGTGGCCGGACGCGGTCCCCCGCCCCACCCCCGGCGCCACCACCCTCACCCTCTTCGGCGGCCACGCGGAACTCACCCCCTCCGCCGACACCTGGACCTGGACAGCCACGGCCGCCGACGGCACCAGAAGCGACAAGGCCGCCGCCCCCACGAAAGAGGAAGCAGCAGCCCTGGCGGGCGCGTTCCTGAAAGACCACGCCCCTGACAGCTGAGCCGAAGGACTTGTCAGTGATCTGGTGCCCGAGATGTGAGCAAGGCTGGGTGGTTGAGTGTCGCGTGATCGACACCGATTCCATCCTCACGATCTGCGAAGAGTGCGACACCGTATGGATGGACGGGAAACCTTCCGGCAAGCCCCCCTTCGTCATCCTCGACGAGTACATGGAGAGCTTCGAAAAGACGCCTCTCTGGTCTCACCTTGAGCGCCTGGAAAGAGGATCGAAGAATTGATGACGGGTCTGCCAAGGAGGACCGCGAAGGAGATGACTGACCGGTTTGACCTGGCATGTGAGGCGCTCGGTTGCTTGGGGCCCTTGCAGTGGATTCGACTGAGCGGAGGTCGGCATCCGCAATACGGCTACCAGCAGGTGCCATTTCTTGGGTGGAGGTTCGCCGAACCTGACGAGGACAAGCTCCGTGCTGTCGAGGGCGCCGTGACGGCGACTCACACGTGCCTCGAATGGCTCATCAATTCGTCACGAAGAAACTGGCTGCTCGCTCCGTCACGCCTTCTGGACGGAACCGACGAATCCGCGGCCTCTCCCCAGTTCGATGACCGCGTGAACCAGTTGATGCGCGATCAGGACTTCTGCGCTGTGGCCCTCGCGAACCTCGATGCGATACTCCGGACACTGCGCGAACTGGGGAGTTGAGGAATGCCGGGCGACATCCGCGCCGAAGTGATCCGGGCCGAGCGGCTGGAGCTTCTGCCCTTGGACGTCTCGCACGCCGAGGAGATGGCGAAGGTGCTGGGGGATCCGGCCCTTCACGCGTTCATCGGGGGCGAGCCGGAGAGCCTTGAGGAGTTGCGGGCGCGGTACGTGCGGTGGGCGGCCGGGGCGCCGGAGCCCGGGACCATCTGGTGCAACTGGGTGATCCGCTCCCCTGAGGAGGCGCGGCTCGTCGGGACCGTGCAGGCGACCGTCATCGGGGACAGCGCCGAGGTCGCCTGGGTCGTCGGGACGGGCTGGCAGGGGCGCGGGTACGCCTCCGAGGCCGCTCGGGCGCTCGTCGGGTGGCTGCGGGAGCGGGGCCGTACCGTCGTCGCGCACGTGCACCCCGAGCACGCCGCCTCCGCCGCCGTCGCCCGCGCCGCCGGGCTCGTACCGACCGGGGAGGTGCACGACGGCGAGGTGCGGTGGGAGTCCGGCGGTGCATGACGAAGGGCCCGGGATCCGCGTGACGTGGATCCCGGGCCCTCGTGCGGAGGCCGCTTAGCGGGACGCGTCCGGGTGGACCGAGTCCGTCACCGGGCGGTCGTCGGTGGGCTTCTTCTCGACCGGCTTGCGGAGCTGGATGTTCAGTTCGCGCAGGCGGGTCTCGTCGAGCTCCGTGGGGGCGCCCATCATGAGGTCCTGCGCGTTGCCGTTCAGCGGGAACGCGATGGTCTCGCGGATGTTGGGCTCGTCGGCGAGGAGCATGACGATGCGGTCGACGCCGGGGGCGATGCCGCCGTGCGGCGGGGCGCCGTACTGGAAGGCGCGGAGCATGCCGGCGAACTCGGTCTCGACGGTCTCGCGGCTGTAGCCGGCGATCTCGAACGCCTTGAACATGATCTCGGGCTCGTGGTTCCGGATGGCGCCGGAGGAGAGCTCGATGCCGTTGCAGACGATGTCGTACTGCCAGCCGAGGATGTCCAGCGGGTCCTTCGTCTCCAGCGCCTCAAGGCCGCCCTGCGGCATGGAGAAGGGGTTGTGCGAGAAGTCGATCTTGCCGGTCTCCTCGTCCTTCTCGTACATCGGGAAGTCGACGATCCACGCGAAGCGGAAGACGTTCTCCTCGAACTGGCCGGCGCGCTTGGCGGCCTCGACCCGGACGGGGCCCATGATCTTGGAGACCTCGTCGAACTCGCCGGCGCCGAAGAAGACGGCGTGGCCGGGCTTCAGGCCGAGGCGCTCGGTGAGGACCTTGACGTTCTCCTCGGTGAGGAACTTGGCGATGGGGCCGGTGAGGGCGTTCTCCTCGCCGACGCGGACCCAGGCCAGGCCCTTCGCGCCGAGGGAGACGGCGAAGTCGCCGAGGCCGTCGAAGAACTTGCGCGGCTGGTCGCCGGTGTCCGGGACGGCGAGCGCGCGGACGTGCTTGCCGGCGAACGCCTTGAACTCCGACGCCTCGAACACGTCGGTGATGTCGACGAGTTCCAGCGAAGTGCGCAGGTCCGGCTTGTCGTTGCCGTACTTGAGCATCGACTCGCGGAACGGGATCCGCGGGAAGGGGGAGGTGACGTGGCGGCCGCCGCCGAACTCCTCGAAGAGCTCCGTCATGAGCTTCTCGATCGGCTGGAAGACGTCCTCCTGCTCGACGAAGCTCATCTCGACGTCGAGCTGGTAGAACTCGCCGGGCGAGCGGTCGGCGCGGGCGTCCTCGTCGCGGAAGCAGGGCGCGATCTGGAAGTAGCGGTCGAAGCCCGAGATCATGAACAGCTGCTTGAACTGCTGCGGGGCCTGCGGGAGCGCGTAGAACTTGCCCGGGTTGAGGCGGGACGGGACGACGAAGTCACGGGCGCCCTCGGGGGAGGTCGCGGTGAGGATCGGGGTCGCCATCTCGTTGAAGCCGAGGGCCACCATCTTGGAGCGGATGGCGGCGATGACGGCGGAGCGCAGCATGATGTTGCGGTGCATGCGCTCGCGGCGCAGGTCGAGGAAGCGGTACTCCAGGCGCCGCTCCTCGTTGACGCCGTCGTCGGCGTTGATGGTGAAGGGGATCTGCTTGGCGGCGCCGAGGACCTCGACCGCGCCGACCTCGACCTCGACCTCGCCGGTGGGCAGCTCGGGGTTGACGTTGTCCGCGCCGCGCGAGACGACCTTGCCGTCGACGCGGACGACGGACTCCTTCGTCAGCTTGTCGAGGGCCTCGTAGGCGTCGGTGCCGGGGCGGGCGACGAGCTGCGTGATGCCGTAGTGGTCGCGCAGATCGATGAAGAGGATGCCGCCCAGGTCGCGCCGATTGTGCAGCCAGCCGCTCAGCCGGACGTCGGTGCCGACGTCAGAGGCGCGGAGCTCGCCGCAGGTGTGGGACCTGTACCGATGCATCGTCGTTCATCCAGTCTTCGGGATCGTGGTGTGATTCCTGACCGCGCCGGGGGCGGAGCCGGAGGGCAGAGCCGGTGGGCGGAGCCGGAGGGCGGAGTCAGGGCGCACCCAGCCTACCGGGACAGCCAAGATCGCGATTCGATTACCGTCGGCCGCGCCCGGTGGGGGCACAGTGGCGGCCCGCTGTCCGATATTCATAAAGTGGGGCAATGCGCACCGAGGACGTCCTGGCCGCGATCGCCACGGGCCTGTGGCGCTGGGACAACGCTTCCGGGACCGTCTCGCTCGACGCCGAGGCCGCCCGGCTGCTCGGGCTGCCCGCGGAGCCGGTGCGGCTGAGCGAGGCGGCGGTGCGCTCCCGGTTTCATCCGGTGGACTGGAACGAGATCGACGGCGTGGTCAACCTGGCGGTGGCCGAGGGCACGCTCGCCGAGGCGCGGCTGCGGATCATGGACGAGCGGGGCCGGGTGGTCCGTACGGTACGGAGCCGTTCCAAGCCGCTGATCGAGGGCAGCGACTACCAGCTGGTCGGCACGCTTCAGGAGGTGGCGGACCCGCAGCCGGGGACGGCCGGGCCGCACACGCCGATCACGGGCGACTGGCGGCGGTCGCGGGAGGCGTTCCTGCTGGACGCGGGGCGGGCGCTGGCGGAGGCGCGGTCGACGGCGGAGGTGCTGCGGGTGGCGGCGTCGCTGTCGATGCCGGGGTTCTCCCCGGACGGGCTCGCGGTCTTCGGGATGTCGGGCGAGCGGCTGACGGTGATCGGGCACCACGGGCAGCGGGACGGCGACGAGGGCCCCTTCACGTCGATGTCGCTGGCGACGGACTACCCGGCGGCGGAGGTGGTGCGGACCGGGCGGGCGATCTACCTGCCGTCGCCGGAGGAGTACCGGCGCCGCTTCCCGATGACGTGGCCGCTGGCGGAACGTTTCGAGCGGCATTCGTGGGCGTTCGTGCCGCTGGTGGTGGCGGGGCGGACGATGGGCGCCTGGATGGCGGCCTTCAAGCACCCGGTGGCGTTCACGCCGGACGAGCGGTCGGTGCTGACCACGGTGGCGCGGATGCTGGCGCAGGCGCTGGCCCGGGCCGGGGTCGCGGAGTCGGAGCGGGAGCTGTCACTGGGGCTCCAGCGGACGATGATGCCCGTGCTCGGGCCGGGGATCCCGGGGATCCAGGTGGCGGCCCGGTACGTACCGACCGGCGGCGGGCTCCAGGTGGGCGGCGACTGGTACGACATGATCCGGCTGCCCGGCGGCACGGGCGGCGGCGCCGGCCGGATCGCGCTGGTCATCGGGGACGTACAGGGGCACGACGTGCGGGCGGCGGCGCTGATGGGGCAGCTGCGGATCGCGCTGCGGGCGTACGCCTCCGAGGGGCACCGGCCGGACGCGGTGCTCTCGCGGGCCTCGCGGTTCCTGTACGGGGTGAACGACGGGGACGACAACAACGGCGCCGGCGCCGACGGCGGCGGGGCCGGGGAGGGCCGGGGCGGCGGGCCGCGCTTCGCGACCTGTCTGTACCTGGAGGTGGATCTGGAGTCGGGGACGGTGGACATCGCCCGGGCGGGCCATCCGGACCCGGCGGTACGGATGGTCGACGGGACGGTGCTGCTGAGGCCGACGGCCGGCGGGCTGCCGCTCGGCATCGACGCCGACACCGACTACCCCACCACCCGCCTCACCCTGGAACCCGGCGAGACCCTGATGATCTGCACCGACGGGCTCCTGGAGACCGGCGGGCACGATCTCGACAGCGGCTGGGAGCGGGTCAGGAAGCTGTTGGAGCAGCACCGGGGCGACGACCTGGAGGAGCTGGCCGACACGCTCGTGGAGGCCGTCCACGGCCCCGGTTCGCACCACACCACCGGCCCGCTCGCGGACCGGCGCGAGGACGACATCGCCGTCCTGCTGCTCTCCCGGCGGCCGGCGACGACGGTACGGGAGGCCCCGCGCCGCACCCTGATGACGATCGCCCAGGCGGAGCCCGAGCGGATCGCGGAGGCGCGCGAACAGGTGCGGCAGCTGCTGCACGACTGGACCGACGGGGACCAGCTGGACGCGGCGGTCCTGATGGTCTCCGAGATGGTCACCAACGTGCTCGTCCACACGGACGGCGACGCCCTGCTGACCGCCGGGGTCACCTGCGGCGAGAAGGGCCGCCGGCTGCGGGTCGAGGTCTCCGACGCCAGCGACGAACTGCCGCACAAGCGCCACCCGGGCGAGATGGCGTCCAGCGGGCGCGGCCTGGTCCTGATGGAGATGCTGGCCGACGCGTGGGGCGTGGAGCCGCGCGGCGAGGGCAAGACGATCTGGTTCGAGCTGACGGAACCGACGGGGCCGGAGGGGTGCTGCCGGTAGGGGTGCTGGCCGGGGTGCTGCTGGTAGGGGTGCTGCCCGTAAGGCGGGCCCGGTACGAGGTCGGGCGGCGTAACCCCCGTACGCGGCCCCGTACCCGCGCCCCCGTACGCTGCCCGGTACGGCGCGCGGGGGGCGCTCGTACGGCGGAGACTGGTGTCGTACGGCCGCCGGGGGGACCACGGAGTGCGCCATGGACACCCACAAGGTCGGCAGCGACACCACCGTCATCGCCGACAGCCTGGAAGCGCCCGGCGTCGGGCACATCCCCGCCAACGCCTATGTGCTGACCGCCGCCGAACCCGTCGTCGTCGACACGGGTCTGTCGGTCGAGGACCGGGACTTCGTCGCCGCGCTCGGCGGGGTGATGGACCCGGAGGACGTGCGCTGGATCTGGCTCACCCATCCGGACCGGGACCACACGGGCGGGATCTTCGCCCTCCTCGAGGCCGCTCCACGCGCGCGCGTGGTGACCACTTTCCTGGGCTTCGGGATCATGATGACCGAGCGGGCGCTGCCGATGGACCGGGTGTACTTCCTCAACCCGGGGCAGTCCCTGAACGTCGGCGACCGCACCCTGCACGCCTTCCGGCCTCCGCTCTTCGACAACCCGGCGACCGTCGGCTTCTACGACGACCGGACCAGGATCTGCTTCAGCTCGGACTGCTTCGGCGGCCCGATGCCCAGCGCCGAGCTGGCCGAGAGCGGGCACGCGAGCGACCTGAAGCCGGAGGAGCTGCGCGCCGCGCAGCTGCTGTGGGCGACGCTCGACAGCCCGTGGGTGCACCTGGTCGACCCGGAGAAGTACCGGGCGAGCCTGGCGCCGCTGCGGGAGATGAACCCGGAGATCGTGCTCTGCACCCATCTGCCGCCCGCCGTGCGGATGACGGACCGGATGCTGGGGACGCTGGCCCAGGCGCCGGACGCCGACCCGTTCGTGGGCCCGGACCAGGCGGCCCTGGAGGCCATGCTGAAGTCCTTCGAGCCGGGCGGGGCGCCGGTCTAGGTCGCCCTAGTCGCCCTAGGAGGCGCCCTGCGGCTCGGCGCGGGTTCCGTACCGGGCGCGGAGCTCACCGAGGATGCCGGTGGCGGCGGCGGTGAGCGGCACGGCGAGGAGCATGCCGAGGATCCCCGCGACGGAGGCGCCGGCGGTGATGGCCAGCATCACGGCGGCGGGGTGCATCTGGACGGTGCGGCTCTGGACCATGGGCTGGAGGACGTTGCCCTCGATGACCTGCACGGCGAGGACGATGCCGAGCACCCAGAGGGCGATGGCGAAGCCCCGGTCGGCGAGGGCGACGAGGACGGCGACGGCGCCGGAGAGGAAGGCGCCGAGGTACGGGATGTAGGCGGTGACGAAGACGAGCGCGGCGAGTCCGATCGCGCCGGGCACGTCGAGGACGAGCAGGCCGACGCCGATGAGGACGGCGTCGACGAAGGCGACGAGGGTGGTGCCGCGCATGAACCCCTCGACGGCCTCGAAGGCGCGGCGGGCCATGGCCTCGGCGGTGTCGGAGGTGCCGGACGGGACGAAGGCGCGCAGGGCGCCGACGGCCTTGTCGGAGTCGCGGAGGAAGAAGAAGATCAGGAGGAGGGCGAGGACGGCCGTGGCGAGCATCTGCCCGACGACGCTGAGCCCGGAGATGACCCCGGAGGCGGCCGTCCCGCCGAACTTCTCCAGGAGCTGCCGGGCGTTCTTGGCCAGGTCCTCCAGGGAGGTCCCGGCCGCCCCGAAGTGCTCGGCAATGTCGACGGCGGCCTGCCGGAGCGAGGCGAGGATCTGGTCGCCGGTCTCGATGAGGGCGGCGACCACGATGTACGTGGCACCGCCGACGACCACGAGGACGGCGGCGACGGTGATCGCGGCGGCGAGGGACTTGCTGACCTTCATCCGCAGCAGCCGCCGGTACAGCGGCCCCAGGAGCGCCGTGCCGAGGATCGCGAGCAGCACGGGGGTCACGGCGGTCTTGAAGACCACGCAGAGCCAGACGAAGACGGCGGCGACCCCCGCCACGAGGAGCAGTACGGCACACCAGGCCCCGACCTTGCGGGCGGGCTCGGGCAGCAGGGGCGTTCGACTCGTCTCCACCCACCCATAAGATCACACGCATACGAGGGAAACCCGGACATGACGGTCCGTCCGGGGCGATGGCCGTCACACCGGACATGACGGTCCGTCGGGGGCGACGGCCGCCACGTCGGCGGCGAGCCCCGACCGGCCGCTGGGGCGGGTCGGGGCTCGGGGTCCGGGGCCGGCGTCCGGGGTCCGGGGTCCGGCGTCCGGGGTCCGGGCTCGTGCTGCGTGGGCCGGTGGGCCCGGCGCTACTCGCCCATTCCGTGGACCGCCGGGATGGTGCCGAGGCGGCCGGCCTGGAAGTCCTCGAACGCCTGGCGGAGTTCGGCCTGGGTGTTCATGACGAACGGGCCGTAGTGGGCCATGGGCTCGCGGATGGGCTGCCCGCCGAGGAGGACGACCTCCAGGTCCGGGGTGTGCGCGTCCTGCTTCTCGTCCGCGCGGACGGTCAGCGAGCCGCCCTGGCCGAAGACCGCGGTCTGGCCGAGGTGGACGGGACGGCGCTCGGCGCCGACCGAGCCCTTGCCCGCCAGCACGTACGCGAGCCCGTTGAAGTCCTCGCGCCACGGCAGCGTGACCTCGGCGCCCGGCGCCACGGTCGCGTGGATCATCGTGATCGGCGTGTGCGTGATGCCGGGACCGGCGTGGCCGTCCAGCTCGCCGGCGATCACGCGCAGCAGAGCGCCGCCGTCGGGCGTGGTCAGCAGCTGAACGTTTCCGCCCCGGATGTCCTGGTAGCGGGGAGCCATCATCTTGTCCGTGGCCGGGAGGTTCACCCACAGCTGGAGGCCGTGGAAGAGGCCGCCGCTGACGACCAGGGACTCCGGCGGCGCCTCGATGTGGAGGAGGCCGGAGCCGGCCGTCATCCACTGGGTGTCGCCGTTGGTGATGGTGCCGCCGCCGCCGTTCGAGTCCTGGTGGTCGAAGGTGCCGTCGATGATGTAGGTGACGGTCTCGAAGCCGCGGTGGGGGTGCCAGGGGGTGCCCTTGGGCTCGCCCGGCGCGTACTCCACCTCACCCATCTGGTCCATCATGATGAACGGGTCGAGGTACTGGTAGTTGATGCCCGCGAACGCCCGGCGGACCGGGAAGCCCTCGCCCTCGAAGCCCTGGGGGGCCGTGGTGACGGCGAGCACGGGGCGGGGGGCGGCGTCGGCCGGGGCGGCGACGCGCGGCAGGGTGAGCGGGTTCTCGACAGTCACGGCGGGCATGGCGGGACCTCCTTCGTACGGCCTGAGGGCTCGGTGGCCTTCTGGCCCGTCCTCGTACGACCACTTTAGTTGAATGCTGAACTTCCTGCCACCCGGAACGCGGAGCGCCCGGGAGGAATTCCTCCCGGGCGCTCCCACGTACCTCCCAGACTGGGTCAGCCGTACATCCGCCGCATCGCGAAGTCCACCATCTGCTCCACGGCCTTCGCGTCGAAGACGATCCGGTGGTCGCCCTCCATGTCGAGGACGAAGCCGTAGCCGGTCGGGAGCAGGTCGATCACCTCGGCACCGGTGATCACGAAGTACTTCGACTCCTTGCCCGCGTACCGCCGCAGCTCCTTCAGCGTGGTGAACATCGGGATCACCGGCTGCTGGGTGTTGTGCAGGGCGAGGAAACCGGGGTTGTCGCCGCGCGGGCAGTAGACCTTCGAGGTGGCGAAGACCTGCTGGAAGTCCTCGGCCGACAGGGTGCCGGTGGTGAAGGCCCGGACGGCGTCGGCGAGCGAGGGCGGCGACGGCTCGGGGTAGAGCGGCGCCTGCTGCTGCCCGTACCCGCCGCCCGCCATGCCGGCCTGCGGGGGGTACTGCCCCTGCGGGGGCGGTGCGTACTGCTGCTGGGCGGCGCCGCCGTCCCCGTGCTGCCCGTATCCGTACATGCCCCCAGCCTATCGACCGACCATCCCGCGCAGGGCCCGACGTCCGTACCCTGGGCGTACGTTCGGCGACGGGGGTCGGGATGGACGGGGCACGGACGAGCAGGGCCGCGCGGGCGGCCGGATGGATCGGCGCGGGGGTGCTCCTCGCGGGCGCGGGAGCGGGGGTGACCGCCGTCGGCACGGGCGCGCCCGGCCTGGAGACCGTCACCTTCACCCGGATCACCTGCGCGCCGACGCGGACCGCCAAGGGCGCCGAGGTGTGGCACTGCTCCGGCATGAGCCCGGCGCAGGTCGCGGCGGCGGAGGAGGACCGGCGGCGGGCCGCCCTGGACGCGCTGCGCGGAAAGCCCGCCCCGGGCCCGCCGCCCCCCCGGACGACCCGGCTCTCCTTCGTGGACCACGGAGGTCGGAGAGATCCCGTCGAGGTCACCGCGACCCGGGTCGGCTCGCGGTGGATCGCCCACGGGCCGGGGGTGGCCGGCACCGGCGCGGCGCTGCTGCTCGCGGGCGGGGGAGCGGTGGCCGTGGGGGTGACGCGGCTGCGGGCCACGGGATGACGCGGCTGGGGACGCAGGGGGGACGACACGGCTGGGGACGCAGGGGGACACGGCTACGGACGCGGGATGACGGCGCCGCGCGCGGGGCGAGGCGTGTTCACGCGGGGCGAGGCGTGTCACAGATCTCCCGGTAGGGGTTGCTCTTATTACCGGTGGGTAGCATCATCGTAGAGAAGAGTGCGCTACTCGTGAGTAGGACCTGCGCGGGATCCGGGCAGGAGCTTGAGTAGCCCTCGGTACGAGGAAGCCTCCCCGATCTTTACGGAGCCGTCGCCATGGGGCACTACAAGTCGAATCTCCGCGACATCGAGTTCAACCTCTTCGAGGTGCTCGGCCGCGACAAGGTGTACGGCACCGGTCCGTTCGAGGAGATGGACGTCGAGACCGCCAAGAGCATCCTCGACGAGATCCGCCGCCTCGCCGAGAACGAGCTGGCCGAGTCCTTCGCCGACGCCGACCGCAACCCGCCGGTCTTCGACCCGGAGACCAACACCGCCCCGGTCCCGGCCACCTTCAAGGCGTCCTACGACGCCTTCATGGAGTCCGAGTACTGGCGCCTCGGCATCCCCGAGGGCATCGGCGGCACCGTCTCCCCGCGCTCCCTCGTCTGGGCCTACGCGGAGCTGCTGCTCGGCTCCAACCCGGCCGTCTGGATGTACTCCTCCGGCCCGGCGTTCGCCGGCGTCCTCTACAACGAGGGCAACGAGGCGCAGAAGAAGGTCGCGCAGATCGCCGTCGAGAAGCGCTGGGGCTCCACCATGGTCCTCACCGAGCCCGACGCCGGCTCCGACGTCGGCGCCGGCCGCACCAAGGCCGTCCAGCAGGAGGACGGCTCCTGGCACATCGAGGGCGTCAAGCGCTTCATCACCAGCGGTGAGCACGACATGGAGGAGAACATCCTCCACTACGTCCTCGCCCGCCCCGAGGGCGCCGGACCCGGCACCAAGGGCCTCTCCCTCTTCCTCGTCCCGAAGTACGAGTTCGACTGGGAGACCGGCGAGCTGGGCGAGCGCAACGGCGTCTACGCCACCAACGTCGAGCACAAGATGGGCCTCAAGGCGTCCAACACGTGCGAGATGACCTTCGGCGACCGCCACCCCGCCAAGGGCTGGCTCATCGGCGACAAGCACGACGGCATCCGCCAGATGTTCCTCATCATCGAGTTCGCCCGCATGATGGTCGGCACGAAGGCGATCTCCACCCTCTCCACGGGCTACCTCAACGCCCTGGAGTACGCCAAGGAGCGCGTCCAGGGCACCGACCTGGCCAACTTCATGGACAAGGCCGCGCCCAAGGTCACCATCACGCACCACCCCGACGTGCGCCGCTCGCTCATGACGCAGAAGGCGTACGCCGAGGGCATGCGCACCCTCGTCCTCTACACGGCCTCCGTGCAGGACGCCATCCAGGTCGCCGAGGAGGCCGGCGAGGACGCCAAGGCGCTCCACGGCCTCAACGACCTGCTCCTGCCGATCGTGAAGGGCTACGGCTCCGAGAAGGGCTACGAGCAGCTCGCGCAGTCGCTCCAGACCTTCGGCGGCTCCGGCTTCCTCCAGGAGTACCCGATCGAGCAGTACATCCGGGACTCCAAGATCGACACCCTCTACGAGGGCACCACCGCCATCCAGGGCCAGGACTTCTTCTTCCGGAAGATCGTCCGCGACCAGGGCGCCGCGCTGAACACCCTCTCCGAGGAGATCAAGAAGTTCCTCGCGGTCGGCACCGGCGGCGAGGAGCTGGCCGACGCCCGCGACGCGCTCGCCAAGGCGGCCGTCGACCTGGAGGCCATCGTCGGCAAGATGATCACCGACCTCACCGCCACCGGCGAGGACGTCAAGAACATCTACAAGGTCGGCCTCAACACCACCCGCCTGCTCATGGTCTCCGGCGACGTCGTCGTCGGCTACCTGCTCCTCAAGGGCGCGGCCGTCGCCGCCGAGAAGCTCGCCGCGGGCGCCACCGGCAAGGACGTCGCGTTCTACCAGGGCAAGATCGCCGCCGCGAAGTTCTTCGCCGCGAACGTCCTGCCCGGCGTCTCCACCGAGCGGCTCCTCGCCGACGGCGTGGACGGCGGCCTCATGGACCTGGACGAGGCGGCGTTCTAGCAACCCGCCTGGTCCTACGGGAGCGGCCCGTCCCCGGGGAGGGGGGCGGGCCGTTCCGCTTTTCCCGGGGCGCCCGGCAGTGCGTCGGCAGTGGGCCCGGCGTAGGTCAGGGGCACGCCCGGGGCGCGGATTGGACCGGTCCACCCGTCACCCGAATGGTCCCGTGAGGGGCTGCGTAAGGTGGGCGCATGAGCAGCGCAGCTTCCCGACCGGCGTCCACACCCTTCGGCCCCGGCCACACCGATGACCTGATGTCCTTCCTCGCGGCCTCTCCGTCGCCGTACCACGCGGTGCACAACACCGCCGAACGGCTGGAGAAGGCGGGCTTCCGCCGGGTCGAGGAGACCGAGGCGTGGGACGGGACGAGCGGCGGGAAGTTCGTGACGCGCGGCGGCGCGATCATCGCCTGGTACGTACCCGAGGGCGCCGCCCCGCACACCCCGTACCGGATCGTCGGCGCCCACACCGACTCCCCCAACCTGCGCGTCAAGCCCCACCCCGACATGGGCAACCAGGGCTGGCGCCAGATCGCCGTCGAGATCTACGGCGGCACCCTCCTCAACACCTGGCTGGACCGCGACCTCGGCCTCGCCGGCCGTCTCACCCTCCGCGACGGCAGCCACCGCCTCGTCAACGTCGACCGGCCGCTGCTGCGCGTCCCGCAGCTCGCCATCCACCTCGACCGCGGCGCCAACGACGGCCTCAAGCTCGACCGCCAGCGCCACATGCAGCCCGTCTGGGGCACCGGCGAGGTCCACGAGGGCGACCTCGTGGAGTTCGTCGCCGGCGAGGCCGGCGTGGACGCCGAGGACGTGGCCGGCTGGGACCTGATGGTCCACGCCGTCGACGCCCCCGCCTACCTCGGCCGGGACCGCGAACTCGTCGCCGGGCCGCGCATGGACAACCTGCTGTCCGTGCACGCCGCCGTCGCCGCGCTCATCGCCGTCGCCGGGCGGGACGAGCTCCCGTACATCCCGGTCCTCGCCGCCTTCGACCACGAGGAGAACGGCTCCGAGGCCGACACCGGCGCCCAGGGCCCCCTCCTCGGCACCGTCCTGGAGCGCTCCGTCTACGCCCGCGGCGGCGGCTACGAGGACCGCGCCCGCGCCTTCGCCGGCACGGTCTGCCTCTCCTCCGACACGGGCCACGCCGTCCACCCGAACTACGCGGAGCGGCACGACCCGACGCACCACCCGCGCGTCAACGGCGGCCCGATCCTCAAGGTCAACGTCAACCAGCGGTACGCCACCGACGGCACCGGCCGCGCCATCTTCGCCGCCGCGTGCGAGAAGGCGGGCGTGCCGTGGCAGTCGTTCGTCTCCAACAACGACATGCCCTGCGGGACCACCATCGGCCCCATCACGGCCGCCCGCCACGGCATCACCACCGTCGACATCGGCGTGGCGATCCTGTCCATGCACAGCGCCCGCGAACTCTGCGGCGCCGAGGACCCCTACCTCCTGGCCAACGCCCTGGTCGCGTTCCTGGAGGGCTGAGCCTCAGCGCCTCTCAGGCGTCCATCCCCGCGAGGATCAGCGGGAGCCGGCTCGGGGCGCCCTCCGTGAGCGTGAGGGGGACGCCCCAGTCCTGCTGGTGGACGTGGCAGGCGGGGTACTCGTTGGCCGGGTCGTCGTCGCAGGACGCGGCCATCGCGGAGACGTGCAGGACGCCCTCGGTCACGGCCGGGTTCAGCTCCAGGTCGCGGAAGAGGTCCGTGCCCGTGCCCTCGCCGGAGAGCAGCAGCTCGGGCGGGGTGGCGGAGACCAGAAGGCGGGTCGAGGGGCCGTACCGCTCGTCCAGCTTCTGACCCGTGGGCGCCTGGAAGACGACGTCCAGACGGAGCGCGCCGGGGGCGACCTCGGTGGCCTCCCGCCTCGTCCGGTGGGCGACCGCCTCCACCCGCACGGCCTCCTCGGGCAGGCGCAGCCGGGTGAGGCGGTGGCGCGCCGACTCGACGACCACGATGTCCTCGCCGACCAGGACGGCGTCGCTCGGCTCGCGCAGATCGGTGGCGAGGGTGGTGACCTCGCCGGTGGCCGGGTCGTAGCGGCGCAGGGCGTGGTTGTACGTGTCGGAGACCGCGACCGAGCCGTCGGGCAGGGCCGTCACGCCGAGCGGGTGCTGGAGCAGGGCCTGCCCGGCGTCGCCGTCGCGGTGCCCGAAGTCGAAGAGGCCGGTGCCGACGGCGGTGTGGACGTGCCCGTCGGTGTCGACGTACCGCAGGGCGCTGGTCTCCGAGTCGGCGATCCAGAGGCGGTCCTCCGTGGCGGCGAGCCCGGACGGCTGCGCGAACCACGCCTCGGCGGCGGGGCCGTCGACGAGGCCCTCGTTGGTGGTGCCGGCCGCGACCTCGACGGTCTTCGTCCCGGGGTCGTACGTCCAGATCTGGTGCACGCCGGCCATGGCGATCCACACCTTGCCGCGCCAGAAGGCGACGTCCCACGGCGAGGACAGGTCCACGTCGAGCGCGGGGCCGGAGGTCGGGGACCCCTGCCACCACTGGCGGCCGGTGCCCGCGATCCGCTCGACGGTCCCGGTCGCCGGGTCGAAGCGCTGGAGCGCGTGGTGCACGGTGTCCGCGACGACGACCGTCCCGTCGGGCAGCAAGGCGAGCCCCTGCGGCTCGCGGAAGACGCCCTCGCCGCCGATCCGGCGCACGACGGTCTCCCCGTCGGCGGCCAGCTCGACCAGCTGGTGGCGGGTGGTGTCGGAGACGAGGAGGTTGCCGTCCGGGAGCGCGATCGCCTTCCCCGGGAAGCGCAGATCGGTCGCGACGGGCTCCGGCGGCACGTACGGCCCGTCGCCGCGCCGCAGCGTCCCCTTCGCCTCGTGCTCCGCCTCCAGCTCCTCGACGAGCGTCCGGATGGCGTTGGCGTGCCCCTCACCCGCGTGCTGGGCGACGATGTACCCCTCCGGGTCGATCACGACCAGCGTCGGCCAGGCCCGCACCGCGTACTGCTTCCAGGTCGCCAGCTCCGGGTCGTCGAGGACCGGGTGGTGCACCTCGTACCGCTCCACGGCGTCGACGACCGCCTGATGCTCGGCCTCGTGCACGAACTTCGGCGAGTGCACCCCCACGATCACCAGCGTGTCGCGGTGCTTCTCCTCCAGCTCCCGCAACTCGTCGAGGACGTGCAGGCAGTTGATGCAGCAGAAGGTCCAGAAATCGAGGATCAGAACACGACCCCGGAAATCGGCGAGCTTCAGGTCCTTGCCGCCGGTGTTGATCCATCCGCCCTTGCCGATCAGCTCGGGGGCACGGACACGGGCACGGCGGGGCGCGGGCGCGGGGGTGGGCGCCGGAGCAGCATCGTTCATGCTTCAAGCTTGCCATCCGCCCGTGAACGGGCCGTGAAGGGCCTGCCACGGGCGTACGGGTGGAACGGTGGGGCCGGGTGGGGGGTTCGCGCGTGTCCTGGCGCGGGGGCGGGGCCGGGTGGGCGGTGGCATGGGCGCATGACGTGTGCGGGCAGATCATCGGACTACTCCCGCTTCCGGGTGAGGCGGGCCGTTCGGGCCGGGGCCGGGATCCTCGTCGGGGTCCTCGCCCTGCCCTGCCTCGCGCTCGCCGGCGGGGGCGGCGCCTGGGCCGGCGGGGCCGGGGACGAGGCGCTGCGGGTGAGCGTCACCGTCAACGGGCGCGGGTACGGCGCGGACGGGCCGACACCGGTACGGGCCGGGCGGGACGTGGTGAAGCGGTACCGGCTGGTCAACGGCGGCGGGGCCGATCTGTACGGGGTACGGGTGCGCGATCCCGGGATCCCGTCGGGTGCCGGCGTGCGCTGCCCGCGCCGGACGCTCGTCGGGCTCACCTCCATGGAGTGCGTCGCCCGCTTCCGCGCCCTCCCCGGGGACCGTACCGCCACCGTCCGCGCCGAGGGGCGGATCCCCTCGCTCGGTCTCACCGCCGCCGCGACCGCCCGCTCCGGGTACACCGGCGTCACCGGCTCCCTCGTCCTCGGCGAGCGGGTGCGCCCCGACGCGGCCGGGGCCACCCTCACGTACACCGTCACCAACCGGGGGAACCGGGCCCTGCGCGACGTGCGCGTCACCGACCCCGCGCTCGGGCTCTCCGGCGACGCCGTCGACTGCGGCGGGCGGCCGGGCCTCGTCCCGGTGCTCGCGCCCGGCACCGCCGCGCGCTGCACCGCGACCGTGCGGCGACCGTCCGGGACGCACCGCAGCACCGGCCTCGCCACCGGGACCGACCGGATCGGCACCTATGCCCCGGGCGGGCGGCTGGTCCCCGCGCCGCTGCTCACCGCACGCGCGGCGGGCTCGTTCACGGTGCCGGAGCGGGAGGCGGGGCGGGAGCCGGAGCGTGAGGTGGGGGCCGGGCCGGGGGCGGCGGGGCCCGGGGCTGGGGCCGAGGCTGGGGCGGGAGCGGGGGAGGAAGAGGGAGCGGGAGCGGGTGGAGGCGGGGGCGGTGGTGCGCCCCCCGGGGTTCCCCGACCGGTGCCGGGCGCGGCCCCGGTCCCCGGTGCGCCGGGGACACCCGCCGCGCCGGGGGCTGGGGCTGAGGCTGGGGGCGAGGCCGGGGCTGGGGGCGCACCCGGGGTCCCTGGCGTGCCCGTGCCCGCGCTCCCCGGGGCCCCGGGGAGCGCCACCGCCGCCGTTCCTCCGGCGGTGGGCCCGCTGCCCGTCGGACCTCCCGCTCCGGACGCCCCGCCGGCCCTCGCCGCCGTCGGCGCGGGCGCACCGGCTCCGGCACCGGCTCCGGCACCGGCTCCGGCTCCGGCTTCGGCTCCGGCCGACGCTGGAACGGAACCCGGCCCGGGGGAGGGTGCGGGTGCCGGGACCCCGGTCGCCGGTACCGCACCCGTCGCCGGTGTCGCCGGTGAGGGGCGTGTGGAGGCGCCGCCCGCCGCGCGGGAGGCCGCCGCCGCGCGGGAGGCCGCCGGGGCGGGGGAGGCGCGGGGGGCGGGGGAGGCGCCGGTGGGTGGGCGTACCCCTGCCGAGCAGGCGCGCCGGGCCGCCGCCCTCGACGACGACGAGGGGTTTCTCGGGCGGGTGCGGCGCCGGGGGCGGGAGGCGGACGAGATGGGTGTCGTGGTGATGCTGCTGCTGATCCTGGTGCCGGCGGCGCTCGCCGCCGCGCTCCTCGGGAACCGGAGGAACTGACCCGTGGTCCTGCTCGAAACGCTCGTCGTCGTCCTCGGGGTCGCGCTGCTCGGCGCGCTCGCCGTCGTGGTCAAGACACGGCTGTTCCCCATTCCCGAGAGCGAGGAGCCGCGCGAGGACGTCGCCGAGTACATCGCCATGATGGTCTCGGTGCTCTACGCGATCGTGCTCGGCCTCTGTCTGGTCTCCGTCTGGGACACCCGGGCCGCCGCCTCCGACCACGTGCAGGCCGAGGCGAGCGCGCTGCACCAGACGTATCTGCTCGCGGACGCCCTCCCGGACGACCGGCGCGAACCGCTGCGGGCGGCGGCCCGGACGTACGCCGACCACGTCGTGGAGGTGGAGTGGCCGATGATGGCGGCCCGGGAGCCGCTGGACCCGGCGGGCTGGCGGCTGCTCGAACAGCTGCGGGAGGAGGGCGAGGTCGGCGACTCCGCGACCGTCTCGGAGCAGATCGCGGCGCAGGAGGTGCTCGCCCAGCTCGGGTACGTGGACGACGCCCGGCGCAGCCGGGAGGCGGCCGCGCAGGAGCGGCTGTCGCCGGTGCTGTGGGCGGGGCTGATCATCGGCGGTGTGCTCACCCTGGCCTTCATGTTCATCTTCGGGATCCACCACACCCGCACCCATGTGGTGATGGTGATGGGCCTGGCCGGTTTCATCGCCTTCACCGCGCTGCTGGTCCATCAGCTCGATGAGCCGTTCGGGGAGATGCTGGGCACGAACCCGGACGCCTTCACCCGCTATTTCGCGTGAGCCGGCTCTCCGCCCCGCCGTCTCGCTGTTTCACGTGAAACAACGAGAGGGAGACATTTCGCATGAAATACCTTGTACGTGACAAGATCTTCGCGATCGGCGACGACTACTGGATCGAGGACGAGAACGGCCGGCCCGCCTTTCTCGTCGACGGCAAGGCGCTGCGGCTGCGCGACACGCTGGAACTGAAGGACACCGACGGGCGGGTGCTCGTCACACTGCGGGAGAAGCTCCTCAGCCTGCGGGACGCGATGACGATCGAGCGGGACGAGCGACCGCTGGCGACCGTGCGCCGGAGGCGCCTGTCCCTGCTACGCAACCACTACCGGGTGACGCTCGTCGACGGGACCGAACTGGACGTCAGCGGGCGCATCCTGGACCGGGAGTTCGCCGTCGAGTACGACGGCGAACTCCTCGCCCACATCTCCCGCCGATGGCTGCGGGTCCGGGACACCTACGCGGTCGACGTGGTCCGCGAGGACGCCGACGCGGCGCTGCTGATCGCGGTCGCGGTGTGCGTGATCCGGATGGCCGAGCGGGAGGGCTGACCGCGGGTCACAGCGTCTTCGAGAGCGCCTGGTCCAGGTCCGTCCACAGGTCCTCGACGTGCTCGATGCCGACCGAGAGGCGGACCGTACCGGGGCCGATGCCGGCCGCCTCCAGCGCGGCGGCGTCGAGCTGGCGGTGCGAGGTGGAGGCCGGGTGCATGACCAGGGTCTTCACATCGCCGAGCGAGACCGAGAGGGAGGCCAGCCGGACCGTCTCGACGAAGCCGCGGCCGGCCTCCCGGCCGCCGGCGATGTCCAGCGAGATCACTCCGCCGGCGCCGTTCGGCAGCAGCCGCTCGGCGATGGCCCGGTCGGGGTGGTTGTCCAGGCCGGGGTAACGGACGGCGGCGACCGCCGGGTGCTCCGCGAGCCGGGCGGCGAGCTCGGCGGCGTTGGCGCACTGGCGCTCCATCCGCAGCGACAGCGTCTGCATGCCGCGCAGCGTCAGCCAGGCGGCGAACGGGTCGGTGGAGGCGCCGAGCTCGACGGCGAAGTGACGCAGCCGGCCGAGGAGTTCCGGGTCGGCGACGGCGAGGATGCCGCCGAGGACGTCCGCGTGGCCGGCGAGGTACTTGGTCGCCGAGTGGACGACGAGGTCGGCGCCGAGCGCGAGCGGGCGGCAGAGCAGCGGCGAGGCGAAGGTGTTGTCGACGGCGACCGGGACACCCGCCTCGCGGGCGACGGCGGCGAGGGCGGGGATGTCGGAGACGCGGGTGGTGGGGTTGGCGATGGTCTCCAGGTAGAGGAGGCGGGTCGTGGGCCGCAGGGCCGCGGCGACCTCCTCCGGGTCGGTGCCGGAGACGTAGCTGACCTCGACGCCCCAGCGGTCCGCGAGGTCGGTGAGCATCGCGTACGTACCGCCGTACAGGCACCGCTGGGCGATGACGTGTCCGCCGCTGGAGAGCAGGCCGAGCAGGAGCGTGTTGATGGCGCCCATCCCGGAGGCGAAGGAGAGCGCGCCGGCCGCGCCCTCCAGGCGGGCGGCGGCCTCCTCCAGGGTGCGGACGGTGGGGTTGCCCATGCGGCTGTAGAGGAACGAGTCGCCGGAGTGGAAGGACTCGGCGAGGGCGTCGGCGGACTCGAAGGCGAAGACGTGGCCCTGGTGGAGCGGGACGCCGAGCGGCACGCTTCCGGTGACCTCGACCCGGGGCGGGTGGACGGCCAGGGTCTCGGCGCGGAGGTCGGCGGGCGTGGCGGAGTGATCGCGTTCGCTGCTCATGGGACCAGTCTCCGGAAGGTGTCGGACCGCTCCCAGGGCCAATCCCGGGGAAGTGGTTCGAAGTTCGCCGGACCGCGCGACGAGGGCCCGCCGGGCGCGACCCGGCGCACAGCCCCGGCTCGACCCGGCGCCCAGCCCGATCGGGGCACGTGCGAGGGTCAGGGGGAAGCGCGTCCGCGGGAGGAGCCCGATGCACACCACCGTCACCCCCTTCACCCTGCGACCGTGGCGGGAGGGGAAGGGGTACGAGCGGCGGGCCGGCTGGCGCGGCGCGTCGGCCGAGTTCGGCGAGGTCACGGTGGAGGCGCCGCTGCGGCAGACCGTGCCGGAGGTGATCGTCTCGGAGCTGCGGGGCGGGCTGCTGCCGGTCGCCTCGTACGAGACGCGGGGCATCCACACGGACGTGATCCGGCTGCCGACGCTGAACCGGGCGACGCTCCGGCTCGGTGACGCGCTGGTCCGTGTGGAGCGCAACCGGCTGGGCTTCACGGCCCGGCAGCGCGGGCTCCGGCTGCGGTACGGCGGCGACGACTACCGCCTGTGGGCGGAGAACCGGCGCTCCTGGACGCTGGCCCGGGCGGCCGACGCCGAGGACCCGGGCGTCCGCGTGCGGGTGCGCGGCGCGGGACTGCCCGGCGCGCGCCGCCTGGACGTCACGGTGACGGGCCGGGCGGTCGCGGCGGACCTGTCGCTGGCCCTAATCTTCGCGGGCGTGGACCGCGCGGCGCTCACCCGCGGCGGAGCGGTCCGCGCGGCCCTGTCCCGGGGCACGGGCTTCTGGGCCGAGACCCAGCACTGAGGCCGAGACGCGGTACCGGGACGGGAACGCACGGCCGAGGGGGAGCCGCGGTACTGACGCGGAGACGAGGTGCGGCGTCCGGTCAGGTCCGCGTCCGGGTCCGGTGCGGCGCGGCGACGCCGAGGACGCGGTCCTTGAGGGCGGGGAACTCCTCGCGGATCGCGGCGGGCTTCGCGGGGTCGAGGACGGCGCGTAGGACCTCCTCGCCGGGACCGGCCTCCGCGAGGATCTCGCCCCACGGGTCGACGATCAGCGAGTGCCCGGCCTGCTCGACGCCGGCGTGGCTGCCCGCCGTGCCGCAGGCCAGGACGTACGCCTGGTTCTCGACGGCACGGGCCTGGGCGAGGAGCCGCCAGTGGGCGCGGCGGCGGGCGGGCCAGCCGGCGGGGACGACGAACGCCTCGGCGCCGGCGTCGACGAGGCCGCGGAAGAGCTCGGGGAAGCGGAGGTCGTAGCAGGTGCCGACGCCGACGGTGAGGTGCGGCAGGTCGAAGGTGACCAGGTCCTCGCCGGCGGCCATGAGGACGGCCTCGCCCTTGTCGAAGCCGAAGCGGTGGATCTTGCGGTAGGAGGCGGTGAGCTCGCCGTCGGGGGAGAAGACGAGCGAGGTGTTGTAGAGGGCGCCGCCGGCGGCCTCGACGAAGGAACCTGCGTGCAGCCAGACCTCGGCGTCCTTCGCGGCGGCGGCCATCGACCGGTAGGTGGGGCCGTGGAGGGGCTCGGACTCGGGCCCGAAGAGGTCGGCGGCGAAGGCGCCCACCGGCCACAGTTCGGGGAGGACGACGAGGTCCGCGGCCCCGCGCTCCTCCCGTACGAGGCGGGCCGCGCGGGCCCGCCGGTCGGCGACCGGTTCGTCCGGGTCTACCGCGATCTGGATCAGCGAGGCGCGCACACTACCACCGTCCTGGCGTTGAAGCCGTCAACACCGGCCTACGATCGTCACACGAAAGCACTGCCGGGGTGCTCCCGGGGAGCGTAACTTAGCGTCCGAGCCTCCCATTCCACTGTCGCCCAGTCGTGTTTTCAGCCCGCACCGAAGAACGTCGAGGGGTCCCGTGACCGTCCATCCCAGCCTCCAGAACTACGCCGACGCCTGGACCCACTCCATCGAAGCGATAGCCGAGCTGGTGCAGCCGCTCGTGGAGGGCGAGTGGAACCGGGCGACCCCGTGCCCCGGCTGGTCGGTGCGCGACATCGTGTCCCATGTGATCGGCATGGAGACGGAGATGCTCGGCGACCCGCGGCCGATCCACTCGCTCCCCCGCGACCTGTACCACGTGCGCAGTGACTTCGCCCGCTACATGGAGGTGCAGGTCGATGTACGGCGGCACCACACGGCGCCGGAGATGACCTCGGAGCTGGAGTACATCCTGATCCGCCGGGCCCGGCAGCTCCGCAACGAGAACCGCTCCCCCGACCACGTCATCCGGGCCCCGCTGGGCGCGGAGCAGACCCTGGAGCAGGGCTACCGGCTGCGGGCCTTCGACACGTGGGTGCACGAGCAGGACCTGCGGGCCGCGCTCGGGGTGCCGGGGAACCTGGACTCGCCGGGCGCGCTCGTGGTGCGGGACCTGCTCCTGGAGGCGCTGCCGAAGGTGGTCGCGAAGGACGCGGGCGCGCCGGCGAGCTCGGCGGTCGTGGTGGACGTGACGGGGCCGGTGGAGTTCCTGCGGACGGTGCGGGTGGACGCGGAGGGGCGGGGCAGCATCGACGGGGCGCCGTCGCTGGGCCCGGCGGTGACGCTGGCGACGGACTGGGAGACGTACGTCCGGCTGGCCTGCGGCCGGGTCCGGCCGGCCGAGGTGGCCGACCGGATCAAGACCGAGGGCGACGCGGAGCTGGCCGCCGCGATCCTCGACCACTTCGCGGTGACGCCCAACTAGGCGCGTCAGACCGGCACGTGCACGGCCTCCACGCGGCTGGCGACGAGCCGTTCGCGCTCGCGCCGGTGGGTGCGGGACTTCAGGCGGAGGATCTGGGCGACGCCGAGGGCTTCGAGGACGAAGACCGAGGAGAAGGCGATCCGGTAGTCGTCGCCGGTCGCGTCGAGCAGCACGCCGATGGCGAGCAGCGTCGTCATGGAGGCGACGAAACCACCCATGTTGACGATGCCGGAGGCGGTTCCCTGACGCTCCGGCGGGTTGGCCGGCCGGGCGAAGTCGAAGCCGATCATGGAGGCGGGTCCGCAGGCGCCGAGGACCAGGCAGAGGGTGACGAGCAGCCACATCGGCGCGTGGTCGCCGGGGTACGCGATCGTCGCGGCCCACAGCAGGGCGGTGGCGGCGACCGTGCCGAGGGCGAGCGGGGCGCGGGCGCCGCCGTGCCGGGCGATGATCTGCCCGTAGGCGAGGCCGACGGCCATGTTGGAGAGCACCACGAGGGTGAGGAGTTCGCCGGCGGTGCCGCGGGAGAGGCCCTGCGCCTCGACGAGGAACGGCAGTCCCCACAGCAGCAGGAAGACCATCGCGGGGAACTGGGTGGTGAAGTGCACCCACAGGCCGAGCCGGGTGCCGGGCTCGCGCCAGGAGGCGGCGATCTGCCGGCGGACGTAGGCGGCGCCCGCGTGCCGGACCGGGGTGGGCTCGTACCCCTCGGGGTGGTCCTTGAGGAAGAACAGCAGCAGGACCAGGACGAGGACGCCGGCGAGGGAGCTGCCGACGAAGGTGGTGGTCCAGCCGAGGCCGTGCAGGGCGCGGGAGAGGACGACGGTCGAGATCAGGTTGCCGGCCATGCCGATGAGGCCGGCGAGCTGGGCGATGAGCGGTCCGCGGCGGGCCGGGAACCAGCGGCCGCCGAGCCGGAGGACGCTGATGAAGGTCATGGCGTCGCCGCAGCCGAGGAGCGCGCGGGAGGCCAGCGCCATGGGGTACGTGGGGGAGAGCGCGAAGCCCAGCTGGCCCAGGGTGAAGAGGACGACGCCGAGGGCGAGGACCTTCTTGGTGCCGAGCCGGTCGACCATGAGGCCGACGGGTATCTGCATGCCGGCGTAGACCAGCAGCTGGAGTATGGAGAAGGTGGAGAGCGCGGAGGCGCCCACGTGGAAGCGGTCGGCGGCGTCGAGTCCCGCGACGCCGAGCGAGGTGCGGAAGATGACGGCGACGAAGTAGACGGCGACGCCGACGCCCCAGACGAGGGCGGCGCGCCGGCCGCCGGGCGGGTCGCCGGGGAGGGTGACGGCGGAGCCGTAGCCGTTCCGGCCGCTCACCGGCCCTCACCCCGGACCAGGACGCCGACGCGGCCGAGGTGGCGGCGGACGGCGGCCGCGGCGCCCTCCGCGTCCCCGGCCCTGAGGTGGTCGAGGATCTCGGCGTGCTCGGTGATGTTCTGGGCGACCCGGTCGGGGTGGGCCTGCATCACGGCGACACCCATGCGGAGCTGGCGGTCGCGGAGCTGGTCGTAGAGGCGGGCGAGGATCTGGTTCCCGGCGTACTGGACGATCTCGGCGTGGAAGCAGCGGTCGGTGACGGCGACGTCCGCGAGGTCACCGGCGCCGGCCTGCCGCTGCTGCTCCGCCAGGAGCTCTTCGAGGCGGGTGAGGAGGGCGGGCGGGGCGGGGACGGCCTTGCGGACGGCGAACTCCTCGACGAGGAGCCGGGTCTCGATGACGTCGGCGATCTCCTGGGCGGAGACGGCGAGGACGAGGGCGCCCTTCTTCGGGTAGAGCTTCAGCAGCCCTTCCATCTCCAGCTTCAGCAGGGCCTCGCGGACGGGGGTCCGGGAGACGCCGACGGCCTGGGCCAGCTCTCCCTCCGTGAGCAGGGTGCCGCCCTCGTAACGGCGGTCGAGGACCGCGCGCTTGACGTGGCTGTAGACGCGTTCGGCGGCGGGTGGCTGCTTGGCGGGCTGCTCGACGGGGGGCGCTGCTGATGGCATGCGCACAGCATAGATACAACTGGGATGCGTCTGACAGGCGCGTCCGCATCCTGGACGCCTTACTTCCGCCTCAGCGGAGCATGAAGTCGTAGGAGGCCGCGCCCCCGACGACGTCCGCCGCCGAGGAGGACCCGGGTGGTGCTCGTCCGCCCCTCCCCCGGCCAGCGGAACTCGACGACGGTGACCGGGCCGTCCTCCTCCAGGTGCACCTCGACACCGATGCCGAGGCGTACGGGGCCGGCGGTGTGGGGCGGTTCGAGGTGCAGGTCCATGGGAAAGCAGAACATCCGGTGGCGGCACGGGGCCACCACCGGATGTTTCACGTGAAACACGCCAACCGGACGACTACGACCAGGTGATGAGCCGCTTCGGCTGCTCCAGGACCGCGGCCACGTCGGCCAGGAACTTGGAGCCCAGCTCGCCGTCGACCAGGCGGTGGTCGAAGGAGAGCGCCAGCGTGGTGACCTGACGCGGCTTCACCTTGCCCTTGTGGACCCAGGGCTGGAGCTTGATCGCGCCGACAGCGAGGATCGCGGACTCGCCCGGGTTGAGGATGGGCGTACCGGTGTCGACGCCGAAGACGCCGACGTTGGTGATGGTGAAGGTGCCGCCCTGCATCGCCGCCGGGGTGGTCTTGCCCTCGCGGGCGGTGGCGACGAGCTCGCTCAGGGAGCGGGACAGCTCGGGCAGGGTCTGGGCGTGCGCGTCCTTGATGTTCGGCACGATCAGTCCGCGCGGGGTGGCCGCGGCGATGCCCAGGTTCACGTAGTGCTTGAGGACGATCTCCTGCGCCGCCTCGTCCCAGGCCGCGTTGATCTCCGGGTTGCGCTTGACCGCGACCAGGACGGCCTTGGCGATGAGGAGGAGCGGATTGACCCGCAGGCCCGCCATGTCCTTGTCGGACTTGAGCTCCTCGACCAGCTTCATCGTGCGCGTGATGTCGAAGGTCACGAACTCGGTGACGTGCGGGGCGGTGAAGGCCGAGCCGACCATCGCCGCCGCCGTGGCCTTGCGGACGCCCTTGATCGGGATCCGGGTCTCGCGCGCACCGGCCTCGGCGACCGGGGCCGTGACGGCCGCGGGCACGGGCGCGACCGGGGCGGGCGCGGGGGCCGCGGGGGCCGGAGCGGCCACCGGGGCGGGCGCGGGCGCCGCGGCGCGGTGGACGTCCTCGCGGGTGATGATCCCGTCCGGGCCGGTGGCGACGACCGAGGCCAGGTCCACGCCGAGGTCCTTGGCGAGCTTGCGCACCGGCGGCTTGGCCAGCGGCCTGGGCGCGGCGGTCACGCTGCCGTGCCCGTTCAGCTGCTCGGGCACGACCGGGGCGGGCGCGGATGCCGGCACGACCGGGGCGGACGCCACGGAGGCGGGCGCGGTGGCGGTCCTGCGGGCCCGGCGCTTGGTCGAGCTCGCGGCCACGCCGTAGCCGACGAGGACCGGCTGGCGGCCCTGCGGCTCCTCGTCCTCCGCGGTGGCGGGTGCCGGGGTCTCGACGGGGGCCGGCGCGGCCGGGGCGGGGGCCTCGGCCGGGGCGGCGCCGCCGACGTTCACCGAGATGATGACCTGGCCGACGTCGACCGTGGTGCCCTCGGGGAAGACCAGCTCGTGGACGGTGCCGTCGAAGGGGATCGGCAGTTCCACGGCGGCCTTGGCGGTCTCCACCTCGCAGACGACCTGCCCGTCGGTGACGGTGTCACCGGGCTGGACGTACCACTTGAGGATCTCGGCCTCGGTCAGGCCCTCGCCCACGTCGGGCATCTTGAATTCGCGGATCGTCATCGTGCTCTCCTCAGTACGCCAGCGAGCGGTCGACGGCGTCGAGCACGCGGTCCAGACCCGGCAGGTACTCCTCCTCCAGGCGCGCCGGCGGGTACGGCGCGTGGTAGCCGCCGACCCGCAGGACGGGGGCCTCCAGGTGGTAGAAGCAGCGCTCGGTGATCCGGGCGGCGATCTCCGCGCCGGAGCCGAAGAACACCGGTGCCTCGTGGACGACGACCAGGCGGCCGGTCTTCTCGACCGACGCCTGGATGGTGTCGAAGTCGAGCGGGGAGATCGAGCGCAGGTCCACGACCTCGACCGACTTGCCCTCCTCGGCGGCGGCGGCCGCCGCCTCCAGGCAGGTCTTCACCATGGGGCCGTAGGCGACGAGCGTGAGGTCGGTGCCCTCACGGGCCACGCGGGCCTTGTGGAGCTCGCCGGGGATGGCCTCGGTGTCGAGCTCGCCCTTGTCCCAGTAGCGGCGCTTGGGCTCGAAGAAGATGACCGGGTCGTCGCTCTGGATGGCCTGCTGGAGCATCCAGTAGGCGTCGGAGGAGTTCGCCGGGGTGACGACCTTGAGGCCCGCGACGTGCGCGAAGAGCGACTCGGGGGACTCGGAGTGGTGCTCGACGGCGCCGATGCCGCCGCCGTACGGGATGCGGATGACGACCGGCATCTTCACGGTGCCGAGCGAGCGGGCCCGCATCTTGGCCAGCTGGGTGACGATCTGGTCGTACGCCGGGAAGACGAAGCCGTCGAACTGGATCTCCACGACGGGGCGGTAGCCGCGCAGCGCGAGGCCGATCGCGGTGCCGACGATGCCGGACTCGGCGAGCGGGGTGTCGACCACCCGGTCCTCGCCGAAGTCCTTCTGGAGACCGTCGGTGATGCGGAAGACGCCGCCGAGCTTGCCGACGTCCAGGCCCATGACGACGACCTTCGGGTCGGTCTCCAGGGCCTTGCGCAGGGACTCGTTGAGCGCCTTCGCGAGGGGAACCTTCTGAACAGCCATGATTACTCGGCCTCTCCGTCCGCGAAGGACGCCTGGTAGGCGGCGAACTGGGCGCGCTCCTCGTCGACGAGCGCGTGCCCGTCCGCGTACGTGTGGTCGAACATGGCCATGTGCTCCGGGACGGGCATGGCGCGGACGACCTCGCGGACGTGCTTGCCGAGCGTCTCGCTCTCGGCCTCCAGCTCCTCGAAGAAGGCCGCGTCGGCGTGGCCCGCCTTCTCCATGTACGCGCGCAGGCGCAGGATCGGGTCCTTCGCCTCCCACGCCTCGCGCTCCGCGTCGCGGCGGTAGCGGGTGGGGTCGTCGGAGGTGGTGTGGGCGGCCATCCGGTAGGTGAACGCCTCGATCAGGGTGGGGCCCTCGCCGCGGCGGGCGCGCTCCAGGGCCGACCGGGTGACGGCCAGGCACGCGAGGACGTCGTTGCCGTCGACGCGGACGCCGGGGAAGCCGAAGCCGCGGGCGCGCTGGTAGAGCGGGACGCGGGTCTGCTTCTCGATGGGCTCGGAGATGGCCCACTGGTTGTTCTGGCAGAAGAACACGACCGGGGCGTTGTAGACCGCGGAGAAGACGAACGACTCGTTGACGTCGCCCTGGCTGGAGGCTCCGTCGCCGAAGTAGGCGAGCACGGCGGAGTCCGCGCCGTCCTTGGCGATGCCCATGGCGTAGCCCGTGGCGTGCAGGGTCTGCGAGCCGAGGACGATCGTGTACAGGTGGAAGTTGTTGCTGTTGGGGTCCCAGCCGCCGTTGTTCACGCCGCGGAACATGCCGAGCAGGTTGGTCGGGTCGACGCCGCGGCACCAGGCCACGCCGTGCTCCCGGTACGTCGGGAAGACGTAGTCGTCGTCGCGCAGGGCCCGGCCGGAGCCGATCTGGGCGGCCTCCTGGCCGAGCAGCGAGGCCCACAGGCCCAGCTCGCCCTGGCGCTGGAGGGCGGTCGCCTCGGCGTCGAAGCGGCGCGTGAGGACCATGTCGCGGTAGAGCCCGCGCAGTTCCTCGGCGCTCAGGTCGATGTCGTAGTCGGGGTGGTGGACGCGCTCGCCCTCGGGCGTCAGCAGCTGAACGAGCTCGGGCTCCCCGGCCAGGGTCTGGTCGGCCTTCTTGGCGCCGGCGCCGGCGCCTGTGGTGCGCTTGGCGCCGCTGCTGCGTCGCGTCGTCTTGCGCGCGGCAGTGCTCTCCACGGTCACGTGCGTGCTCCTCCGTCGGTCCGGCCCCCGGGTTCGCCGGCTGGGCCAGTGCGGCTCTCCGCCTTATCCGTACCCTGCGCACGGGGTGGGTGCGACGCGGCCGGGGTCGGGCGTGACAGGTGTCCCGGACGAGCGCCGTCATGAGGCACGTTACCCATAGCGCGGCATTCCTGCGAAACCCCACTTGACCTGCGATTTTGCTTGGATTTCCAAGTAAATCGAGAAAAGCGGAAAGTCGCCCAGGTCAGCGCACCGAGCAGCGGCCCGACACCCTCGTCGGAACATCCGGCACCGTAACCCGCGCACCCCGGGCACCGGAAGAGCCAATATGTGAGACTGGCTCCGTGCGCGAAGAAGGAAAAATCCGGGTATTTCTGCTGGATGACCATGAAGTCGTCCGGCGCGGCGTCCACGAGCTGCTTTCCGTGGAGGACGACATCGAGGTGGTCGGCGAGGCCGGAACCGCGGCCGACGCCCTGGTCAGAATCCCCGCGACCCGCCCCGACGTGGCGGTGCTCGACGTCCGGCTGCCCGACGGCAGCGGGGTCGAGGTCTGTCGCGAGGTCCGCTCCCAGGACGAGTCGATCAAGTGCCTCATGCTCACCTCGTACGCGGACGACGAGGCGCTTTTTGACGCGATCATGGCCGGGGCCTCGGGATATGTCCTCAAGGCCATTCGGGGCAACGAACTGCTGAACGCGGTCCGCGATGTGGCGGCCGGCAAGTCGCTGCTCGATCCGGTGGCGACGGCGCGGGTCCTGGAGCGGCTGCGGGACGGCAACAATCCGAAGGGTGACGACAGGCTCGCCAATCTCACCGAGCAGGAGCGCAAGATCCTCGATCTGATCGGCGAGGGCCTGACCAACCGGGTCATCGGCGAGCGCCTCCACCTCGCGGAGAAGACCATCAAGAACTACGTCTCCAGCCTGCTGTCGAAGCTGGGCATGGAGCGCCGCTCGCAGGCCGCCGCGTACGTCGCGCGGATGCAGGCCGAGCGGCACTGAGCCACCGCACGCCCCGCCGGGCCCGCGCCCTCCCCGACGGTCTCACCCGAAGGGAGCAGCCCGGGCCCGCCGCCGGGATTCGGGACCTACGTCCCCGCCGACGCGGGGCCCCGGCCCCTTTCCCGACAGGGTGCCGGTGGCGGAGAGTGGAGGCATGTCCACCGAGGAGATCCGCGCCATCGAACTGCTCGGCCGTGCGTCGTACGGCCGGGTCGCCACGAGCATGCGGGCGATGCCTTTCGTCGCGCCCGCCCGGCACATCGTCTCCGGCGACAGCGTGGTGATCCGCATGCACGAGGGTCTCGGCTACCACCAGGCGTGCAGCGGCAGCGTCGTCGCCTACGGGGCGGACGACCTCGATCCCGCCTCCGGCGTCCTGTGGACGGTGCAGTTCACCGGCACCGCCGAGATCGTCGAGCCGACCGCGGCGGAACTGTCCGCCTTCGGCCCCGAACCCCTGAGCGTGGACGGCGAGCCCTTCGTCCCCGTCTACATGCGGATCGAACCGCAGTTCGTGACGGTGCACAGCATCGATTACGGCCCCGCGGCCGGTTCCGCACCGCGCCATCTCCACCACGCAGCGTGATCTAACATCTGCGGAGTGCCGCGCTCATCTGACCACTCCGCTCCTCCGGTCGGCGCCCTGCTGCGCCGCCACCCGCACGCCGGCGAGCCCCTGTCCTGCGTCCCCGTCACCGAGGGCCTGCTCAACCGCGGCTACCGGCTCGCCACCACCCGCGGCCACTACTTCCTCAAGCAGCACCTCGACGCCCCCACCGCCGACCGGGCCACCATCACCCGCCAGCACCGCGCCACCCAGCGGCTGCACGCCCTCGGCCTGCCGGTGGCCCCGCCGCTGCCCGACAGCCGCGGCCGCACGGTCGCCGTCATCGGCGGCCGCTGCTACGCCCTGCACCCCTGGGTCGAGGGCCGGCACCGCGACGGCGCCCAGCTCAGCACCGGGGGCTCCCGCCGCCTCGGCGCCCTCCTGGGCCGCGTCCACACCACCCTGGACCGGGTCATGGAGCCCCCGCCGCCGGGCGACCGGCACGACAGCGCCCGCCCCGAGGACACGTTCAGCGACATCGCCGAGCTGATCCGCCTCGCCCGCGCCCACCGCCCGCACGGCAGCTTCGACGCGCTCGCCGAGCACCGGCTGCGGGAGCGCCGCAGGCTGCTCGCCCAGCACGCCCACCGGCGCCCTCCGGCGCCCGCCACGGCCGGCTGGGTGCACGGTGACTTCCACCCGCTGAACGTGCTCTACCGGGGCGCCGAACCGGCCGCGATCGTCGACTGGGACCGGCTCGGCGTGCGCCCGCGCGCCGAGGAGGCCGTCCGGGCCGCCGCGATCTTCTTCGTACGGCCGGGGGGCGAGCTGGACCTGGAGAAGGTGCGGGCCTACGCGCGCGCGTACCGGCGGGCCACCGGCGCGGACGGCGCCGAGCTGGCCGCGGCGGTGCACCGGGTGTGGTGGGAGCGGCTGAACGACTTCTGGACGCTGCGCTGGCGGTACCAGCTGAACGACCACAGGGCCGACCCGCAGTTTCCCGCGGTGTCGGCCCTGGCCGTGTGGTGGACCCGGGAGTACGACGCCGTCCGCGACGCCTTCTCCGACTGAGGTCCGGAGACGCCCTACGGCGTGGTGGCGCCGGTGAGGCCGGTGTCGTTGCCGGGCGACGGCGGGTTGGTGTCGCCGTTGCCGCCGCCGGTCGGGTCGGTCTGGCCGCCGCTGTCGGCACCGCCGCTGTCGGCACCGCCGTTGTCGGCACCGCCGTCCGTCGGGGCGGTCGTCTCCCCCTCGGTCGGGGTCGGCTCCGTCGTCGGCTCCTCCGTGGGAGTCGGCTCCGTCGTCGGCTCCCCGGTCGGGGTCGGCTCCGTCGTCGGCTGCTCGGTGTGCGTCGGCGGGTTCGTCGTCGCGTTGGTCGGCGGGTTCCACGGCTCCTGCGTGGTGCCGCCGTCGCCGCCACCGCCGCCACCGGTGGTGTCGCTCGGCTGCTCGGTGCTCGGCTGCTCGGACGGCTCCTCGGAGGCGGTGGGCTCCTCGGAGGTCGTGGACGGCGAGTCCGACACCGTCGTCGGCGTCGTGACCGGGTCGTTCTTCTTCCCGTCACCGGCCATCTGCACCGCGAAGACCACGCCGGCGACGATCGCGATCACCGCGAGCGCCGCGAACAGCACCATCCTGTTGCGCTTGCCCCGGCCGTCGCCGTGCTCGCCGTAGCCGCCGTTCTGGCCGTAGCCGCCGGTGCCGCCGGTGCCGTCGTCGTAACCGCCGTACCCGCTGTACCCGCCGTCGTCGGGGTTGGGCAGCGGGACGATCCGGCCCTGGGCGGTCTCGCCGAGCGGCGGGTGGCCCATGGCCGTCGTGGCGGCCATGCCGTGGACGGGCGTCTGCCCGCCCTCGTGCACGGTGACCGGACCGGTGTTCCAGGTGCCGGTGTGGCTGCCCTGCTGGTGGAGCATCTCCAGGCTGTACTGGATCAGCCCGCGCATCTCCTCGGCGCTCTGGAACCGGTCGTCCGGCTCCTTCGCGAGTGAACGCATCACCAGACCGTCCAGCTCCGGCGGCGTCGAGCCGCGGACCTCGGACGGCGGGACCGGGATGTCCTGCACGTGCTGGTAGACCACCGACAGCGGCGTCTCACCGGTGAAGGGAGGACGCAGCGCGAGGAGTTCGTAGAGCAGACAGCCCGTCGCGTACAGGTCGGAGCGGTGGTCGACGGCCTTGCCGAGCGCCTGCTCCGGGGAGAGGTACTGCGGCGTGCCCATGACCATGCCGGTCTGCGTCATCGTCGCCTGCGCGCCGTGCAGCGCGCGGGCGATGCCGAAGTCCATGACCTTCACGGCGCCGGCGTGCGTGATGATCACGTTGGCCGGCTTGATGTCACGGTGCACGATGCCGTGCTGGTGCGAGTACGCCAGCGCCTCCAGGACGCCGGAGACGATCACGAGCGCCTGCTCGGGACCGGGCGCCTCCGCGCTGACCAGCAGGTCACGGATGGTGCGGCCCTCGACGATCTCCATCACGATGTACGGCACGGGGCGGCCGTCGACGACGTCCTCGCCGGAGTCGTACACCGCCACGATCGCGTGGTGGTTCAGGCCGGCGACCGACTGCGCCTCACGCGTGAACCGCGCCTTGGAGACCGGGTCCTCCGCGAGGTCGGAGCGGAGCAGCTTCACCGCGACCGTACGGCCGAGCCGTACGTCCTCCGCGGCGAAGACCTCCGCCATGCCGCCGCGTCCGAGACGGTGCGTCAGGCGGTAGCGGCCGTCGCCGACGACGCGGCCGACTCCCCATGACTCGGCGCCAGCGCCCGGCATACCGCCACCTGCGTCGGATCCGGGTTCCATGAGTCCTCGCCGTCGTCTGTCCGTGCCGTGTCCAGTCGTCACGCTACAGGCTCCGTACGACATCACGGTCCGCGATGACCGGCCATCCAACCCTTCTCGTGTACGCCTGTGCAAATTCCGTGAGTTTCGCCCGGTCCCCGCGCGCCTCCGCTTGTGCGGAGGGTCACGGAACGGGCACCCGGCTTGACGTGTCAGGGGCCTCGGGCAGACTTGGCGCAGAATCGGCGGGACATCGGGATCCGGCCGGACGACGACGGACCGACGCCGCGGGGCGCAGGGGGACAGCACACATGAGCCACGACGGCGCTCAGGGCGGCCGCTACGCGGGCGGTTCGGTCGCGAACGGCCGGTACCAGCTGCGCGACCTCCTCGGCGAGGGCGGCATGGCCTCGGTCTACCTCGCGTACGACAGCGCGCTGGACCGCCAGGTCGCGATCAAGACGCTCCACACCGAGCTCGGGCGCGAGCAGTCGTTCCGCGAGCGGTTCCGCCGCGAGGCGCAGGCCGTGGCGAAGCTCTCGCACACCAACATCGTCTCGGTCTTCGACACCGGCGAGGACACCCTCGACGGCGGGCTCATGCCGTACATCGTCATGGAGTACGTGGAGGGGCAGCCGCTCGGCTCGGCGCTCGCCGCCGACGTGCGCCAGTACGGGGCGATGCCCGCCGACAAGGCGCTGAAGGTGACGGCGGACGTGCTCGCCGCCCTGGAGGTCAGCCACGAGATGGGGCTGGTCCACCGCGACATCAAGCCCGGCAACGTGATGATGACCAAGCGCGGTGTCGTGAAGGTCATGGACTTCGGCATCGCCCGCGCCATGCAGTCCGGCGTGACCTCCATGACCCAGACCGGCATGGTCGTCGGCACCCCGCAGTACCTCTCCCCCGAGCAGGCCCTCGGCCGGCCGGTGGACGCCCGCTCCGACCTTTATTCGGTCGGCATCATGCTGTTCCAGCTGCTGACGGGCCGCCTGCCCTTCGACGCGGACTCGCCGCTGGCCATCGCCTACGCGCACGTGCAGGAGGAGCCGGTCGCCGCGTCCTCGGTGAACCGCTCCGTGACGCCCGCGATGGACGCGCTGATCGCCCGTGCGCTGCGGAAGAACCCGAACGAGCGGTTCCCCAGCGCCGCCGCCATGCGCGACGAGTGCCTGCGGGTGCTGTCGGCCGGCCAGACCGCGGCCCCGGTGATCGTGCCCGGCGCCCCGGTCGGCAGCGGCTCGGGCGTCGGTTCGGCCGTCTTCCCGCCGGTCGGCCAGACCCCGCCGCCGCACTCCGCCCCGCACGTGCAGCAGCCGTACCCGGCGCACACCCCGCAGCCCGGTCCGTACGGTCCGCCGACCCCCGCCCCGGCAGCGGCCCACGCGCCGGCGCCCGGGTACGGCTATCCGCAGCAGGCCCCGACGCCCGCCCCCGGCTACCAGACCCCGCCGCCGGTCTCCTACGCGCCCGCGCCGGCGCCCGCCCCGGCCGCCGCCGGGCGCCGCACCATGCCGTTGCTCGCGGGCGCCCTCGCGGTCGCCGTGATCGCCGTCGGCGGTGTCGTCGCGTTCAACATGCTGGACAAGGACGACACCGGCGGGACGACCGGTGCCACGGGCGCCACGGGCACCGGGGGCACCGAGCAGACGCAGACCGACAGCCCCGGCCACAAGGGTCCCGACCTGTCGAAGACCATCGACACCAAGGAGTGCACCGAGCCGAAGGAGTCGAGCGACGACCCCGAGAAGTTCGAGGTGCCCGACTTCACCTACAAGAACCTCACCTCGGTGAAGGACTGCATGAACGCGGCCGGCTGGAAGACGAAGAAGCAGGTCCCGGTGGACGAGAACACCTACGGTGAGGACACGGTCCTGGAGCAGTACCCGCCGGCCGGTACGGACATCCGGCCCGACGAGGCGGACTTCACCCTCCAGATCTCCACCGGCAACCCCCAGAAGTAGCCGCCCCGGATGCCGGAGTTGCCCCTGTATGTGACGCTGAGTCGGACACCTCGGCGGCACAGCAGGGGAGGGTTTCCCGGTGACTCCCACACGCGGCGGGACCGGCGGACGCGGCAGCGCCGGCGACAGCGGTAGAGGCAGCGAGAGCGGCAGCGGTAGCGGTAGCGGTAAAGGCGGCGGCGACAGCGAGAGCGGCAGCGGTAGAGGCGGCTGGAGAACAGGCGGCAGACACCGCCGCGTACGGGCGGGGACACACGCGCGGTCACGGGCCGCCCGGTCCGCCCCCGCCCCCGCCACCGCCTTCAGGAACTTCGGCAGAACCGCCCTCGCACCCGCGCTGGCCTGCGCCTTCACCCTGTACGGGATCTCCGGCGCGGCCCTCGCCGAAGCCACCGAGATCCCCCCGGGACCCCCCAACGGGGCCGCCGGGGCGCCCTCCGGACGGGCCGCCGCCCCCGCGCACGGCCCCACCGCCGGAGCCACCGCGCCCGGCACCGTCACCCGGCCGCCCGGCACCCCGCCCGCCGCCACCACGACCGGCCCCGCCACGACCGGCGGCCCCGGCGCCACCCCACGACCGGGTACGACCCCGGCCCCGGGCGCCACCACCGGCACCGGCCGGCCCCCCACGCCCCCCGGCACCCGCCCGGGCACGGCCACAGCCCCCGCCACCGGCACCGGCACCGGCACCAGCACCAGCACTGCCGCACCCGTCACCTCCTCCGCCGCCGGCACCCCCACCACCCCGCCCGCGGGCTCCGCCGCGCCCCGCCCCGGCAAGCCCGCCGCCCGGACCAGCGACGCCCCCGAGCCCACCGGCTCCCCCTCCCTCGCTGGCCGGCCCGCCGGCGAGGGACGCACCCGGCCCGGCCGCCCCGAACCGGCCACCCCCGAGGAGCCGGAGCCCAACGCCACCCCCTCCCGTGACAGAACCGCTACAGAATCCGCCGCCGCCGACCGCCTCCCCGAAGAGGACCCCGGCCTCCCCGAGGAGGACACCGGAGTACCCGGGACGGAGGCCGCCGACCGCCCCGAAGCGGCCCCCGCCAGCCGCCCCGGCACCGCCCCGCAGCTCTCCCTGCGAACCGACGGCACCACCTCCGACCAGCCCGTTCCCCTGCTCACCCTCGGCGTGGGGCTCACCCTCATGGGCCTCGGACTCGGCTTCCTCGGGCTCCGCCTGCGCCGCCGCTGAACCGGCCCGACGACCCTCCCCGTCCCCCTTGAGTCGGACCCTCCGGGTCCCCCTGCGGACGGTTGTCGGCCTCGGCATACCCGGTATACATACTCGGTATGTCGATCCGCCACGGGCTCCTCGCCCTCCTCGAACACGGCCCCCGCTACGGCTCCCAGCTGCGCACCGAGTTCGAGTCCCGCACCGGCGCCACCTGGCCGCTCAACGTCGGCCAGGTGTACACGACCCTGGGCCGGCTCGAACGGGACGGCCTGGTCGCCCAGAACGGCGAGGACGGCGCCGGCCACGCGCTCTACGCGATCACCGACGCCGGCCGCACCGAGCTCCGCGCCTGGTTCGAGCAGCCCGTGGACCGCACCAGCCCCGCCCGCGACGAGCTCGCCATCAAGCTCGCCATGGCCGTCGGGGCACCCGGCGTCGACATCCGCGAGGTCATCCAGTCCCAGCGCCGGCACACCGTGAAGGCCATGCAGGACTACACCCGCCTCAAGGCCCAGGCCCTCGCCGCCCTCGAAGGCGGCGACGCGCACGAACGCGACGACGTGGCCTGGCTCCTCGTCCTGGAGCAGCTGATCTTCCAGACCGAGGCCGAGGCCCGCTGGCTCGACCACTGCGAGTCCCGGCTCATCCGCCTCTCCGCCACCCTCATCCCCGCTCCCACCGCGCCCGCTCCCGCCCCCGTCGCCGCCCCCGGCCCCGCCTCCGTCCAGGAGCCGGGGTCCGCGGCAGGGGTCCGGCCAGGGCCCGGGGCGGGGACGGGCGGGGTGGGGGCCGGGGCCGGGTCGGGGGGCCGGGATCCGGGCGGGGCCGCGGGCCGGACCCGCTGACCCGGGGCCCAGGCCCCGTACCACCGCGTTCTTCTCACCACACCGCTCACCACCGTGCGCCGCAGCCGCCGCGCACGCCCTAGGGGGACCCCTCCATGTCCACACCGCTCGCCGCGCAGCCCGTGCTGCGCCTGCAGAACCTGACCCGGGTCCACGGGTCCGGCGCCACCGAGGTGCACGCCCTGCGCGGCATCGACCTCGACGTGCACCCCGGCGAACTCGTCGCCGTCATGGGCCCGTCCGGCTCCGGCAAGTCCACGCTGCTCACCATCGCCGGCGGCCTCGACACCCCCACCTCCGGCCAGGTGATCGTCGAGGGCACCGACATCACCACCGCCGGGCTCAAGGAACTCGCCGCCCTGCGCCGCCGCAGCATCGGCTACGTCTTCCAGGACTACAACCTCATACCGGCGCTCACCGCCGCCGAGAACGTCTCCCTGCCCCGGGAGCTCGACGGCACCTCGGCCCGCAAGGCCCGCGTCGAAGCCCTCGCCGCCCTGGAGGAGATGGGGCTCGGCCACCTCGCCGACCGCTTCCCCGACGAGATGTCCGGCGGCCAGCAGCAGCGCGTCGCCATCGCCCGCGCCCTCGTCGGCGACCGCCGCCTCGTCCTCGCCGACGAGCCCACCGGCGCCCTCGACTCCGAGACCGGCGAGTCCGTCCTCGCCCTGCTCCGCTCCCGCTGCGACGCGGGCGCCGCCGGCGTCCTCGTCACCCACGAGCCGCGCTTCGCCGCCTGGGCCGACCGCGTGGTCTTCCTCCGCGACGGCGCCATCGTCGACCAGACCGTGCGCAGCGAGGCCGACTCCCTCCTCACGGGCCGGGTGGCGGACGCGTGAAGACCTGGTTCCACTCCTGGCGGGCGGCCGTCCGCATCGCCCGCCGCGACGCCTGGCGCGCCAAGGGCCGCAGCTCGCTCGTCCTCGCGATGATCGCGCTGCCCATCCTCGGGGTCAGCGCCGCCGACCTCACCATCCGCAGCTCCGAGCTCTCCGTCGCCGAACAGCTGGAGCGGTCCATCGGCGCCGCCGACGCCTCCTTCAGCGATCCCGGCTTCGGCGGTGCGGCGCTCTTCCAGTCCCCGGACGGCCAGCAGTTCTACCCGGCGAAGGACGAGGACGGCGTCCCCTGGCCCAGCGGCACGACCGACCTCCGGAAGGCCATCCCGGCCGGCGCCCGCTGGATCAGCGACACCTCGGGCGCGGCCAAGCTGACCACCGTGCACGGCCTGCTCCAGACCGACGTCCGGGAGCTCAAGGCCGACGACCCGCTCGCCAAGGGCATCACCACGCTCCTCGACGGGCGGTACCCGCGGGCGAACGACGAGGTGATCGCCACCACGGCCTTCCTGGAGAAGAGCGGGCTCTCCGTCGGCTCCACCGTTTCCGCTCGCAATTTCGACCGGCCGTACCGGATCGTCGGCTCCTACGAGCTGCCCGACACCCTGACGGCCGCCCAGATCACCGCGCTGCCGGGGGCGTTCCTCGCGCCGTACGCGAAGGCCGCGGAGAAGGCCGGGGCGCTCGCCTCCGTCGGCACCACCTCGTACCTCGTGCAGCACGACGGTGGTTTCACGTGGAACAACGTGAAGGAGATCAACGCCAAGGGCGTCGCGGTCGTCTCCCGCGCCGTCCGGCTCGACCCGCCGGCCGACTCAGAGGTCCCGCTCTACCAGAAGGACGGCTGGGGCGACTACCGCTCCAGCGGTGCCGCCGACGCCATGCTCCTGGCCTCCGTCGCCACCGTCGTCGGTCTCGCGATGCTGGAGATCTGTCTGCTCGCGGGACCCGCCTTCGCGGTCGGCGCCCGCCGCTCCCGCCGCCAGCTCGGCCTGGTCGGCGCCAACGGCGGCTCCCGCAGCCACATCCGCGCCATCGTGCTGAGCGGCGGCCTCGTCATCGGTGTCGCCGCCGCCGTCGTCGGCACGGTGCTCGCCCTGATCCTCACGCTCGTCCTCCAGCCGTTCCTGGAGGACTTCATGGGCCAGCGGTTCGGCGCCTTCGACGTCCGGCCGCTCGAACTCCTCGGCATCGCGCTGCTCGCCGTCCTCACCGGCCTGCTCGCCGCGATCGTCCCGGCCGTCACCGCCTCCCGGCAGACCGTGCTCGCCTCGCTCACCGGCCGCCGCGGCGTCCGTTCCACCAGCAAGGTGCTGCCCGTCGTCGGCCTCGTGGCGCTGCTCCTCGGCGCGGCGATCGCCCTCTACGGCTCCGTCGTCACCGACCAGTTCGCCATCGTCGCCGGCGGCTCCGCCCTCGCCGAGCTGGGCGTGGTCGCCATGACCCCGGCCATCGTCGGGCTCTTCGGCCGGACCGGCCGCTGGCTGCCGCTCTCCCCGCGGCTCGCGCTCCGCGACGCCGTCCGCAACCGGGGCCGTACGGCTCCCGCCGTCGCCGCCGTCCTCGCCGCCGTGGCCGGGACCGTCGCCGTCGCCACGTACACGTCGAGCAGCGACGCCCAGTACCGGGCCGAGTACACCGCCAGCCTGCCGCACGGCGCCGTCTCCTTCTTCCAGATGGAGGAGGCCGGCCGGGACGTTCCCACCGTCGCCGACGCCGTCCAGCGCTACTTCTCCGTCGAGACCCGCGCCGACGTCTCCCGCGTCGCCGTCGGCAAGGCGTCCTGCCCCGCCTGGGGCGGCGGCGCCGGCTGCGGCCAGTACGAGGTGGTCGTTCCGCCCGCCAACGTGTGCCCGATGTGGGTCGCGACCGCCGACGGCAGCGACCCGTCCGAGAAGTTCACCCCCGAACAGCGGCGCACGATGATGCGCGAGGACTGGCGCTGCAAGCAGCCCTCGGGCGGTGGCGGTGTCTACGTCGACGGCGGGCTCCTCGTCGGCGACGCCCGCCTCCTGAAGGTCCTCGGCATCACCGACGCGGGCGCCGCCGAGGCGCTCGCGGCCGGCAAGGCCGTCGTCTTCTCCAAGCCGCTCGTCGCCAAGGACGGAACGATCGGCATCAAGCAGATCACCGACATGAAGGCCGCGGACAAGGCGATGGCGGAGAACAAGCCCGCCCCGGGCAAGGTCTCCTCGATCACGGCCCATCTGGTGCCCGGCGACCCGAAGACCTACGGCCTCCAGGTGCTCATGACGCCCGCGACCGCCAAGGCCGCCGGTCTCACCACGGTCCCCGTCGGCGCCTACTTCGGCACCGACGCCATGCCCAGCAGCGAGCAGCGCCAGAAGCTCGACGCGGAACTGGCCACCCTCGGCGCCGGAATCGACCTCACCGTCGAGGAGGGGTACGTCTCCGACGACAGCATCTTCCTGATCGCGCTGACCGTCTTCGCCGGCCTGGTCACCATCGGCGCCGCCGGCATCGCCACCGGCCTGGCCCAGGCCGACGCCGAGGCCGATCTGAAGACGCTCGCCGCCGTCGGCGCCCCGCCGCGCGTCCGCCGCACCCTCAGCGGCTTCCAGTGCGGGGTGGTCGCCGCGATGGGCGTGGTGCTCGGTTCGGTCGCCGGGCTCCTGCCCGCGATGGGCCTGCGGCTCACCGAGGAGCGCGAGCAGATCCGCTTCCACGAGCAGACCATCGCCGAGGGCTGGGGCGGCGACCTCACCCCGCCGTACGTGCCGATCGTGGTGCCCTGGGAGACGCTGGCGGCGCTGCTCGTCGCCGTCCCGCTCGGCGCGGCGCTGCTCGCCGCCCTGGTGACCCGCTCGAAGGGGGCCGTGGCCCGCCGCGCGGCGACCTGACACCTTTCCGTGGCCCGAACGTGCCCGGGGAGGAGGGTGGATCACCCTCCTCCCCGGGCACACCTCGTGTTGAAGCGTGTGTGCGAGAGAATGGCGGCATGGAGATGCCGAGGAATGACAGGTCGCCGGAGAGCCCCCAGGTCCTCATCGTGGGACAGGACGGGATGGCTCTCGGCGGCGCCCAGGGCGACGACGAACCCCGCGAGGTCCCGGTGACGGAAATGGTCGAGCAGCCTGCGAAGGTCATGCGGATCGGCAGCATGATCAAGCAGCTTCTGGAGGAAGTTCGGGCGGCACCTCTCGACGAGGCCAGCCGGGTCCGGCTGAAGGAGATCCACGCCAGCTCGGTGAAGGAGCTGGAGGACGGTCTCGCGCCGGAGCTGGTGGAGGAACTGGAGCGGCTCTCCCTGCCGTTCACCGACGAGGCCATCCCCTCGGAGGCGGAACTGCGGATCGCGCAGGCCCAGTTGGTGGGCTGGCTGGAGGGCCTCTTCCACGGCATCCAGACGGCGCTGTTCGCCCAGCAGATGGCGGCGCGCGCCCAACTGGAGCAGATGCGGCGTGCCCTGCCCCCCGGCGCCGGGCACGACGACGATGACGACGACGAGGGCGGCCGCGGGCGCGGGCGCGCGGTCGGCTCGGGGCCGTACCTGTAGGGCACTTCCCGTACGTGACGGGCCCGGCGCGCGACGAGCGCACCGGGCCCGTCTCCGCATGCCCCGGGGGTGAGCGGCCGGAGGTCCGTGGCGGCCGGGGGGCTTCGGTCGTTCAGAGGGTCGGCCGGAGGGCCTCGGGCGCTCGCTCAGGCGCGCCGGCCGAAGGGCCTTGGTCGCTCAGGGGGCCTTGGTCGCTCAGGGGGCCTTGGTCGCTCAGGGGGCCTTGGTCGCTCAGGGGGCCTTGGTCGCTCAGGGGGTCAGCAGGAGGACCTTGCCGACGTGCGCGCCGGACTCCAGGACGCGGTGGGCCTCGGCCGCCTCCGGCATCGGCAGCGTCCGGTCGACCACCGGGCGGACCGTCCCGCCCTCGACCAGCGGCCAGACGTGCTCGCGGACGGCCGCGACGATCGCGGCCTTCTCCTGGAGCGGGCGGGCGCGCAGGGTCGTCGCCATGACGGCGGCCCGCTTGGCGAGCAGCGCCCCGAGGTTCAGCTCGCCCTTGACGCCGCCCTGGAGGCCGATGACGACCAGACGGCCGCTGACGGCGAGGGCCTGGACGTTCCGGTCCAGGTACTTGGCGCCCATGATGTCCAGGATCACGTCCGCGCCCGCCCCGTCGGTGGCCTTGCGGAGCTCCTCGACGAAGTCCTGGGTGCGGTAGTCGATCAGCACGTCCGCGCCGAGCTCGGCGCAGCGGGCCAGCTTCTCCGGGCTGCCCGCGGTGACGACGACCTTCGCGCCGACCGCCTTGCCCAGCTGGATCGCCATCGTGCCGATGCCGCTGGCCCCGCCGTGCACGAGCAAGGTCTCGCCGGGGCGCAGGTGGGCGATCATGAAGACGTTGGACCAGACCGTGCAGGCGACCTCGGGGAGCGCGGCGGCCGTGGCCAGGTCGACGCCCTTCGGGACCGGCAGCAGCTGGCCGGCCGGGACGGCGACCCGCTGGGCGTAGCCGCCGCCGACGAGCAGCGCGCAGACCTCGTCGCCGACGGACCAGCCGGAGACGCCGGGGCCGAGGGCCGTGATCCGCCCGGCGCACTCCAGACCGGGGTAGGGGGAGCTGCCGGGCGGCGGGTTGTAGAAGCCCTGCCGCTGGAGGACGTCGGCGCGGTTGACGGCGCTCGCCACCACCTCGACGAGGACCTCGCCCTCGCCGGGCACGGGATCGGGCACCTCGGCCCAGACGAGGGCCTCGGGACCACCGGGTTCCGGAATCGTGATCGCATGCATGGCGGCGAGGCTACTCCCGCGCGTCCGTGGCGTCAGTCTTCCGGCGGCGTGGTGAGCGGGGTGATCGGGGCCGCCCGGACGATGGTGATGACCCGGTCCGTGAGCTGGAGCGGGCTGGCCGACGGGTCGTCGTAGCCGAGCAGCCGGTGGCCGCGCAGCACGCTGACCACCAGGTCGTCGGTCTCCCGCACGCTCCGGCCCGCCTCCGCCTTGGTCACCGGGCGCTCGACCAGGTCGAGGCCGGAGCCCTGCTGGATCAGGTCCTCCATGACGGTGCCGGCGCTGGGGCTGAGCACGGAGAGGCCGAGCAGCCGGCCGGCGGCGGAGGCGCTGGTGATGACCGCGTCGGCACCGGACTGGCGGAGCAGCGGCGCGTTCTCCTCCTCGCGGACCGCGGCGACGATCTTCGCGCCCCGGTTGAGCTGGCGGGCCGTCAGGGTGACCAGGACGGCGGTGTCGTCGCGCTGGGTGGCGATGACGATCTGGCGGGCCCGCTGCACCTCGGCCCGGAGGAGGACGTCGCTGCGGGTGCCGTCGCCGACGACCCCGACGAAGCCGTCGAGGTTGGCCGCCTCGATGACCTTGCCGGAGGGGTCGACGATGACGATCTGGTCCTTGCGGAGGCCGGTGGCGCAGAGGGTCTGGATCGCGGACCGCCCCTTCGTGCCGAAACCGACGATCACGGTGTGGTCGCGCAAGGTGGACCTCCAGTGCTTCAGCCGGAACTCCTCCCGGGTCCGCTCCGTGAGGACCTCGAGGGTGGTGCCGACCAGGATGATCAGGAACAGCACGCGCAGCGGCGTGATCACCAGGACGTTGACGAGCCGGGCGGCGTCGCTGTACGGGACGATGTCGCCGTACCCGGTGGTGGAGAGGGTGACGGTCGCGTAGTAGACGCAGTCGAGGAAGTCGACGCTCTCGTTGGCGTTGTCGTGGTAGCCGTCGCGGTCGGCGTAGACGATGAGGACCGTCAGGAACAGGACGCCGAGGGCCATGAGGAGGCGCTGACCGACCTGGCGGAGCGGGTCCACCCTCGCCCTCGGCAGGTGGATCCGCGCACCGGTGACCTTCTCGTCGGCATGGCGGGCCATGACGTCACGGCTGGGAAGTTTCACGTGAAACATGCTCCTTGGGCGAGCTGCGTCGCGGTCGGCCAGGGGAGGGCGAGGAGCTCAAGGCGTCGCCCGGGCTCCGCTCCGCCCGGCGGGACGACGGCCATGGCGTCGGCGGCGGCGATGCCCCGCAGCATCGCCGGCCCGTTGTAGCGCAGCGGGACGACGAGCCCGTCCCGGTGGACGACGGGCACGAGGCGGGTGTCGTACGGGTGGCCCTGGACGGCGTCACGGAGGGCGGGTGCGCCACCCGTGGCCTTGGCCGTCGGCTCGGGGGCCGGCTCGTCGGCCCGCTCCGTCGTCTCGGGGGCCCGCTCCGACGGCTCTCCGGTGAGCGCGGCCAGCAGGGGCGCGGCGAGGGTGAGGAGGCCGGAGACGGCGGCGAGCGGGTTGCCGGGCAGGCCGACGAGATGGCGTCCGGCGTCGAGGCGGGCGAGGAGCATGGGGTGGCCGGGGCGGACCTTCACTCCGTCGACCAGCAGGGTGGCGCCGGCCTTGTCGAGGACCCGGTGGACGTGGTCCACGGGCCCGGCGGCGGTGCCTCCGGTGGTGACGACGAGGTCGGCGGCGGAGGTGGTGACGGCCAGGTACAGGGCCTCCGCGTCGTCGCCGATCCGGCGGGTCGCCAGGACCTCGGCGCCGAGCGCGGTCAGCCAGGGCCCGAGCATCGGGCCGAGCGCGTCCCGGATGAGGCCGTCGTGGGGGAGTCCCGCCGTCAGCAGCTCGTCGCCGAGGACGAGGATCTCCACGCTCGGGCGGGGCAGCACGGCGGGCTCGTCGTATCCGGCGGCGGCGGCGAGGCCGAGCACGGCCGGGCCGACGACGGTACCGGCGGGCAGCAGCTCGTCACCGGTGCGGCACTCCTGGCCCCGGGGGCGGATGTCCTGGCCGGTGACGACCTCGCGGAGGGGATGGAGCAGCAGAACCGTTCCGGCCGCTGCCCGGCCGACGGCGGGAGCGTTCTGGGCGCGCTCGGTGCGCTCGGTGCGCTCGGCGCAATCGGCGCCCTCGATGCTCTCGGCGCGCTCGTCGCCTTCGGTGCGGGAGTGCTCGGTGCGGATGACGGCGGTCGCGCCGGCGGGGACGCGGGCGCCGGTGGCGATGCGTACCGCCTCTCCGAGGGCGAGGGCGGCGGCTCCGGCGTGCCCGGCGAGGACGGACTCCTCGCGCACGGTCCACGGGCCGGGGCCCGCGACCGCCCAGCCGTCCATGGCGGAGCTGTCGAAGGACGGCAGGTCGGTGAGGGCCCGCAACGGTTCGGCGAGGGTCCGGCCGAGGGCCTGCCCGAGCGGTACGCGGACGGGCGGGCGGTCCTTCCCGGCCCGCGCCTCGGCTCCGGCGCGGGCGGCGAGGGCGCGCGCCTCGGGCCAGGGGGTGGCGCGGTGGTGCCCGCGCCCCCGCTCGGACGCGGGGGCGGGGGCCGGGGCGGGTTGTCCGGGCGTCATCCGGCCTCGTCCTGTTCGGCCGCCCATCGCTGGGCGAGGGCGGCGGCCTTGCGGGCGGCCTCGGCGACCGCCTCGGCGGGGGCCGTGCCGTCCTCTGCGGCCTTCGCCGCCGCGTAGCCGACGAGGAAGGTCGTCAGGGGCGCGGCGGGGCGGGCGACGCCGTGGGCGGCGTCACGGGCCAGGTCGAGCAGGACGCCGGTGTCGACGTCCAGGTCGAGGCCCAGTTCGGTCTTGACTGCGGTGATCCATTCGTCCAGCACGGCTCCATGGTCCCTGATGCGGGCCCGGGCCGTGGCGATGTCCTCCCAGGTGTCGCAGTCGAAGGAGGCCGACGCCTCGTCGGGGCCGGCCGGGACGCGGACGACACGGAGCCCGGCGGTGAGGAGGCGGAGGGGGAGGTTGCCGAGACCGTCGTGGGCGTTCCGCAGCTCGTCGAGCGCCCGGCGCAGCGGGCCGGCGCGGTAGACGGCGACGAGCGGCTGGTCGCGGCCGTCGGCGTCGGTGAGGAGCGCGGCCTCGGCCTCCGGCTCGGCGTCGAGCGCGGCGAGGAGCCGGTGGACGGTCGCCTCGTCGAGGAACGGGAGATCGGCGGAGAGCACGAGCACGGCCTCGGCACCGGGAAGCCCCACGGCACCGGCCCCGGCCCCGGCACGGGCGGCACCGGCCCCGGCACGGGCGCCGGCGGGGCCTCCGGCTGCGGGTCCGGCCCCGGCTGAGGTTCCGGCTCCGGCTCCGGATGAGGCTCTGGTTTCTGCATCGGTCCCGTCGACGCCCGGCCCCGCGGATCCGGGGGCTCCCGGGCGGAGGGCCCCGGCCCCGGCGTCCAGCGCGGCGACCGGGCCCGTGCCGGCCGGCTGCTCGCGGGTCCACCGGACGGGCCGGACGGTCGGGCGCGGGTCGCCGACGACCACGGTCCGGCCGGCTCCGGCGCAGGCGGCGAGCACCCGGTCCAGCAGGGCCCGGCCGCCGACCCGTACCCCTGGTTTGTCCACACCGCCGAGGCGCCGCGCGGCGCCTCCGGCGAGCACGACGGCGTCGAATGCGGTGGTCACCCCAGCAGTATGGTCCGCCGCCGTCCGACGGCGCCCGGCCGGTCCCCTGATGAGACGGGCCGGGCCGGCCGGGGGCGCACCGCTCCGGATGTGCTCAGACCGTGCGGAGCAGTACCGCGGGCTGCTCGACGCAGTCCGCGACGTACCTCAGGAAGCCGCCGGCCGTGCCGCCGTCGCAGACCCGGTGGTCGAAGGTGAGCGAGAGCTGCACCACCTGACGGACGGCCAGTTCGCCCTGGTGTACCCAGGGCTTGGGGATGATCCGGCCGACGCCGAGCATCGCCGCCTCGGGGTGGTTCACGATCGGCGTGGAGCCGTCCACCCCGAACACCCCGTAGTTGTTGAGGGTGAAGGTGCCGCCGGTGAGGTCGGCCGGGGTGAGGGTGCCCTGCCGGGCCGACTCGGTGAGCCGGGCGAACTCCTCGGTGAACGACTCGGCGGTCCGGGTCCCGGCGTCCCTGACCACGGGGACGACGAGTCCGCGCGGGGTCTGGGCGGCGAAGCCGAGGTGCACCTGGGGCAGCCGGACGATCTCGCGGGCCGCCGTGTCCACGGTGGAGTTCAGCTCGGGGAAGCGGGCCAGGGCGTGGGCGCAGATCCGCGCGAGGAGCGCGAGGAGCGAGATCTTCGGTCCCCCGGCCGCGTTCATCGCTGCCCGCGCGGCCATGAGTTCGGTGGCGTCGGCGTCCACCCAGCAGGTCGCGTCGGGGATCTCGGTACGGCTGCGGGAGAGCTTGTCGGCGACGGCTCCCCGCAGTCCGCGCAGCGGGATCCGTTCCCCGGCCGGGGCGGCGCTCACGGCGGGGGCGGCCGTCCCGACGGGCATCGCGACAGCCGCTCCGACGGGCGCCGCGACGGGCGTCTCGCGCGCGGTGAGGGCCCGTTCGACGTCGGCGCGCAGGATCAGGCCCTCGGGGCCGGAGCCGCGCACCTCGCGCAGGTCGAGGCCCCGGTCGCGGGCCAGCTTCCGCACGAGCGGCGAGATGACCGGGAGAGGCCCCCCGGGCGCGGCGGTGGCGACCGCGGCGGCCACCGGAGCGGGCGCGGCGGCCACCGGGGCGGGCGCGGCGGCCACCGGGGCGGGCGTGCCCGCCTTCACCGCCGGGGCGGTGGCCGTAGGCGCGGGGCCGGCCGTCGCGTTCGGCGTGGGGTTCGCGACGGCCGGGGACTGGGGCCGGATCCGGCGCCGGCGGGCCGCCGGGCCCGCGGTGCCGTAGCCGACGAGGACATTGCCCGAGTACTCCGACGACACCGCGGAGTCCGCGGACGAAGCGGGCGAGGCGGACGGCCCGGCCGGTGTGGGCTCCGCCCCGGGGGCGGGCGCGGCGGGCGTCCCGCCGTCGGCGGAGGCGCCGACGGCGACCGTCAGGAGCGGCGCGCCGACCGGGAGTTCGGTGCCCTCCTCGCCGAAACGGGCGGTGACCACGCCGCCGTACGGGCACGGCACCTCGACCATCGCCTTGGCGGTCTCGACCTCGACGACCGGCTGGTCGATCGCGACGACGTCGCCGACGTTCACCAGCCAGCGGACGATCTCGGCCTCGGTGAGTCCCTCACCGAGGTCGGGAAGCTTGAACTCCAGGACCTGTGCCATCAGTTTCCCGCCTCCCACTGGAGCCGCGCGACCGCGTCCAGGACCCGGTCGACGCCCGGCAGGTGGTGCCGCTCCAGCATCGGCGGCGGGTAGGGGAGGTCGAAGCCCGCGACCCGCAGCACCGGAGCCTCCAGGTGGTGGAAGCAGCGCTCGGTGACCCGGGCGGCGATCTCGGCGCCGGGTCCAGCGAAACCGCCGGACTCGTGGACCACGACCGCGCGGCCGGTGCGCCGCACCGACGCGGCGACGGTCTCGTCGTCGAAGGGCACGAGCGAGCGGAGGTCCACGACCTCCAGGTCCCAGCCCTCTGCGGTGGCGGCCTCGGCGGCCTCCAGACAGACGGGCAGCGAGGGACCGTAGGTGATCAGGGTGGCGCTGGTGCCGGACCGGCGGACGACGGCCTTCCCGATGGGCTCCACGCGCGCGGGTGCCTCGGGCGACCAGTCGGACTTCGACCAGTAGAGCCGCTTGGGCTCCAGGAAGACGACCGGGTCGTCGGAGGCGATGGCCGCCCGCAGCAGCCCGTAGGCGTCCTCGACGGTCGCCGGGGTGACCACGTGCAGGCCGGGGGTGGCCATGTAGTAGATCTCGGAGGAGTCGCTGTGGTGCTCGACGCCGCCGATCCCGCCGCCGTACGGCACGCGGATGACCATCGGCATCGGCATCGCGCCGCGCGTCCGGTTCCGCATCTTCGCCACGTGCGAGACGAGCTGCTCGAACGCCGGGTAGGCGAACGCGTCGAACTGCATCTCCACCACGGGCCGCAGGCCGTACATGGCCATGCCGACGGCGGTGCCGAGGATGCCCGCCTCGGCCAGCGGCGTGTCCGTGCAGCGGTCCTCGCCGAACTCCTTGGCGAGCCCGTCGGTGACCCGGAAGACCCCGCCGAGGGTGCCGACGTCCTCGCCCATGACGTGGACCGTCGGGTCCTCGGCCATCGCGTCGCGCATGGCGCGCTGGAGCGCCTGCGCCATGGTGGCCGGCTTGGGCCGGCCCGCCGCCTTGGCGGCCGCCGCGCCGGTCGTCGCCGTCGTCATCGGCTCTCGCCCTCCGCTTCGAGTTCGGCCCGCAGCTGCTCCGCCTGCTCGCGCAGCTGCGCGGTCTGCTCGGCGTAGACGTGGGTGAAGAGGTCCATCGGGTCGAGCACCGGGTCGGCGTTCATCCGCTCGCGCAGCTCCGCCGCCATGGTCTCCGCGGCCTCGGCCGCGGCCCGGCGGCCCTCCTCGTCGAGCAGGCCGCGCGCGGTCAGCTCCCGTTCGAGCAGGAGCACCGGGTCGTGCGCCCGCCAGGTCTCGACCTCGCCGTCCGCGCGGTAGCGGGTGGCGTCGTCGGCGTTGGTGTGGGCGTCGATCCGGTAGGTGATCGCCTCGACCAGGGTCGGGCCGCCGCCGCGCCGCGCGCGGGCCACGGCCTCGGTGAGGACCTGGTGCACCGCGACCGCGTCGTTGCCGTCCACCAGGCGGCCCGGCATGCCGTACCCGACGGCCTTGTGGGCGAGGGAGGGGGCGGCGGTCTGCTTGGCGAGCGGCACGGAGATCGCGAAGCCGTTGTTCTGCACGAAGAAGACGACCGGCGCCTGCCAGACGGCGGCGAAGTTCAGCGCCTCGTGGAAGTCGCCCTCGCTGGTGCCGCCGTCGCCGACCATGGCGAGCGCGACCACGTCGTCGCCCTTCAGCCGGGCCGCGTGGGCGAGGCCCACGGCGTGCGGCAGCTGGGTGGCGAGCGGGGTGCACAGCGGCGCCACGCGGTACTCGCGCGGGTCGTAGCCGGTGTGCCAGTCGCCGCGCAGCAGGGTCAGCGCCTGTACGGGGTCGAGGCCGCGGGCGACGGCCGCGAGGGTGTCCCGGTACGACGGGAAGAGCCAGTCCCGCTCCTCCAGGGCGAGGGCGGCGGCGATCTCGCACGCCTCCTGGCCGGTGGTGGAGGGGTAGACGGCGAGCCGGCCCTGCTTGGTCAGGGCGGTCGCCTGGGCGTTGTACCGGCGGCCGCGGACCAGCTCCGCGTAGAGCCGGCGCAGCAGCGCGGGGTCGGCGTCGGCCACCGCGTCCGTGCCGAGCACGCGCAGCGGCTCGGCGTCGGGCAGCAGCGGGGCGGGGTCGGTCCGCGGCCGCCAGGCGGGCGGCGGCGTGGGCCGGTAGGCCGTCTCGGCGAGCGGCTCCTGGACTGTCGAACTGCGCTGTTGCAACGAGTCCACCTCCTCGTGGGAGCGGGCATAACACCCGAAGGCGGGTGGCGCGGGTGTGGCGCGCCTCACCTACCGATTGTTCGGTCGTGGAGGCATTTTGGCTACAGGCACCTTCAGCCTGTGGACAAACGGTTCTCCACAGCCTGGGATAGAGACAGGTCGTCCACCGGAGAGAGGCGGGGGGACATGGCGGATGAACAAATGGCCGTCGCTCGGGGCGGAGCCCCGGACGAGGCGGCGGCGGACGTCGCGGGCGAAGTGCTGAGCGCTCCCCCGGACACGCCGGCGCACGCCGTCCCGGCCCGCCCGCTGGACGCGATAGACCGGGACATCCTGCGGCTGCTCCAGACGGACGGCCGCGCCTCGGTGCGGTCCGTGGCCGAGCGGGTGCACGTCTCCCGGGCCAACGCGTACGCCCGGATCAACCGGCTCATCGACGACGGCGTGATCCGCGGCTTCAGCGCCCGGGTCAACCACGAGCGGGCCGGCCACGGCGCCTCCGCCTACATCACGCTCAAGATCGTCCAGAACTCCTGGCGCACGGTCCGCGAACAGCTCAAGGCGCTCCCCGGGGCCGCGCACATCGCGCTGGTCAGCGGAGACTTCGACGTCCTGCTGCTGGTCCACACCCCGGACAACCGCACCCTGCGGGAACTGGTCCTCACCCGCCTCCAGGCGATCCCGGAGGTGCTCTCCACCCGCACCCTGCTCGTCTTCGACGAGATGGACATGAACGCCGACCCGAGGCCGTAAGGCGCCGCGCACGTGCGAGAGGGCCCCGGACGGTCTCCGGGGCCCTCTCCACGTGCCTTCCAGGCCGCGTCACGCTTCCGGGGCCCGTACGCCTTCCGGGGCCGCTGGGACGCTTCCCGGGCCCTCCTGACCCCCCTGGGGGCCCTCCTGAACCGCTACGGGCCTCCGCGGCCCCGTCAAAGCCCTCCAGGCGTCCTCAGCCGGCCTTCCGCAGCCCGTCGAAGGCCAGGTGGGCGACGGTCTCGGCGAGCTGGTCGCGCTCCGCCTGGTCCGGGTGCGGCCGGTACCACTCCACCAGCGAGTTGATCATGCCGAAGAGGAGCCGGGTCGCGAGCCGGATGTCCACGTCGGACCGCAGATCGCCCTCGGCCGCGGCCGCCCCGAGCAGCTCGGCCACCCGGTGGTCGAACTCCCGGCGCCGCTCCATCGCCCACCGCTCGGTCGCGGTGTTGCCCCGCACCCGCAGCAGCAGCGTCACGTACGGCAGCTCGGCTATCAGCACCTCGACCGTCCGCCGGGTCACGTACTCGACCCGCTCCACCGCCCGGCCGCGCACCGCGCCCGGCTCGTCGAGGATCGCGAAGAGCCCGTCGAGGGCCCGGCTGACCGCCCGCCGCAGCAGTTCCTCCTTGCCCGCCACGTGGTGGTAGATCGAGGACTTGGAGATCCCGGCCGCCTTGGACAGGTGCTCCATGGACGTGCCGTCGTAACCGCGCTCGTTGAAGACCGTCACCGCGACCGAGAGCAGCGTCTCGGGGGTGTACGTGTCACGTCGGGCCGTCGTCATCGGTCCTCCTCCGCTTCCTCGGTGTATGCGCGGCGCACGAGGCCGACGCCCGGCGCGTACCGGCCCGTCGGGTACCGCTCGTGCAGGCCCCTCAGCAGGGCGCACACGCGCCGGTACCCGATCTTCCCCGCCCACTCCAGCGGTCCTGCGGGGTAGTTCACCCCGAGCCGCATCGCCGTGTCGATGTCCTCGGCCGTGGCGACGCCCCGGTCGACGGCGTCGGCCGCGAGCTCCGCCAGCATCGCGACGGTCCGGCCGACGATCATGCCGGGCACGTCGCCGATGACGGAGACCCGCTTGCCGGTCGCCTGGAAGAGGCCCACGGCCTCGGCGACGGCGTCGGGGGCGGTGCCTTCCCGGACCGACAGGACGATCCGGGTCGCCGCCGCGTAATCCAGGGCGAGATCGAAGTAGGCGATCTCCTCCTGGTGGAACTCGAAGGAGCTCTCGCCGTCCACGAGGCAGAGCCTCATGCCGCTCGGCAGCTCGATGAAGCCGTCGCCCCGCTTGCGGCGGACGGCGATCCCCGCCTCCTCGAAGAGCCCCACAAGCTCCGCGGCCGGCCCGAGGTCACCGCGCACGGTGATCCGCTCCGGCGCCTTCGCGGGCGGCGCGGTGTGCGGCTCGGGCCGCTCGGCGCCCTCCGCGTACGGGAACCAGCCGTGCCCCGTCTTGCGGCCCAGTCGCCCCGACTCCACCAGCCGCCGCTGCGCCAGCGACGGCGTGAACTTCGGGTCCATGAAGAAGGACTCCCACACGGACCGGGTCACGGCCTCGTTGACGTCCTGGCCGATCAGGTCGGTGAGCTCGAACGGGCCCATCCGGAAGCCGCCGCACTCGCGCAGCGCCGCGTCGATGGTCGCCGGGTCGGCGCCGCGCTCCTCGAACACCCTGAACGCCTCGGCGTAGAAGGGGCGGGCGATCCGGTTGACGATGAAGCCGGGGGTGTCGGCGCAGCGCACCGGCGTCTTGCCCCAGCCCAGAACCGTCTCGTACGCGCGCGTGGCGGCGGTCTCGTCGGTGGCGAAGCCCCGGACGACCTCGACGAGGGGGAGCAGCGGCGCCGGGTTGAAGAAGTGCAGGCCGACGAAGCGGCCGGGCAGCCGCAGCCCTCCGGCGATGGCGGTGACGGAGAGGGAGGAGGTGTTCGTGGCGAGGAGGGCGTCGTCCGCGACGGTCTTCTCCAAGTCGGCGAAGAGCCGCTGCTTGACCGCCAGGTCCTCGACGATCGCCTCGACGACGAGGGCCGCGTCGGCCAGCTCGGCGAGGTCGCCTGCCGCGTGCAGCCGCCCGGCGGCGTCGTCGCGGGCGGCGGCGTCCAGCCGGCCCTTCTCGACGAGCCGGTCCAGCCGGGCGCCGATCGCGGCGACGGCCTCGGCGGCCCGGCCGGGGGCGCTGTCGTAGAGCCGTACGGGATGGCCGGCGACCAGCGCCACCTGCGCGATCCCCTGGCCCATGGTGCCGGTGCCGACGACGGCGACCGTCCGGTCCCGCTCGATCCCCTCGCCCGCGGCGCTTGCGTCGTCCATGGTGGCGCTCCCCCTGACGGTCCCGTTGGCCTGCGCGGCGGCGCTCGTGTCGGCGGCGCTCATAGGTGTGATCCTCCCCGATGGGTTTCCACAGGGTCGACGGACCCCGGGGTTTCCGGTCGGCGGACCGTGGGTTCTCGGCCGACGGACCCCGGGTTTTCCACAGGATCGGGAGACCCCCTTGTCCCGACCGATCGTTCGGTTACTCTAACTCCGTACGCGTCTCCCTGCCCAGCTCGACGAGGAGTTGGTCCACCCATGGCCACCGCCCAGCCGACCACCGACGTTCTGGCCACGAAGCACCGGCCCACGCTCGATCAGGCCCTCGCCACCATCCGCAGTCGCGCCTACTGGTCGCCGTACCCGGAGCACCCGAAGGCGTACGGGGCTGACGGCTCGCTCGACGCCGCCGCCGGCCTCGCCGCCCACCAGGCGGTGCTGAACACCCGCTTCGACCTCGATCAGCCGGGCACCGACGGCTGGACCGGCGGCGAGGTCTCTCCGTACGGCCCCGAGCTGGGCGTCGAGTACCCGCACGCGGACATCGACGTGCTGCTGCCCGCGATGCGCGCCGGCCTCCCCGCCTGGCGGGACGCCGGGCCCGAGACGCGCGCCCTGGTCTGCCTGGAGATCCTGGCCCGGATCTCGGCCCGCACGCACGAGTTCGCGCACGCCGTCATGCACACCAGCGGCCAGGCGTTCATGATGGCGTTCCAGGCCGGCGGCCCGCACGCGCAGGACCGCGGTCTGGAGGCGGTGGCGTACGCGTACGAGGAGCAGACCCGGACCCCGGCCGGCCGGGCCGCCTGGTCCAAGCCGCAGGGCAAGCGGGACCCGCTGGAGCTGAGCAAGGAGTTCACCCCGGTCGGCCGCGGTGTCGCCCTGGTCATCGGCTGCAACACCTTCCCGACGTGGAACGGCTACCCGGGCCTCTTCGCCTCCCTCGCGACGGGCAACGCGGTCCTGGTGAAGCCCCACCCGCGCGCGGTCCTCCCGCTGGCGCTGACCGTGAAGGTCGCCCGCGAGGTCCTCGCCGAGTCCGGCTTCGACCCGAACCTGGTGGCGCTGGCCACCGAGCGCCCGGGCGAGGGCATCGCCAAGACCCTGGCGGTCCGCCCGGAGATCCGGATCATCGACTACACCGGCTCCACCGAGTTCGGCGACTGGCTGGAGGCCAACGCCCGCCAGGCGCAGGTCTACACGGAGAAGGCCGGCGTCAACACCGTGCTGATCGACTCCACCGACGACTACAAGGGGATGCTGTCCAACCTGGCGTTCTCGCTGTCCCTGTACAGCGGCCAGATGTGCACCACCCCGCAGAACCTGCTGATCCCCCGCGACGGCATCTCCACCGACCAGGGCGCCAGGTCCTACGACGAGGTCGTGGCCGACCTGGCGGGCGCGGTCGGCGGCCTCCTGGGCGACGACGCCCGGGCCAACGCGCTGCTCGGCGCCCTGGTCAACCCGGACGTGAAGGCCCGCCTGGAGGCGGCGGCGGGGCTCGGCGAGGTGGCCCTGGCCTCCCGCGAGGTCGCCAACCCGGAGTTCCCGGGCGCGGTCGTCCGCACCCCGGTCATGGTGAAGCTGGACGGCTCCAAGCCGGACGCGGAGGCCGCGTACCTCTCCGAGTGCTTCGGCCCGGTCTCCTTCGCCGTCTCGGTGGACTCCACCGCCGACGGCCTGGAGCTGCTGCGGCGCACCATCCGCGACAAGGGCGCGATGACGGTCGGCGCGTACACGACGTCCGCCGACACCGAGCGGGCCGTCGAGGAGATCTGCCTGGACGAGTCGGCGCAGCTCTCGCTCAACCTGACGGGTGGGGTGTACGTGAACCAGACGGCCGCGTTCTCCGACTTCCACGGCTCGGGCGGCAACCCGGCGGCGAACGCCGCGCTGTGCGACGGCGCCTTCGTCTCCAACCGGTTCCGTGTGGTCGAGGTGCGCCGCCAGGCGTGACACCGCCCCGGCGGGGGCTTCCGGGCCCCCGCCGGTCCTACGGGGCGTCGATCTCCGCGTAGCGCTGCACCCACGCGTGCATGGCGATCGCGGCGGCCGCCCCGGCGTTGATCGACCGGGTGGAGCCGAACTGGGCGATCGAGCAGACCGTCCGCACATGGCGGCGGGCCTCCTCGGTCAGCCCGGGCCCCTCCTGCCCGAAGAGCAGCACGCAGCGGCGGGGCAGGACGGTCCGCTCCAGCGGCACCGAGCCCGGCAGGTTGTCGATGCCGATGATCGGCAGGTCCTCGGCCGCCGCCCAGGCGGTGAGCGCCTCGGTGTCGGGGTGGTGCCGCACGTGCTGGTAGCGGTCGGTGACCATGGCGCCGCGCCGGTTCCAGCGGCGCCGCCCCACGATGTGCACCTCCTTGGCCAGGAAGGCGTTGGCGGTCCGCACCACCGAACCGATGTTGAAGTCGTGGCCCCAGTTCTCCACGGCCACGTGGAAGTCGTGCCGGCGGGTGTCCAGGTCGGCGACGATCGCCTCCCGGGTCCAGTAGCGGTACGCGTCCACGACATTGCGCCGGTCTCCCCCGGCCAGCAGCTCGCGGTCGTAGCGCGGGTCCTCGGGCCACGGCCCGGGGTGCGGTCCGACGCCGATCTCGGGGCCGTAGCCGTCGTCGTACTGGAGCGGCTCGGCCCCGTCCGGCGCGGGGTGTTCTTCGGTGGTGCTCACCCGACGAGGGTACGGGGAGCGGCCTCCCCGCCGGATTCCCCGCCTGATCCCCCTCCGGTCTCCCCGCGCGGCTGCCCCTCCGCGGGCTCGCCGGCGGGCCGCTGCGGGGGCAGCTCCGGGGCGGCGGGCCTCCGCCGCAGCAGACGGTCCCTGCCGCGGCTCACCCGCGCCCCGAGCCACACCAGGAAGACGGTGGGCAGGAAGACGGCGTCGGCGGCGATCATCGCCATCGAGAAGGCCGGCAGGCCGAGCAGGACCGCGATGCCGGCGTGCTCCAGCATCATCGCGACGAGCAGGACGTTCTTCACCTTGCGGTTGAAGAGCGTGAACGGGAAGGCGACCTGCACGATCACGGTGCCGTAGCTGAGCAGCATCACCATGATCCCGCTGGAGGCGAGCAGCTCGGACAGCCCCGGCCAGGGCGTGAAGTAGTTCAGGTGCAGCGGGTAGAAGAGGGCCGTGCCGTCCTGCCAGCGCGAACCCTGGATCTTGTACCAGCCGGCGGTGGCGTAGATCAGACAGACCTCGGCCATGAGGACCACGAGCGTCGCGTTGTGGGCGAGGTTCGCGAGGACGTCCAGGAGGACGCGGGGCTCACCGGGCGCGTACTGCTCCACCAGCCACCACAGGCCCTGGCCGAGCCAGAGCACCCACAGCAGCACGTACATCCACCATTCGCCGGTGACCGGGCTGAACCAGGTCGCGGCGACCAGGAACCCGCCGAGGACGATCCAGAGGACCGGCCCCGCGAGCTCCGACCGCCCGGCGGCCTTCCCGCCCGCGGCGGCCCCGCGGGCGGCCCGCCGGGCGTCCAGGGACCACACCTGGCCGCAGCGGATCAGCGTGAGGTAGATCGAGACGAGGTGCACCACGTTGTCGCCGCCGTCACCGAGGAAGACGGACCGGTTCTGCAGGGACAGCGCGCCGACCATGAAGACGACCGAGACGGCCCGGGTGTGCCAGCCGACCAGCAGCAGCACGGCGGCCACCACGGCGAGCCCGTAGACCACCTCGAACCACAGCCGCCCGTCGGACCACATCAGGACGGTGAAGGCCCGGTTGTCGGCGATCAGCCGGCGCGCGAGATCGAACGACCAGGGGCCGTCGGGGCCGTACATCTCGTGCCGGTGCGGGAACTCCCGCAGCAGGAAGAAGAGCCAGGTCAGCGCGAAGCCGATGCGGACGATCGCGGTCTGGTACGGGCCCAGCGCGCGCGAGGTGACGGTCTGCGCCGCCCGGGCCAGCCTGCGGTCGGCGGGCACGCGGGCCGGCGCCGCGGCCGGTGCGGGGCGGGGGGCGGTCATCGGCTCGTCTCCGTACGGCTGCGGTCGGCGTCGGTGATCTCCCACCACGGCATGACGGTGGTGGACGGGTCGGTGGAGCGCTTCTCGTTGCTCCAGTGCGGGGCCGCGACCGGCCGGACGATCCGGCGGAGCTGGATCCGCTCCACGGTCCCGCCGACGTCCGCGCGGGCCTGCGGACCCTCGATCCGGGGCAGCACGATACGGCGCATGTACGCCTCCGAGAGCCGGCCGCGCATGCCCTTGGGGCGGCCCTCGTCGTCGTGGGCGTTGCCGTACCAGTCGATCGCCCGGCGCAGCAGGTTCTGGTCGGTGTGGCTGGGGAAGACGTTGCCCCGGATGGACTCGACGTCCTGCGCGGTGAGGTCGATCCAGTCGGTGGTCCGCCGGGCGCCGGAGGCGTCGGTGACCTCGGCGCGGACCTCGACGGAGACGTTCTGCTGGAGCGGATTGGGCGCGAAGAGCTTCCAGTTCTGCTCGAACTCGGGGTAGATCCAGTCGTCGACGGCCTGCCCGTGCTGCTTGGTGACCGTGTTCGACGGCGCCACGTGCAGGAAGACCATCGCGAGATGCAGGCCGGCGAAGACGGCCATGGCGGCGAGCGCCACCGCGGCCACCACCTGGTAGGGCATGGACAGCGCCAGGATCCCCCCGGCCGGCCGCCGCTCCCCGCTGCCGTCGATGTGCGCGCTCATCCCACCCCGATCCCGGGCTTCCCCACCCGATCCCGTCCCACCGGTGACCCGCTCGTCTGCGCCCCGGACGGAGCAGGCGGTTATCCACAGGGTTGACACCATACGGGCCGCCGACCCACCATTGAAGTCATTCAACCGAACGATCGGTCGGTAGGGGGTCCGATGACCGCAGGGACGGCAGGGACGGCAGTGACCGCGGAAGCGCCCGGCACGGATGCCGCGGACGCGGCGGCGCGAGCCGCCCGCGAGGCGGTGTTCGACGCCGCGGTCGCCGCCGACGAGCGCATCGAGCCGCGCGACTGGATGCCGGAGGCGTACCGCGCCTCCCTCGTCCGCCAGATCGCGCAGCACGCCCACTCCGAGATCATCGGCATGCAGCCCGAGGCCAACTGGATCACCCGCGCGCCCTCGCTGCGCCGCAAGGCCATCCTCATGGCCAAGGTCCAGGACGAGGCCGGCCACGGCCTGTACCTCTACAGCGCCGCCGAGACCCTCGGCGTCAGCCGCGACGAGCTCCTCGACAAGCTCCACACCGGCCGCCAGAAGTACTCCTCGATCTTCAACTACCCCACCCTCACCTGGGCCGACGTCGGCGCCATCGGCTGGCTCGTCGACGGCGCCGCCATCACCAACCAGGTCCCCCTCTGCCGCTGCTCCTACGGCCCGTACGCCCGGGCCATGGTCCGCGTCTGCAAGGAGGAGTCCTTCCACCAGCGGCAGGGGTACGAGGCCCTGCTCGCCCTCTCCCGCGGCACCGAGGTCCAGCACGCCATGGCCCAGGACGCGGTGGACCGCTGGTGGTGGCCGTCCCTGATGATGTTCGGCCCGCCCGACGACGAGTCGACCCACACCGCGCAGGCGATGGCCTGGAAGATCAAGCGCCACACCAACGACGAGCTGCGCCAGCGCTTCGTCGACATCGCCGCCCCGCAGGCGGAGGCCCTCGGCCTCACCCTCCCCGACCCCGACCTGAAGTGGAACGAGGAGCGCGGGCACTACGACTTCGGCCCCATCGACTGGGCCGAGTTCTGGGACGTGCTGAAGGGCAACGGCCCCTGCAACGACCAGCGGATCACCAGGCGCCGCCAGGCCCACGAGGACGGCGCCTGGGTCAGAGAGGCCGCCGCGGCCTACGCGCGCAAGCACACCGGACAGCACGGGGAGGCACAGGCATGAGCAGCGACACTTGGCCCCTGTGGGAGGTGTTCGTGCGCTCCCGCCGAGGGCTCTCCCACACCCACGCCGGCAGCCTCCACGCCCCCGACGCGGAGATGGCCCTGCGCAACGCCCGGGACCTCTACACCCGCCGGATGGAGGGCGTCTCCCTCTGGGTCGTGCCCTCCGCCGCCATCACCGCCTCCTCCCCGGACGAGAAGGACCCCTTCTTCGAGCCGGCCGCCGACAAGCCCTACCGGCACCCGACCTTCTACGAGATCCCGGAGGGGGTGAAGCACCTGTGACCGCCACCGACACGCCCACCACCACGGCCGCCACCACGACGGCCGTCACCACCACGGCCGTCACCGCCACGACCGTCACGGACCCGGCCGTCACCGCCGCGGCCCTCGCCCTCGGCGACGACGCCCTCGTCCTCGCCCAGCGCCTGGGGGAGTGGGCGGGCAACGCCCCCGAACTGGAGGAGGAGGTCGCCCTCGCCAACATCGCGCTCGACCTCCTCGGCCAGGCCCGCGTCCTGCTCTCCCTCGCCGGCGACGAGGACGAACTCGCCTTCCTCCGCGAGGAGCGCGACTTCCGCAACGTCCAGCTGGTCGAGCAGCCCAACGGCGACTTCGCCCACACCATCGCCCGCCAGCTGTACTTCTCCACCTACCAGCGGCTCCTCTACGCGGCCCTGGCCACCGGCTCCACCCCGCTGGCCGGCCTCGCCGCCAAGGCCGTCAAGGAAGTGGCCTACCACCAGGACCACGCCGAGCAGTGGACGATCCGCCTCGGCGACGGCACCGAGGAGAGCCACCGCCGCATGCGGTCGGCCTGCGAGGCCCTCTGGCGCTACACCGGCGAACTCTTCCAGCCCCTCGACGGCCTGGACCTCGACCCCGCCGCCCTCGAAGCGGCCTGGCTGGACTCGGTCACCACGACCCTCACCCGCGCCGGGCTCACCGTCCCCGCCGGCCCCCGCACCGGCGCCTGGCGCGCCGGAGCCGGCCGCCAGGGCCTCCACACCGAACCCTTCGGCCGGATGCTCGCCGAGATGCAGCACCTCCACCGCAGCCACCCGGGGGCGACATGGTGACCACCACCGCCACCCCGCTGGAGACGGAGCTGGCCCGGATCGCCGGCGCCGTCCCCGACCCCGAGCTGCCGGTGCTCACCCTCGCCGAACTCGGCGTGCTGCGCGGCGTCCACGTCACCGGCCCCGGCCGCGTCGAGGTCGCCCTCACCCCCACGTACACCGGCTGCCCCGCCGTCGAGACGATGTCCACCGACATCGAGCACGCCCTCCACGAGCACGGCATACCCGAGGTCACCGTCGTCACCGTCCTCGCCCCCGCCTGGACCACCGACGACATCACCGAGGAAGGCCGCCGCAAGCTCAGCGAGTTCGGCATTGCCCCGCCCCGCCCCCAGGGGCCCGCCGGCGGACCCGTCGCCCTCACCCTGGCCATCCGCTGCCCGCACTGCGGCTCCACCGACACCGAACTCCTCAGCCGGTTCTCCTCCACCGCCTGCAAGGCCCTGCGCCGCTGCACCGCCTGCCGCGAACCCTTCGACCACTTCAAGGAGCTGTAGATGTTCCATCCGCTCCCGGTGAGCCAGGTCGAGCGGCTCACCGACGACTCCGTGGCCGTCACCTTCGCGGTCCCCGACGACCTCCACGACACCTTCCGGCACCGCCCCGGCCAGCACCTCGCCCTGCGCCGCACCGACGAGTCCGGCCAGGAGATCCGCCGCACCTACTCGATCTGCTCCCCCGCCGCCCCGGCCGGCGAGCGCCCCGAACTCCGCGTCGGCATCCGCCTCGTCGACGGCGGCGCCTTCTCCACCTGGGCCCTCAAGGAGCTCACCCCCGGCCACACCGTGGACGTCATGGCCCCCACCGGCCGGTTCGTCCTCGACCCGCGCCCCGGCCACTTCGCCGCAGTCGCCGGAGGCAGCGGCATCACCCCGGTGCTCTCCATGGCCGCCACCCTCCTCGACCGCGAACCCGAGGCCCGGTTCTGCCTGATCCGCAGCGACCGCACCGCCGCCTCCACGATGTTCCTCGACGAGGTCGCCGACCTGAAGGACCGCCACCCCGACCGGTTCCAGCTCGTCACCGTCCTCTCCCGCGAGGAGCAGCAGGCCGGACTCCCCTCCGGACGCCTCGACCAGGAACGGCTCGCCGCCCTCCTGCCCGCGCTCCTCCCCGTCGGCGCCATCGACGGCTGGTTCCTCTGCGGCCCCTTCGGCCTCGTCCAGGGCGCCGAGCGGGCTCTGCACGACCTCGGCGTCGACCGGTCCCGCGTCCACCAGGAGATCTTCCACGTCGACGACGGCTCGGGCCCCGCGCCCGTCCCCACCGCCGACACACCCGCCCACGCCACCCTCACGGCCACCCTCCACGGCCGCTCCGGCACCTGGCCCGTCGAGCGCGGCGAAAGCCTCCTCGACACCGTCCTCCGCGCCCGCGCCGACGCCCCGTACGCCTGCAAGGGCGGGGTCTGCGGCACCTGCCGCGCCTTCGTCGTCGGCGGCGAGGTCCGCATGGACCGCAACTTCGCCCTCGAACCCGAGGAGACCGACGCCGGCTACGTCCTGGCCTGCCAGTCCCACCCGGCCACCCCCGACGTGGAGCTGGACTTCGACCGCTGAGCCCATTCCCTTCCGCTAGAACCTGTTCTATCTTGACGGCCCGTCAGAAAACGCCTCCTGGCGGGCCGCAGGACCGGCAGCGGACAGCAACGGAAGGACAGGGCCATGGACTTCACGTTCACCGAGGAACAGCAGGCCGCCGCGGAGACGGCCCGTACCGTCTTCGCCGACGTCGCACCCGACGCCGTACCCAGCCCCGCCCTCACCCCGACCGCCGTCGCCGACGACCTCGACCGCCCCCTGTGGCAGCGCCTCGCCGCCACCGACCTCCTCGGGATCCTCACCGCCCCCGAGCACGGCGGCACCGGCCTCGACCCCGTCGCCCTCTGCCTCGTCCTGCGCGAGTCCGCCCGCGTCCTGGCCCGCGTCCCCCTCCTGGAGACCGCCGCCGTCACCCACGTACTCCAGCACCACGCCCCGCCCACCACCGCCGCCGCGCTCCTGCCCGAGGTCACCGCCGGCCGGCTGCTCCTCACCGCCGCCGCCCACGGCACCACCGGCCACGAACCCGCCGAACGGGCCGTCACCGCCCGCCGGGACTCCACCCACTGGATCCTCGACGGCACCACCGACCACGTCCCCTGGGCGCACCACGCCGACCTGACCGCCGTCCCCGCCGCCACCGCCGACGGCCACACGGTCCTCGCCCTGCTCCCGCGCGACCAGCCGGGACTCACCCTCGACACCCAGTACGGCACCCACGGCGAACGCCTCGCCCGGCTACGCCTCGACGCCGTACGCCTCCCCGCCGACCGCGTCCTCGACTCCGACGACGCCTGGCCGACGCTCCGCGCCCTGCTCACCACCGGCACCTGCGCGCTCGCCCTCGGCCTCGGCGAACAGGTCCTGACCATGACGAGCCAGTACACCGGCAAGCGCGAACAGTTCGGCCACCCCGTGGCCACCTTCCAGGCCGTCGCCGTCCAGACCGCCGACCGCTACATCGACCTCCGCGCGATGGAGGCCACCCTGTGGCAGGCCGCCTGGCGCGTCTCCACCGCCGCCGAAACGGCCCTGCCCGCCGAAGCGGACCTCGCCGTCGCCAAGATCTGGGCCGCGGAAGGCGTACGCCGGGTCGTCCAGACCGCCCAGCACCTGCACGGCGGCTTCGGCGCCGACACCGACTATCCCCTGCACCGCTACCACGCGTGGGCGAAGTACCTCGAACTCTCCCTCGGCCCCGCCGCCGCCCACGAAGAGGCCCTGGGCGACCTCATCGCCACCCACCCCCTGGACTGACCAGCCGCGAAGGGCCGGGCGGAGGGCACGGCTCAGGCGACGAACCCGGGCCCGTTGTCCGCGACCACAGGCCGCCCGGCGCCCTCCCAGGCCAGCATCCCGCCGTCCACGTTCACCGCGTCGTACCCCTGCTGCACCAGGTACTGCGTGACCTGCGCCGACCGGCCGCCCACCCGGCACATCACATAGGCACGCCCGTGCTCGGCGAGCTGCTCACCGACCTCGGCGAACCGGGCCACGAAGTCGCTCATCGGCACGTGCAGCGCGCCCTCGACCCGCCCGGCCGCCCACTCGTCGTCCTCCCGCACGTCCAGCACCAGGGCATCGGCGGGCACGGACGCGGCGGGCACCGACGGCAGCGGGGCGAAACTCATGGCACTGACCTTCTCTCGTGTACGGCGAAACCGCCTCGACCTGGGAAAACCTACTGCACCAGCGTGGCCAGCTCGGCCTCACGCTCGGACACCTGGCCACGCAGCTGCTCGGCGATCTCCTCGAGGAGCCGATCGGGATCGTCCGGCGCCAGCCGCAGCATCGACCCGATCGCGCTCTCCTCCAGCTCCCGCGCCAGCGCGGACAGCAGGTCCTTGCGCTGCGCCAGCCACTCCAGCCGCGCGTACAGCTCCTCGCTCTCGCTCAGCCGCTCCTCGGCCGGCACCGGACCCGCCTCCCACTCGGCGGCGAGCTCCCGGAGCAGCCCCTCGTCACCGCGCGCGTAGGCCGCGTTCACCCGGGTGATGAACTCCTCCCGCCGCTTCCGCTCGCCCTCCTCACGCGCCAGATCCGGGTGCGCCTTGCGGGCCAGCTCACGGTAGAGCCTGCGCACCTCCTCGCTGGGCCGCACCCGCTGCGGCGGCCGCACCGGCCGCTCGGTCAGCATCGCGGCCGCCTCGGGGGACAGCCCGTCGGAGTCGATCCAGTCGTCGAAGAGCACCTCGACCCCCGGCAGCGGCTGCACCGCGGCCCGCGCCTCCCGCGCCCGCCGCAGATCCTCCGGATCACCGGTCCGCGCGGCCCGCGCCTCCGCGATCGACGCGTCCAGCTCGTCCAGTCGCGCGTACATCGGCCCCAGCGTCTGATGGTGCAGCCGCGAGAAGTTCTCCACCTCGACCCGGAAGGTCTCCACGGCGATCTCGAACTCGATCAGCGCCTGCTCGGCCACCCGCACAGCCCGCTCCAACCGAGCCTCCGGCCGCGCCTCCGCCTCCGACTGCGACCCCGACGGCGGCTCCGACCCGGACTCCGCCCCCGACTGCGCCTCGGGCTGCGGCTCCGAGTGCGGCCCCGCCGCCTCCGACTGCGGCTGCGGCTGCGGCTCGCGGCCCTGCTCCTGGCCCTGGCTCTGGTCCTGGCTCTGGTCCTGGCTCTGGTCCTGGTCCTCGCTCACGTTCACGCCCGCCCACGTCCTCGTTCCGGCCCGATCCCTCAAGCGTAGGTCCTCACCGGGGGCCCCTCCCCCCTCCCTCCCCTCCCCCTCCCCCCGTTTCACGTTGTGGTGCCCCGTGCCCCACCCGCACGTCCCCCGTCCGCCCCTCCCGCACGTCGCGCGTCCGCCCCGCCCGCCCCTCAGCCGCGCGCAGGGCTCCCAGGGCTCCCTCCGGTACCCGTCACACGCCCAGCTCCGCCGCCATGCGGCCGGTGCGGATGGCGGTGAGCAGGTCGGCGTGGTCGGCCGTGGTGCGGTCGGCGTAGGTGACCGCGAAGGCGGCGACGGCCTCGTCGAACTCCTCGTTCCTTCCGCAGTAGCCGGCTATCAGGCGCGGGTCGGCACTGTGGGCGTGGGCGCGGGCGAGGAGCGCGCCGGTCATCCGGCCGTAGTCGTCGAGCTGGTCGGCGGTGAGCGCGGCGGGGTCGACGCTGCCCTTGCGGTTGCGGAACTGGCGCACCTGGAAGGGACGCCCGTCGACGGTGGTCCAGCCGAGCAGCATGTCGCTGACGACCTGCATCCGCTTCTGTCCGAGGACGACGCGGCGGCCCTCGTGCCCGGGGTCGGGGACGGTGAACCCGGCGGCGGGCAGGTGGGGCAGGAGCACGGACGGCCGGGCTTCCTTCACCTGGAGGACGAGCGGTTCGCCGCGGTGGTCGAGGAGCAGGACGACGTAGGAGCGGGTGCCGACGCTGCCGGTGCCCACGACCCGGAAGGCGACGTCGTGGACGGCGTACCGGGCGAGGAGCGGGCGCCGGTCCTCGGAGACGGTCTCCAGGTAGTCGCCGAGGGCCGCGGTGACGGCTGCGGCCTCGATGTCGGGCACCCGGCGCAGGACGGGCGGCGCGTCGACGAAGCGGCGGCCACCGCCTTCGGTCTCGGCGACCGTCTCGGTGGAGCGGGCGGCGAACCGGGCGCTGGTGTTGTTGCGGGCCTTGGCGGAGACGCGCTCCAGGGTGCCGAGGAGGTCGCGGGCGTCGGTGTGGGAGACGAGCTCCTCGTCGGGTATCGCGTTCCAGGCGTCGAGGGCGGGCAGCCGGGCCAGGAGCCGCATGGTGCGCCGGTAGGCGCCGACGGTGTCGAAGGCTGCGGCCCGGCAGGTGTCCTCGTCCGCGCCGACCACGCGGCCTGCGAGGACGAGGGAGGTGGCGAGCCGCTTGAGGTCCCATTCCCAGGGGCCGACGGCGGTCTCGTCGAAGTCGTTGAGGTCCATCACGAGTCGGCCGCGGGCGTCGCCGTAGAGGCCGAAGTTGGCGGCGTGGGCGTCGCCGCAGAGCTGCGCGGCGATCCCGGTGACCGGGGTGCTCACGAGGTCGTGGGCCATGAGGCCGGCGGATCCGCGCAGGAACGCGAACGGGTTGGCGGCCATCCGGCCGACGCGGATCGGGGTGAGTCCGGGGACGCGGCCCCGGCTGGACTCCTCGACGGCGCGGACGGCGTCGGGTCGTCCGGCGGGGAGGGTGAGCTCCGCGTGGGAGGAGCGGGGGACGGTGGCGCGCAGCTGCTTGCCGCGGGCCCTGGGGGAGTCCTCCGCAGGGCCGCGCCGGGCGAATCCGGGCACGTGCGGGATGCGCTCCCCGTCCGTTCCTTCACGCTGTCCCGGCACGACGGCCTTCATCTCGCCCATGGGACGACCTCCCCCGATGACATCGACTGCCTGTCGACGGCGTCGACTTCCTCGACTGCCTCGACTGCTTCCGGGCCTGACGGTACAGCCGGTCTTGATCGGCCGTCTCCCCCTGTGGACAACGACCTGTGGACAACCACATACCGCCTGATCAGACGGCCACGGCCTCCTCCATCTCCTCCTCCGTCTCCTCCTTCCGCCGCTCCTCGGCCCCGGTCTTCGCCGCCGGGGCGGCTTCGACGGCGGCCCGGGCCTTCCGCCTGGCCTCTGTGCGGCCGGCCACGGTGACGAGGACGGCTCCGGCGAGGAACCAGAGGGCGAGGACGAGAACGTTGCCGCCGAGGCCGTGTCCGTCGAAGTAGACGTGGCCCCGGATGCCTTCGACGAGGCCGGCGCCGTTCCAGAAGGCGTGCAGGGAGCCGAAGAAGCCGGGCTGGAGCTCGGGCCGGTAGATGCCCCCGGAGCTCGTGAAGTTGAGCATGACGAAGAGGACCATCACGCCGAGCGTGGTCCAGCGGCGGAGGTAGGTGTGGAGGCCGATGCCGATGAGGAGGATGCCCGCGGCGTAGAGCCAGGCGAGGGCCCAGACGCCGGCGAGGCCGTGGTCGACGAGGTGGAAGACGGGGCCGGCGAAGAGGGTGCCGATGAGGCTGACGACGAGGGAGGTACCGGCGGCGAGGAGGGCGCGCAGGCGCATGGGGAGGGCGGCTCCGGCGGCGCCGATGACGGCGACGGAGGCGTAGGCGCCGATGCTGACGGCGACGAGGAGGAAGAAGACTCCCTGGCCGGTGGGGTCGCCGGAGGCGGTGGGGGCGAGGTCGGCGACCTTGAGGGGAGCGTCCTGGTCCGCGGCGACCTGGGTGAAGACCTTCTCGACGGCCATGGCGCTGGTGTCGGAGGAGGCGGAGGCGACGAGGAGCTCGGGGTGGTCGCCCGGGATGTAGGCGCCGAAGCTGTCCTGCCGGTGGAGGGCGGTGGCGGCGGTGGCCCGGTCGGGGACGGTACGGACGTCGAGGGCGCCGTCGCCCTTGTCGTGGAGGGTCTGGGCGAGGACCTGGGCGGCGGGCCCGGAGCCGACGATGTCGACGCGGAGGTCATGGGGCTGGGGGGCGTGGAAGGCGCCGAGGTAGGCGAGGCCCATGCCGAGGCACATGAGGAGGGGCGTGAGGAGATGCCCGAGGACGTGCCGCAGGGCACCGGCGGTGGGGTTCGGTCCTGTGGACACCAGACCTCCGAGAACGACAAAGAGAGCCATTTGTTGGCTTTTACAACCAAAGAACCGTTGTACTATACAACCGAACCCCCGTGCGGGGCGAACTCACCCAGGGAGCCCCGATGTCCACCACCGACCACCCGACCGATGGCACCGTCGGCGACGCCACGGATGACGTCACCGGCCACCCCACCCCCACCGGCGGCGAACCACCGCGCGAGGCGTCCGTCGACGTCATCCAGCGGGAACTGACGGCCTTCGCGCGCCGGGCGCGCGCCGCCGCGGCCCGGGTCCACCCGGAGATCCCGCTCGTCTCGTACACGCTCCTCGCGCACATCGCGGACCGGCGTGGCTGCCGCGCCACGGATCTCGCCGCGCACTATCTGCTGGACAAGTCGACGGTCAGCCGCCAGCTGGCGGGGCTGGAGAAGCTGGGCATGGTGGAGCGCCGGCCCGCGCCGGAGGACCACCGGGTGCAGGTCCTGCACCCGACGGAAGCCGGTCTCGCGGTGCTCGCCACCGCCCAGGCCAACCGTCTCGCCGCCTACCAGGAGCGTCTGAAGGACTGGTCGGGCGAGGACCTGGCCCGCTTCGCCGGCTACCTCCTCCGCTACAACGCGGCAGGCCCCGCGGACCCCACAGCCCCCTGACCCCCACTACAGCCCCGCCAGAGCCCAGCTAGAGCCCCGGCTTCAGCCCCGCGACATCCCCCGCCCCAGCCCCATGGCATCCCCGCCCCAGCCCCCTACAGCCCCGCGTCGCGGGCGAGGAGCGCCGCCTGGACGCGGTTCTCGCACTGGAGTTTGGCGAGGATCCTGCTGACGTACGTCTTCACGGTGGCCTCGCTCATGTGCAGCCGGCGGCCCGCGTCGGCGTTGGAGAGGCCCTCGCCGAGGAGGGCCAGGACCTCCCGTTCCTTCTCGCCGAGCGCCGCGATCCGGCCGCGGGCCTCCTCGGCGCGGGCGGTCTCACGGCCGGAGGCGAGCCGTTCGACGACGTGCCGGGTCGCGGCGGGCGAGAGGTAGGCGTCACCAGCGGCGGTGGCCCGGACGGCGCCGATCAGTTCGGCGGGCGCGGTGTCCTTCAGCAGGAAGCCGGCGCTGCCGTGCTCCAGCGCCCGCAGGACGTTCTCCCGCTCGCCGAAGGTGGTCAGGACGATCACCCGGGCGCCGGGCGCGGCCCGGCGCAGCTCGGGGAGGGCGGAGAGGCCGTCGAGAACCGGCATCTGGATGTCGAGGAGCACGACGTCGGCGGCGTGCGCGCGGGCCGCGTCGACGGCCTCGCGCCCGTTCGCGGCCTCGGCGACCACGTGGATGTCCGGATCGGAGTTGAGGATCATCCGGATCCCCGCCCTGATCAGCGGCTCGTCGTCGGCCACCACGACCCTGACGGTCCGCCCGGACCGTCCCGTCTGCCCTGACAGCACTACGCCTCCCCCAACGCCTCGGTACGGGTCGGCCGTGACGCTACTGCCTCACCTCGTACGCCTTCTTCTCGATCAGCTTGCCGTCCTTGAAGCAGAACCGGAAAACGGGGTCGACGTCGAAGTCGTCGCTCGTCTCCGTGGAGAGCAGGGCGAGGCAGGCGGCGCCCTTCGGCTCGGGCGGCGCGCCCTTGCCCGAGGTGGCCAGGTTCGCGAAGGAGTCGCCGTCGGGCAGCATGGCCCGGACGTCCTTCTCGGCCATGCCGACCTCGATCGACTCGTACTTCGAGGGCTCGATCATCGCGTCCTGGATCGATCCGACGAAGTAGTAGAGGCCGAAGCCGGCCGCGAGGACGAGGACGACGAGCGCCGCGAAGGCTATGCCGCAGCCGAGCGCGACGGATCCTCCGGTGCCGCGGGTCTTGCCCCCGTGCAGTGCCATCGCCAACTCCCGTTCCGTGAAGGTCCAGTCGGGCTCTCCGACCGGTACGGAACGACCTTGCCGCCCGAAGGGCTTCGTCGACTGCTGCCGGAAGTCGTCGGCAGCGTCGACCAAAGACGCGGATTCTCCGGTGGGCGCGGAGCCGTACGGCAGCATTCCGGCGACCCGGAAACCTCCGCCGTCGGCGGGGCCCGCATGGCACATGCCGCCGACGAGCCGGGCCCGCTCCTCTAGGCCGGCCAAACCCTGGCCGCCGCTGACGACGCCCTTCGCGGGGCCGTCGAGCGGCTCCTCGTTGAAGATCTCGACGACGAACGTGTCGGGCTCGTAGCGCAGTTCGACGCTGATGGCGGCGCCGGGGGCGTACTTGTAGGCGTTGGTGAGCGCTTCCTGCGCCATGCGGTACGCGGCGTGCCCGGCGGCCGGTTCGAGGGGCCGCTCGTCGCCGATCCGCCGTAGTTCGACGCGGGTCCCTGCGGCGCGCGCGGAGGCGACGAGTCCTTCGATGCCGGCGATCCCGCGGGCCGCCCGTCCGCTCTCGTCGCCGGCGCCGACCGGTCCGGTGTCGGGGTCGGTGGCCTCGGTGCCGTCCCGGAGTATGCCGACGACCTCCCGCAGTTCGTGCATGGCGGTCACGGACGCGTTCCGGAGCACGCCGACGACCTCGCGCTGCCGGTCGTTCAGCTCGCGGTCGACCTCCAGGGCGCCGGTGTGCACGGCGATCAGGGCGAGTTGGTGGCCGAGGCTGTCGTGCATGTCCTGGGCGATGCGCTGCCGTTCGCGCAGCCGGGCGTTCCGCCCGATCATCTTGCGCTCGCGCACCAGCCGTACGTTGCGCTCCTGGAGGGCGTGCAGGAGGGTGCGGCGCTGGGCCCAGTACCGGTGGGCGAGTCCGGGCGCGAGGGTGGTGCCCAGGTAGTACAGGGTCGCCATGAAGGCGAGGGTGAGCATCCGGCTCTGGTCCCAGGCGACGATCAGGGTGGCGGCGACGTTGAGGACGTAGGCGGCGATGAACGCGTGCAGGGCCCGTCCGACGCCGAGGATGTGACCGCCCGCCGACCAGCCGAGGACGAGCAGCAGCGGACCGAGGCCGGGGACGACGGGGCTGAGCGCGGCGGTGACGACGAGCACGGTGGCGGGGAATCTGCGGCGCAGCAGCGACAGTACGGCCGACCCGGCGGCGACCGCGGCGAGCTGCCACCCTTCGCCGCCGAGCAGTTCTTCGGTCCCCGCGGCGAGCAGTGCGACGACGGCGGTGAGCGCCACCTCGCCGACCGTCCTCCGCGGCGACCATTCCCCGGCGGGCACGAGCCACCTCCACGCGGCGGCCAGCCTGGCTCCCGCCCCGCGTCCGGCGCCCGCCCACGGCGTCGTTCCCCCACTCGTCGCTTCCACGCTCGCACCCTAGGCAGCGCCGGGACCCCGGGGCGTCCCTCTTTCGTCGCGACCCACAACGACGAAAGGTGAGAGGACGCCGGACAACGCGGAAGCCCCGTAGGTCTGAGACCTACGGGGCTTCCGTCTGGTGCGCGAGGGGGGAGTTGAACCCCCACGCCCTTTCGGGCACTGGAACCTGAATCCAGCGCGTCTGCCTATTCCGCCACCCGCGCATTGGGTGGTCTCCCGGTCTCTCACCTTTCGGTGGGAGCGCCTGGCGACATCTGAAGATTAGCACGTCGCAGACGGTGGATTCACATCCGTTGTTTCGGCCCCTCGCGGGCAGAACAGAGGAGAGGAAGGGAGAGGGGGAGGGAGCGGAGGGAGGGAGCGAGGGGAGGCGAGGGGGAGCACGGAGGACGTGGGAGGACTCGGGAGGACGCGGCAGGACGTCCGACCCTTCGCGCGCCCGCGCCGCACACCCGCCCCCGGATGTCACCGCGGAGCCCCCGCCGGAGACGCCAGGGAGAAGTAAGGAGAAGAAGGAGAGAAGGGACACAGGGGAGAGAGGGGAGAGATGGGAGAGACAGGGGAGAAGCGGGAGGTTGCGGCGCCGGCCGCGCCGTCCGACGCGCTCACTCCCGTACTCCGCCCCTCCTGTCGGGCAGCCGGGTGCGGGACACTGTCCACAGGCCCCCTCTACGATCCCTGGGGGGAGGGCCTGTGAGAGGTGACACTCGTCCACAGGGCAGAGAAGGGGAACCAGCCGATTTCCCGACGCGTGGATACGATCAGTAAGCAGTACCAGGACGGCAACGACGGAGGAGGTGCCCCATGGGAGTCCTGAAGCGTTTCGAGCAGCGTCTCGAAGGTCTGGTCAACGGCACCTTCGCCAAGGTGTTCAAGTCCGAGGTCCAGCCCGTCGAGATCGCCGGCGCGCTCCAGCGCGAGTGCGACAACAACGCGCAGATCTGGAACCGCGAGCGGACCGTCGTCCCCAACGACTTCATCGTGGAGCTCAGCACGCCCGACTACGAGCGTCTGAGCCCCTACTCGGGCCAGCTGGGCGACGAGCTCGCCGGCCTGGTCCGGGACTACGCCAAGCAGCAGCGGTACACCTTCATGGGACCGATCAAGGTCCACCTGGAGAAGGCCGACGACCTCGACACCGGTCTCTACCGGGTGCGCAGCCGTACGCTCGCGTCGAGCACGTCCCAGCCGCAGCCGCACGCCGGTCACCAGCCCCACCAGCAGCAGCACCAGCCGCAGGGCCAGGGCGGCGGCTACGGGTACCCGCAGGGTCCCCCGGCCGGCGCTCCGCCGATGCCGTCCTCCCCGCCGCCCGGCGGCGGGCAGCGGCCGGGCGCGGGCGGCCGTCCTCCGGCCGCCGGCGGCACCCAGGTGCGCCGCTGGATCGAGATCAACGGCAACCGCCACCAGATCTCCCGCCCGACCCTGGTCCTCGGCCGCAGCACCGACGCGGACGTGAGGATCGACGATCCCGGCGTGTCCCGCCGGCACTGCGAGATCCGGACCGGAACGCCCTCGACGATCCAGGATCTCGGATCCACCAACGGCATCGTGGTGGACGGGCAGCACACCACCCGCGCTACGCTCCGCGACGGCTCGCGGATCGTCGTGGGCAGCACCACCATCGTTTACCGGCAAGCCGAAGGGTGAAGCGGGGGCAATGTCAGAGCTGACCCTGACGGTCATGCGGTTGGGTTTCCTGGCCGTTCTGTGGCTGTTCGTCATCGTGGCCGTGCAGGTCATCCGTAGCGACCTGTTCGGTACGCGGGTGACCCAGCGCGGTTCCCGCCGCCAGGAGGCGCGCCCCCAGCAGGGCGGCCGCCAGGCGGCACCTCCGCAGCAGCGCGCCCAGCAGCCGCAGCCGGCGGCCGGCGGCGGCCGGTCGCGCCGCGGCGCCCCGACCAAGCTGGTCGTGTCCGAGGGCACCCTCACCGGCACGACCGTCGCCCTGCAGGGGCAGACGATCACACTGGGCCGGGCGCACGACTCGACGATCGTGCTGGACGACGACTACGCGTCCAGCCGGCACGCCCGGATCTACCCCGACCGGGACGGCCAGTGGATCGTCGAGGACCTCGGGTCCACGAACGGGACGTACCTCGACCGGACCCGCCTCACCACCGCAACGCCGATTCCGCTGGGGGCGCCGATCCGCATCGGCAAGACCGTCATCGAGCTGCGGAAGTAGTACGACAATGAGCGAGCTGACCGGAGCGACCGGAGGGTGGGCAGTGTGGGTCGAGACCGGCTGTACCCCGATGCAGCGGCGACAGGGCAGGTGGGCATGAGTCTCTCCCTGCGATTCGCCGCGGGCTCGCACAAGGGCATGATCCGCGAGGGGAACGAGGACTCCGGCTACGCCGGTCCCCGTCTCCTCGCGATCGCCGACGGCATGGGCGGCCAGGCCGCCGGCGAGGTCGCCTCCTCCGAGGTGATCTCGACCCTCGTCACGCTCGACGACGACATCCCCGGCTCCGACATCCTCACGTCGCTCGGTACGGCGGTGCAGCGCGCCAACGACCAGCTCCGGATGATGGTCGAGGAGGACCCGCAGCTGGAGGGCATGGGCACCACGCTCACCGCCCTGCTGTGGACCGGGCAGCGGCTCGGCCTGGTGCACGTCGGCGACTCCCGCGCGTACCTGCTGCGCGACGGCGTCCTCACCCAGATCACCCAGGACCACACCTGGGTGCAGCGGCTCGTCGACGAGGGCCGGATCACGGAGGAGGAGGCGACCACGCACCCGCAGCGCTCGCTCCTCATGCGCGCGCTCGGCAGCGGCGACCACGTCGAGCCCGACCTCTCCATCCGCGAGGTCCGCGCCGGCGACCGGTACCTGATCTGCTCCGACGGCCTCTCCGGCGTGGTGTCCCACCAGACCCTGGAGGACACCCTCGCCAGCTACCAGGGCCCGCAGGAGACCGTGCAGGAGCTGATCCAGCTCGCGCTGCGCGGCGGCGGCCCCGACAACATCACGGTGATCGTCGCCGACGTCCTCGACGTCGACGGCGGCGACACCCTCGCCGGCCACCTCAGCGACACGCCCGTGGTCGTCGGCGCGGTCGCCGAGAACCAGCAGCAGCTGAACGACGGCGGCGCGATGCAGACCCCGGCCGGCCGTGCCTCCGGGCTCGGCCGCCCCGCGCACCACCAGCCCCCGGCCGGCGGCTTCGGCCCGCCCGGCAGCGGCGACGACCACGGCTACGGCGCCGTCCCGCCGCACGGCGCCTTCGACTCGTACGCCGACGACGACTTCGTGAAGCCGCGGAAGCGGCGCCGGTGGATCGGGCGCACGGTGATCCTCGTCCTCGCCCTCGGCGTCCTCGCCGGCGGCGCGTACGGCGGCTGGCGCTGGACCCAGACCCAGTACTTCGTGGGCTCCAACGCCGAGCACGTGGCGCTGTACCGCGGCATCAGCCAGGACCTCGCCTGGGTGAAGCTCTCGGAGGTCGAGAAGGACCACCCCGAGATCGAACTCAAGTACCTCCCCGCCTACCAGCGGAAGCAGGTCGAGGACACCATCGCGGGCGGCAGCCTCGCCAAGGCCCAGACGAAGATCTCCGAGCTCGCGGTGCAGGCGTCGGCCTGCAAGAAGACCGAGGAGCGCCGCGTGGCCAAGGAGAAGGCCGACAAGGAGAAGGCCGCCGCCGAGGCGGCCGAGAAGCCGGCCGACGGCGAGAGCGCCGACGCCAAGCCCGAATCCAAGCCCACCGCAGCCGCTCCGAACCCGGGTCCCACCCTCACTCCGGAGGAGCAGAAGCTGGCCTCGAACTGCGGCAAGCAGTAAGCACCCGTAGGGGGCCTGTCACCACCATGAGCGTTGTCACCAACACGACCACCATCGGCGCGATCGAGGCGCCGAGCCGCCGCAACACCGAGCTGGCGCTGCTCGCGTTCGCCGTCGTCATCCCGGTGTTCGCGTACCTCAACGTGGGCCTGGCCATCGACGGCGAGGTCCCGTCGGGCATGCTCGGGTACGGGCTCGGACTCGCGCTCCTCGCGACCGTGGCCCACCTCGTCGTACGCAAATGGGCGCCGTACGCGGACCCGCTGCTGCTCCCGCTGGCGACCCTGCTCAACGGCATGGGCCTGGTGCTGATCTGGCGTCTGGACCAGTCGCCGCGGCTGATCGAGACCTCGATGCGGAGGTACAACAGCTTCAGCCCGGACGCGCCCAGCCAGATGATGTACTCGGCGATCGGCATCGCGATGCTCGTGGCCGTTCTGCTGCTGCTGAAGGACCACCGGGTCCTCCAGCGCTACACGTACATCTCGATGATGGCGGCGCTCGTCCTCCTGCTGCTGCCGCTGGTGCCCGGCCTCGGATCCGCCGTCTACGGCGCCAAGATCTGGATCAACGTCGCGGGCTTCTCCATCCAGCCCGGAGAGTTCGCGAAGATCGTGCTCGCGGTCTTCTTCTCCGGCTACCTGATGGTGAAGAGGGACGCCCTGGCCCTGGCCAGCCGCCGTTTCATGGGGCTCTACCTGCCCCGAGGCCGCGACCTCGGCCCGATCCTGACGATCTGGGCGGTCAGCCTCCTCATCCTGATCTTCGAGAACGACCTCGGTACCTCGCTGCTGTTCTTCGGCATGTTCGTGATCATGCTGTACGTGGCCACCGAGCGGACCAGCTGGATCGTCATGGGTCTGCTGATGTCCGTCGCGGGTGCCGTCGGCGTGGCGTCCTTCGCCAGCCACGTGCAGGCACGTGTCGACGCGTGGGCCGACCCGTTCAGCTGCGCGGAGAAGGTCGCCGCCTGTGACCAGATGACCCAGGTGCTGATGTCCTTCGGGTCCGGCGGCATCCTCGGCACCGGCCTCGGCCAGGGCAACTCCGACCTCATCGGCTTCGCCGCCAACTCCGACTTCATCTTCGCCACCGTCGGCGAGGAGCTCGGCCTGGCCGGCGTCATGGTCTTCCTGCTGCTGTACGGCCTGATCATCGAGCGCGGTATCCGCACCTCGCTCGCCGCCCGCGACCCCTTTGGCAAGCTGCTCGCGATGGGCCTCTCCGGCGCCTTCGCGCTGCAGATCTTCGTCGTCGCCGGCGGTGTGATGGGCCTCATCCCGCTCACCGGCATGACGATGCCGTTCCTCGCGTACGGCGGTTCGTCCGTGATCGCCAACTGGGCCCTGATCGGCATTCTGATCCGGATCAGCGACACCGCGCGCCGTCCGGCGCCCGCGCCCGCCCCGAACCCCGATGTCGAGATGACCCAGGTGGTCCGTCCGTGAACAAGCCGCTGCGGCGGGTCGCGATCTTCTGCGGCCTGCTCGTCCTCGCCCTGCTCCTGCGCGACAACTGGCTCCAGTTCGTCCGCGCCGACGAGCTGAACGCGCACCCGAAGAACAAGCGCGTCCAGATCGAGCGGTACGCCACCGAGCGCGGCAACATCATCGTCGACGGCAAGCCGATCACCGGTTCCGTGGACTCGGGCGGCACCTACTACAAGTACAAGCGCACCTATGTGAACGGCCCCATGTGGGCTCCGGTCACCGGCTTCGCCTCGCAGGTGTACGACGCCAACCAGCTCGAGAAGATCGAGGACGGCATCCTCACCGGCAACGACGACCGGCTCTTCTTCGACCGCACGCTGGCCATGTTCACCGGCGAGAAGAAGAAGGGCGGCGACGTCGTCACCACCCTCAACGGCGCCGCTCAGAAGGCCGCCTTTGAGGGACTCGGGAAGAACACCGGCGCCGTGGTGGCGATCGAGCCGTCGACCGGCAAGATCCTGGCGCTCGCCTCGACCCCCTCGTACGACCCGTCGAGCATCGCCGGCAGCAACGACGAGAAGGCATGGGTGGCGCTGGACACGTCCAAGGCCAAGCCGATGCTGAACCGCGCGATCCGCGAGATCTACCCCCCCGGCTCCGTCTTCAAGGTCGTGACCGCCGCCGCCGCGCTGGAGAACGGCAAGGTCTCCGACATCGACGCGGCGACCGACACCCCCGAGGGCTGGAAGATCCCGCTCTCCACCGTGCCGATGAAGAACCACTCGGGGGGCTGCGCCAACGCCAGCCTCAACGAGGCGCTGCGGGTCTCCTGCAACTCGGTCTTCGCCAAGCTCGGTGACGACGTCGGCGTCGAGAAGATGAACGAGATGGCGGAGAAGTTCGGCTTCAACGCCGAGCAGTTCACCCCCGTCCGCTCCGCCGCCTCCGTCTACGACAAGAAGGCCGACCGCGGCGGCAACGCCCTCTCCTCCATCGGCCAGTTCAACACCGCGACCACCCCGCTCCAGATGGCGATGGTCACGGCCGCGATCGCGAACGACGGCAAGCTGATGAAGCCGTACATGATCAACCAGCTGCGCGCGCCGAACCTGGACGTCATCAAGCAGAACGAGCCGGAGGAGATGAGCCAGCCGGTCTCCCCGGAGAACGCGCAGAAGCTCCAGGCGATGATGGAGAACGTCGTCGCCAAGGGCACCGGCGGCAAGGCCGACCTGAACATGGACGGCGTGAAGGTCGGCGGCAAGACCGGTACCGCGCAGCACGGCGAGAAGAACGCCAAGCGCCCGTACGCCTGGTTCATCTCGTACGCCAAGACCGACCAGGGTTCCCCGGTCGCCGTCGCCGTGATCGTCGAGGACGCCGAGGGCGTCGGCCGTGAGGACATCAGCGGTGGCGGTCTCGCCGCACCGATCGCCAAGGCGGTCATGAAGGCGGTTCTGAAGAGTCGCGGCTGATCTTGCAAAGGGCCGGTGCCAGCCAGGTACCGGTCAGGTATCAGCTGCCCCACGCGGGCGGTACCGCCTCTCGGGGCCGGTAGCGTATGCGCGAACAGCACACACCGCCGGACCACCCATGGGTGCGGTCGGGACAGACGGAGAGGGCTGGATTAGCTATGGAAGAGCCGCGTCGCCTCGGCGGCCGGTACGAGCTGGGCTCGGTGCTCGGCCGCGGTGGCATGGCCGAGGTGTACCTCGCCCAGGACACCCGGCTCGGCCGCACCGTCGCCGTGAAGACGCTGCGGGCCGACCTGGCCCGTGACCCGTCCTTCCAGGCCCGGTTCCGCCGTGAGGCACAGTCCGCCGCCTCCCTGAACCACCCGGCGATCGTCGCTGTGTACGACACCGGCGAGGACTACGTCGACGGGGTCTCCATCCCGTACATCGTGATGGAGTACGTGGACGGCTCGACCCTCCGTGAGCTGCTGCACTCCGGCCGCAAGCTGCTGCCCGAGCGCACCCTGGAGATGACCGTCGGCATCCTCCAGGCCCTGGAGTACTCGCACCGCGCCGGCATCGTCCACCGCGACATCAAGCCCGCGAACGTGATGCTGACCCGCACCGGCCAGGTCAAGGTCATGGACTTCGGCATCGCGCGCGCCATGGGCGACGCGGGCATGACCATGACGCAGACCGCGGCGGTCATCGGCACCGCCCAGTACCTCTCCCCGGAGCAGGCCAAGGGCGAGCAGGTCGACGCCCGCTCCGACCTGTACTCCACGGGCTGCCTGCTCTACGAGCTGCTCACCGTCCGGCCGCCGTTCATCGGCGACTCCCCCGTGGCCGTCGCCTACCAGCACGTCCGGGAAGAGCCCCAGGCGCCGAGCAACTTCGACGCCGAGATCACGCCCGAGATGGACGCCATCGTCCTCAAGGCGCTGGTCAAGGACCCCGACTACCGCTACCAGTCCGCCGACGAGATGCGCGCGGACATCGAGGCGTGCCTCGACGGGCAGCCGGTCGCGGCCGCCGCCGCGATGGGCATGGCGGGCGCCCCGGCGTACAACGGCTACGGCTACCCGCCGGAGGACCAGCCGACGACCGCGCTGCGCCAGGCCGACCCGGTCGGCCAGACCTCGATGATGCCGCCTGTCCCGCCGGACGGCGGGGGCTACGGCGGGTACGACGGTTACGACGACCGTCCGGACCGCCGCCGCGGCGCCCAGAAGAAGTCGAACGCCTCGACGATCCTGCTGGCGCTCTGCGGTGTCCTGGTGCTGGTCGGCGCGATCTTCATCGCCCGGTACCTCATGGACACCACCGACACCCCGCAGCAGACGGTGGTGCCGCAGCTCGTCGGCCAGAAGATGGACGAGGCGCAGCGGTCCGTCACCAACGCGCAGGTGCAGGTCCAGGAGGCGGGCACCGAGCGCTGCGAGCAGCCCACGGGCGCGATCTGCCGCCAGAACCCGGCCGCCGACAACGTCACCAAGATGGACGTCGGCGCCACCATCCAGGTGTGGGTCTCCGAGGGCGCGCCGCTCGTGGAGGTCCCCGATGTCCAGGAGCAGTCGCTCCAGCGGGCGAAGGAGACCCTGGAGGGCAAGGGCTTCAAGGTCAAGGTGGACGAGGAGGAGTCCGAGGAGGACCCGGGCACCGTCCTGCGGCAGAACCCGCAGAACGGCACCAAGGCCGAGAAGAACTCCGAGGTGACCCTCACCGTCGCCAAGCAGAAGCTGACGCAGCTGCCGGACGTCCGGAACCGCGACATCAACCTGGCGCTCCAGCAGTTGAACGGCCTCCATTTCACCAACGTGAAGCAGGAGGAGGTCGACAGCGACCAGCCCAAGGGCACGGTCCTGGAGCAGTCCCCGGGCGGCCCGAGCAACCAGCCGCTGGACGTCGAGATCACCCTGAAGGTCTCCAAGGGCCCCGCGACGCCGCAGATCACGGTCCCCGCGGACGCGGTCGGCAAGACCCTCAAGGAAGTTCGGGACTACCTCCAGAGCCAGGGTGTGACCGTGGTCGTGGCCGGTGTCGACAAGGACGACGCCCGTATCGCCCAGTCGGTCCCGGTCGCGGGTTCCCCGGTCAAGCAGGGTGACACGGTCACGCTGCTCACCGTGGACCCGGGCGCCGCCACCGGCGGCGACAGCGCCGGTGGCGGCGGCCAGCAGCCCGGCGGTGGCGACAACAACGGCGGGGACAACAACGGCGGCGACAACAACGGCAACAACGGCGACGCCAACAACATCGGCGGCTGGTTCGACTAGCCCCGCCCGGTGGCGCGGTCGCCCGCGCGGAACGGGGAGAGCCCCGGAGCCTGTGAAGGCTCCGGGGCTCTCCCCTTGTGCTGTCCGGCCGGGTGGGTCAGCGGAGTTCGGCCGGCGGGGTGCGGTCGGCGTCGACCCTCTCGGTGCGGGCCAGTTCGCCCCAGACGATGTAGCGGTAGTCCGAGGTGTACATGGGGGTGCAGGTCGTGAGGGTGATGTACCGGCCGGGCTCGCTCTTGCCGGACTCCTCGGGGACCTGCTGGAGGACGTCCACGTTGAACTTCGTGGTCTCCGGGAGGGTCTTGTAGACCTTGTAGACGTACCAGGTGTCCTTGGACTCGAAGACGATCGGATCGCCGTTCTTCAACTTGTGGATGTTGTGGAACTTGGCGCCGTGCCCGTCCCGGTGGGCGGCGAGCGTGAAGTTGCCCTCCTTGTCCTGCGGGAGGGCCGACTTCACGGGCTCGGTGTAGTAGCCGGCGACGCCGTTGTTGAGGATGGAGCTCTCGGTGCCCCGCTTCACGAGGATCTCGTCGCCGCCGAAGGCGGGCACGTGGAGGAAGCCGACTCCGCCCTTGGTGTCGAGGGCGCCGGGGCCCTGGTCGGCCCACTCGCCGCGGACCTGGGCGCCTTCCTTGTCGGCGGCGCGGTCGGCGAGGACGTTCGTCCACCACAGCGAGTAGGCGACGAAGAGTCCGAGCACGAGGCCGGCTGTGATGAGGAGTTCGCCGAAGACGCTGATGAGCCCGGCGATCCGGTTGCGCGCACGTGACACTGGGTCGGCCCTCGTCCCTTCTGGAGGTGTGGGCTCTCAGCCTACGAGTGCGGTCGGCTTTCCCTTGCTGCGCGGCCGTTCCTCGACCAGCTTTCCCCAGACGATCATGCGGTAGGTGCTGGTGAACTCGGGCGTGCAGGTGGTCAGCGTGATGTACCGGCCGGGCTCGGTGAAGCCGGAGCCCTTGGGGATCGGGTCGATGACGGCGATGTTGGACGGCGGGGTCTGCGGCAGGATGCTCGCCATCTCGTAGGTGTAGTAGGCGTCCTGGGTCTCGACCACGATGGGGTCGCCGGGCTTGAGGCGGTTGATGTAGCGGAACGGCTCGCCGTGGGTGTTGCGGTGGCCGGCGACGGCGAAGTTGCCCTGCTTGTCGGAGGGCATGGCGGTCTTGAGCTTGCCCTCGCCGTAGTGGCCCGCCATGCCCTTGTCGAGGACCTTGGCCTTGTCGATGCCCTCGGCGACGGGGACGACGACGTCCAGCTTGGGGATGTGCATGATGGCGAAGCCCTCGCCGGGGGCGAAGACGTCGGGCTTGCTCTCGCCCTTCGCCCAGGTGTCCGTGATCCGCTCCTTGGCCTGGTCGACCTCCTGGCCGGCGAGGACGTTGGTCCACCACAGCTGGTAGGCGACGAAGAGGAGCATGACGACGCCGAGGGTGATGAACAGTTCGCCGACGACCACGCCGACGCTGTCCTTCGCCGCCTTGGCCTCCCGGGCGGCGCGGCGCGCCTCGACCCGGGACAGCGGGCGGTCGGGGGCGGGGGTGCCGCCGGCGGCCGGAGCGGGGCCCTTGCGGCTCTTCCCGCGGCCCTGCTTGGCGGCGGCCTTGCGCCGCTCGGCCCGGCCGGGCCCGGGAAGGGGCTCCACGGGCCGCTGAGCCTCTTCGGCGACCGGGGCGACCTGGGACAGCTCCCGCGTCTCCGCGGCCTCGTACGGCTCACGTATGGGCTCGTACGCGGGCTCGTACGACGGTTCGGGCCGGGACTGCGGCTGGCGCGGCTGGTGCTCGTGGGGCTGGTGCGGCTGCGGCTCGTGCGGCTGGGGCTGGTGCGGCTGCTGGGGCTGGTGCGGCTGCTGCTGCGGCTGGTACGGATACGGGTACGGGCCCTGCTGCTCGTAGCCGTACGGCTGCTGCTGCTCGTACCCGCTCTCGTACCCCGGCTCGTACGGGGCCTGCGGCTCGTACGGACGGGTGCCGTGGCCCTCGGGTATCGGCTCGGCGCCGGGCTGCCCCCCGTCCCGGAACCACGGCGAGCCCGTGGTCACGCGACGGCCTTGCCCACCACCGGCGCGAGCCCCGCCGACCGGCCGACCGCTCCCTCGTCTCCGCACTGCACCAGCCAGTTGGCGAGCATCAGGTGGCCGTGCTCGGTGAGGACCGACTCCGGGTGGAACTGGACGCCCTCGACGGGCAGATCGCGGTGGCGGAGGCCCATGATGATGCCGTCCTCGGTCCGCGCGGTCACTTCGAGCTCGGCCGGAAGCACGGCGGGCTCGGCGGCGAGCGAGTGGTAGCGGGTGGCCGTGAACGGCGAGGGAAGGCCGGCGAAGACGCCCTTGCCCTCGTGGACGACGGGCGAGGTCTTGCCGTGCAGCAGCTCGGGCGCGCGGTCGACGACGCCGCCGTACGCGACGGCCATGGACTGCATGCCGAGGCAGACGCCGAAGACGGGCACCCCGGTGTCGGCGCAGTGCCGCACCATGTCGATGCAGACGCCGGCCTGCTCGGGGGCGCCGGGCCCGGGAGACAGCAGCACGCCGTCGAAGCCGTCCTGGGCGTGGCTCAGCTCCACCTCGTCGTTGCGGAGCACCTCGCACTCGGCACCGAGCTGGTAGAGGTACTGCACGAGGTTGAAGACGAAGCTGTCGTAGTTGTCGACGACGAGAATTCGCGCGCTCACTGGCCGTCCACCGTCACATCGTTGAACGGAAGCAGAGGCTCCGCCCAGGGGAACACGTACTGGAAGAGGATGTAGACGATCCCGAGGACCAGTGCGACGGAGATCAGCGCCCGCACGAACGCGTTCCCCGGCAGATGCCGCCAGATCCAGCCGTACATGACTTCGCCGCCCCTTCCCTTCGTTACGGGCACCAGAGTACGGGGCGCGGGGGCCGTCGTGGGGAAGCTGTCCGAAGCCTGTGGACGACCGTCCGCGGACGACCACCTGTGGACAACCGTTCCCGGGCGGGCCTACGCGGCGGGCTTGGCGTGGTGGAGGTCGACCGCGCCGGTGTACCCGGGGAGGGTGACGCCCTTGTGGTCGTCGACCTTCCAGCCGAGCCCGTACGCCTTCACGTACAGCTGGTAGTTCTGGAGCGCCGGGGAGTCCGCGAGGGCCTTGTCGAGCCTGCCCCGGTCGCCGACCGCGGTGATCTTGTACGGGGGCGAGTAGACGCGGCCCTGGAGGATGAGGGTGTTGCCGACGCAGCGGACCGCGCTGGTGGAGATGAGCCGCTGGTCCATGACGCGGATGCCTTTGGCGCCGCCCTCCCAGAGGGCGTTGACGACGGCCTGGAGGTCCTGCTGGTGGATGACCAGGTCGTTGGCCTGCGGTTCGGGGTAGCCGGGGGCGGCCTGGGCGCCGGGCGGGGCGTCGTCGAGGGTGACGGTGAGGCCGGGGCCGGAGACCTCGGTGGTGCCGGCGGCGGTCTCCAGCTCCTTCAGGCGCCGGTCCTCCTCGGCCGTCGAGCCGTCGTCGCGGGCGGCGAGGGAGTCGACCTCGCCGCGCAGGGCGGCGGTGGACTCGTCGAGGCCGGCGTTCTTGTGGCTGCGTTCCTCGATGAGGTCGGAGAGCCTCAGGAGGGAGGCGTCCGTGCGGATGTTGGTGCCCTTGGCGGTGTTGAAGCTGGTGACGAAGAGCAGTCCGGCGAGGGCGAAGACGGCAAGGGTGAGCAGCCGGACGGGGCGCCACCCGCTGGTGCGGCCCTGTCCGGCGAGGGGGTCGCGCGGAGTGCCGGCGGAATTGCTCAACGTACCCTGATCCCCTTCTGCGCCGCGGAACCACTACGCTAACGGACGCCCGGGGGATGCAGCCGACCTGCTACGTCACATCCCGGCGACAGCCACAGTTCCCTGCGCGGTCACGCAGCGCATCGACAGGAGAGTCCCTCGTGCCGAAGTCACGGATCCGCAAGAAGGCCGATTACACGCCGCCGCCGGCGAAGCAGGCCGCCAACATCAAGCTGACGAACCGCAGCTGGGTCGCTCCGGTGATGCTGGCCCTGTTCGCCATCGGTCTGGTGTGGATCGTGGTCTTCTATGTCACCGACGGTTCGCTTCCGATCGAGTCCATCCGGAACTGGAACATCGTGGTCGGCTTCGGCTTCATCGCCGCCGGGTTCGGTGTCTCCACGCAGTGGAAGTGAGCTGATCAGCGACGCGCTTAGCGGGTCCGCCCGTCTGCCGTCAAGCTCACCCCAGAGTTTATCCACAGCGTTGTGCACAGCCCTGGATAACTTACGAAGATCTGTGGATAACTCGCACCGCGTTGACGCCGGTATGACCGCGAGAGGCGTCTCCGAGCAGCGCGAAGCCCCCTACCTCCCGGGAGAAATCCCAGGTCAGAGGTAGGGGGCTCCGTCACACCCACCGGGGTGGGGAGAACTCGCCACGCACTGTGGATAACTCTGGGGAAAGCTCGTGTCCCCAGCTCGTCCACAGCCTTCCCCGCTCAGGTGAGCGCGAGTGTCCGTGCGGTCACGATGCCCACGTCGATCAGCAGCAGGACTCCACAGGCGCCGTACTGGATCAGGTCCCGGCGGGCCCGGGGAGCCCGTACGAGCACGAGCGTCACGAGGGCACCGGCCACGAGTCCACCCACGTGCGCCTCCCAGGAGATCCCCGGACGGGTGAACGTCATCAGCAGCGACAGCGCCACGAAGAGCGCCACCGGCCGCATGTCGTGGCGGCGCCGACGTGCCAGCACCACCCACGCGCCGATCAGGCCGTAGACGATCCCGGAGGCGCCCAGCGAGGGCTGGTTGGGGGCGGCGACGACATAGGCGAGCACGGAGCCGGACAGCCCCGAGAGCAGGCACAGCAGCGCGTACCGGGCCCGGCCCAGCTCGGGCTCGACGATCCCGCCGATCACCCAGAGACCGAGCAGGTTGAAGAGGATGTGCCACGGCTCCTGGTGGAGGACCGTGGAGGTGATCAGGCGGTACCACTCGCCGTCCGCGACCCCGACGACCTCGCCGAGCAGCGGGTTGTACGCGTACCCGATCAGCACGAGCTCGTCGACGAACCGGTCGCCGAGGGCCAGCACCAGCACGTACACCAGCGCGCAGATCCCGATCAGGATCTTGGTGACCAGCCGGTCGTCCTTCCTGACCCGGCCGCCGGCGAGCGTCCGCGGCTGGTTGGCGTCGGCCGCGTGGCCGGTGCCGGAGCCGCCTCGGACGCAGTCCGGGCACTGGAAGCCGACCGAGGCTGAGATCATGCACGCCGGACAGATGGGCTTCTCGCAGCGGGTGCAGCTGATGCCCGTCTCGGTGTCCGGATGGCGGTAGCAGGGCCGCAGTCCGGGCTGCGTGTCCATGGGCGGGGTCCCGTCCTTCCCGGTCAGCGCTGCTCGATCACCACGGACTCGACCACGACGTCCGTCAGCGGCCGCTGGGTCTGCGGGTCGGTCGGGACCGCCGCGACGGCGTCCACGACGGCCCGGCTCTTCGCGTCCACGACCTCGCCGAAGATCGTGTGCTTGCGGTTCAGCCAGGTCGCGGGGCCGACCGTGATGAAGAACTGGGAGCCGTTGGTGCCCGGCCCCGCGTTGGCCATGGCCAGCAGGTACGGCCGGTCGAACCACAGCTCCGGGTGGAACTCGTCGGCGAACTCGTACCCGGGGCCGCCGGTGCCCGTCCCCAGCGGGTCGCCGCCCTGGATCATGAAGTCGCCGATGACCCGGTGGAAGACCGTGCCGTCATAGAGGGGGTCGGTGGAGACCTGGCCGGTGCCCGGATGGGTCCACTCGCGCTCGCCCGAGGCGAGCTCGACGAAGTTCCGCACCGTCTTGGGCGCGTGGAACGGCAGCAGGCGCACCTCGATGTCGCCCGCGCTGGTCTTGAGGATCGCGTACGGCATGGCCACGGTCCGCCTTCCCTCCCTGGTCGTGCGTCACGCCGCGGAGGGGATCGCCTCACGCTCCCACGGCTCTGGCGAGTCGATCCTCGCATGCCCGCGGCGGTCGGCCCGCATGCCCGCGACGGCCCGTCCGCCTCCGGCTCATGCCCCGCACGCCCCGCCCCCATGCCCCGGATGCCCGCCCCGCATGCCGGACCCCGCTCCGGCAGGCATGATGCCGAAAAGGATGGAAAGGTGAAAAACCGATACCGCCCGCCACCGAGGAGGAGGAACCCGTGACTCGCATGGACAGCGTGCGCGCCGCTACGGATTCGGCGAAGGAAAGCGTCCTGCACGCCGCGGACGTGGTGGCGCCGTACGCCGGCACGGCCAAGGACCAGGCCGCGCACTATGCGCACGAGGCGCGGGTGCGGCTCGCGCCCAAGGTGTCGAGCGCCGCTCGGCAGGCACGCGCGCAGGCGCGTGTGCAGTACGCCGCGTACGTGGCGCCGCACGTGCCGCCGCGGGTCGACGACGCCGCGCATCGCGCTGCGGCTCGGACCCGCTCGGTCGCCCATCAGGTGGCCGACTACACCGTTCCGCGTGTCGAGCACGCGGTCGCCGCGACCGGTCCCGTCTTCGAGGAGGCCGGGTCGCGTTCCACTGCCGCCTGGGCCGCGCTGCGCGGTCAGGTGACGCCGGACGACGTCCGGAAGATCGTGAGGAAGCAGGAGCGCCGGGCCAGGGCCGGGCGTCTCGTCAAGGGGCTCGCCGTGCTCGGCGTGCTGGTCGGTGGCGCGTTCGTCGCGTGGAAGTGGTGGGACAGGCAGGCCAACCCCGACTGGCTGGTTGAACCGCCGGCTCCCACGGATGTGGACGAGGGTTCCGGCATGCCGTCCGCGTCGGAGGTCTACACGGGCGCGGAGGCCGAGGCCGGTACGAGCGTGGTCACGGAGTCCGGGAGCGATGTGGAGATCGAGACCGGGACCGTGGCGGGGATCGAGGAGGAGACGGAGACCGAGTCCACGGAGCCCGACGAGCGCCGCTGACCTGAAGCCGTTCTCACTGTTCCCACTGTTCCCGCTGTTCCGTCTGGTCCGGCTGGACTGGTTGTTCCGTCTGGTCCGGCTGGTCCGTCTGGACCGGCTGTTCCCTCTGGTCCGTCCGTTCCGTGCGTGCGTCGCTTCGGGCCGGACGGGCTGGGTGCCGGGAAGGAAGTGCCGAGGGGGGTGCCGTGCGCTCCCCGCACCCTAGGCGGCCGTCGCGAGCGCCAGCTCCGACAGCGCGGCCGGGTCGCTCGCGAGCGGCGCGGCGGCCCGCAGCTGGCGGACGGCGGGCGAGGAGTTGTGCGCCTCGGCGCCGATCCGCTGCTTGATGGTGGGCGGCAGCGAGCCCTGCCGGACCGGTGCCCACGGCTCCGCCTGCCTCGGTGCCACGACCGTCGCGGTACGCCGGTCGGCGGCCGGGGCGGCGGGGGCGGCCGGCTCCTCGGGCTGGGTCACGGGCGCCTGGCCCTGGGCGACGGCGGGGGCCGCGAGGCCGACGGAGGCGAGCAGGGCGAAGAGGACGGAGATGAAGGCGGTCCAGAACTGCTTGACCTTGGCGGTGGCCATGGCCCCTCACTTTCGGGTTCGTACGGAGGTGGGCCCGCTTCCCGGATGGTTCATTTCGGGTTGCGCGCTTTACATACCTTCCTCATGATCTGTACGGGCCCCCGTTTCCGGCGGAGCGACGCCGTTGCCGCGCAGTTCTTCCGATGAACACCACCCGTCCGGACCAGTCCCGCCCTTTCCGGGCCTCCACAGTGATCCCCGTCACATCCACGTCACAGGCGACGACCCCTCGGTGTCTTGAGGTCGAGCAGGTCGAGCAGGTCGACGCCTGAAGACGGAGGAGAAGCCATGGGCGGGAACACCGAAGTGGTCGTGATCGGCGGCGGGTACGCCGGTGTGATGGCGGCCAACCGACTCACCCGGCGCGAGGACGTGACCGTGACGGTGATCAACCCCCGTCGGTCGTTCGTCCCCCGTCTCCGCCTCCACCAGCTGGTCGGCGGCAGCCACCCCGCGCGCGTCCGGTACGAGGAGGTCCTGGCGGAGCGCGTCCGGCTGACCGTCGACTCCGTGGCCCGGATCGACGCCCACGCGCGCGTGGTGACCCTGGAGTCGGGCGCCACGGTCGGCTACGACCACCTGATCTACGCGGTCGGCAGCACCGTCGCCGCGCCCGCGGTCCCCGGTGTCGCCGAACACGCCCACCACGTCGCCGAGCTGGAGTCGGCCGAGCGGCTGCGGAGCGCCGTCGCGGCGCTGCCCGCCGGCGTCCCGGTCACCGTCGTCGGCGCCGGCCCGACCGGCATCGAGACCGCCGCCGAACTCGCCGAGGGCGGGCACCCGGTGACGCTGGTCTGCGGCGGCGTCCTCGGCCCGTACCTGCACCCCAGGGCGCGCCGCTCGGCCGCACGCAGGTTCGCCGCCCTCGGGGTCACCGTGCTCGACGGGCCCGGTACGAAGGTCACCGAGGTGACGGCGGAGGCCGTCCGGCTCGCCGACGGGCGCACGGTGACCGGCGGGCTCGCTGTCTGGACCGCCGGCTTCGGCGTCCCCGACCTGGCCGCGCGCAGCGGGCTGGCCACCGACGGCACCGGGCGCCTGCTCACCGACGAGACCCTCACCAGCGTCGACGACGAGCGGATCGTCGCGGCCGGCGACTGCGCGGCCCCCTCGGACCTGCCGTTCCGGATGAGCGCCTACGTCGCCGGCTGCCTCGGCGCGCACGCCGCCGACACCGTGCTCGCGCGGATCGAGGGCCGCCGCCCCGAGCCCGTGGACATGGCGTTCAACGCGATGTGCCTCAGCTTCGGGCGCCGTACGGCGATCTTCCAGATCGCGCACAAGGACGACCGCGCGATGGGAATCTACGTCGGGGGACGGGCGGGGGCGCAGCTCAAGGAACTCGCCTGCACGCTGAGCGTCAAGCACCTGGCCACGGAAGCCCGCAAGCCGGGCGCGCACTCCTGGCCCAAGGACGGCGGGCACCGGTCGCAGCGGCTGCGGGAGCGCGCGGGCCGCCCGGCGGACACCCCCGCGACGCACACGGCCTGACCGACGACGGTCACACCGACCACGGGGAGAAGACACAGCATGCCCAGCACGCACGACACGGACCGGCCGGCGAACCCAGCGACGGAACCGACCACCGGCCCCGCCACGCACCCGGCCGCCACGGACCCAGCCACGTACCCAGCCGCCGAGGCCCCAGCCACTGACCCGGCCGCCACGGCCCCCGCCACGGACCCGGCCGCCACCGACCCCGCCACCGACACCTTCGTCGCCCACCGCGACCTGCTCTTCACGGTCGCCTACGAGATGCTCGGCTCGGCGGCCGACGCCGAGGACGTGCTCCAGGAGACCTGGCTCCGCTGGACCGGCGTCGACCTGGCGCAGGTTCGCGACCAGCGGGCGTACCTCGTACGGATCACCACCCGGCAGGCGCTCAACCGGCTCCGCACCGTGCGGCGCCGCCGGGAGGCGTACGTCGGCCAGTGGCTGCCCGAGCCGCTGCTCACCACGCCGGACGTCGCCGAGGACGTCGAGCTCACCGAGTCCGTGTCGATGGCGATGATGCTGGTCCTGGAGACCCTCACCCCGACCGAACGGGCCGTCTTCGTCCTGCGCGAGGTCTTCGAGGTGGGGTACGACGAGATCGCGGCGGCCGTCGACAAGACGCCGGCCGCGGTCCGGCAGATCGCGCACCGGGCCCGCAAGCACGTCGACGCCCGCCGCCCCCGCACCACGGTCTCCGCGCGCGAGGCGCGGGCGGTCGTGGACTCCTTCCGGCGGGCGCTGGAGACGCGCGACCCGCAGGACTTCCTCGCCCTGCTCGCCCCCGACGTCGTCCTCGTCAGCGACGGCGGCGGGATCAAGCGGGCCGCGCTGCGCCCGGTCGTCGGCGCCGACAAGGTGACCCGCTTCTACCTCGGCGGCTCCCTCAAGGCGAACGTCACCGTCACCACCGAGCCGACCGTCGTCAACGGCGCCCCGGCGCTCGCCGTCCGCATCGACGGCGAGCTGGACGGGGTCATGGCGGTGCGGGTCGAGAACGGCCTCATCAGCGGCCTGTACTACGTCCGCAACCCCGAGAAGCTCACCCACGTCGTGGCCGAAACCTCCCTCACCCTCCGCTGAACCCCACCCGCACCGGAAAGGACCCCGAGATGCCCCAGCCCCGACGGGACACCACGGCCGCACGGCCCGGCACGGCCCTCCACCGGACCGTCAGGGCGGCGGTCGCCACCCAGACCCTCGCGCTCTTCTTCCAGGCGGGCACGGCCGGCGCCCTGCTCGTCTCCCCGCTGGGCGCGCAGCTCCACGACATCGGCTCCCGGGTGATGTACGGCGCGTCGATGCTGTACGTGGTGGCCGCGATCGTCGCCTGGCGGCCGGGCGGCGGCAGCCCCAGACCGGTCCTGTACGCCTCCGGGCTCCTCGTCCTCGCCTCGGTCCAGGTCGCCCTCGGCGTCGCGCACCTGCCCGCGTACCACGTGCCGCTGGGCATCGTGATGGTCGTCCTCAGCACCCTCGACCTGGCCCGCGTCCTCACCGCGCCCGGGGGCCCGCTCCCGCGCCCGGGGGCGGCCCGCACGACCTGACACCCGGCGCCCGGCGCGGCGGCGGCCCCGCTCGCCGCGCCTCAGGCACCGTCACCGGGAGCGGGTGTCAGGCACCGTCACCGTGACCGGGCGCCGCCGTCCCGGAACGGGAACGGATCAGCCGGTCCATCCCGACGACGGGAAGCGCCGTCAGGAACGCGCCCACCACACCGATCCACAGGCAGGCCACGACGCCGACGCGCGAGCCGAGCCGGCCGGCGAGGATCGCCGCCACGGGCATGCTCCCCCACACCACGAAACGGATCGTCGCGGTCATCCGGGCCAGCATGTTCCTGGGACAGACCCGCTGCCGCACGCTCACCTGCGCGATGTTGAAGGTCACCGCGCCCCAGGTCATGCCGAACTGGCCGAGGACGAGCAGGCCGACCGGAAGGGCGGAGGCCGACCCGTCCAGGGATCCGGCCACGGGGAAGGCCACCATGGAGGCACCCGCCGACAGGAGGCCGATCGCCATGACCCGGCCCGCGGCGAACCGGGCGCGGACCTTCGGGAGGGTGAGCGAGGCCAGCAGCCCGCCGAGGGTGCCGACGCCGAGCACGACCCCCATGACCGTGGATCCCAGCCCCAGCGTCCTCAGGACGAGCAGGGGCGTCAGCGTCATGGTGAGGGTGGCGAAGAAGTTCGACACGCCCACCGAGACGCACAGCCGCCGCAGCACCGGGTCGCCCAGGACGAACCGGACCCCGTCGAGGACCTCCCGCGCCAGCCGGGAGCCCCCCGCCGCCTTCTCGCCCCCCGCCGCCTTCTCGCCGCGGACCGGCTCGGAGTCGTCGACCGTCACCAGGAACCCGGCGCACACCACGTACGCCAGCGCGTCGACGGCGATCACGACGGGCGCGCTCACCACCTTGAGGAGGAGCCCCGCCGCGGCCGGACCTCCGGCCGCCGCGATCTGCGCCGACGACTCCAGCCGGGCGTTCGCCCGCTCGATGTCCTCGTCGGGGACGACGAACGGCACGTACGACTGGTACGCGACGTCGAAGAAGACCGAGGCGACGCCGACGACCAGCGCGACCGCGTAGAGCCACCCGAGCGAGAGCCGGTCGAAGGCCCACAGCACGGGGACGACGGCCAGCACGGCGGCCCGGACGACGGCCGCCGCGATCATCGTGGTCCGCTTGCGCCGTCGATCGACCCACGCGCCGGCCGGCAGGCCGATCAGCAGGTAGCACGCGGTGAGCGCGGCCGTCAGATACCCGACCTCCGTCGCCCCGGCGCCGAGCGTCTCGATCGCGACCACGGGCAGGGCCACCAGCCCGAAGCGCTGGCCGAGCTGCGACGCGGTCTGCGCGGTCCAGAACCGCGAGAACCGGCCGCGCTCCGGCCGAGGACCGTCCGCCGGCGCCGGACGGCGCGTCTCGTCACGGATCGGCACGACGTTCCCTCTTCCTCGCGGCGGTCGGGCCGTCGGCCGCCCCGCCGGCCGGGGAGGACGGCACGAAAACGCCCCCTGAACCGGGTTCCGCAGTTCAAGGGGCGTCTTTCCGTGGAGCCTAGGGGAGTCGAACCCCTGACATCTGCCATGCAAAGACAGCGCTCTACCAACTGAGCTAAGGCCCCGGAACGAGGACAGCGTACCGGTTCTCCCCCCGTGCCGGGCAAAAGGTGGGGACTCCCGGTGAACGACCACGCTCCGTAAGATGCTGACCGAGGTTCGCAGTGGCGAACCGCAGGGATGGGGAGAAGTGATGGACGCAGCGCAGCAGGAAGCCACGGCAAGAGCCAGAGAGCTTCAGCGCAGTTGGTACGGGGAGCCGCTGGGGGCGCTCTTCCGTCGGCTGATCGACGATCTCGGGCTCAACCAGGCCAGGCTGGCCGCGGTGCTCGGGCTCTCCGCGCCCATGCTCTCCCAGCTCATGAGCGGCCAGCGCGCCAAGATCGGCAACCCGGCCGTGGTCCAGCGGGTCCAGGCGCTCCAGGAGCTGGCCGTGCAGGTCGCCGACGGCAGCGTCAGCGCCGCCGAGGCCACCGACCGCATGGACGAGATCAAGAAGTCGCAGGGGGGCTCGGTCCTGACCGCCGCGAGCGGCCAGGCCACCAACGGATCCGGCGCCCCGACCGTGCGCCGCGTGGTCCGCGAGATCCAGTCCCTGCTGCGCTCCGTGGCCGCCGCGGGCGACATCATCGACGCCGCCGACTCCCTCGCCCCGCACCACCCGGAGCTGGCAGAGTTCCTCCGGGTGTACGGCGCCGGGCGCACCGCCGACGCGGTCGCCCACTACGAGTCGCACCAGAACTGACGCGGCACGCACGGGCCGAAGACGGACTGAAGCACGACTGAAGACAGACGACTGAAGACAGACGACTGACGACTGACGACGTACGGGGAGCGGCGCGGCGCGATGGGTGAGATCTTCGCCGGCAGGTACGAGCTGATCGATCCGATCGGGCGGGGCGGGGCCGGCGCGGTCTGGCGCGCCTGGGACCACCGCCGGCGCCGCTATGTGGCGGCCAAGGTGCTCCAGCAGAGCGACGCCCACACGCTGCTCCGCTTCGTCCGGGAACAGGCGCTGCGGATCGACCACCCGCACGTCCTCGCCCCGGCCAGCTGGGCCGCCGACGACGACCAGGTCCTCTTCACGATGGACCTGGTCGCGGGCGGCTCGCTCGCCCACGTCATCGGCGACTACGGGCCGCTGCCGCCCCGCTATGTCTGCACCCTCCTCGACCAGCTGTTGTCGGGTCTGGCGACGGTGCACGCGGAGGGGGTCGTCCACCGGGACATCAAGCCGGCCAACATCCTGATGGAGGCCACCGGTACGGGCCGTCCGCACCTGCGGCTCTCGGACTTCGGCATCTCGATGCGCAAGGGCGAGCCCCGGCTCACCGAGACCAACTTCGTGGTGGGCACGCCCGGTTACTTCGCTCCCGAGCAACTCCTGGGCGCCGAGCCAGACTTCACCGCGGACCTGTACGCCGTCGGGCTGGTGGCGCTCTATCTGCTGCACGGCACGCGGCCGGACTCGCAGGCCCTCGTCGAGCACTTCATGACCCACGGCACCCCGCCGGCGCCCGCGACCGTCCCGGAGCCGCTGTGGCAGGTCCTGGCGGGGCTGCTCCAGCCGGACCCGCAGGCCCGCTTCCGGACGGCCACGGGCGTGCGGAAGGCGCTGACCGCCGCCGTGGAGATGCTGCCCGAGCCGGAGGGCGGCGAGGCGCCGGTCGAGATCTTCGACCAACTCGGTCCGCTGCCGCCCGGTTTCGGCCCCGAGGGCCCGGCCGCCCGCCCGGTCCAGGACGCCCCGCGCCCACCTCAGGACGCCCCGCGCCCGGTCCAGGACGCCCCGCAGCCGGTCCCGGCCGCCCCTCCGTACCAGCCCGCTCCGGGCGCTTCGGAGACGGGCAGCTTCCACCTGCCCCCGCCGGTCTCCCATCCCGTACCCCCCTTCGACCCCTCGGCTCCGCAGACGCCGCCGCACCCGCTGACGCCGACCCATCCGCAGGTGTCGGCGCACCCACAGGCGTCAGCGCACCCACAGACATCGGCGCACCCGCAGGCGGCGCATCCCTACGCCCCTACGAATCCATACACCGCTCAGCCCGTTCAGGTTCCCGCTCCGCACGATTCCACGGCCCCGGTGGCGCTCCCCGGACGTCGTCCGGGACCGCCCCCGAAGGTGGCGGTCCCGGTGCTGCTGCTCGCGCTGGTGTCGCTCGCGGTCGGCTTCTGGGCGCTGACCCAGATCTGAGGGGCGCCCGGTCCCTCAGGCCCGGTCCCTCAGGCCCGGTCCCTCAGGCCCGGTCCCTCAGGCCCGGTCCCTCAGGCCCGGTCCCTCAGGCCCGGTCCCTCAGGCCCGGGCCCGGTCCCTCAGGCCCCGCGCCCGGTCCTCAGGCCGCCCTGCGGCGTGCCAGCAGGGTCCAGGCGCCGAGGCCGACGAGCAGGACGGTGCCGAGGCCGAGGCCCCCGGCGGCCAGGGCGACCATCGTGCCGTCGCCGGCCGCCGCCTCCGCCCCCGTGGCGCCGTTCGCCGCGGCCTGCCGGTCGTCGGCGGTCACCTGGAAGACGCCGGGGTCGCCCGCGTACCCGGGGCCCTGCTTCCGCTCGCCCGTGATCCTGACCCGCAGGATCAGCGGCAGCGGTTCGTCGCCGTACTCCTGGGCGATCTCCGGGCTGAGCGTGGCGGTGAGGTAGTACCAGCCGGCGAACCGCATGCCGTTCGTGGCGGTCTCGTACGAGGAGCGGTTCGCGTGGGCCACCGGCCGCTTCGGGGAGAGGACGGCGGTGGACGGCTTGCCGTCGTAGCTCTCGGTCTGGAGGTCGACGAAGCCGCGCGCGGGGTTGTCGAGGCCGAGCGCGAGCGCGTTGCCGACCAGCTCGTCGTTGGCGGAGCTGCTGCCCAGCTCGGCGGTGGCGAAGATCTGCTGGCCCCAGTCGACGGGCACCCGCCAGAAGAGCGTCTGGCCGGGTCGCACGTCGGCCCGCCACTCGCCCTCCTGGAGCGAGACGGCGGTGTGGAAGCCGGCCCCGCCCTGCCGCTCCTTCGGCCCGCCGGCGGGCGGCGCGGGCGTCCCCGAGGGCCACGACTCGGGCAGCTTGTCCGGCCCGATCTTGCTCAGCAGCGGCTCGTTGACGTGCTGGAGCTCCAGCTCCCAGTCGTCCGGGTCGGAGGCGGCGTCCGACTCGCGCTCGACGATGACGTAGTACGTACCGGCGTCCTGGCAGCCGGATTCGTCCGGGTGGACGATCCGGCGCGCGTAGCCGGTCAGCGGCCGGGCGTGGTCGCCGGCCGCGAAGTTGACCTCCTGGTACCCGCAGTCGATGCCGGAGCCGTCCTGGATCGCGATCCGGAAGCCGTCGCCGTACGCGGCCTTGGCGCCCGGCTTGGGGACGGCGACGGCGGAGACGTACGAGTTCTTCGTGGTGTCCAGGTCGATCCGGTAGTAGACCTTGCCGTCCTTCTTGAGGGTGTCCCGGTAGGTCCTGCCGGGCTCCAGCGGGTCCGCGTCGGCGCTGGAGGCGGCGCCCTGGATCCGCTGTCCGGCGGGGTCGAAGGCGTACGGGGGGATCGCGGTGCCGTCGGCGGCGTGGGCGGGCAGCGCGGCGAGCGTGCCCAGCGCGGCGGCGGCCGTGAGCAGCGCCACGGCCTTCCGCGGCCCGGCCGCGGCCCTCGCCCGGCGTCCGGTCCCGCCCCCGGCCGTGTCCCCCGCCTGCGTGCTCACGCGCTTCTCCTCGTCGAGTCCTGTCGCCGCGTCCCGCCCCGGGGCCGTCGTGCCGGACCATCCTGCCCCGCTCGGGCCCCCGGTGTCCGCACCGGGCGGGCGGGCAGGCGAACTTTGCCGGAGCAAGCTAGTCGTTCACTTCGGTGAACTCAAGGACTTTCTGTCACGACCGGGGAACAGCGCGTGCCGCGCGGGGGCCGGAACGCCGAGATCCCGGCCGCGCACAGCGCGGCCGGGATCTCGGTTTCGGATGGAGGGGTCTCAGACACCGGAGCCGGACGGCACCGAGTCGGTGGCCTCCGTCCACAGGTCCTGCTCGGCGCGATCCGCCTGGATCTGGCGGTACACGAGGAGCCCGCCGATGGCGGCCAGTGCGACCAGGAGCAGCTTCTTCACCGCGCGACCTCGTCTTTCGTTGACGTAGGAGACTTCTGACGCCCACTCTACACATCGACCGATACCGATCGGTGACCTGTGCGAGCGCCAAACCTCACACAACGAGATCGACCCGGACGGAGGAACCGTCCGGGTCGATCACTTCTGTGGGGCTAACAGGATTTGAACCTGTGGCCTCATCCTTATCAGGGATGCGCTCTAACCAACTGAGCTATAGCCCCGCCGCGCTTTGCGGTGTGTGTCCCGCGCGCTGACTCCTGAACATTAGCGCACGTCGGGGCCAGTCCCAAAATCGCCCGGGCCGGAGGCCCTGATCGATGCGCGGGACCGGCCCCCACGCGGACTACTCGTCCTCGGCCAGCGTCAGCTCGACGCCGCCGACGAAGCCGGCGGACAGGTTGTAGATGAACGCGCCGAGGGTCGCGAGGGCCGTCATGAGGACCACGTCGATCACCGCGATGACCGAGGTGAACATCAGCACCCGCGGCAGCGACAGGAAGGACTGCAGGTCGAAGCCGTTGGACTCGTTCGAGCCCGTCGCCTCGCTGATCGTCCCGCCGACCGTCGAGAAGACGCCCATGGCGTCCATGACCATCCACAGCACGGCCGCCGCGACGACCGTGCAGATGCCCAGCGCGATGGAGAGCAGGAAGCTCACCTTCATGACCGACCACGGGTCGGCCTTGGCCACCCGCAGCCGTGCCTTGCGCGTGCGCGGGGTCGTCCGCGCGCCCGTCCGGGGCCGGCGCACCGCGGAGGCCGACTGGCCGCCCTGGGTGTGGCCGCCGCCCTGCGGGCCGTCGTAGGCCCTCGGCGGGTGGTAGGCGCCCGCGGGCTGCGCCGCCGGGCGCTCGCCCGGCAGTGCCCCGTTGTAGCCCTGGTAGGGGGGCTGCTGCCCCCGAGTGTCCGTCACCGCAACCCCCTGGGAGTCCGTGGCCGAGCCACGGGCGCCGTGCGCTCCAGCACCTGCAGAAGCTCCGGCGGCCGCCGATCCGGCGCCCGTGGCTCCACTCACGCTCTACTCCTCGTGATCCCCGGCCGCAGGCTCCGTGCCCTCGACCGATGCCTCGGCCTCGGATGCCTCGATGGCACCCTCGGCGTCGTCGACCTCTTCGTCCTCGCTGCCGGCCTCGGCGTTCCGTGCGATGCCGACGACGGCATCGCGCTTGCCCAGGTTGATCAGCTGGACGCCCATGGTGTCACGGCCGGTCTCCCTGACTTCGTTGACTCGCGTACGAATCACACCGCCGGACAGCGTGATGGCGAGGATCTCGTCGGTCTCCTCGACCACCAGCGCGCCCACGAGCGAGCCGCGGTCCTCCACGATCTTGGCGGCCTTGATGCCGAGGCCGCCGCGGCCCTGGACGCGGTACTCGTCGACGGGGGTGCGCTTTGCGTACCCGCCGTCGGTCGCGGTGAAGACGAACGTACCGGGCCGGACGACATTCATCGAGAGCAGTTCGTCTCCCTCGCGGAAACTCATGCCCTTGACACCCGAAGTGGCGCGTCCCATCGGACGCAGCGCGTCGTCCGTCGCGGTGAACCGGATCGACTGCGCCTTCTTGGAGATCAGCAGCAGGTCGTCCTCGGCGGAGGCCAGCTCGGCGCCGATCAGCTCGTCGTCGCCGCCGCCCTCGGTCTCCCGGAGGTTGATGGCGATGACGCCGCCGGAGCGCGGGGAGTCGTAGTCCTTCAGCGCGGTCTTCTTCACCAGGCCGGAGCGGGTGGCGAGGACCAGGTACGGGGCGGCCTCGTAGTCGCGGATCGCCAGGATCTGGGCGATCTGCTCGTCCGGCTGGAAGGCCAGCAGGTTGGCCACGTGCTGGCCGCGCGCGTCCCGGCCGGCGTCGGGCAGCTCGTACGCCTTGGCGCGGTAGACCCGGCCCTTGTTGGTGAAGAAGAGCAGCCAGTGGTGGGTGGTGGAGACGAAGAAGTGGTCGACGATGTCGTCCTGCTTCAGCTTCGTCCCGCGCACGCCCTTGCCGCCGCGCTTCTGCGAGCGGTAGTCCTCGGTCTTGGTCCGCTTCACATAGCCGCCACGCGTGATGGTGACGACGATGTCCTCCTCGGCGATGAGGTCCTCGATGGACATGTCGCCGTCGAAGGGAACCAGCTTGGAGCGGCGGTCGTCGCCGAACTTGTCGACGAGCGCGGCCAGTTCCTCGCTGACGATGGTCCGCTGCTTCTCCGGCGAGGCGAGGATCGCGTTGTACTCGTTGATCTTCGCCTGGAGCTCGTCGTGCTCGGCGATGATCTTCTGGCGCTCCAGGGCGGCGAGCCGGCGGAGCTGCATCTCCAGGATCGCGTTGGCCTGGATCTCGTCGATCTGGAGGAGCCCCATGAGGCCCTCGCGGGCCACCTCGACCGTGTCGCTGCGGCGGATGAGGGCGATGACCTCGTCGATCGCGTCGAGCGCCTTGAGGAGGCCGCGCAGGATGTGGGCGCGCTCCTCGGCCTTGCGCAGCCGGAACTTCGTCCGGCGGACGATGACCTCGATCTGGTGCGTCACCCAGTGGCGGATGAACGCGTCCAGGGAGAGGGTGCGCGGCACGCCGTCGACGAGCGCCAGCATGTTGGCGCCGAAGTTCGTCTGGAGGTCGGTGTGCTTGTACAGGTTGTTCAGGACGACCTTGGCGACGGCGTCCCGCTTGAGGACGATCACCAGGCGCTGGCCGGTCCGGGACGAGGTCTCGTCGCGGACGTCGGCGATGCCGCCGATCTTGCCGTCCTTCACCAGGTCGGCGATCTTCTGGGCGAGGTTGTCCGGGTTGGTCTGGTACGGCAGCTCCGTGACCACCAGGCACTGGCGGTTCTGGATCTCCTCGACCTCGACGACCGCGCGCATGGTGATGGAGCCGCGGCCGGTCCGGTACGCCTCCTCGATGCCCTTGCGGCCGACGACGAGCGCGCCGGTCGGGAAGTCGGGGCCCTTGATGCGCTCGATGAGCGCGTCGAGAAGCTCCTCGTGGCCGGCCTCGGGGTGGGCCAGGTACCACTGGGCACCCTCGGCGACCTCGCGGAGGTTGTGCGGCGGGATGTTGGTCGCCATGCCGACCGCGATGCCGGCGGAGCCGTTGACCAGGAGGTTCGGGAAACGGGCCGGGAGGACCGTCGGCTCCTGGTTGCGGCCGTCGTAGTTGTCCGTGAAGTCGACGGTCTCCTCGTCGATGTCGCGGACCATCTCCATCGACAGCGGCGCCATCTTGCACTCGGTGTAGCGCATGGCGGCGGCCGGGTCGTTGCCCGGGGAGCCGAAGTTGCCGTTGGAGTCGACGAGCGGCATCCGCATCGACCACGGCTGGGCCAGGCGGACGAGCGCGTCGTAGATGGAGGAGTCGCCGTGCGGGTGGTACGTACCCATGACGTCGCCGACGACGCGGGCGCACTTGTAGAAGCCCTTCTCGGGCCGGTAGCCGCCGTCGTACATCGCGTACAGCACGCGGCGGTGGACGGGCTTGAGGCCGTCGCGGACGTCGGGCAGCGCGCGGGACACGATGACGGACATCGCGTAGTCGAGGTACGAGCGCTGCATCTCGGTCTCGAGCCCGACGGGCTCGATGCGCAGCACCGGCTCTTCTTCTTCGGTGGTCACGGGGGGGTTCTCGTCGGCCATTGCTGGTCGTCAGTCCTTTCGTACGGTCAGCTGAGACCGACTCAGATGTCGAGGAAGCGAACGTCCTTGGCGTTGCGCTGGATGAAGGAGCGGCGTGCCTCGACGTCCTCGCCCATCAGCACCGAGAACAGGTCGTCGGCCTGGGCGGCGTCGTCCAGGGTGACCTGGCCGAGCACGCGGTGCTCGACGTCCATGGTGGTGACGCGCAGCTCCTCGGCGTTCATCTCGCCGAGACCCTTGAAGCGCTGGATCGAGTCTTCCTTGATCCGCTTGCCGTTCTGCTTGCCCAGCTCGACCAGCGCGTCACGCTCGCGGTCCGAGTAGGCGTACTCGAAGTCGTCCCGGCCCCACTTGATCTTGTAGAGCGGCGGGCGGGAGAGGTACACGTGCCCGTGCTCGATCAGCGGCCGCATGAAGCGGAAGAGGAAGGTCAGCAGCAGGGTGTTGATGTGCTGGCCGTCGACGTCGGCGTCCGCCATCAGGATGATCTTGTGATAGCGGAGCTTCTCGATGTCGAAGTCCTCGTGGACCCCGGTGCCGAAGGCGGAGATCAGCGCCTGGACCTCGGTGTTCTGGAGGATCTTGTCGATACGGGCCTTCTCGACGTTCAGGATCTTGCCGCGGATCGGCAGGATGGCCTGGTACATCGGGTTCCGGCCGGACTTGGCGGAGCCGCCGGCGGAGTCACCCTCGACGATGAAGATCTCGCACTTGGTGGGGTCGTTCGACTGGCAGTCGGAGAGCTTGCCCGGGAGGGAGGCCGACTCCAGGAGGCCCTTGCGGCGGGTGAGGTCGCGGGCCTTGCGGGCGGCCACGCGCGCGGTGGCGGCCTGGATGCCCTTGCGGATGATGTCCGCGGCCTCGTTCGGGTTCCGGTCGAACCAGTCCGTCAGGTGCTCGTGGACGACCTTCTGGACGAAGGTCTTCGCCTCGGTGTTGCCGAGCTTGGTCTTGGTCTGGCCCTCGAACTGCGGCTCGCCGATCTTGATCGAGATGATCGCGGTCAGACCCTCGCGGATGTCGTCGCCGGTGAGGTTCTCGTCCTTCTCGCGGAGCAGCTTCTTCTCGCGCGCGTACTTGTTGACGAGCGTCGTCAGCGCGGCGCGGAAGCCCTCCTCGTGGGTACCGCCCTCGTGGGTGTGGATCGTGTTGGCGAAGGAGTACACGCCCTCGCTGTACGACGAGTTCCACTGCATCGCGATCTCGGCGGAGAGCAGGCGCTCCTTGTCCTCGGCCTCGATGTCGATGATGGTCGGGTTGATCAGGTCGCCCTTGCGCGAGTTGAGGTACCGCACGAAGTCGACGATGCCGCCCTCGTAGTGGTACTTCACCGTGCGGGCGGCCGGCTCGGCGGCCGCCTCGGCGTCGGGGTCGTCGGCGCCGACCGTGGCCTTGGCGGACTCGCGCTCGTCGGTGAGCGTGATCGTCAGGCCCTTGTTGAGGAAGGCCATCTCCTGGAAGCGGCGGGAGAGCGTCTCGAAGGAGTACTCAACCGTCTCGAAGATGTCCGGGTCGGACCAGAACGTGACCGTGGTGCCGGTCTCGTCGGTCGCCTCGTGCTGCGCCAGGGGCGCGGTCGGGGCGCCCATCTTGTAGTCCTGGGTCCAGCGGTGGCCGTCGGTCTTGATCTCCACCGAGACCTTGGTGGAGAGGGCGTTGACGACGGAGACGCCGACGCCGTGCAGACCGCCGGAGACCGCGTAGCCGCCGCCGCCGAACTTGCCGCCCGCGTGGAGGACCGTCAGCACGACCTCGACGGCCGGCTTGCCCTCGGACTCGACGATGCCGACGGGGATGCCGCGGCCGTTGTCGACGACGCGGACGCCGCCGTCGGCCAGGATCGTCACGTCGATGGTGTCCGCGTGGCCGGCCAGGGCCTCGTCGACCGAGTTGTCGACGACCTCCTGCACCATGTGGTGCAGGCCGCGCTCACCGGTCGAGCCGATGTACATACCGGGGCGCTTGCGCACCGCATCCAGGCCCTCGAGGACCTGGATGTTGCTGGCGGTGTACTGGTTGTTCTCGTTGGGGTTGCCGGAATCGGCCACGAAGCGCCCTTTCTGGCACAGCACAGGCCGTGCTCCGGGCATAGGGGAGCCGGCTGCGTCGTTCGACAGTTCCGCAGTAAGGCGGGATTGTCTTCCAGTCTACCGGTACCGCCGACAGTCATGGGGGTTTGCGGGTACCTGAATGCGCATGTGCCGCCCTCGGCGCCCCCGAGACGACTCCCCATATCCGGACAGGGGCTCCAGGGGCCCCTGACGGCCACCTAGCGCTTCGGGCGGTGACGGGTTGTGGTCCAGGCGGTGGGCATGCGTTCCGCCTCGTTGCGGGCGGGCGTTCCGCGGGGGCGGATCATGCGGGCACAACGCCCCGCGCACGGCGCCCGACTGCTCGGACCCGCACCCCGGAGAACCCGCACCGGACCGGCTCAGCCGTACGTATCCCCAGGTCCGACGGACCCCGGCGCCCGCAGCGGCCCGTACCGTCGCTGGCCGCCAGGCCCCAGCACCTTGATCAGCCGCACCGTCCCGTGCCCGAGGTCCTCGTTGAGCCGCGCGACCAGCGTCGGCGCGAGGAGCCGCAGCTGCGTCGCCCACGCCGTGGAGTCGCACTGCACGGTCAGCACGCGCGCGTCCGGCTCCTCCTCGTACTTCACCGGTACGCAGTGCTTGGCCAGGTCCTCGCCGACGATCTGCGGCCAGCGGCCCATCACCCCGCCGACGGCCGCCGGCGTCTCCCAGCCGCGCTCGGCGAGGAGCCGGTTGATCGCGGCGCCGAGCGCCATCGGGTCGCGCCCGTCGGCGCGCGCGCCGGAGCGCAGGCCGCCCCCGCGCCGGGCCTGCTTCTGCTGCTGCGCGGCCGCTCCACGCGCGCGTGCCTGCTCCTTGGCCGCGCGCAGCGCGACCCGGGCGAGGTCCACACCCGTGGGCTCCGGGGCCGCGGGCTTGTCCACAGGCTGTGGGGAAGTTTCTCCGGCGTCGCTCATACGCGCTCCACCGTCCCTCCGGTCACCGCGTACCGCGTCCCGGCCAGGACGCCCGGCACGTCGTCGTCGACCGCGGCGGTCACGAGGACCTGCTCGCCGTGGGCCACCAGCTCCGCCAGCCGCTCGCGCCGGCGCGCGTCCAGCTCGGCGAAGACGTCGTCGAGGACCAGGACCGGCTCGTTGCCCTCGGAGCGCAGCAGGTCGTAGGAGGCGAGGCGGAGCGCCAGCGCGTACGACCAGGACTCGCCGTGACTCGCGTACCCCTTGGCCGGCAGGTCGCCGAGGCGCAGCAGCAGCTCGTCGCGGTGGGGCCCGACGAGGGTGACGCCGCGCTCGACCTCCTGCTTGCGGACCTCGGCGAGGGCGGCGATCAGCTGTTCGTACAGCTCCTCGCGGCTGTGTCCGGTGCCGGGGGCGGAGGGCCGGTACTCCAGGAGGACCGGTCCGCCACCGGGCGCGAGCTGTTCGTACGCCTTGTCCGCGAGCGGCTGCAGGGTGTGGACGAGGTCGAGCCGCTGGGCGAGCAGCTCGGCGCCGGCCCGGGCCAGGTGCTGGTCCCAGACGTCGAGCGTGGACAGGTCCATGCCCCGGCCGCCGTGGCGGCGGGCCATGGCGGCGGACTTCAGCAGGGTGTTGCGCTGCTTGAGCACGCGCTCGTAGTCGGAGCGCACGCCCGCCATGCGCGGCGCGCGCGCCGTGATGAGTTCGTCGAGGAAGCGCCGGCGCTCGCCCGGGTCGCCCTTGATCAGCGACAGGTCCTCGGGCGCGAAGAGCACGGTCCGCACGATGCCGAGCACGTCACGGGGTCTGACCTGCGAGGACCTGTTGATGCGGGCGCGGTTGGCGCGGCCGGGGTTGAGTTCGAGCTCGACCAGCTGGGAGCGCTCGCCCTGGGTGACGGCGGCCCGGATGACGGCCCGCTCGGCGCCCATCCGCACCAGCGGGGCGTCGGAGGCGACGCGGTGGCTGCCGAGGGTGGCGAGGTAGCCGACGGCCTCGACGAGATTGGTCTTGCCCTGGCCGTTCGCCCCCACGAACGCGGTGACGCCCGGGTCGAGGGGTACCTCGGCCCGGGCGTACGAGCGGAAGTCGGCCAGCGAGAGATGCGTGACGTGCATGGTGGGCGCCGGCCTTCCCCCGGTCGCTGTGCACCGGGTGGTGCACAGCCTGTGGATTGCTACTTCTTCTCGACCGCGTGGCCGCCGAACTGGTTGCGCAGCGCGGCGATCATCTTCATCTGCGGCGAGTCGTCCTGACGGGACGCGAACCGCGCGAACAGCGACGCGGTGATCGCCGGGAGCGGTACGGCGTTGTCGATGGCGGCCTCGACGGTCCACCGGCCCTCGCCGGAGTCCGACGCGTAGCCGCGCAGCTGGTCCAGGTGCTCGTCCTCGTCGAGGGCGTTGACCGCGAGGTCGAGCAGCCAGGAACGGATGACCGTGCCCTCCTGCCAGGAGCGGAAGATCTCGCGGACGTTCTCCACGGAGTCGACCTTCTCCAGCAGCTCCCAGCCCTCGGCGTACGCCTGCATCATCGCGTACTCGATGCCGTTGTGGACCATCTTCGCGAAGTGGCCCGCGCCGACCTTGCCGGCGTGGACGGCGCCGTGGGGGCCCTCGGGCTTGAGCGCGTCGAAGATCGGCTGGACCTTCGCCACGTTCTCGGCGGAGCCGCCGTACATCAGCGCGTAGCCGTTCTCCAGGCCCCAGACGCCGCCGGAGACGCCGCAGTCGACGAAGCCGATGCCCTTGGCGGCGAGCTCCTCGGCGTGCTTCTCGTCGTCGGTCCAGCGGGAGTTCCCGCCGTCCACGACGATGTCGCCGGGGGAGAGCAGCTCCGCCAGCTCGTCGACGGTGGACTGGGTCGCCGCACCGGCGGGGACCATGACCCACACGACGCGCGGACCCTTGAGCTTGCCCACAAGCTCTTCGAGGCTGTGGACATCGGCGAGGTCCGGGTTGCGGTCGTATCCGATGACGGTGTGGCCTGCGCGGCGGATGCGCTCGCGCATGTTGCCGCCCATCTTGCCGAGACCGACGAGACCGAGCTCCATCAGAGTGTTCCTTAAGCGTCGTGTGCGGTTCCTACCCGGGTCCGAGCCTACGCCCGGACCCGGCCGCACACCTGTGGGGTCAGCCGCTCAGTCGAACCCCTCCGGCCCCGGAGAAAACGCGTCAGCCGCTCGGCAGAGCGGGACGTCAGCCGCTCAGCCGCACCGGCATACCGCGCCACCCGGGGGGCGACCCCCGGACCCCCGGCGGGGAGCGTCAGCCGCTCAGCCGCACCGGCATGATCAGGTACTTGTAGGCGTCGTCCGCCTCCGCGTCCACGGCCGGGCGGCCGCTCAGCAGGGCGGGCTTGGTGGAGGTCGTGAAGGAGAGCTGGGCGACGGGGGAGTCGATCGCGCTCAGGCCGTCCAGCAGGAAGGTCGGGTTGAAGGCGATCGAGATGTCGTCGCCGTCCAGCTGTGCGTCGACCCGCTCCACAGCCTGTGCGTCGTCGCTGGAACCGGCCTCCAGGATGAGCACGCCCTGCTCGAAGCTGAGCCGGACCGGCGTGTTGCGCTCGGCGACCAGGGCCACGCGCTTCACGGCCTCCACGAAGGGGGCGGTCTCGATCACCGCGACCGAGTTGAACTCGGTGGGGAACAGCGTGCGGTACTTCGGGAGGTCGCCCTCCAGGAGCCGGGTGGTGGTGCGGCGGCCCGCGCCCTCGAAGCCGATGAGGCCCTCGCCCTTGCCGGAGCCGGAGAGCGCCAGGGTGACGGTGTCGCCGCTGGTGAGCGCCTTCGCGGTGTCCAGGAGGGTCTTCGCGGGCACCAGGGCGACCGCGGAGGCGTCCGGGGCCTCGGGCTTCCACAGGAACTCGCGGACGGCGAAGCGGTAGCGGTCGGTGGAGGCCAGGGTGACGGTGTCGCCCTCGATCTCGATGCGCACACCGGTGAGGACGGGCAGCGTGTCGTCACGGCCGGCGGCGATGGCCACCTGCGCGGCGGCCGCGGCGAAGACCTCGCCGGGGACGGTGCCGGTCGCGGTGGGCATCTCCGGCAGCGCCGGGTACTCCTCCACAGGGAGGGTGTGGAGGGTGAAGCGGGAGGAGCCGCAGACCACGGTCGCCCGTACACCGTCTGTGGAGATCTCCACCGGACGGTTGGGGAGGGCGCGGCAGATGTCGGCAAGGAGGCGGCCGGAGACGAGGACGGTGCCGTCCTCCTCGACCTCCGCCTCGACGGAGACGCGGGCGGAGACCTCGTAGTCGAAGCTGGAGAAGCTCAGCGCGCCGTCCTCGGCCTTCAGCAGAAGGCCCGCGAGGACGGGCGCCGGCGGACGGGCCGGAAGGCTGCGGGCCACCCACGCCACCGCCTCCGCGAGTACATCGCGCTCCACCCGGATCTTCACCGGAACCGCCTCCTGCTTGTTGCTGGCTCTACGTCGACTGCGGGATCCAGTCTGACGTACGCCGCCGACACTCGGTGCGGCTCGGGGTCAAGTCGCGACGAGGGCGGGTCGGGGCTCCGGCGCCGAGTTGTGCACAGGCCCCGCTTCAAAGCGATTCCCGGGCTAACTATGAGTGGCAGTAGTAGTAGGGCCTGTGGAAACCGTGGATAACGTCGTCCGCCCAGGTCAGACCCAGTTTTTTGTCCACTGCCCCTGTGGGTGGAGCCAGTGGATAACCACCGCTCTCTGTGGACATACGAAAGTTCTGCACACCCGATACACAGGCGAGGGGTAGTTCTCCCCAGCGCTGTCCCCAGCTTTCCCCAGGTTCCCCACAGCCCAAACGTCTCCCTTGGTGTGACGCCTTTCACTCCGGCCGGTGATTCGAGGTGTTGTGTTGCCGAACAGTGGACAGCGGTGTGGAGAACCTGTGGGCAACCGGCCCGCCCCTGTGGGTTGCCGGTGGACAACTCTCCGGACCCCCTGTGGACGAAAGATTCATCCACAGCCTGTGGAGATCGTTTGCCAACAAATCCACACCCCTCTGAGCTGGGGTGATGGTCTGTCACCAGCCCAGCCTGTGGACACAATCCGGATAACTCGGTAGTCCCCACCCTGTGGACGGGAGATCATCCCCCAATCTGTGGAGAACCCGCCACCGGAACGGAGTAATCGAACACCGCCGTCCGGGTCATGGCCCCGTCGTGGCCCCGTCGTGGCGCCCGCACGCCACCGCGCCGGCCGCTCCCACGGCCCCCGGCAGCCGCTCAGCCCCCTTCCCGACAGCTGCTCCCACAGCCGCTCCCACGCCTCCCGACAGCCGTCAGGGAACGCCGAAGGGCGCCCCGGGAAGGTGTCCCGAAGCGCCCTGGAAGGCCGTACAGAGGTCGTACGGCGGCCGCACGGGGGCCGTGCAGCGGCCCCCGTACGGAGGCGGGTCAGCCGTTCTTGATGCGGTTGGTCAGCTCCGTGACCTGGTTGTAGATGGAGCGCCGCTCCGCCATCAGGGCCCGGATTTTCCGGTCCGCGTGCATCACCGTCGTGTGGTCCCGCCCGCCGAACTGCGCGCCGATCTTCGGCAGGGACAGGTCCGTCAGCTCCCGGCACAGGTACATGGCGATCTGCCGGGCCGTCACCAGCACCCGGCTGCGCGAGGAACCGCAGAGGTCCTCCACCGTCAGCCCGAAGTAGTCGGCCGTGGCCGCCATGATGGCCGGCGCCGTGATCTCCGGTGAGGAGTCCTCGCCGCCCGGGATCAGGTCCTTGAGGACGATCTCGGTCAGGCCCAGGTCCACCGGCTGCCGGTTGAGACTCGCGAAGGCCGTCACCCGGATCAGCGCGCCCTCCAGCTCACGGATGTTCCGCGAGATCCGTGAGGCGATGAACTCCAGTACCTCCGGCGGGGCGTTCAGCTGCTCCTGCACCGCCTTCTTGCGGAGGATCGCGATGCGCGTCTCCAGCTCCGGCGGCTGCACGTCGGTGGTGAGGCCCCACTCGAAACGGTTCCGCAGGCGGTCCTCCAGGGTCACCAGCTGCTTGGGCGGCCGGTCCGAGGAGAGCACGATCTGCTTGTTCGCGTTGTGGAGCGTGTTGAAGGTGTGGAAGAACTCCTCCTGCGTCGACTCCTTGCTCGCGAGGAACTGGATGTCGTCGACGAGCAGGATGTCCACGTCGCGGTAGCGCTTGCGGAAGGCGTCGCCCTTGCCGTCGCGGATCGAGTTGATGAACTCGTTGGTGAACTCCTCCGAGCTCACGTACCGCACGCGCGTGCCGGGGTAGAGGCTCCGCGCGTAGTGCCCGATGGCGTGCAGCAGGTGCGTCTTGCCGAGACCGGACTCGCCGTAGATGAAGAGCGGGTTGTACGCCTTCGCCGGCGCCTCGGCCACCGCGACCGCGGCCGCGTGGGCGAACCGGTTCGAGGAGCCGATGACGAAGGTGTCGAAGAGGTACTTCGGGTTCAGGCGCGCGTGCGGCTCGCCGGGCCCGCCGGAGCCGGCGCCCGTACCCCCGCCGCCCAGGGAGCCCTGGCCGATGCCCGGACCCACGCCCTGGCCGCCGGGTCCCGGGCCGGGACGCGGACCGGCGCCCGGAGGCTCGGGCAGCTCGGCGCGCTCGGGCCGCTGCGGCTGCTCGTAGCCGCGCGAGGGCTCGTCGTACCGCGGCCGCCCGGACTGCTCCGGAGTGGCCGGGCCGGTGTACGGGGCGCGCTCGGGGAACCCGCCGAGCCTCGGCTGCTGCCAGGAGAGGTCCTCCTGGGACCGCGGCCACGCGCCCGGCTCGGGGCGCGGCGGCTGCTGGTAGTCCGGGTAGGCCGGGCGCGCGGTGGGCAGCCCGTCGTCGGGCAGCGGGCGGTGGCCGTACCCCTCGTACTTCTCGTACGGCTCCGGCTGCGGGCGCTCGTCGTAGCGGGGCTGCGGCGGCCGGCCGGGGGAGGGCACGGGGGGCTGCTCGCCGACGGAGTCGTCGACGGTGATCGCGATCCGGATCGGGCGGCCGCACTCGCGGCTGAGGGTCTCGCTGATCAGCGGGGCGAGGCGGCCCTCCAGGACCCGCTTGCCCCACTCGTTGGGGACGGCGAGCAGCGCCGTGTCCGCGACCAGCGCGAGCGGCTGGCAGCGCTCGATCCACTGTTTGTCCTTGGGCTCGATGCCCTGCTGTCCTTCTCCGAGCAGCTGGTCGAGCACGCGTGGCCACACTGCGGCAAGATCGGCAGGTACGTCAGCCACAGGGCACGCTTTCTCGCAGGTCCCACCAATGTGTGGTTCTCGGGACGATAAGAACAGAACGGAAGAGATAGTCGAGTCCAGCCACGGTAGTCGTGGCGCCTGACGTGGTTCAAGTTGTTGTCCACAGCCTGTGCACAAAGGGCCCCGTCGACGGGTCGGTTTGACCGGATGGCGTAACCGCGCGTACCGTAACCAGGTCGAGTTGTCGATGGCTGCTGCCGCCTGCCTCCGATGGGCAAAGATCACTTTCCGTGATCGCGTAGCGGTGCACTCGAGCGTATGCGAGCTACTCGTGGGCGCACGGTGACAGCCAGGCGATGTCCCGCCACCACCCGAATCATTTCTGGAGCCCCCGAGTGAGCAAGCGCACCTTCCAGCCGAACAACCGTCGTCGCGCGAAGACCCACGGCTTCCGCCTGCGCATGCGTACCCGTGCCGGCCGCGCCATCCTGGCGAACCGCCGCGCCAAGGGTCGCGCGAGCCTGTCCGCCTGATCCACCTAAACAGGTCATGACGTGCTGCCTACCGAGAATCGGCTGAGGCGGCGCGAGGACTTCGCAACCGCGGTACGTCGAGGACGCCGGGCCGGTCGCCCACTCCTCGTCGTCCACCTACGTAGCGGTGCCACGGACCCGCACGCGCCTGGGGAGAGCGCTCCCCCGACGCGTGCGGGTTTCGTCGTGAGCAAGGCCGTGGGCGGTGCGGTCGTCCGCACCCAGGTGAAGCGTCGTCTGCGCCACCTCGTCCGCGACCGGCTCTCCGCGCTGCCCCCCGGTAGCCTGGTGGTCGTACGGGCGTTGCCCGGAGCCGGTGACGCCGACCACGCCCACCTGGCCCGAGACCTGGACGCCGCGCTGGAGCGGCTGCTGGGAGGGGGCAAGCGATGAAGTACCCGCTTCTCGCCCTCATCAAGCTGTACCAGTGGACGATCAGCCCGCTTCTGGGCGACGTCTGCCGGTACTACCCGTCGTGTTCCCACTACGGATTCACGGCCATAGACCGGCATGGCGCGATCAAGGGCACTGCCCTGACCGCCTGGCGCATCCTGCGGTGCAACCCGTGGTCGCCCGGCGGAGTGGACCATGTCCCCCCGCGGAAGCGTCCGCGCTGGCACGAGATGCTCAGGAACGCGCTGCGCGGCGACAAGGGCGGGATCTCCGCCGAGACGAGCCCGGTCGCAGAGACCTCGCCCAATGCTCAAGGAGCCTGATTAGTGGACACGATTGCCAGTCTGTTCGCCTTCATCACCACACCCGTTTCATGGATCATCGTCCAGTTCCACAAGGTGTTCGGGGCGATCTTCGGCCCTGACACGGGCTGGGCCTGGGGTCTGTCGATCGTGTCCCTGGTGGTGCTGATCCGCATCTGCCTGATCCCGCTCTTCGTGAAGCAGATCAAGGCCACGCGGAACATGCAGGCGCTCCAGCCGAAGATGAAGGCGATCCAGGAGCGCTACAAGAGCGACAAGCAGCGTCAGTCCGAAGAGATGATGAAGCTGTACAAGGAGACGGGCACCAACCCGCTCTCCTCGTGCCTTCCCATCCTCGCCCAGTCGCCGTTCTTCTTCGCCCTGTACCACGTGCTGTCCAACATCGCGTCGGGCAAGCCGATCGGCGCGATGAACCAGACGCTGGTCGACAGCGCCCGCGAGGCGAAGATCTTCGGTGCGCCGATCGCCGCGAAGTTCATGGACAGCCCGGAGAAGGTCGAGGCCCTCGGGGCCACGCTGCTCGACGTCCGCATCGTCACCGCGGTGATGATCGTCCTGATGTCGGCCTCGCAGTTCTTCACCCAGCGCCAGCTGATGATGAAGAACGTCGACCTCTCGGTGAAGACCCCGTACATGCAGCAGCAGAAGATGCTCATGTACATCTTCCCGGTGATCTTCGCCGTCATGGGCATCAACTTCCCCGTCGGTGTCCTCGTCTACTGGCTGACCACCAACGTGTGGACCATGGGCCAGCAGATGTACGTGATCAACCAGAACCCGACCCCGGGCAGCAAGGCGCAGGACTCCTACCTCCAGCGTCTGCTGAAGAGCGCCACGGCCCACGGTGAGATCCGCAGCCGCCGCCACAAGGCAGTCGTCAAGGCGATCGTCGCCAAGGGCTCCGACCGCAACGAGAACGAGCGCCGCTTCATCGGTGCCCTCGCCAAGGCCGGCCTCGCCGCCCAGGCCGACGGCACCGTGGTGAAGAGCGACGCCGCCATCGCCGAGGCCGAGGGCATCGCCGCCCCCAAGCGACAGCAGCCCAAGCGCCAGACCAAGGCCCAGCGCCAGGCCACCGCCCAGCAGGCCAAGGGCGACGAGACCGTCGAGGAGACGGCGGAGGAGTCCGCGGGCGAGGACGCCCAGGACGCCAAGCCGAAGACCTCGCTGGAGAAGAAGCCCGAGACGCCCGCCAAGGGCGGCGCGCAGGGTGGCGGCCGCAGCCGCGCAAGCTCCGGCGGCTCCCGCCAGCGCAAGGGCCAGCAGCGGCCCAAGCACCCGTCGTCCAAGAAGTAGAAGCGTCCACGTAGCTAGAAGGAGTCCATCCGTGACGGAAGGCACCACCTCCGCCGCCGAGGGTGGCGACACCCTGACCCGCCTGGAGCAGGAGGGTGAGATCGCGGCCGACTACCTTGAGGGCCTGCTCGACATCGCCGACCTCGACGGCGACATCGACATGGACGTCGAGGCGGACCGGGCCGCGGTCTCGATCATCAGCGACTCCGGCGGCCGCGACCTGCAGAAGCTGGTGGGCCGCGACGGCGAGGTGCTGGAGGCGCTCCAGGAGCTGACCCGCCTCGCGGTGCACCGGGAGACCGGTGACCGCAGCCGGCTGATGCTCGACATCGCCGGGTTCCGCGCGCAGAAGCGCACGGAGCTGGCCCAGCTCGGCGCCAAGGCCGCGGACGAGGTCAAGTCCACCGGCCAGCCGGTCAAGCTCGACCCGATGACCCCGTTCGAGCGCAAGGTCGTGCACGACGCGGTCGCCGCCGCCGGTCTGCGCAGCGAGTCCGAGGGCGAGGAGCCGCAGCGCTTCGTCGTCGTCCTCCCTGCCTGACCTCGTTCATCGCGTCGGCCCCGTCTGTTCGCAGGCGGGGCCGATCTTTGTCAGCCTGATAGTTCAGCCACTCAGCCACCACAGTGCGCTCGCACGGATGCGTGCGGTACGGAAGGACGGTCCCCGTGACGGAGGCAGCGGAGCTCCCCGAGGCGCCCGAGCAGGCACGGAAGGTCTTCGGCGAGTACTTCCCCGAGGCCGTGCGGTACGCGGAGCTGCTCGCGGACGCCGGTGTGAAGCGTGGGCTCATCGGCCCCCGCGAGGTCCCGCGCCTGTGGGAGCGCCACCTGCTGAACTGCGCCGTCCTCTCCGAGGTCGTCCCCGAGGGTGTGACGGTCTGCGATGTCGGCTCCGGTGCCGGACTGCCCGGCATCCCGCTGGCCCTGGTGCGACCCGATCTGAAGATCACGCTCCTGGAGCCGCTGCTGCGCCGCACCAACTTCCTCCTCGAGGTCGTGGAGCTGCTCGGCCTCGACCACGTGACCGTCGTACGGGGCCGAGCCGAGGAGATGCTCGGCAAGGTCCCGCCGGTCCACGTCGTGACCGCGCGTGCGGTGGCGCCCCTCGACCGGCTGGCCGGCTGGGGTGTGCCGCTGCTCCGTCCCTACGGCGAGATGCTGCTGCTGAAGGGCGACACCGCGCAGGAGGAGCTCGACGGGGCACGTGCCGCGCTCTCCAAGCTGGGCGTTGTGGAGACCTCGGTGCTCCACGTGGGCGAGGGGATCGTCGATCCGATGTCCACGGTGGTGCGGGTCGAGGTCGGTGAGAGCCCCGGCGGAGTGCGCTTCGCGGCCAAGCGGGCCAAGGCCGCCCGGACGAGCAAGACCCGCCGGCGCCGCTGAGCGCCGCATTCGTCCGCTTTTACGGAGTGTCGAACGGTCCCGGCAAGGCCGCAGGGGCATCGTGTTTCACGTGAAACGTCGCTCACTGCTCCAGGGGATCATCAGCCGCGGGCGCGCGGCTGCCACCCCCCGGGACCGCAGACCCCGTGTGAAGCCACCCGCGAGGGTTACGGAGTTTTCCACAGAGGTGGATTCACCCACAGATCCACCGACCTCGCTGGTTCAGGACCCCGCAGGCATGGCAGGCTCTTCCCATCGCGAGCTTGATGCCGAGGAGAGTGAATCCTTGCGGTCCGACGCCAACATCGCGGGACCGATGACCGATCCGGTCCCCGGTCCCCGAACCGAATCGGCGGGGGAGGATGTTTCACGTGAAACACTGCCCCCGATGGACGACACCCCCATTGGCCGTGCCGCCCAGCTGGCCGTAGAGGCCCTGGGGCGTGCCGGGGAGGGACTGCCCCGTCCCGAGCAGACCCGCATCATGGTGGTGGCCAACCAGAAGGGCGGCGTGGGCAAGACGACCACGACCGTCAACCTGGCCGCCTCCCTGGCGCTGCACGGCGCCCGGGTCCTCGTCGTCGACCTGGATCCTCAGGGCAACGCCTCCACGGCGCTGGGCATCGACCACCACGCCGACGTCCCCTCGATCTACGACGTCCTCGTCGACAGCCGGCCCCTCTCCGAGGTGGTCCAGCCGGTCCTGGACGTCGAGGGCCTCTTCTGCGCCCCGGCCACGATCGACCTGGCCGGCGCGGAGATCGAGCTGGTGTCGATGGTGGCGCGGGAGAGCCGGCTCCAGCGGGCGATCCAGGCGTACGAGCAGCCGCTGGACTACGTCCTGATCGACTGCCCGCCGTCCCTGGGCCTGCTCTCGGTGAACGCCCTGGTGGCGGGTGCCGAGGTACTCATCCCGATCCAGTGCGAGTACTACGCGCTGGAGGGCCTGGGACAGCTCTTGAAGAACGTCGACCTGGTCCGCGGGCACCTCAACCCGACGCTTCATGTGTCGACCATCCTGCTGACCATGTACGACGGCCGGACCCGGCTCGCCTCGCAGGTCGCCGAGGAGGTCCGCAGCCACTTTGGGAAGGAGGTGCTCCGGACCAGCATCCCCCGGTCCGTCCGCATCTCCGAGGCACCCAGCTACGGCCAGACCGTGATCACCTACGATCCCGGCTCCAGCGGAGCCCTGTCGTACATCGAAGCGGCGCGCGAGATCGCCTTCCGGGGCGCGGCCATCCACTACGAGCCCCACCAGCACGGCCGCGTGGGGCAGCAGAACAACCAGCACAGCATGGCGGAGGAACTTCAGTGAGCGACCGACGTAGGGGACTGGGACCGCGGGGGCTCGGCGCGCTGTTCGCCGGTGCCCCCCAGGACCAGCAGGCGCCGGAGACCGGCGCCGTCTCCACGCTCCCCGGGAGCGGCGCGGCACGCCTGTTCCCCCAGGGAGCCCCGCAGCCCGAGACCGCGCCCGAGCCGGTGGCGCCCGAGCCGGCCCTGGTCGCCGGGGCGTACTTCACCGAGATCCCGATCGGTGACATCACCCCCAACCAGCAGCAGCCGCGGAAGGTGTTCGACGAGGACGCCCTCGCCGAGCTGGTCACCTCCATCCAGGAGGTCGGTCTTCTCCAGCCCGTGGTCGTCCGCGAGATCGCGGACGGGCGCTATGAACTGATCATGGGTGAGCGGCGCTGGCGCGCCTCCGACGTCGCGGGTCTGCAGACCATCCCCGCGATCGTCCGGGCCACCGACGACGAGAAGATGCTCCTGGACGCGCTCCTGGAGAACCTCCACCGGGCCCAGCTCAACCCGCTGGAGGAGGCCGCGGCCTACGAGCAGCTGCTCTCCGACTTCAGCTGCACCCACGACCAGCTCGCGGACCGGATCGGGCGCTCCCGCTCGCAGGTCTCCAACACCCTCCGTCTCCTGCGGCTCTCCCCCGCCGTCCAGCGTCGGGTCGCGGCGGGGGTGCTCTCCGCCGGCCACGCCCGCGCCCTGCTCGGTGTGGAGGACCCGGAGGCGCAGGACCAGCTGGCGCAGCGGATCGTCTCCGAGGGCCTCTCGGTCCGCACGGTCGAGGAGATCGTGCGGCTCATGGGCTTCGACGAGCCCGCGGCGGTGAAGACGAAGAAGCCCAGGGCCGGGGCCCGGGTCTCGCCCGTCTTCTCCGACCTTGCCTCGCGTCTCTCGGACCGTTTCGAGACCCGGGTGAAGGTCGACCTGGGGCAGCAGAAGGGCAAGATCGTCGTCGAGTTCGCCTCCGTGGAGGACCTCGACCGGATCCTCACGACGCTCGCCCCCGGCGAGGACAAGGTCCTCCAGCAGATGCTGAAGGCGGAGAACGAGGGGGAGGAGGACGGGGAGTAGTTCCCTCCCTCCCCCAGGCGAGACAGGGCGGGGAGCGTTCCGGAGATCACCGGGGCGCTCCCCGCCCTTCGTCTTCGCGCGGTGTCGCCCTCACATCGCGATGGATACGATTCCGAGAGGCGTATCCGTGCTCGGTGGCCGTCCGAGGGCCAGGGAAGCGAGGGGCAGCCGTGGGGCGTCGGCTCGTACCGCTCACGCTGGACAATCTTCCGCACCTGCCCAAGCGCTGTCGCTCCTGTGTCTTCTGGGAGCTCGATCCGGTGAGCGGGGACGCGGCGGTGAAGGCGGCCCGCGCGGAGCAGGAGAAGGAGGCGTGGATCTCCGCCGTCCTGCTGGAGTGGGGGTCCTGCGGCCGGGTCGTCTACGTGGACGAGGTGCCGGTCGGCTATGTGCTCTACGCTCCCCCGGCCTATGTGCCGCGGTCGACGGCGTTCCCCACGAGCCCCGTGGCGGCCGACGCCGTCCAGTTGATGACGGCGTGGATCATGCCGGAGTACCAGGGGCAGGGTCTCGGCCGGGTGATGGTGCAGACGGTGGCCAAGGACGTGTTGCGGCGGGGCTTCAAGGCGATCGAGGCGTTCGGTGACGCGCGCTGGAAGGAACCTGCCTGTGTCCTGCCGGCCGATCACCTGCTCGCGGTCGGCTTCAAGACCGTGCGCCCGCACCACGCCTTTCCCCGGCTCCGCCTGGAGCTGCGGACGACGCTCTCCTGGAAGGAGGACGTCGAGATGGCGCTGGACCGGTTGCTCGGCGCGGTGCAGAAGGAACCGGCTCTGCGCCCTCTGTGACCGTGCCCCTGGTGACCGCCGACGGAAACGGCCCGTCCCCGCACTGCGGGGACGGGCCGTTTCACGTGAAACAACGCGGGGTCACTTCTCCCCGAGGAAGGGCTCCAGGTCGCGGACGATGGCCGCCTTCGGCTTGGCGCCGACGATGGTCTTCACGACCTCGCCGCCCTGGTACACGTTGAGCGTCGGGATGGACATGACGCCGTACTTGGCAGCGGTGGCCGGGTTCTCGTCGATGTTGAGCTTCACGACCTCGATCTGCTCGCCGTGCTCGTTGGCGATGGCCTCCAGCGACGGGGCGATCTGACGGCACGGGCCGCACCAGGCAGCCCAGAAGTCCACCAGGACGGGCTTGTCGCTCTTGAGGACGTCCTTCTCGAAGGAGTCGTCGGTCACGTTCTTCAGGGCGCCGGCCACGGCGGCCTCCTTAACTTCGCGGGGTGTGGGGTGGGGAGAGTTCGGGTCAGACCGCGGGGGTCTCGGCCAGCTTCTCGCTGTCGGTGAGGGCGGCGAGGAAGCGCTCGGCGTCCAGCGCGGCGGAGCAGCCGGTACCGGCGGCCGTGATGGCCTGCCGGTAGGTGTGGTCGACGACGTCACCGGCGCCGAAGACACCCGTCAGGTTGGTGCGGGTCGACGGGGCGGCGACCTTGAGGTAGCCCTCCTCGTCGAGGTCCAGCTGGCCCTTGAAGAGCTCGGTACGCGGGTCGTGGCCCACGGCGATGAAGAGACCGGTCACCGGCAGCTCGCTGGTCTCGCCGGTCTTGGTGTTGCGCAGGGTCAGACCGGAGAGCTTCTGGTCGCCGTGGATCTCGGCCACCTCGCTGTCCCAGGCGAACTTGATCTTCGGGTCGGCGAAGGCCCGCTCCTGCATCGCCTTGGAGGCGCGCAGGGTGTCACGGCGGTGGACGATCGTGACCGACTTGGCGAAGCGGGAGAGGAAGGTCGCCTCCTCCATCGCGGTGTCGCCGCCACCGACGACGGCGATGTCCTGGTCCTTGAAGAAGAAGCCGTCGCAGGTGGCGCACCAGGAGACACCGCGACCGGAGAGAGTGTCCTCGTTCGGCAGACCGAGCTTGCGGTGCTGCGAGCCGGTGGTGACGATGACGGCCTTGGCGCGGTGCACGGTGCCGGCGGTGTCGGTGACGGTCTTGATCTCGCCGGTGAGGTCCACGGCGACGACGTCGTCCGGCACGAGCTCGGCGCCGAAGCGCTCCGCCTGCGCCCGCATGTTGTCCATGAGGTCCGGGCCCATGATGCCGTCACGGAAACCGGGGAAGTTCTCGACCTCGGTGGTGTTCATCAGGGCGCCACCGGCGGTCACCGCGCCCTCGAAGACCAGCGGGTTCAGCGACGCTCGGGCCGTGTAGAGCGCGGCGGTGTAACCCGCGGGCCCCGAGCCGATGATGATCACGTTACGGACGTCGCTCACGGGTTTCTTCCTCGTCTCTGCGGACTGCCTACTGCCTACGGGGGCGGTGTCTCGGTCACTCTCACCCCACCCAACGGATCCTAAGGGGCGAGCATTCCCGAGAGCGCCGCGCGGCGCGTGCGTGAGACGGAGGATGAGACGCGGGGTGAGACGGCCGGGGTCGGCGGAGCGTTCAGGGCCTCGGGTAGGAGGCGGTCTGGAGCAGTTGCGCCGGGGTGTCGCCGGTACAGGAGGAAGAGACGACGTACACCTGGACGCGGCCGCTGTCGGCCTGGTCGGGGAGGACGAGGAGATACGCGGAGACGCCCTCGTACTGCCCGCGCTCGGAGGCGAGGACGGCGTCCTGACGGCCGGTGCCGGCGGAGACGCACGCGGGGAGAGCGGCGGCGCTGTTCCGCTGGGCCGTGCCGAGGTTCCCGCTCTCCGCCTCCTCGGCCGAGAGTGATTCGGGCTGCACGCCCTTCGGGGTCCGGGTGGTGAGGTCGCCCGCGAGCAGACTCCGGACCCGTTCCTCCACCGGTTCCCCGGAGAAGGCCCCCATCGGTGCGCTCGCGGCGGTGTCGGCCTTGGCCGCGTGCGGCTCCGGTGAGCCGTTCTGCGTGAGCGCGTAGAGGCCGAACGCGCAGAACGCGGCGACGAGGGTGCCGGCGAGGCCGGTGAGGGCGGCGATGCGCCCGCGGCGGCGGGTCCGGCCCCGTCCGGGACCGGTGGTCGCCTGGGGGCGGCCGGGCGGGCGATCGGAGCCCGCCCCGCGGCCGTCGACGGGCGGGGCGCCGGAGGCCGGCCGCGATGTTTCACGTGAAACATCGCTGTCCGAGGCGGCCGTGGTTTCACGTGAAACAGGCCGGGCCGTGTCCGGGGCCGTGGCGTCGAGCAGTGCCTCCGCGGCGAGGGCCGCGTCGATCCGTCCGGCGATGTCGGCGGGCATGCGCGGCGGGCCCGGAAGGGTGCCCAGGAGCCCGCGGATCTCCTCCAGGGAACTCCGGACATCGGCACAGAGGACGCAGCCGTCCAGGTGCTCACGGATCGTCGCGGAACGGCTCGGGGAGAGCAGCCCCTCCATCAGGTCGGAGATCTCCGAGACGTCCGGGTGCTGTGCTGTGTCGGCCTTGTCGGTCGTGGTCACGCGCGCCCACCTCCGCCCTTCACAGCAGCTGGATCAGTCGGTCCGGTTTCCCTCGGCTCCGACACCGGTGGGACGGATGCCCCCGGCGTCCGGTTCCTTCCCCCTTCGGAAGCCTCGTTACCCACGGTGTCGACGCGCAGATGAGTGAGCATCGGCAGCAGCCGGGCCCGGCCGCGTGCGCACCGGCTTTTCACGGTGCCGGTGGGCACCCCGAGGATGTCGGCCGCCTCGGCGACCGGGTATCCCTGCATGTCGACGAGGACGAGTGCGGCGCGCTGGTCCGGGGCGAGGGTGGCGAGCGCGACGAGCAGCTGCCGGTGGAGGTCCTGACGCTCGGCGGGTGCCTCCGCGGACTCGTGCGGTTCGAGGAGCTGCTCGAAGCGGTCGGTGTCGTCCACGGGCGAGGTTCTGCGGCTGGCGGCCTTCCGGACGCGGTCCAGGCAGGCGTTCACCGTGATGCGGTGGAGCCAGGTCGTGACGGCCGACTGGCCTCGGAAGGTGTGGGCGGCCCGGAAGGCCGAGAGGAGGGCGTCCTGGACGGCGTCCGCGGCCTCCTCGCGGTCCCCCAGGGTGCGGAGCGCCACCGCCCACAGGCGGTCGCGGTGGCGCCGTACGAGCTCACCGAAGGCGTCCGGGTCCCCGGCGACATGACGGGCCAGGAGTTCCCGGTCGTCTGCGGCGTCTATCGGACGGTCCAACGGTGAGCCCCCTCCCCTGTCGTCGTCAGCCCATGACCTTGACTTCGCTCAGCTGGCCCCGGTACTTGCCCTCGACGAGGGGGAGCTCCGTCAGCCAGACCAGAACGTAGCGGGTCGTGACCGGTTTGGGCAGCTCCACCTTCACGTCGGTGCCGGCCTTGGACGCCTGGGTGGTGAACCCCTCCGCCGTGGACGGCGCCGAGGAAGCGTCCTCGGGCGCCGTGCGGATCTCCACGGCGGTGTGTCCGACGAACGTGAGGTCGACCTCGCGGACCTTCTGGGCCGACCCCAGATCCAGGACGATCCCGACGCCGCTCTTCAGGTTGGCGAAGCCCGCACCCCAGTAGTTCTTGGTGTGCCAGAACGTGCTCGGGTCGCCGTCGTAGGCGTTCGCCACGGCCTCGGGGTACTCCTCGCCGTTGCCCCCGGGGGGCGGGTCGAAGTCATCGGCCGACGCGATGGTCAGCGGCTTCGGCGGTTCGGGCTTCTCCTCGGCCTGCGGCGCCGGGGCCGGATTGTTGGTCGTCGGGTTGTCGCGCGGCAGGAGCCGGTCCGCGATCTGCCAGCTGCCGAGGCCCAGGGCGGCGATCAGCAGCGCGCCCACGGCCCACTTCAGCGCCTTGCCCGTGCGGCTCTCCAGCGGCGCCGGCGGGACCGGGAGCGGCTGGGTGGCCATCGGGCGCGGCTGGGGGCGCCCGTACGTCCCCTGCTGGTACGTGGTGCGCTGGTACTCGGCGGGGGCCGGGAACTCCGGCTCCGGCGGCTTGACGCGGGGCATCGCCGCGACGGCCTTGGCGAGCTCGTCCGGCGTGGTGCACGGCGGCTCCTGCCGGGAGGCGGTGGCCCCGTCGTTGGCCAGGGCGCGCATGGCGATCTCGGAGAGGCCCCGGTGGACGCCGGCGCGGACCTGGTCCGGTGGGATCAGGCCGACGCCCTTGGGCAGCCCGGAGAGACCGTAGGCGTCGTTCTCGTACGGCCAGCGCTGGGTGAGCGACGCGTACAGGAGCGCGCCGACGGCCTCCGTGTCGGCGCGCTGCGGGCGCTCGGCGGTGATGCCGCGCAGGGCGGCGTTCACGGCGAGACCGCGGATGCGGTACTGACCGGTGGAGCTGCGCAGGATGGCGCTCGGGGTGAGCCGCAGGTGCGCCAGGCCCTCGCGGTGCGCGGCGGCCATGGCCTGGGAGACCTGGGTGACGAGCTGGTAGGCGTCGTGGGCCTGGAGCGGGCCGTCCGCGAGGAGCGCGGTCAGCTCGGTGGTGTCGGGGAGCCACTCGTGGACGACGTAGACCAGGTCGTTCTCCTCGACGGCGTCGAGGACCTGGACGAACCGGGGGTCGCCGAGGAGGGCCGCCGAACGGGCGGCGGCCAGGACGGAGCGGGCGCGTGGATGGTCGGCCGGCAGCAGGTGCACGCCGACGGCCCGCCGCAGCTTCTCGTCGACGGCACGCCAGCTGCTGAAGCCGTCCAGACGGGTGACGCACTCCTCCAGCCGGTAGCGCCGGGCCAGTTTGTGACCGCTGTGCAGTTCGGGTGCTGTGAGCGAGGGCTGTTCGCCGTTCTTCCGTTCGTCCGCCTTCTGCTCGGGGGCCCCGCTGGGCTCCTCCGCCGTCTTCCGCTCTTCCGCCACCCCGTCGGTCGCGGCCGTGTCCGCCTGCGCGGTCAGCGGGTCGTCACCGCTGTTGTCGGCCACGTCGACGGCAGCCGTGCTACGTTCCGCCACCGTCGTTCCTGCCTCCCCATCCGTTGCGCCACATCCAACAGCCAAGCCAATTGTGCCCACAGTCGGACGCTATGCACGACACACGGTTCCCCCCGATGGTTGTCCTGGAGGACGGGATCAGCGTCCCAGACGGCCGCGCACCATGCCGACCAGGGTGTTCAGTTCGGTGATCCGCATGCGGCGCGCGGCGACGAAGAAGACCCCGAGGAGCACCGCGCCGCCGACGACGAGGGCGACCAGCGAACCGAGGGCGCCCTCGCCGAGCAGCTTCAGCAGGCCGAAGCCGACCGCGCCGGCCAGCACCGCGGCGGGCAGCGAGGCCATGCAGAGGCGGGCGTAGGTGCGCAGGACGTGGGTGCCGTCCAGGTCGCCGCCGAGGCGCTTGCGGAGCCGGCGCCAGGCGATGCCGACGCCGACCGCGTAGGCGAGGCCGTAGGAGGCGGCCATGCCGACCACGGCCCACTGGGCGGGCAGCACGACGTAGCAGAGCGCGGAGGCCGCAGCGTTGACGGCGGCGACGATGACCGTGTTGTAGAAGGGCGTCCGGGTGTCCTCGTAGGCGTAGAAGCCGCGGAGGACGACGTACTGGACGGAGTACGGGATCAGGCCGAGGCCGAACGCCATCAGGATGAAGCCCATGCCCTGGGCGGCCTCGACGCCGCTGGAGGCGTACAGCAGGGTGCACATCGGCACGCCTAGGGCCAGGAAGGCGAAGGCGACGGGGACGATGGCGACGGCGGAGTTCCGCAGGCCCTGGGAGATGTCGTCGCGGACGGCGCCGGGGTCGTCGTCGCTGGCGGCGCGGGAGATCCGGGGCAGCAGGGCGGCCATGACGGAGACCGTGATGATGGCCTGCGGCATGCCCCAGATCAGCTGCGCGTTGGAGTACGCGAGGAAGCCGGCGCCGTTCCTGCCCGATTCCTCGCCGGCCGCGGTGGCGAGCTGGGTGACGACCAGGACGCCCGCCTGGTTGGCGAGGACGAAGAGGACGGTCCACTTCGCGAGCTTGACGGTCTTGCCGAGGCCGTGGCCCTTCCAGTCGAAGCGGGGCCGGAAGCGGAAGCCCGCCTCGCGCAGGTACGGGATCATCGCGAGAGCCTGGACGACGAGGCCGAGCAGGGTGCCGATGCCGAGGAGGCGGATGCCCTCGTCGGGGATGGTCTGCACGCCCATGTGGGACTCGGCGGAGGTGCCGTAGACCCAGATGAACAGGCCGAAGGTGATGATCATGACGATGTTGTTGAGGACCGGGGTCCACATCATCGCGCCGAACTTGCCGCGGGCGTTGAGGATCTGGCCCATCACCACGTGCACGCCCATGAAGAAGATCGTGGGCAGGCAGTAGCGGGCGAAGGTCACCGCGACGCTGTTGGCGGCGGCGTCGTCGGCGATGGTGTTCGACATCAGCCGGATCAGTACCGGCGCGGCGAAGACGGCGGCCACGACGATCAGGCCGAGCGCCACCATGACGAGGGTGAGCAGACGGTTGGCGTACGCCTCGCCGCCGTCCTCGTCGTCCTTCATCGAGCGGACGAGCTGCGGCACGAACACCGAGTTGAGGCCGCCGCCGACGGTCAGGATGTAGATCATCGTCGGCAGGGTGTACGCGACGGTGAACGTGTCGCCGAGCAGCGCGGCGCCGAGGGCGCCGGTGATGACCAGGGAGCGTACGAAGCCGGTGAGCCGGGAGACCAGCGTGCCGGCGGCCATCACGGCGCTCGACTTCAGCAGCCCGGAGGCGCGGCCGGTCTTCTTCGGCGCGGGGGCGGGCAGCGGGTCGGGCTCGGCGGCCGGGGCGGGCACCTGGCCCTGGCCCTGCTGGTCCCGGTACAGGTGGGCGAACGCGTCCTGCTCGGGCCGCTCCTCCTCGCTCGCCCGGGTCACCAGGTCGTCGACGCCGGTGAATTGGACCGTGCGGGCGTCGTCGCCGTACGGGAGGTGGCGGGAGGGGCCGTCGGGCTCGGGCGCCGGCGTGTGGGCCCAGACCCGGGGGTCGGGGGCGTGCTGGGACGCCGCCGGCTGCTGGTAGAGCGGCTGCGGTTCCTGGTACGTGCCCGGCGGGGGCGGCGGGTGGGCGGCGCGGTCGTAGAGCGCCTCGCCCACCGGGTCCTGCGCGGCCAGGTCCTGCGCCCGGTAGGGGTCGTGGGCGTAGGCGTCCTGGACGTAGGGGTCCTGGGCGTACGGGTTCTCGGGGTGGGCGGCCGGGTCGTGCGGCGGGGTGGCGTACGGGGTCGGCTGCGGGGCGGCGTACGGGCTCTGGCCGTACGCGACCTGACCGTGGGGGGCCGGCGCCTGGGGACCCTGCCCGTGCGGGCTCTGGCCGTAGGGAGCCTGCCCGTACGGGTCCTGCGGCGGGTAGGCGGACTGCTGGGGCCCCTGGCCCTCCGGCGGGGCGGGCTGCCCGTCACGCGCGGCGGGTGCCGGGGGCGTACCGCCGGACGGCGCGGCGCCGCCCGCACCCTGGCCGCGGTCAGCGTCGTACGGCGCGTTCATGGATACCCCACCTCATCGTCCCCGGCCGACCGGCCACGACATCGCTCAACGGTCCACTTTCTCACTCGGGCCCGACGGGTCGGCGCTTTCGGGGCCGGTGTCCGTGTCCGGGTCACTCGGGTGCTCGGTTCCGGCCGCCGAGTCGGCGGCGGACCGGTCGCCGTCGTGCGGGTCGTCGGAGGGCCGGTCGTCCGAGGGACCGGCCTCCGTGTCCGGCGCAGCCTCCGCCTCCGCCTCCGTCACCGCTTCCGGCTCCGTGTCGGCCTCGGCTTCGGCCTCGGCTTCCGCGGCGCGGGCCGCCAGGCGCTTGCGCTGGCTGTACATCCGGACGCCTGCGAGGACGAGGAGCAGCACACCGCCGGCGATGACCAGCATCACCGTCGGGGTCATCTCGGAGACCTTGACGGAGAAGGTCATCGGCGAGCCGTAGGGCGTGCCGTCGACGGTGTAGAGCTGCGCGGTCATCGAGACCTGGCCGTTGGCGTTGGCCGAGGCGGGGAACTTCACCGACTGGCTGTGCCCGGCGCGGACCGTGATGGGCAGCTCGGCCGAGGTCTCGCCGTCGACCTTCAGACGGGTGCCGTTGCTGGAGGTCAGCCGCAGGACCAGCCCCTCCACGTCCTGGAGCAGCTTGTTCTGCACCGTGACGGGGATGGTGGCGCTGCGGCCGGAGAGGGTGAGGTCGGACTTGTCGACGAGCAGGACGCCCTTGGTGAGCCTCTGGAGGACGTCCTCGACGTCGACCCGGTAGATCGCCGCCTCGCCCGCCCGGCCGCGCCAGGAGGTGGACATCTCGCGGTTGATCGCGTTGCCGACCGGGGGGACGACCCGGGTGGCGTCCGTGAGGATGACCTTGAAGTCGTCCAGCTCGTCGCGCGTGGTCTTCATGTCCCGGAACGCCTGCACCGGCAGCTCGCTGTCGCGGAGCTTCTTCGGGTACTGCGAGGCGCGCGGAACCGTCGTGGAGGCGTCCGGATCGGGCTTGACGGCGGCCGCGGCGACCAGGTCGAGCGGCTGGGTCCAGCGCTTGGCGCCGAGGCCGCGCACGGCGGCGGCCATCGCCTGGGCCTGGGCCACGCTCGGGCGGCGCTGCGGGGCGACCACGACGCTGCGCTGGTCCTGCGGCTGCTCCAGGGTGATCGCGAGCGTCTGGGCCAGGAACTCCTGGACGGCCAGCGTCGAGGTCTCGGCCCGGACCATGTCGCCCTGGAAGGCGGTCGACAGCTCGGCGTCGCTCACCACCGCCGTGGTCCCGCCGCCGAGGGGGCGGGCCGCGGTCGGCGTGTAGGGGAGGTCGTCGTCCTGGATGCTGTCGCTGCGGGCGATCACCTTGCGGGCGCCCGCCGAGGTCGAGACCGCCATGATCGAGGGGTCGACGGCGCCTTCGACGGGCCAGGCGAAGTCGGTGGCCGGCTGGACGTGGAGGATCGTCTCGACGGTCGACTCGGCCAGCTGCGTCGCCGACTGGAGGTGCTGCAGCGAGCCGGGGACGGCCTTGCCGTGGTGGGCGAGGGAGGCGAGGTCGGGGTCGGCGAAGGGCAGCGCGACGACCTTGCGGCCCTGGACCGCCTTCTCCAGCATGCCGAGCCAGCGCTCCGCCAGCTTCCGGTTCGCCTCGGTGCCCGCGGTGTGCCCGGTGCCGTCCTTGACGCGGTAGCCGTTGGCCATGGCGTCGACGGAGGCCAGCAGGTCCGGGTCGATCACCCAGGTGACCGGGAGGCCCTGGCCCAGGGTGACCAGCTCGTCGAGCCGACCGCCGGGACGGAGCTCCTCGGCCAGTTCGTCGTCCTGGAAGACGGGGGTCTGCTGGTCGTCCGAGGCGGTGTCGGCCGAGATGTGGGCCGAGGACATCAGCGGCCAGAGGTACGTGAGCTGGGTGCGCTTGTCGGTCGGCTCGGGCTGGTAGGGAAGGAAGGTCCGCTCGATGCCGAGGACGCGGTCGTACTGCCGGTCCGAGGTCTGCCCGGTGAGGGAGACGCCCAGCTGGTAGACGCCGCCCTCCTCGTCGAGGTCCAGCTTGGCGACCGGCACGGAGATCCGGAAGTCGCGGGTGACACCGACGTCGAGCCGGGGGATGTCGATCTCGGGGACGGCGTCCAGCGGCCGCGGATCGCTGTCGGAGCGGAAGCCCTTCCTGCGGGCGACCTGGTCGATCTCGCTGCGGCTGTCCATCCGCGGGCCGACCCGCAGGTTGACCGTGGCGTCCGTGATGGCCCGCTTGCCGCGGTTGGTCAGCGTCCCGGTGACGGTGACGGTGTCCCCCTCGACCGGGGCGCTCGGGGCGAGCGTGTCGATGGACACATCGACGGTCCGGGAGACCGGGCCCTCCTCGGCGGGCTGGGCCGACGCCGGGGGGGTCTGGAGGAGCCCGGCGAGGAGGGGCGCTCCGACGGCGATGGTGAGGGTGCGCCGCAGCCATCGGCGGGCAGGTGAGGGACCGGTTCCCTGGAAAGCTGCCGCCTCAGCCACGCGTTCGCCCGTCCTCGTCGTTGTCGGTGGTGCCCGTGATGCCAGTGGTGCCCGGTTGCTGTGTCCAGGCATGGTAACGAGGCACAGCGGGACCGAGTGCCGGGGACTCCTCCAGCCGATGACGCCGGAGAGGCCCGTTTTCACAGGAAGCCCACAGGTGCGCCGGGCCCGGAGCGGAGGGGCCGCCGGGAAAACGGGGGCGTCGGGGCGGAGCGGTGCACGTACCCTTTTCTGTTGTGCCGAACGCCAACGAAGACACCTCGACCGAACTGAGCCAGGTACAGCGCCGCGCCGTCAGCGAACTGCTGCGCGTGTCCCCTGTCGCCGACGACCTCGCACGCCGTTTCCAGGAGGCCGGATTCCGCCTCGCCCTGGTCGGCGGCTCGGTACGGGACGCCCTCCTCGGCCGGCTCGGCAACGATCTGGACTTCACCACGGACGCCCGCCCCGAGGACGTCCTGAAGATCGTCCGCCCCTGGGCCGACGCCGTCTGGGAGGTCGGGATCGCCTTCGGGACGGTCGGCTCGCAGAAGGACGGCTACCAGATCGAGGTCACGACGTACCGCTCCGAGGCGTACGACCGCACCTCCCGCAAGCCCGAGGTCTCCTACGGCGACTCCATCGACGAGGACCTCGTCCGGCGTGACTTCACCGTCAACGCGATGGCCGTGGCGCTCCCCGAGAAGGAGTTCGTCGACCCGTACGGCGGCCTGGAGGATCTCGCGGCCCGCGTGCTGCGCACCCCCGGCACGCCCGAGGAGTCCTTCTCGGACGACCCCCTGCGCATGATGCGGGCGGCCCGCTTCGCCGCCCAGCTCGACTTCGAGGTCGCCCCCGAGGTCGTCACGGCGATGACGGAGATGGCGGACCGGATCGAGATCGTCTCCGCCGAGCGCGTCCGGGACGAGCTGAACAAGCTGCTGCTCGCCGCCCACCCGCGGAAGGGCCTCGGCCTGCTCGTCGACACCGGTCTCGCCGCGCACGTCCTCCCCGAGCTGCCCGCGCTGCGGCTGGAGAGCGACGAGCACCACCGGCACAAGGACGTGTACGAGCACTCCCTGACCGTGCTGGACCAGGCGATCGACCTGGAGGAGGACGGCCCGGACCTGGTGCTGCGCCTCGCCGCGCTCCTCCACGACATCGGCAAGCCGCGTACCCGCCGCTTCGAGAAGGACGGCCGGGTCTCCTTCCACCACCACGAGGTGGTCGGCGCCAAGATGACCAAGAAGCGCATGACCGCGCTGAAGTACTCCAACGAGCTGGTCAAGGACGTCTCGCGGCTCGTGGAGCTGCACCTGCGCTTCCACGGCTACGGGACGGGCGAATGGACCGACTCGGCCGTACGCCGCTACGTCCGCGACGGCGGCCCGCTCCTCTCCCGTCTCCACAAGCTGACCCGCTCGGACTGCACCACGCGCAACAAGCGCAAGGCGTCCGCGCTCTCCCGCGCCTACGACGGCCTGGAGGACCGCATCGCCCAGCTCCAGGAGCAGGAGGAGCTGGACTCGATCCGTCCCGACCTCGACGGCAACCAGATCCAGCAGATCCTGGAGATCAAGCCGGGGCCCGCCGTCGGGCAGGCGTACAAGTTCCTGCTGGAGCTGCGCCTGGAGAACGGTCCGATGGAGTACGAGCAGGCCGTGGCCGCGCTCAAGGAGTGGTGGGCCGCGCGCGACTGACGCGCCCGTGTTTCACGTGAAACACCGGGACGGGAGCGCCGTGACGGCTCCGCCGGTGTTTCACGTGAAACATCACCTCCGGGCGCGTTCCCCGCGCAGCAGCAGCGCGATGGCCGCGTAGCCGGCCGCCACCAGTCCGATCAGCAGCGGGGAGCGCCCGTCCGGCGGCAGCATCAGGGCGGCGACCCCGGCCGCGGCCACGAAGGCGACGTTGAAGAGCACGTCGTAGAGGGAGAAGACCCGCCCCCGGAAGGCGTCGTCCACGCTCGTCTGCACCACGGTGTCGGTCGCGATCTTCGCTCCCTGGGTGATGAGCCCCAGGACGAAGGCGGCGACGAGGAAGGGCGCGGGCGCGAAGGGCAGCGCGAGCGCCGGTACGAGGACGGCGGCGGCGCCCGCGCACAGGGTCATCCAGCCGAAGGGCCCGAACCGTCCCACCGCCCAGGGCGAGAGGACCGCGGCGGCGAAGAAGCCGGCGCCGGAGGCGGCGACGGCGATGCCCAGCAGACCCAGCCCCTCGGACTCGGTGGTGCTCCAGGCGTACCGGCTGAGCATGAGGACGGTCACGAGCAGCGCGCCGTAGCAGAAGCGCATCAGCCCGACGGTGGTGAGCGCGCGGGCGGCCGGGCGGCGTTCGGAGAGATGGCGGAGCCCGGCGGCGAGGCCCCGGGCCGTGCTGACGAGCGCCGTGGCGAGCCGGGGCGGCACCTGGTCCGGGTCGGGGCCGAGCAGCGCGCGGGGGATCCGCAGCGAGGCGAGCGCGGCGCAGAGGTAGAGGACGGCGCCGAAGGCGACCACGGCCGCGTCGGACTCGTCGGCGAGAAGCCGGATGCCGAAGGCGAGTCCGCCGCCGACGGTGGCGGCGAGGGTGCCGGCGGTGGGGGAGAGCGAGTTGGCCACGACGAGCCGTTCCTCGTCGACCACCCGGGGCAGCGCGGCGGAGAGTCCCGCGAGGACGAAGCGGTTGACGGCCGTGACGGAGAGCGCCGAGGCGTAGAAGATCCAGTCCGGGACGGAGGCGAGGATCAGTACGGCGGTGCCGGCGGCGAGCAGGGCGCGGAGGAGGTTCCCGTAGAGGAAGACCTGGCGGCGCGGCCAGCGGTCGAGGAGGACTCCCGCGAAGGGGCCGACGAGGGAGTACGGGAGCAGGAGGACGGCCATGGCGGAGGCGATGGCGGCGGCGGACGCCTGTTTCTCGGGGGAGAAGACGACGTACGTGGCCAGGGCCACCTGGTAGACGCCGTCGGCGCACTGGGAGAGCAGCCGGACGGCGAGCAGGCGGCGGAAGTCGCGCAGGCGCAGCAGTACGCGCAGATCACGTACGACGGACATGGCAGCAAGACTCACATACGGCGAGGGTCCCCGGGCAGTGCCGCGGGGACCCTCGTCAGGTGAAACGCATCGGACCTCGAAGGGTCAGCGCTCGACCTCGCCCTTGATGAACTTCTCGACGTTGGCCAGGGCCTCGTCGTCGAAGTACTGCACCGGCGGGGACTTCATGAAGTACGAGGACGCGGAGAGGATCGGGCCGCCGATGCCGCGGTCCTTGGCGATCTTCGCGGCACGCAGGGCGTCGATGATGACGCCGGCCGAGTTCGGGGAGTCCCAGACCTCGAGCTTGTACTCCAGGTTGAGCGGGACGTCGCCGAAGGCGCGGCCTTCGAGGCGCACGTACGCCCACTTGCGGTCGTCCAGCCAGGCCACGTAGTCCGACGGGCCGATGTGGACGTTCTTCTCGCCCAGCTCGCGGTCCGGGATCTGCGAGGTGACGGCCTGCGTCTTGGAGATCTTCTTGGACTCCAGGCGGTCGCGCTCCAGCATGTTCTTGAAGTCCATGTTGCCGCCGACGTTGAGCTGCATGGTGCGCTCAAGACGGACACCGCGGTCCTCGAACAGCTTGGCCATCACGCGGTGCGTGATGGTCGCGCCGACCTGCGACTTGATGTCGTCGCCGACGATCGGGACACCGGCCTCGGTGAACTTGTCCGCCCACTCCTTGGTGCCGGCGATGAAGACCGGGAGGGCGTTGACGAAGGCGACCTTGGCGTCGATGGCGCACTGGGCGTAGAACTTCGCCGCGTCCTCGGAACCGACGGGCAGGTAGCAGACGAGGACGTCGACCTGGCGGTCCTTGAGGATCTGGACGACGTCGACCGGCTCCTCGGCGGACTCCTCGATGGTCTGGCGGTAGTACTTGCCGAGACCGTCGAGCGTGTGGCCGCGCTGGACCGTGACGCCCGTGTTCGGGACGTCGCAGATCTTGATGGTGTTGTTCTCGCTGGCGCCGATGGCGTCGGAGAGGTCGAGGCCGACCTTCTTCGCGTCGACGTCGAAGGCGGCGACGAAGTCGACGTCACCGACGTGGTAGTCGCCGAACTGGACGTGCATCAGGCCGGGCACCTTGGTCGCCGGGTCGGCGTCCTTGTAGTACTCGACGCCCTGCACCAGCGACGCGGCGCAGTTGCCCACGCCGACGATGGCTACGCGAACCGAACCCATTCCGGTTGCTCCCTGTGTGATCGTGGAAGCCCTGCTGGCGCAGGGTTTCACTTGGTGGTGTCATCGGACGGATCCGGCCGGGTACTGCCCCCGTGCCGGGGCAGGCCGCCCGTCTCTCCAGAATCGTTGTCGTGCGGAGCGTCGGGGCCGGGGCGCTGGTCGCGCCCCGCCCGTTCGCTCTCGATGAGCTCGTTCAGCCAGCGCACTTCGCGCTCCACGGACTCCATTCCGTGGCGCTGGAGCTCAAGCGTGTAGTCGTCGAGGCGCTCGCGCGTCCGGGCGAGGGAGGCGCGCATCTTCTCCAGGCGCTCCTCCAGCCGGCTGCGGCGGCCTTCGAGGACGCGCATCCGCACCTCGCGCTCGGTCTGGCCGAAGAACGCGAAGCGGGCGGCGAAGTGCTCGTCCTCCCAGGCGTCGGGGCCGGTGTGGGAGAGGAGCTCCTCGAAGTGCTCCTTACCTTCCGGCGTCAACCGGTAGACGATCTTGGCCCGGCGCCCTGCGAGTGACGAGGCGAGGGCCTCCTCGGGGGCGCTGCCCGGCTCCTCGATCAACCAGCCGTTGGCGACCAGCGTCTTGAGGCACGGGTAGAGCGTGCCGTAGCTGAACGCCCGGAAGATGCCGAGCGAGGTGTTGAGGCGCTTGCGCAGCTCGTAGCCGTGCATGGGGGCCTCGCGCAGCAGGCCGAGAACGGCGAATTCGAGGATGCCCGAGCGTCTGCTCATTCGTCGCCTCCTCCGTCCCGCGGTCCGCTCTCGGAAACCTTTATGCCGTGCTGATGTATCGACTCGATACATCATGACGATAGAACGGCCCGAGAGGTCCGACAAGTAGGGGTGCCGTGACCGGCGTCACATCGTCAATTCACAGCGTGCGACTTGCCTGATTTGGGGTGAACTCCGGCGCAAGAGGGGTTTTGGCCGTGCGTAGTCTGTGCGGCATGCACACCACCGGGAACCAGGCGCAGCGCTGGGGCGTCAGTGCAGCGGGTGACCGGCTGCGATACGAAAGGGGCCTTCCATGGGCTCCGGTCGTGCGCATTTCGGGGGGACCGGAACTCAACTGCCGCTTCCAGGCGTACACGCCTGCCCGAGGAGTAGTCGTTCGATGAGCGAGCATCGTCGCAGGATGCCGTCGCAGGAGCCGCCGACGGGCGGCCGTGCGGCGGCACGACGCGCCGCCCAGCAGCCGACGGGCCGCAGGTCGGCCCCGGCCCATGACACCGGTACGGGGACGCCCCCGTACGGATCGCCGGCCCCCTACGGGGCGTCCGGCGCGTACGGGGGGGCCTCGTCGTCCTCCCACGGGGAGGAAGCGCGGCCGTACGGCGGCCGCGCGGAGGCCCGGCGCGCCGCACAGCGGGGCGGTCGCCGACGCGCGCCCGCGCCCGGTCCCGGTGGACCAAACGGCCCTGGTGGCGGCGGTGGCCGTCGTGGTGGCGGCGGTGGCGGTGGCGGACGGGGCGGCGGTCCCGGTGGCCGTCCGCCGGGCAAGAAGCGGCTGATCGACTACCCGCGCCACGACAAGGACGGCTGGCGTCGCTGGATGCCGTCCTGGAGGCTCGTGACGGGTACGTTCCTGTTCTTCTGCGCGCTCCTCATGGGCGGCGCGGTCTTCGCGTACTCGCAGGTCGTCATCCCCAAGGTGGACGCGACCGCCACTTCGCAGAACAACATCTACTACTGGGCCGACGGCAGCCGCATGGTCGCCACCGGCGCCGGGCAGAACCGCCAGATCGTCGGCATCGACCAGATTCCGAAGGTCATGCAGGAAGCCGTGATCTCGGCCGAGAACAAGACGTTCCGCACGGACTGGGGCGTCGACCCGATGGGCATCGGCCGCGCCGTGTGGAACATGGCGAAGGGCGGGGAGACCCAAGGCGGCTCGACCATCACCCAGCAGTACGTGAAGAACGGTCTGCTCGCCGACCAGTCGCAGACCCTCTCCCGGAAGATGAAGGAACTCTTCATCTCCATCAAGGTCGGCAACGAGGTCGAGAAGCCCGACATCCTGGTGGGCTACCTCAACACCGCGTACTACGGCCGCGGTGCCTACGGCATCCAGGCCGCGTCCCGGGCGTACTTCAACAAGGACGCCAAGCACCTCAACGCCAGCGAGTCGGCGGTGCTCGCCTCCGTCCTCAAGGGCGCCACGTACTTCGACCCCGCCGGCTACCCCGAGGTCGACCCCAACGCCACCCCCGCGAACAACCTGGCGCGTCTCACCGAGCGCTGGAGCTGGATCCTCGACGAGATGGTCAAGGACGGGAAGATTCCGGCCGAGGAGCGGGCGAAGTACACGACCCTTCCGAAGATCCAGAAGCCGAAGCAGGACGCCCAGCTGAGCGGCCAGATCGGTTACCTGGTCGCCACCGCGAAGGCCAACTTCCGCAGCAAGTACGACATCAGCGCCGAGGCCCTGGATCTGGGCGGATACGAGATCCACACCACCTTCGACAAGAAGAAGGTGAAGGCGATGGAGGACTCGGTCAAGAAGATCTACGACGAGTACATCGACGAGAAGAAGCGTCCGGAGGACGACACCCACGTCGAGTTCGGCGGTGCCTCCGTCGACGTCAAGACCGGGAAGATCGTCGCGCTGTACGGCGGTCAGGACGCGACCAAGCACTACACCAACAACGCCGACGAGACCGGCGCCCAGGTGGGCTCGACGTTCAAGCCCTTCGTCCTCGCCGCCGCCATGAAGGACGGCGTGCGTGACCCGGAGGGAGGCGCGGAGCAGGACGCCTCCACGCGCACCCTGGTCGACCCCGACAAGAGCCGCTACAACGGCAAGGACGACCTCAAGGTCCGCGACTACAGGGGTGAGATCTGGCACAACGAGGAAGGAGAGGAGTGGAAGCAGAACAACGAGGGTGACACCAGCTACGGCAACATCAGCCTGCGCAAGGCCATGGTCGTCTCCGCCAACTCCCCCTTCGTGCAGCTCGGCATGGACGTCGGCATCGACAAGGTGCGTGACATGGCCATCTCCGCCGGTCTGCGGCCCGACTCCCTGGTGAAGGGCGAGGTCCCGTCCTTCTCGCTCGGCATCTCCAGCCCCAGCGCGATCCGCATGGCCGGCTCCTACGCCACCTTCGCCAACCAGGGCGAGCGCAACGAGCCGTACTCCGTGACCAAGGTGCTCAAGCAGGGCCAGGTCATCTACCAGCACGAGGCGGCCCCGAAGCAGGCGTTCTCCTCGGCCATCTCCTCCAACATCACCGACGTGCTCCGCAGCGTGGTCGAGGACAAGGGCGGCACCGGCAAGAACGCCGCCATCCCGGGGCGTCACGTGGCTGGCAAGACCGGTACCACCGACAAGAACAAGTCGGCCTGGTTCGTCGGCTACACCCCGCAGCTCTCGACGGCGATCGACATGTTCCGCTTCGACGACGACGAGTCGAAGAAGGGCCGCGAGTTCCTGGAGATGTACGGCACGGGTGGCCAGGACTCGATCCACGGCTCGTCCTTCCCGTCCCAGATCTGGAACGACTACATGACGGACGCCGTCGCGGACCTGCCCGTCGAGGAGTTCCCGGAGCCGGAGAAGCTGGCGGACGCCCAGGCGGTATACGGCGGTGGCGCCACGCCCAAGCCGACCCCGACCCCGACCCCGACCGAGACGGCGACGCCGACCGAGACGGCCACCACCGCTCCGACGACGACTCCCCCGCCGACGCCCACCGACACGGGCCGTCCGACCACCACGAAGCCCACGCCCGGCAAGACCACCTGCAGCATCTGGGACAGCTGGAACTGCGAGGACTCGGGCGGCGGCAACAACAACGGCGGCGGCACCGGCGGGACGACCGAACCGACACCGACCGGCACCACGGCTCCGACACCGTCGGGTACGACGACCGGCCCGGGAGGCTCCGACAGCGGCGGCGACTCCAACGGCGGTAACAACGGCGGCGGCAACAACAGCGGCGGCGGCGGCAACGGCGGCGACACCGGCGGAGAGCCCACCGAGGAAACCACCGGAGGCGGAAGCATCTTCGACTGAGGTGGCCGGTGTCCCGACCCGAGGGCGGTACACCGGCGCGGCGAGGGCCGCCACGGCCCGCTTCGTACAGCACGTGCGAAGCGGACCGCGGCGGCCCTCGGCCGTTTCACGTGAAACATGCGGGCCCCGACGGGCCGTGGCCCTCGCGTTTCACGTGAAACAAGGGGGCCCGCCGCCGTTCCCGCGTTTCCCGTACCGGTCGTGGGGCCGGATTCCCAGGGGCGTACGGCAGGATGTCACCCATGCCGAGCCTGAAGAAGACGAGCGGCCCCCTGGACGGGCCCGCGGCGCCGGACGGAGCGCACGGGGAGAAGCCCCCGACCGTCGCCCCCACCCGGCGCGACGAGGTGGCCGCCGCGGGCAGCGAACTCATCGGCGGCCGCTACGGGCGTCACTCCCTGCCGGGCAGCGGCCCCGCGGGCGGGCAGTTCACTCCGGTGCGCGTGATCGCCCTGGTGGCCATCGGCATGTTCGCCCTCGGCATGGTGCAGAAACTGCCCTGCTACAACTGGGCCTGGTTCCGGGGCACCACCTCCCAGTACACCCACGCCTGCTACTCGGACATCCCGCACCTGTTCGCCGGGCGCGGCTTCGCCGAGGGCCTGATCCCGTACTTCGACCGGCTCCCCGGCGACATACCGTTCCTGGAGTACCCCGTCCTGACCGGGCTCTTCATGGAGGTCGCGTCCTGGCTGACGCCCGGCGGCGAGCTCCAGGGCCAGGAGCAGGCGTACTGGCTGGTCAACGCCGGCCTGCTGATGGTCTGCGCGGCCGTCCTCGCCGTCTGTGTGGCCCGGACGCACCGGCACCGCCCCTGGGACGGCCTGCTGGTCGCCCTGGCGCCCTCCGTGGCCCTCACCGCCACGATCAACTGGGATCTGCTGGCCGTGGCCCTCACCGCCGCCTCGATCCTCATGTGGTCCCGCTCCCGGCCGCTCGCGGCCGGCATCCTGCTCGGTCTCGCCGTCGCCGCCAAGTTCTACCCGGTGCTCCTCCTGTGGCCCCTGCTGCTGCTCTGCGTACGGGCGGGGCGGTTGCGCGCCTTCGGCGCCGCGCTGCTCGGGGCGGTGGGGTCCTGGCTCGTGGTGAACCTGCCGGTGATGCTCCTCGCGTCCGACGGCTGGAAGCAGTTCTACCTCTTCAGCCGTGACCGGAACGTGGACTTCGGCTCCATCTGGCTGCTCGTCAGCCAGCGCGGCGGCACGGCCATTCCGCCCGACCGGGCCAACCTGTACGCGCTGCTGCTCCTGGTGCTCGCCGCCGGCGGCCTCGCCTGGCTGGCCTTCGCCGCGCCGCGCCGGCCCCGGCTCGCCCAGCTGGCGTTCCTGATGGTCGCCGCGTTCGTCCTCACGAACAAGGTCTATTCACCGCAGTACGTGCTGTGGCTGGTGCCGCTCGCCGCCCTCGCCCGGCCACGCTGGCGTGACTTCCTGATCTGGCAGTCCTGCGAGGTGCTGTACTTCCTCGGGATCTGGATGTACCTCGCGTTCACCGGCAGCGGCAGCAAGCAGGGGCTGCCTCTCGACGGCTACCACTTCGTGGTCGTCCTGCACCTGCTGGGCACGCTGTACCTCTGCGTCATGGTCGTGCGGGACGTTCTGGCGCCCGAGAAAGACCCGGTCCGGCGCGACGGCTCGGACGACCCCTCGGGCGGCGTCCTGGACGGCACCCCGGACGTCTTCGTCGCGGGCAGGGCGGCGCATCCGGCCCGGCACGCGGCCCCGACGCCGGAGACCGGCGCTCAGGAGATGCTGGTGACATGGGGAACCCCCGGGGCCCAGGGCTCCCGGGGGTGACCGCGGCGCGCGGCCGTACGGCGTGTGACCGTACGGCCGGCCCGTCGCCTCAGCGCTCGACGATCCGGTCGTACTGCGTCGTGGTGTGGCGCAGGTGCGCGGTCAGCTCGTCGCCGACCTGAGGCTCCTGCGCGTCGGCCGGCACGAAGAGGATCGAGACCTGCATGTGCGGCGGCTCGGCGAACCAGCGCTGCTTGCCCGCCCACACGAACGGCGACAGATTGCGGTTCACCGTGGCCAGACCGGCCCGGGCCACGCCCTTGGCGCGCGGCATCACGCCGTGCATCGCCTTCGGGGCCTCCAGGCCCACGCCGTGCGAGGTGCCGCCGGCGACGACGACCAGCCAGCCGTCCGAGGCGGCCTTCTGCTGGCGGTAGCCGAAGCGGTCGCCCTTGGCGACCCGGGTGACGTCGAGGACCGAACCGCGGTACTCGGTGGCCTCGTGGTCGCCCAGCCAGAGCCGGGTGCCGATCCGGGCGCGGAAGCGGGTCTGCGGGAACTGCTGCTGGAGCCGGGCCTGCTCCTCGGCCCGCAGATGGCTCACGAACATGGTGTGCAGCGGCAGCCGGGCGGCCCGCAGCCGGTCCATCCAGGAGATGACCTCCTCGACGGCGTCCGTGCCGTCCGGGCGGTCGAGCGGCAGGTGCAGGGCGAAGCCCTCCAGACGCACGTCCTCGATCGCGGAGGCGAGCAGCGCGAGTTCCTCCTCGCGGACGCCGTGCCGCTTCATGGAGCTCATGACCTCGATGACGACACGCGCGCCGACCAGGGCGTGCACGCCGTCCACGGAGGAGACGGAGCGGATCACCCGGTCGGGCAGCGGCACCGGCTCCTCGCCGCGCCGGAACGGCGTCAGGACCAGCAGGTCACCGCCGAACCAGTCCTTGATCTTCGCGGCTTCGTACGTGGTCCCCACCGCGAGCATGTCGGCTCCGAACCGGGCCGCCTCCTCGGCGAGCCGCTCGTGGCCGAAGCCGTAGCCGTTGCCCTTGCAGACCGGGATCAGACCGGGGAACTGGTCGATCACGGTCTTCTGGTGCGCCCGCCAGCGAGCGGTGTCGACGTAGAGGGAGAGCGCCATGGCCGGCCCGGAACCTTTCTGATGGCTGCGGTGGGGTGTCGGAGATGTGTACGAAACCCGCGGAACTACGAGGGTACGCAAGCCCCGCGGGGAGCGTCAGCGGCGCGACATGTAGATGTCGAGCGCCTTGTGCAGGAGCTTGTTCAGCGGGAAGTCCCATTCGCCGACGTACTCCACGGCCTCGCCGCCCGTGCCGACCTTGAACTGGATCAGGCCGAAGAGGTGGTCGGTCTCGTCGAGCGAGTCGGAGATGCCGCGCAGGTCGTAGACGGTCGCGCCCATCGCGTACGCGTCGCGGAGCATCCGCCACTGCATGGCGTTGGACGGGCGGACCTCGCGGCCGATGTTGTCGGAGGCGCCGTACGAGTACCAGACGTGCCCGCCGACGACGAGCATCGTCGCCGCGGAGAGGTTCACGCCGTTGTGGCGGGCGAAGTAGAGGCGCATCCGGTTGGGGTCCTCGCTGTTGAGGACGTTCCACATGCGCTGGAAGTACGAGAGCGGGCGCGGCCGGAACTTGTCGCGGACCGCGGTGATCTCGTACAGGCGCTGCCACTCGGCGAGGTCCTCGTAGCCGCCCTGGACGACCTCGACGCCGGCCTTCTCGGCCTTCTTGATGTTGCGGCGCCACAGCTGGTTGAAGCCCTTGAGGACGTCGTCCAGGGAGCGGTTGGCCAGCGGGACCTGGAAGACGTAGCGGGGCTGCACGTCGCCGAAGCCGGCGCCGCCGTCCTCGGCCTGCTGCCAGCCCATCCGGCGCAGCCGGTCGGCGACCTCGAAGGCGCGCGGCTCGACGACCGTGGCCTGGACGTCCTTGAGGCGCTTGACGTCCGGGTCCTGGATGCCGGACTTGATCGCGGCCGCGTCCCAGCGGCGGATGACGACCGGCGGGCCCATCTTCACGGAGAAGGCGCCCTGCTGCTTGAGGTGGGCCAGCATCGGCTGGAGCCACTCGTCGAGGTTGGGGGCGTGCCAGTTGATGACCGGGCCCTCGGGGAGGTAGGCCAGGTAGCGCTTGAGCTTGGGCAGCTGCCGGTAGAGCACCAGGCCGACGCCGACGAGCTCGCCGTTCTTGTCGAACCAGCCGAGGTTCTCCGAGCGCCACTCGGTCTTCACGTCCGCCCACGCCGGGACCTGGCAGTGGCTCGCGCCGGGCAGGGTCTGGATGTACGCCAGATGCTGCTCTCGGCTGATGGTCCTCAGGGTCAGGCTCATGCGGGGCGCTCCTCGGCAGGTGTGTCCCCATCGGTCAGGGGCTCCGGCTCTCGCGCCGAAGCCTACTGCGACCGAGGAGCGCCCCGGAGGGCCGCGGTGGCCCTGACGTGCTCGGCGTCGGTCGTCAGGTCAGCTGATCACGCCGCCGAACAGTCCTCCGTGCGCCATGCCGAGGAAGAAACCCACGGCCGAGGCGCCGAGACCGATGATCAGGAAGAAGCGCTCGCGGGTGGTGACGGAGATGAACTGCCCGTAGGCCCCGGTCAGGATGCCGATCAGGCCCGACCACGAGCTCAGCAGGTGCAGGTTGTGGAACTGCGCCGTGACGAAGGACAGGATGCCCAGCACCAGGGTGACGGCGAGCAGCGTGTCCACGAGCGGGTGCGGCTTGCCGTCCGTGGCGAAGAGGGAGTGGCCGGGGTCGGGTCGCATTGCCTGTGCCATGGGGCACCTCCTGGCGTGCCGTGCGGAGGGCGGCGCATCTTAGCGCCGCCGACGTCCGATGTGTACAGATTGCGTCCCCTCCCCGCCGGATTTCAACCGCAAGGCGATGTGCAGGTACTCTGTACGGTCTGCGCCGGTGTCTGCCCTGGTACTCCCAGCTGGGACGCCGTCGCATCACGCATCACGACCCTCCTGCCACGGAACGACCGTGGCCGCTGAGTCCAAAGGAGGTGGGTTCCACATGCGTCACTACGAGGTGATGGTCATCCTCGACCCCGATCTCGAGGAGCGCGCTGTCTCCCCGCTGATCGAGAACTTCCTCTCCGTCGTCCGTGAGGGCAACGGAAAGGTCGAGAAGGTCGACACCTGGGGCCGTCGTCGTCTCGCCTACGAGATCAAGAAGAAGCCCGAGGGCATCTACTCGGTCATCGACCTGCAGGCCGAGCCTGCGGTCGTCAAGGAGCTCGACCGCCAGATGAACCTGAACGAGTCGGTCCTCCGGACCAAGGTCCTCCGTCCCGAGACCCACTGAGCTTTCGCTCAGAGGTAATCGGGTCCGAGTAGCAGCAAGCAGCCAGAAGCAATCCCGCCGAGAGGTTCACCCATGGCAGGCGAGACCGTCATCACGGTCGTCGGCAATCTCGTCGACGACCCCGAGCTGCGCTTCACCCCGTCCGGTGCGGCGGTCGCGAAGTTCCGCGTCGCGTCCACTCCCCGCACCTTCGACCGTCAGACCAACGAGTGGAAGGACGGCGAGAGCCTGTTCCTGACCTGCTCGGTCTGGCGTCAGGCGGCGGAGAACGTCGCCGAGTCCCTTCAGCGCGGCATGCGCGTCGTCGTGCAGGGCCGGCTGAAGCAGCGGTCCTACGAGGACAACCAGGGCGTCAAGCGCACGGTCTTCGAGCTGGACGTCGAGGAAGTCGGCCCCAGCCTGCGCAATGCCACGGCCAAGGTCACCAAGACCACCGGCCGCGGTGGTCAGGGTGGCGGCGGCGGATTCGGCGGCGGCGGTGGCCAGCAGGGTGGCGGCGGCTGGGGTGGCAACTCCGGCGGCGGCCAGCAGGGCGGCGGCGGTGCTCCCGCCGACGACCCGTGGGCCACTGGTGGCTCCTCCTCCGGCGGCGGCCAGCAGGCCGGCGGCGGCGGCGGTGGCGGCTGGGGTGGCAACTCCGGCGGCGGCTACTCGGACGAGCCCCCCTTCTAGGGACCTCCTTCCGGTCCGTCCGGAAGCGGCCCCCGGGGGCAGCTCGTACCCCACACTTCTTGATCACACAGGAGAAACACCATGGCGAAGCCGCCTGTGCGCAAGCCTAAGAAGAAGGTCTGCGCGTTCTGCAAGGACAAGACCGCGTACGTGGACTACAAGGACACGAACATGCTGCGGAAGTTCATTTCCGACCGCGGCAAGATCCGTGCCCGCCGCGTGACCGGCAACTGCACGCAGCACCAGCGTGACGTCGCCACGGCCGTCAAGAACAGCCGTGAGATGGCGCTGCTGCCCTACACGTCCACCGCGCGATAAGGGAAGGGTGACCGAAAAATGAAGATCATCCTCACCCAGGAAGTCTCCGGCCTCGGTGCGGCCGGCGACGTCGTCGAGGTCAAGGACGGCTACGCTCGCAACTACCTGGTCCCGCGTGGTTTCGCGATCCGCTGGACCAAGGGTGGCGAGAAGGACGTGGCGCAGATCCGCCGCGCCCGCAAGATCCACGAGATCGCGACCATCGAGCAGGCCAACGAGGTCAAGGCCAAGCTCGAGGGCACGAAGGTGCGCCTGGCCGTTCGCTCCGGCGACGCCGGCCGTCTCTTCGGCTCCGTGACCCCGGCCGACGTCGCTTCGGCGATCAAGTCCGCCGGTGGCCCCGAGGTCGACAAGCGTCGCGTCGAGCTCGGTTCGCCGATCAAGACCCTGGGCTCGCACCAGGTGCTCGTGCGTCTGCACCCCGAGGTCGCCGCGAAGCTCGGCATCGAGGTCGTTGCCGCGTAACGCTGCTCCCAGCAGTTCTGCGCTCCGGCGCAGAAGGAAGGGCCGCACTCCTCACGGAGCGCGGCCCTTCCGCTGTTTCACGTGAAACATGCGATTGCGGTCGTTTGCGATGTTTCACGTGAAACGACGGCCTTGGTCAGCGGGTGGCCCCGGTGACGATCCAGCGGCCGGAGCGCATCCGGAACCAGAGCGTGCCCATCCGGACCGTCATCATCAGCGTCATGGCCCACCAGAGCGCGGTCAGCCCACCGCCGAACACCGGTACCAGCAGTGCGACGGGGGCGAACACCGCCAGTGTGATCAGCATGGCCCAGGCGAGGTAGGGGCCGTCACCCGCGCCCATGAGGACGCCGTCGAGGACGAAGACGACCCCGGAAATCGGCTGGGAGAGCGCCACGACGAGCAGAGCCGGGAGCAGCGTGGACTGCACGGCGGGGTCACCGGTGAAGAGCGGGATGAAGAGCGGGCGGGCCAGGACGAGCAGCAGGCCGAGGACCACGCCGGAGACCACGCCCCACTGGACCATCCGGCGGCAGACCTGGCGAGCGCCGTCGGCGTCGTCGGCGCCGAGGTAGCGGCCGATGATCGCTTGGCCGGCGATGGCGATGGCGTCCAGGGCGAAGGCCATCAGGCTCCACAGGGAGAGGATGATCTGGTGGGCCGCGACGTCGGTGTCGCCCAGGCGGGCGGCGACGGCGGTGGCGATCATCAGGACGGCGCGCAGGGAGAGCGTACGGACCAGGAGCGGTACGCCGGCCTGGGCGGAGGCCCGGATGCCGCCGGCGTCGGGCCGGAGCGAGGCGCCGTGGCGCCGTGCGCCCCGGACGACCACGACGAGGTACGCGGCGGCCATGCCGCACTGGGCGATGACAGTGCCCCAGGCGGAGCCCGCGATGCCGAGTCCGGCGCCGTAGACCAGTCCGATGTTGAGGGCGCCGTTGACCGCGAAGCCGCCGATGGCCACGTAGAGCGGGGTCCGGGTGTCCTGGAGGCCGCGCAGGACACCGGTGGCCGCCAGGACGATGAGCATCGCGGGGATGCCCAGGATCGAGACCCTCAGGTAGGTGGTCGCGTAGGGGGCGGCTGTGTCGGAGGCGCCGAAGACCTGGACCAGCCACGGGGCCGTGGGGAGGGTGACGGCGACGACGGCGAGGCCGAGGAGGAGGGCGAGCCAGATGCCGTCGATGCCCTGCCGGAGGGCCGCGGGCAGATCGCCGGCGCCGACGCGTCGGGCGACGGCGGCCGTAGTGGCGTAGGCGAGGAAGACGAAGATGCTGACGGCGGTGGAGAGCAGGGCGCCGGCGATGGCGAGGCCCGCGAGCTGGGGGGTGCCGAGGTGTCCCACGATGGCGCTGTCCACCATCAGGAAGAGCGGTTCGGCGACGAGTGCGCCGAAGGCCGGCAGGGCGAGTGAGAGGATCTCGCGGTCGTGCCGGCGCAGTGCGGCCTTGGAGCTCGTGGGGGCCTGGGTCATGGGGTCAATCTAATCGTCCACAGGTAACAGATGCAATGGACTTGTGATCCTTACTCTTGAGGGGATCGGGGCTTCGGGTGTGGGCTGTTTGTTCTGATCGTGGTCCAGGGTGAAAAGTTTTTCTCCCCCACAGCCCGTGGATGGAAAAGGTGCAGGTCAGAGGGGTGACGGGGTGGGGGCTATGAGTTTGTCCACATGGCTGTCCCCCGGTCCGTGCACAGGATCCGGCAGCTTATCCACAGCATTGGGGCCTTCACCCACAGAGCCTGTGGATAACCAGATTGGCTGATGCCCCGCGCGGGCCTACCGTGGACCGGCGCCCGACGCGCCAGAAGCGGACGCAAAGCCACTCTTTGATCAAGGCCGTGGCGTAAGAAGGAGTGGCACGGCGAGGTCCGCGGAGCGGACGGGAAGAGGTGGCTGGTGAGCGTTCCCGAGCCCATGGACGACCCCTGGGCAGACGGCGGACCGAGTGACCGGCTGCCCGTCCGCACCCGGGGCGAAGGCCGCGGAGATGGGCGCGGCGAAGGCCGTGGCGAGGGTCGCGGGCGCGGCCGGGGCCGCGACGAGCAGCACGAGCGCGGCAGCGACGGGCCCTGGGACGGCGGACTCTCCGGTTTCGAGCGGGTCCCCCCTCAGGACCTCGACGCCGAGCAGTCCGTGCTCGGCGGCATGCTGCTCTCCAAGGACGCCATCGCCGACGTCGTGGAGATCATCAAGGGCCACGACTTCTACAAGCCCGCGCACGAGACGGTCTTCGGCGCGATCCTCGACCTGTACGCCAAGGGCGAGCCCGCCGACCCCATCACGGTCGGCGCCGAGCTCACCAAGCGCGGCGAGATCAACCGCGTCGGCGGCGCCTCGTACCTGCACACCCTGGTCCAGTCGGTGCCGACGGCGGCGAACGCCTCGTACTACGCGGAGATCGTGCACGAGCGGGCCGTGCTGCGGCGGCTCGTCGAGGCCGGCACCAAGATCACGCAGATGGGATACGCGGCCGACGGAGACGTCGACGAGATCGTGAACTCCGCCCAGGCCGAGATCTACAAGGTCACCGAGCAGCGGACCACCGAGGACTACCTGCCGCTCGGCGACATCATGGAGGGCGCGCTCGACGAGATCGAGGCGATCGGCTCCCGCAGCGGCGAGATGACCGGTGTGCCCACCGGCTTCAGCGATCTCGACTCGCTCACCAACGGACTCCACCCCGGTCAGATGATCATCATCGCGGCCCGTCCCGCCATGGGTAAGTCGACGCTCGCCCTGGACTTCGCCCGGGCCGCGTCGATCAAGCACAACCTGCCCAGCGTCATCTTCTCGCTCGAAATGGGCCGCAACGAGATCGCGATGCGCCTGCTGTCGGCCGAGGCCCGGGTCGCCCTGCACCACATGCGCTCCGGCACCATGACCGACGAGGACTGGACCCGGCTCGCCCGCCGCATGCCGGACGTCTCCCAGGCCCCGCTCTACATCGACGACTCCCCGAACCTGTCGATGATGGAGATCCGCGCCAAGTGCCGCCGGCTCAAGCAGCGCAACGGCCTCAAGCTCGTCATCATCGACTACCTCCAGCTGATGCAGTCCGGCGGCTCCAAGCGGCAGGAGAGCCGTCAGCAGGAGGTCTCCGACATGTCGCGAAACCTGAAGCTCCTCGCCAAGGAGCTGGAACTCCCGGTGATCGCGCTCTCCCAGCTGAACCGTGGCCCCGAGCAGCGCACCGACAAGAAGCCGATGGTCTCCGACCTGCGTGAGTCCGGCTCCATCGAGCAGGACGCCGACATGGTCATCCTGCTCCACCGCGAGGACGCGTACGAGAAGGAGTCCCCGCGCGCCGGCGAGGCCGACATCATCGTCGGCAAGCACCGTAACGGTCCGACGGCCACGATCACCGTCGCCTTCCAGGGCCACTACTCGCGCTTCGTGGACATGGCACAAACCTGATCGTGCCGGGGTGGTGCGGCGGGGCATGATCGGTCGCATGACCTCAGCCTTCGAAGCCCTGCTGCCCACCACCGAGCGTTCCCTGCTGCACCGCGTGGCCCGCGCCCAGAGCGAGGGCCGCGCGCCTTCCTTCGTGGGCGCCGTCGCGCGCGGAGGAGCGATGGTCTGGAGCGGTTCCCGTACCTGTGTCGACGGGCATGCCCCGGACGCCGACACGCAGTACCGGATCGGATCGATCACCAAGGTCTTCACCGCCGTCCTCGTCCTGCGGCTGCGCGACGAAGGGCTGATCGGTCTCGACGACCCCCTGGAGAAGCACCTGCCCGGCACGGGGGTGGGCGAGGTGACCGTGGCTCAGCTCCTCGGACACACCGCGGGGCTCGCCGCGGAGACGCCGTCGCCCTGGTGGGAGCGGACGCCGGGAACCACGCGCCCCGAGCTCTCCGACGTCCTGGGGGAGACGCCCGCGCTCCACCCGACGGGCCGGAGCTTCCACTACTCCAACCCCGGCTACACCCTGCTCGGCTCCCTGGTCGAGGCGGTGCGCGGGGTCTCCTGGGAGGAGGCGCTGCGCACGGAGATCCTGGAGCCGCTCGGCATGCGCCGGACGACGGGGGAGCCCGTCGCCCCGCACGCCGGGGGCTGGGCGGTGCACCCCTGGGCCGATGTGATGCTGCCCGAGCCCTCCGAGGACCTGGGCGTGATGGCCCCGGCCGGGCAGCTGTGGTCGACCGCCGCGGACCTCTGCCGGTTCGGCGTCTTCCTCGCGGAGGGCGACGACCGCGTGCTGGGAGCGGCGACCGTCGCCGAGATGAGGGTTCCCGCCGCGCCGCCGGCCGCCGGTGACGTGCAGATGGGGTACGGCCTCGGGCTTCAGCTCGCCCACGGGGAGAGCGGCACGCTCATCGGCCACGGCGGCTCGCTGCCCGGCTTCGTCGCCGGTCTCTGGGTGGACGTCTCTGAGGGCCTGGTCGGTGTGGCCCTCGCGAACGCGACGAGCGGCCCCCAGCCCGGGGTCGTCGCCGCCGAGCTCGTACGGATCGTGGCGGAGGCCGAGCCGCGGCTTCCCGAGCCGTGGCGCCCGCTGCCCGCGTCCGAGGTGGACCAGGAGCTCCTGGCGCTCACCGGCCCCTGGTACTGGGGGACGTACTCGTTCTGCCTGCGGCTCGGCGCGGAGCGCGGGGTGGTGCTGGAACCCCTGCGGGGTGCCGGCCGCAGCGCCAGGTTCCGCGCGCTTCCCGACGGTGGCTGGATCGGTCTGGACGGGTACTACGCCGGGGAGACGCTCCGGGTGGTACGCGGCCCCGACGGCGGCGTCAGCCATCTCGACCTGGGTTCCTTCGTCTTCACGCGGGAGCCGTACGAGCCCGGGGACGCGGTCCCGGGCGGGGTGGACGAGAAGGGCTGGCGGGGGCTCTGACCGGGCGGTGACCCGTTCCGGCTGACCGAGCGCCCGTGTTTCACGTGAAACACGGGCGCTCGCGTACAAGGCTCGCCGGCAAAGGGAGGGCGTCAGAGGGCCCGCTTGAACCCCACGTGGCTCGCCTCGAAACCGAGGCGCTCGTAGAAGCGGTGGGCGTCGGTGCGGGTGGCGTCGGAGGTCAGCTGGACCAGTACACACTCCAGGCGCCGGGACTCCTCGACGGCCCACTCGATGAGCAGGGTCCCCAGACCGCTGCCGCGCTCCTCGGAGTGGATGCGCACCCCCTCGATGATCGAGCGGGTGGCGCCGCGCCGGGACAGCCCGGGGACGACCGTCAGCTGAAGGGTGCCCACGACCTTCCCGGCGCGTGCGGCGACGACGAGGTGCTGGTTCGGGTCGTCCGCGAGCCGGGCGAAGGCGGTGAGGTACGGCGCCGGGTCGTCCGGGGACTCCCGCTGGGCGCCGAGGGGGTCGTCGGCGAGCATCGCGACGATCGCGGGCACGTCCTCCGCGGTGGCGGGACGGATCTCAAGATCGCTCATGCCCGCAGCGTACGGCTCCCGGCCGGGGGCTCGGCGGGCCGGTGGGTCAGACGGTGACGGGGTCGCCTTCGAGGACCCGGACCAGCGGGGCCAGCTCCGGGTTCTTCGCGGCCTCGTCCAGCGCCTCGCGCAGGGCCCGGTCGTTGGTGGGGCGGGCCTCGGCGAGGAGCTGTCGGCCGGCCTCGGTCACGTCGGTGTAGATGCCGCGCCGGTCCGTCGCGCAGAGGTAGCGGGTGAGCAGGCCCCGGTCCTCAAGGCGGGTGACCAGCCGGGTGGTGGCGCTCTGGCTGAGCACGACGGCGTCGGCGACCTGCTTCATCTGGAGGTGCCCGCCGGGGCCGTCGTGCTGGCGGCTGAGAACGTCGAGGAGCGAGTACTCGCGGGCGCTCAGACCGTGCCCCGACTCCAGGGCGCGTTCGATGTGGGACTCGATGCGGCCGTGCAGCAGGGAGAGGGCGCACCAGCGCTGTGCGAGCGCGGTGAGGGCAGGGTCCGTCGCGGTCATGTTCTCTCCTCGTCCCTGTTCCTCGCCGATGGTGGGCTGCTCGCGGTCCAGGGTAGTCGATGTGCCGCAATAGTGCGCGTCTGCAAGTATTTCGGATGGGGGTGGTGTCAGCCCGCGGCGACGGTGAGAGGGGCGAAGCGGCGGTCGGCGTCACCGGGGAGGTCGGGGGCGGAGCGGACCATCATCGCGTTGGTGATGACCGGGGCCAGCCCGTTCTCCTTGAGCCAGGTCAGAAGTCCGGTGTGCCGGAGGTCGACGTCCGTCCGCAGCGGGCGGTCCGTGGCGGCGGCCAGGGAGGCCACCAGCGCCTGGGCGGTGGCGGTGTCGCGGGCGATCAGCGGGCCGACGACATGGGTGTCCATGTTGGGCCAGGCCGCGGCGAAGCCGGTGATCGCGCCGTCCTCGACGGCGACCCGCAGATGATCGGCGAAGGCCGGCAGGCGGGTGATGAGCGGAGTGCGGTCCAGACCGAAGATCTCCTGGTCCAGCCGGAGGATCTCCTGGAGGTCGTCGGCGGTGGCCGGGCGGACCGGGATGCGCGGGGCGGACGCGGCGGCCGAGAAGCGGCCCTTCAGCATCTCGGCGCGCCCGATCTCCGTGAAGCCGAGCCCCTCGTAGAGCGGTTGCCCGTTCGCCGTGGCGTAGAGCGTCAGCGGGGTCTCCCCGGCCTCCGCCAGGACGTACCGCATCAGCCGGCGCCCGACGCCCTTGCGGGCGTAGCGCTCGGCGACGAGCACCATGCCGATGGCCGCGAGCTCGGGGCCGTAGGAGGTGACCACGCAGCAGGCGAGCAGGCCGTCGCCGTCGGGGTCGTCGATGCCGTACCCCGTACCCGCGGTGAGCAGCAGGCCCCACTTGTGTTCCTCGCGGAGCCAGCCGCGGTTCTCGGAGAGGTCGGCGCAGGCCAGGAGGTCGGTGGGGCCGAGACGCCGGACGGGGAGCTGTGCGAGGTCTGTGGGGGAGATCGGCATGACGGCCAGGCTCTCCGACGGGGTGATCTTCCGTCCAGGGGTTTTCAGGTGATGTTTCACGTGAAACGCTCCGCGCCTCCGGCGGACCCTCCGGGTTTCGCCGGACCCTCCGGGGTTTCGGAGCGCGCCGAAAGAGTGGAGCCTAGTCCGCAACCCGGCCCTTTGGCCCGAGAACGCCGCTTTCCGCCCGGAGCGCTGCCGGCCGCCGCCATGCTGCGAGCACGGAAGCCGGCTGCGTGAGGCGAGGCACATGATGGATGGTCCGACCAGCACGACCGCCGGGACGGGAGCCCGAATAACGGAGCCCTCGCCCGATGCGGTGCTCGTCCGCCGCACCCTGGAGGAGATCGCCCCGGTCGCCGACAAGGTGACGTCGTACTTCTACGCGCTGCTCTTCATCGGCAACCCGGCCCTGCGCGAGCTCTTCCCGGCCGCGATGGACACGCAGCGGGACCGCCTGCTCAAGGCCCTGCTCACGGTCGCCGAGCGGATGGACGACAGTGACTTCCTCGGCGACTACCTGGGCCATCTCGGCCGGGGACACCGCAAGTACGGGGTCGAGGCGGCCCACTACCCGGCGGTCGGGGAGGCGCTGATCGGCGCGCTCGTCCGGTACGCGGAGCGGACCTGGGACGCGGAGACCGAAGCGGCCTGGGTCCGGGCGTACACGGCGATCTCGCAGATCATGATCGACGCCGCCTCCGAGGACGAGGTGAAGGCCCCGGCCTGGTGGCAGGCCGAGGTGGTCTCGCACGATCTGCGGACCCCCGACATCGCGGTGATCACCCTGCGGCCGGACGCGCCCTACCCGTTCCTCGCCGGGCAGTACACGACGCTGGAGACGCCCTGGTGGCCGCGCGTGTGGCGGCACTACTCCTTCGCCTCCGCGCCCCGCCCCGACGGGCTGCTCACCCTGCACGTCAAGTCCGTCCCGGCCGGCTGGGTCTCCCAGGCCCTTGTCCACCGGGCACGGCCGGGGGACGTGCTCCGGCTGGGTCCGCCGGCCGGTTCCATGACGGTCGACCACGCCACCGACACCGGACTGCTCTGCCTCGGCGGCGGCACCGGCATCGCGCCGATCAAGGCGCTGGTGGAGGACGTCGCCGAGCACGGCGACCGGCGGCCGGTCGACGTGTTCTACGGGGCGCGCAGGGGCCACGACCTCTACGACATGGACACCCTGCTGCGGCTCCAGAAGACCTTCCCCTGGCTGGCCGTCCACCCCGTCACCGAGGCCCAGTGCCCGCTGCCGGAGGCGGTCCGGGAGGCGGGCCCCTGGAACGAGCGGGACGCCTACCTCTCGGGCCCCCTCGGCATGGTCCGCGAGGGCATCGACGTACTGCGGGGCTCGGGGGTCCCCTCCGAGCGGATCCGCCACGACTTCCTGGCGGAGCTCGCCTCGGTGGGGGCCGGTTCAGCCCAGGTCGGGGGCGTGCATGGCGCGGACGCCCTCGATGTTCCCGTCGAGGTAGTGGCGCAGTGAGAGCGGCACCAGGTGGACTGCGGCGATTCCGACCCGGCTGAACGGCACCCGGACGACCTCGTACTCGCCGACGGGTTCGTCGACCTCGGGGCCGTGCCGCAGCCGGAGGTCCATCGACTCCAGCCGGCAGACGAAGAAGTGCTGGACCTTCACGCCGGAGACCCCGCCGTCGACGATGTGCTCGACGGTGTCGACGAAACAGGGGACCACATCGACGATCTTGGCGCCGAGTTCCTCGTGCACCTCGCGGTGGAGGGCCTCGACGACGGTGGAGTCGGAGGGCTCGACGCCGCCACCGGGCGTGAGCCAGTACGGATCCATCCCCGGTTTGGTGCGCTTGATGAGGATGAGGTCGGTTCCGTCGAGCAGGATGGCGCGTGCGGTGCGCTTGACCACGGGCCGTTCGGTCATGGGAAGAAAATGGCCCGTTCCCGCCGGGCTGAAACTCACCACTCCCCCGCGGCCCGCACCAGTTCCTCGTGCGCCCGCGCGATGTGGGTCAGTGAGAGGGTGCCGGTCCTGGCCACCAGGAAGTACGTCCGCAGCGGCGGCACGGGAGGGTCGAGCAGCGCCACGAGCCGCCCCCGCTCCAGCGCCTCCTCGCAGAGGTAGCGGGGCAGCACCGCGAGCCCGGCTCCGGCCGCCGCGGCCTCCCGGACGGCCCGCAGGTCGGGGGCGATGACGGTGGCCGCCGCGGCGGGCGCGGATTCGAACACGGCGGCCCAGTAGCGGGCGGCGAAGGGCAGCGATTCGTGCACCTCGACCATCGGGAGCTGCTCCAGGACGACCGCTCCGGTGGCGAGCAGCACCTCGGGGGAGAGCCGGGAGGCCCAGCGCGGGGCGGCGACCAGGACGAGTTCCTCGTCGCAGAGGGGGGTGGCGGTGAGCAGCCCGCCGCGCGGTCGTGCGGTGGCGAGGGCGAGGTCGTGGTGGCCGGCCGCGAGTCCGTCGAGCAGCTCCTCCGTACCGGCGGCGAAGGAGGCGCGCAGGGCGAGGCCCTGGGCGGCGAGCGGGGCGAGCGCGGGCAGGGCGCGCAGGGAGGTGAACTCCGGGGGACCGGCGACGTGGAGCGTACGGACCCCGCGTTCCACGTCGAGCCCGGTCTCGGCGATCTCGACGAGCGCGTCCAGGTGCGGGGCGGCGCGGTGGGCCAGTTCGTCGCCGATGGTGGTCGGGGTCACGCCGCGGGCCTGCCGCAGGAACAGGGGCCGGCCGAGCTGTCGCTCCAGGGTGCGGATCTGGCTGGTGACGGCGGGCTGGGAGAGGCCGAGGAGCGCGGCGGCGCGGGTGAAGGAACCGGCCCGGTGCACCGTGACGAACGTGCGCAGCAGGGCCAGGTCCATGTGCGCCCCTCCCCGGCCGGTCGCCCGTCATCGCAGGATCGTCCAACTATAAATATGCCGATAGGCCGCTGTCGCTACCGTGATTGGACACTGACGCACAGTCAACTAGCCTTGTCCGGGCGGGTTCCGCGTGAGGACCAGGGGCGTTCCGAGCCACGAGGGGGGAGGCTCGGAGCGCCCCCGGCCCGAGCCCTTCCCCCCGCCTCCGGCCCGCCTCCAGCTCGCCTCCAGCTCGCCTCCAGCTCGCCTCCAGCTCGCCTCCGGTCCGCTTTCCGCCGGCCTTCAGCCCGCCTTCCGCGCCGCGTCGAGCGCCCGCAGCACGTCGGCGACCAGGTCCTCCGGGTCCTCGGCGCCGACCGAGAAGCGGATGAAGCCCTCCGCGACGGCGTCCCCGCCCCAGCGCCCGCGCCGCTCCGCCGAGGAGCGCACCCCGCCGAAGCTGGTGGCGTCGTCGACCAGCCGCAGCTCGTCCAGGAAGCGTTCGGCTCGGGCGCGGTCGGCGAGCTCGAAGGAGATCACCGAGCCGAAGCGGCGCATCTGCCGCGCCGCGACCGTGTGCGAGGGGTCGTCGGGGAGCCCGGGGTGGCGCAGCCCGGTCACGTCGGGGTGGTCGGCCAGGACCCGCGCGAGTTCCAGGGCGGTGGCGCACTGGCGGTCGATCCGCAGCTGGAGCGTGGCCAGGGAGCGGTGGGCGAGCCATGCCTCCATGGGGCCCGGGATGGCGCCGACGATCTTGCGCCAGCGCCGCACCTCCGCGGCCCGCCGGGGGTCGCGGCAGCTGACGTGGCCGAGCAGGACGTCGCCGTGGCCGGTCATGCCCTTGGTGTCGCTGGCCACCGAGAAGTCGGCGCCGAGCTCCAGCGGCCGCTGGCCCAGCGGGGTGGCGAGGGTGTTGTCGACGGCGACGAGCGCGCCGCCGGCGTGCGCCGCGGCCACCAGCCGGCGGATGTCGCAGACGTCGAGCCCCGGGTTGGACGGGGTCTCGATCCACAGCAGCTTGGCGCCGTCGAGGACGTCGAGCTGAGCGTCGCCGCCGGTGGGGGCGGTGCGTACCTCGATCCCGTACGCGCGCAGCTGCTCGTGGAGGAGCGGCAGGGCCTGGTAGCCGTCGGCCGGCAGGACGACGGCGTCGCCCGTGGAGAGCTGCGAGAGCAGCACGGCGGAGATGGCGGCCATGCCGGAGGCGAAGACCACGGTCTCGACGCCGGACTCGCCGGGCGCCTCCAGGGTGCTGACGGCCTGTTCCAGGTGGGTCCAGGTCGGATTCTCGTCGCGGCCGTAGGTGTACGGGCCGGTGGGCTCGCCCGGGAGGTGGAAGTGGGCGGCGAACACCGGTCCCGGCAGGGTCGGCTCGTGCTTGACGGGCTCGGGCAGTCCGGCCCGCACGGCGAGGGTCCCGTCGCCGGGGCCCTCGCCGCGGTGGTGCTGTTCCTGGGGGCTCACGGGTTCACCGGGTCCTTTCCTCGATCTCGTCCCCCGAAGTCTCCCCCGCAGTGTCCCCCTCGGCCCTGCCCGGACTGTCCCGGGGGTCGCCCTCGGTCCTCCCCGGACTGTCCCAGGGGTCGGCCTCGGTCCTCCCCGGACTGTCCCAGGGGTCGGCCTCGGTCCTCCCCGGGCTCTCCCGGGGCCGTCCCTGGCCGCTGCTCCCGTGGATCTCCCCGAGGCCGGCCCGGACCTCGGCGAGGAGTCCCTCGCTCGCGGCCTCGGTCATCTCCAGGCACTCCTCGAAGCCCTCCCGCCCGCCGTAGTACGGGTCGGGGACGTCGAGCGCGTCCCCGGCGGCGGGGTCGTACGAGCGGAGCAGCCGGACCTTCGCCGCCTCCTCGGGGGTGCGGGCGAGGCGGCGGAGCTCCCGGAGGTGGCCCTCGTCGAGCGCGATCACCAGGTCGAGGGCCGGGAACCAGGAGGCGCGGAACTGCCGGGCGGTGTGGGCGGAGGTGTAGCCGTGCTCCTCCAGGACCGCGACGGTACGCGGGTCCGCCCCGTCGCCCTCGTGCCAGCCGCCGGTGCCCGCGCTGTCCACCTCGACCGCACCGCCGAGGCCGGCCTCCTCCACGCGCGCGCGGAAGACGTGCTCGGCCATCGGGGAGCGGCAGATGTTGCCGGTGCAGACGAAGCAGACGCGGTAGGTCATGGCGGCCACTCAGTCCCCGTCGGGGAGCACCACGTTGAGCGCCCACGAGACGACGGAGATGATCAGGCCGCCGAGGACGGCGGTCCAGAAGCCCTCCACGTGGAAACTGAGGTCGAACTGGTCGGCCAGCCACGAGGTGAGGAGCAGCATCAGAGCGTTGACCACCAGGGTGATCAGGCCGAGGGTCAGAATGAAAAGGGGCAGCGTCAGCAGCTTCACGATCGGCTTGACCAGGAAGTTGACGAGGCCGAAGACGAGGGCGACGAGCAACAGGGTGACGACCTTCTTGCCCGTGCTCTCACCGGTCAGGGTGATGTCCTGGAGAAGCCAGATGGCGACCGCCAGGGCGCCCGCGTTGGCGAGCGTCTTGACTACGAAATTCTTCATGTGTCTGATCGTGGCAGAGACGATCGGGCCAAGGGCAGGGGCGAACGGCAGTGAAGGCATTCCGGCTGGACGATCTGGAGGCGGAGCGCGTCGCCAACCAGGGGGCGTACCTCCAGTTCCTGCGCGAACGGAACATGTCGGTGGGTCTGTACGCGCTCGACGCGGGCGAACTGGACCCGCAGTCGCCGCACGGGCAGGACGAGGTGTACTTCGTGGTGTCCGGCCGGGCGGCGATCACGGTCGGGGACGAGACGACCCAGGTGGCGCGGGGCAGCGTGGTCTATGTGCCGGCCGGGGTGCCGCACCGCTTCCACCACATCAGCGAGGACCTGCGCGTCCTGGTGGTGTTCTCGCCGCCCGAGGCGTGAGGGCGCGGGAGGCGCGCTCCGTGTGACGGGGGCGAGGCGCGGGTTCTCGGGGCCGGGACCCCGGGTCCCCCTAGGGGGCGGATCAGGGGAGAGCCGGGGCCCCGGAGGGCCCTGCGGCGCGGGGTGTCCGCCTAGCCTTGAGGTGTCCGGGACGGAGGGTTCCGGGTGGGATGTCGAGAGCGAGGGAGAGAACCATGGCCGTACAGGAGATTCTCGCGGGACTGCCGTGGTGGGTGAAGTGGATCGCGATACCCGCCCTGGTCCTGCTTGTCTTCGGCGGATTCATCACCAGCGTCCTCACCTTCGTGATCGGTCTGCTGTTCAAGGTGCTGCTGTTCGTCGCGCTCGTGGCCGGACTCATCTACGCCGTGCGGAAGTTCGGATCCTCGTCGAAGACGGACCGCGACTGGTAGCACAAGCTACTCATCGGTATTCGGTGACTGCCGGGCGTTAGCCCGGCAGGGGGAACGCGCTGGTGGAAACAGGGTGGGGGGCGAGGACGAGCCACTAGAGTGGCAGATCTCCGCCGAGTCGGGGACTACGGGCGTAGATCTCCGGCAGACCAGCGGTTTCCCGCTCGTCCCTGAGGGGTCCGGCCCAACGGACCCCATCGGTGTCCCAGGCCCGGCGGGTGCGCGGGGGCGGCCCCCGCGAGCGGGTGCAGTGCATCCGTTGTCACGCCTGGGGGTGACCTTTGGCCATGGCTACGCAGACAACTGGGCCGACGCTGATCGGCTCGGTGCAGCGGGCGCTGAGACTTCTGGAGGCCGTGGCCTCCCACGCGGACGGTGCCCCCGCCAAGCAGCTCGCCCGGGAGACGGGCCTGCCGCTGCCCACGACGTACCACCTTCTCCGCACCCTGACGCACGAGGGCTATCTGCTCCGCGACAAGGGTGCGTTCTATCTGGGCGAGGCAGCCGCCCGTCTGGCCGGCGGCGGGGCTGTGCAGAATCGTCGCACCAAGATCGAGGACTCCCTTGCCCACTGGCGGGACGAGATCGGTGTGCCGGTCTACTTCGCCCTCTATCGCGAGGGCGAGATCGAACTCGTCTCCGTCGCGGATACCCCGAACTCCCCCGCGGTCGAGGAATGGGCCGACTTCCGGGAGACCGGTCACGCGCACGCCATCGGTCAATGTCTGCTCAGTCAACTCGATCTGAAAACTCGTCAAGACCACCTCGATCGCCATCCGGTGGAAGCGATCACTCCGTACACGGTGCGTAATCAGCGGATACTTTTGGAGCGTTTGGGCGGTTTGGGGCGAATGGAGCCCCTGGTGGAGCATCAGGAATATGCGCTGGGCACGGTCTGCGCGGCCATCCCCATCACTGCGGGCTCCACGGCGGCCACTCTGGCCATTTCGCTACCGCTTCACCAGGCAGAACGGTTGCTCCCAGCAGTCGAGCGGCTACGCACGGAGATCGGAAGCCTCTTCAGTTCGCTCGCCTTCTCTATCAGTATCTGAAAAATCACTCCTTGTGATCCGCTAGCGCGTACAGCACGATTGCGTCAAGAGGGCCACGGGGGATCATTCCTGGCCGTTTCGGTCACAGCTTTCAGCAGCTGTGTTTACACAACTGCTCCATCTACTGCGGGGTACATGATGCGAGAGTCGGTTCAGGCCGAGGTCCTGATGAGCTTCCTCGTCTCGGAGGAGCTCTCCTTCAAGATCCCGGTCGAACTGCGATACGAGACCCGGGATCCCTACGCGGTGCGGATGACCTTCCACCTTCCCGGGGACGCTCCTGTGACCTGGGCGTTCGGCAGGGAGCTGCTGCTCGACGGGATCAACCGCCCGAGCGGCGACGGCGACGTCCACATCGCCCCGACCGACCCCGAGGGTCTGTCGGACGTCTCCATCAGGCTCCAGGTGGGCGGTGACCGCGCGCTGTTCCGCGCCAGCGCCCCGCCGCTCGTCGCCTTCCTCGACCGCACGGACAAGCTCGTCCCGCTCGGTCAGGAGCAGACGCTGGGCGACTTCGAGGACAGCCTGGAGGCCGCGCTCGGCCGGATCCTCGCCGAGGAGAGCGCGGGCCCGGCCTGACCGGCGCCCGTCGCGTACGGCCGGCACGGGCGCGCCCGTTCCGTACGCCTGACACCGGCGCCCGTCGGTCGTGCACGCCTGACACCGGCGCCCGTCGCGTACGCCTGAGACCGACGCTCCGACCCGTGCGCATGAGACCGGCGCTCCGTTCCGCACGCCTGAGACCGGTCCCCCCATCCGTACGGCCGGCACCGACGCTCCGATCCGTACGCCTGGCACCGGTACCCCGATCCGTACGGCTGTCGACGAGGCGCGGGCCCGTACGGCCGCCGCGCGCGCGTCACTTCGCGCGGCGCCGCCGTCCGCCGCGGCCCGGCGTCCGGCCGCCGGCCTCCTCCGCCGGGCGGTCGGCCGACACCACCAGCGCGGCGAGCGCCGTCGTGACCGGCACCGAGGCGACCAGACCGATCGATCCGACGAGGGTCCGGACGATCTCCTCCGCCACCAGCTCGCTGTTGGCCACCGTCCCCATGCTGCTCTGCGCGATGGTGAAGAGCAGGAGCAGCGGCAGCGCGGCACCGGCGTAGGCCAGGACCAGGGTGTTGACCACCGAGGCGATGTGGTCGCGTCCGATCCGGATGCCGGCCCGGTAGAGCGCGCGCGGTCCCATCCCCGGGTCGGCCTGGTGCAGTTCCCAGACCGCCGAGGTCTGGGTGACGGTCACGTCGTCCAGCACACCGAGCGAACCGATGATCACACCGGCCAGGAGCAGGCCGGACATGTCGATCTCCGGGTAGAGGCCGTGGATGAGCCCGGTGTAGTCGTCGGTGTTGCCGCTGAGCGAGGCCCAGCCGATGAAGAAGGACCCGAGCAGTCCGATCAGCAGCAGCGAGATCAGCGTGCCCAGGACGGCGACCGAGGTGCGGGCCGACAGGCCGTGGCACAGATAGAGCGCGAGCAGCATGATCGCGCTCGATCCGACCACCGCCACGATCAGCGGGTTCGACCCCTCCAGGATCGCGGGCAGGATGAAGAGCGTGAGCACCAGGAAGCTCACCGCGAGCGCGATCAGCGCCATCACGCCCCGCAGCCGGCCGACGAGCACGACCGCGAGGGCGAAGATGCCGGCGAGGACCGCCATCGGCACCTTCCGGTTCACGTCCGTCACCGAGTACTGCAGGTCCTTCGGGGCGTCGGGGGCGTAGGCGACCACCACGCCCTGGCCCTCGTCGAGTTGGCGCGGAGCGTCCGGCTGCACGATCTCGGTGAACTGCCGCCCCTTGTCCGTGCCGCTGGTGACCTCGATCGTCGCCTTCTCGCACTGACCCTGTTGCCCGTTGACCGCCTCGCGGCCCTGCGGGGTGGTCGTGTCGCCGGTGGGCGGCACCTGCGCCGCGTTCACGTCCTTGCAGTCCACCTGCTCGACCGCGACGACCCTGCCCTGCTCGGTCTGCCGGTCGAAGCCGACCCCGGTCCGCTCGTGCGCCGGCGTGCCGCCGGGCCAGAGCACCACCAGACCGACGGCCACGGCGGTGGCGAAGGGGATGAGGACGGCCGCGATGACCCTGCGCAGATGGCGGGAGACGGGCGCGGCGGGCCCGTGACTGTGGCCGTGGCCGTGGCCGTGGCCGTGGCCGTGCCCATGGCCGGAGCCGTGGCCGGAGCCGTGCCCGTGCCCGTTGCCAGGGTTGGAGCCGTGGCCGGAGCCGGAGCCTCCGGCCGGACCACCCACTGGCCCACCGCCTGGGCCACCGCCCGGAACACCGCCTGGGCCGGTGCCGCTTCCGTGCTCGTTCCCGTGGTCGTGGCCGCGGTCGTGGCCGTGCGGATCGGGGGTCTGCTGCGAGGAAGTCACCGACCGATCATCGCAAGAACGGAGGGGGCCCACTGTTCAGCACGCCCGGGAGGGCGCTAGCGTGGTGGCACCTTTGCACACGCGGGAGCTCGGAGCACCGGGCTGAGAGGGCGCTGATCACCGTACGCGGACGCGTACGGGAGGAGGCTGCGCCGACCGCCGAACCTGTTACCGGGTAATGCCGGCGTAGGGAGATTCGGTCTCATGACCATTCAGGACGCACGCACGCCTGCCTCCGACCAGAACGAGCAGAACGACTCGAACGGCGAGCGCACGCCCGGCTGGCACAAGGGGTACGTCGAGGGCTCGCGCCCCGACATCCGGGTGCCGGTCCGCCAGGTCCACCTCACCAACGGCAAGGACGTGACGCTGTACGACACGTCCGGCCCGTACACCGACCCCGCCGTCGACACCGACGTCCGCCGGGGCCTCCTGCCGCTGCGCGAGAACTGGATCATCGCGCGCGGCGACACCGAGGAGTACGCGGGCCGCCCGGTCCGCCCCGAGGACGACGGCATCAAGCACACCTCGCCGCGCGGCGGCGGGCTGAAGAACCTCGACGCGGTGTTCCCCGGCCGTCCGCGGCTGCCCCGCCGGGGCCGCTCCGGGCAGGCCGTGACCCAGCTCGCGTACGCCCGCCGGGGCGAGATCACCCCGGAGATGGAGTACGTGGCGATCCGGGAGAACGTCTCCCCCGAGGTCGTCCGCGAGGAGATCGCGGCGGGCCGCGCGGTGCTGCCGGCCAACGTCAACCACCCGGAGATCGAGCCGATGATCATCGGCAAGCGGTTCCTGGTGAAGGTCAACGCCAACATCGGCAACTCCGCCGTCACCTCCTCCATCGAGGAGGAGGTGGAGAAGATGACCTGGGCGACCCGCTGGGGCGCCGACACGGTCATGGACCTGTCCACCGGACGCAACATCCACACCACCCGCGAGTGGGTGCTGCGCAACTCCCCCGTGCCGATCGGCACCGTGCCGCTCTACCAGGCGCTGGAGAAGGTCGACGGCAGGGCCGAGGACCTGACCTGGGAGATCTATAAGGACACGGTCATCGAGCAGGCCGAGCAGGGCGTGGACTACATGACCGTGCACGCCGGCGTGCTCCTGCCGTACGTGCCGCTCACCGCGCGCCGCAAGACCGGCATCGTCTCGCGCGGCGGTTCGATCATGGCCGCCTGGTGCCTCGCGCACCACAAGGAGAACTTCCTCTACACGAACTTCGAGGAGCTCTGCGAGATCCTGGCGGCGTACGACGTCACCTACTCGCTCGGCGACGGCCTGCGCCCCGGCTCGATCGCGGACGCCAACGACGCGGCGCAGTTCGCGGAGCTGAAGACGCTCGGCGAGCTCAACACGATCGCCAAGCGGCACAACGTGCAGACGATGATCGAGGGCCCGGGCCACGTCCCGATGCACAAGATCAAGGAGAACATCGACCTCCAGCAGGAGATCTGCGAGGAGGCGCCGTTCTACACGCTCGGCCCGCTGACCACGGACGTCGCGCCCGCGTACGACCACATCACCTCCGGCATCGGCGCCGCGATGATCGCCTGGTGGGGCACGGCGATGCTCTGCTACGTCACGCCCAAGGAGCACCTGGGCCTGCCGAACCGCGACGACGTGAAGACCGGCGTCATCACGTACAAGATCGCGGCGCACGCGGCGGACCTGGCCAAGGGCCACCCGGGCGCCCAGGAGTGGGACGACGCGCTGTCCGACGCGCGTTTCGAGTTCCGCTGGGAGGACCAGTTCAACCTGGCCCTCGACCCGGACACCGCCCGGGAGTTCCACGACGAGACGCTGCCGGCGGAGCCCGCGAAGACGGCCCACTTCTGCTCGATGTGCGGCCCGAAGTTCTGCTCGATGAAGATCTCGCAGGACATCCGCCGTGAGCACGGCGGTACCCAGGAGGAGATCGAGGCCGGCATGGCGGAGAAGTCCGCCGAGTTCGCCGCCGCCGGCAACCGCGTCTACCTGCCCCTGGCCGAGTAGCCGCCTGCTCGTCCGTCCTGATCCCCGGCCCGCGGTCCACGGGGGGACCGCGGGCCGGTCCGCGTCACGGGGCCGGGGGAGGCGGATCGGGGGCGGTGGCCGGTGCCGGTGCCGGTGCCGGTGTTGGCGCTGGGGCTGGAGTGGGAGCTGGTGCCGGTGTGGGCGCTGGGGTCGGTACGGGAGCGGTGAGGGCGGCCCGGAGGAAGGGGACGACGCCCCGTTCCAGAAGGGCGTGGCGCCAGGCGGCGCGGGCCCGGGTGAGTTCGTCGTCGGGGGCGTGTGCCTCGGCGGGGCTGTTGCGGAGCGCGGTGAGCAGGAGCCCGGCGCCCGCGCAGAGGAGGCCGGCGGCGGCGAGGGTGCCGAAGACCAGGCCCGCGGTGAGCAGGGTGGCGCCGAGGGCGGCTGTCGGGGCGACCAGATGGACCACCGCGCCGACCAGGAGGAAGATCACGGCGGCCGTTCCGGCGAGGACCGGGACCAGGGTCGTGAGGACCGCGACGGCGCCCGGCGACTCGTCGGGGGCGGGGGTCCGCGGCCGGTTGGACGCGGCGCGGTGCTGCTCGCGCACCTTGACGAAGTGCTCGTACTCGCTCGCCGCCGCGGCGGTGATGAGCGCTGTCGCGTTCAGTGCCATCACCCGGAGCTGGGCGGCCGTCAGCCGCGCGCCCGCTCCGGCGAGTTCCGGCCGTTCGGGCGCGGTGCGCAGTGCGTCGTCGAGGACGCGCTCGTACTCGGCGCGGTCCTCGGTCAGCAGGTGCGGAGCCACGTTCATGTGCATCCCCCGATGCTCGGTGGGCCGGGACCGGCCGTGGAGAACGGCGGTCCGGGCGGAAGCGGAGGAGAGCCTGCCTACCTAGGGAGACCGATGGTAGGGCCGTGAGCGGGCGCGCTGACAGGGGGTTTCCGGAAATCGCCTGCACCGGATGCGCTGGGTGAGAGTCAGTCCCCCAGCGGGAGTTGGACCACCAGCAGCTTTCCGGCCATGGTGACGCCGCCGTCCATGGCGATCGCGAGCCCGTCGGCGTAGACGTGCGGGCCGTCGACGGCCGGGCGGGAGTCCTCCTCGCCGTCCTCCGTGCCCACCTGGCCGAGGAGGTACGGGATCGGGCTGTGGCCGTGCACGATCCGGGAGCCGCCGTAGGTGCCCAGCAGCTCCTGGACGGCCTGCGGGCCGGCCTCGTCGCGGAAGGCGAACCGCTTGGTGAACTTCCGGAAGAGGTCCCAGACCTCGTCGGCGTCGTTGCGCCGGATGATCTCGTGGACGGTGTCGTTGACGTCCTCGATGGTCTCGCCGTATTCGAGGTACGCGGTGGTGTCCGAGTGCAGCAGCAGGTGGTCGTCCTCCCGGACGACGGCGTCGAGCCGGGACATCCATTGGAGGTGGACGTCCTGGAGGCGGTCCATGTCGTGCTTCTGTCCGCCGTTGAGCAGCCAGGCCGCCTGGAAGGTGGCGGTGCCGGCCCCGGAGTTGACCGGGGTGTCGCCGAAGCGCTTGGCGCCGATGAGGAGCAGCTCGTGGTTGCCCATGAGGGCCTTGCAGTAGCCGCCGGCGGCTGCTGCCTCGGCGGAGAGCCGCATGACGAGGTCGATGACGCCGATGCCGTCGGGGCCGCGGTCGGTGAAGTCGCCGAGGAACCACAGTCGGGCGTTGCCCGCGGCCCAGCCGCCGTTCTCGTCGATCAGGCCCTGGGCGTGGAGGGCCTCGACGAGCTCGTCGAGGTAGCCGTGGACGTCGCCCACGACGAACAGCGGGCCGGGGCCGTCCCCGGCGGGCGCGGGCGCCGGCGCGGCGGCCGGGGCGACGGGGACCTGGACGGTGTCGCCGCGCTGGATGACCGGGAGGTCGCGCTCGGTGGGCGTGTACCCGTCCGGGAACTCGCCGGGGTAGCCGGCGGCGCCGGAGTGGACCTGGCTCTGGACCTGGCCCTGCCCTGGGACCTGGGCCTGGATTTGACCTTGGGCCTGGGCCTGGACCTGGGCCTGGCCTTGGACCTGGGTGACGCGGGCGAGCGGCGCGGGCGGGGTGGATTCCGGGTACGCGACGGCCTCCGGGCGCGGTGCCGGGGGCGGTACGGGTGCCGGTGCCGGCGCCGCAGTCTGTGCCGGGGCCGCAGTCTGTGCCGGAGTCGGCGCCTGGGGCGGAGCCAGTACGGGCGCGGGCGCGGGTACGGATGCCGGTGCCGGGGCCTGGGTCGGTGCCGGTACGGATGCCGGTGCCGGGGCTCCGAAGCCGGCCGGTTCGGCGAACGCGGCCGGGCGGGTGCCCAGGTGGAGCGTGGGATCGGCGGGCGCGGGAGGCCGCTCGGCCGTGTGGCCCTGTACCGGCACGCGGGCGTACGGCGGTACGCGGAAGTCACGCAATGTCGCCGTGCGCTCCACGGGATCCTGCCCGGCCCCCTGAGTCATCGACCCCTCCACCACCGTCGCGATGCCCTGCACATCGCGGACCGGCCTGGTCGGGGTGGTCCGCGGTGTCGTGCGCCCATCATAGGAATGAGGGTCCGCCTGTGTGACGCACCAGGGGTGGTGAATCCGGGTTCGCTCCGGGTTCACCGGTTGTTTCGCCCGAATTGAGAAGGTCCAGTCCAGGGTCGGGTCCGGCGGGGCGGTCGGTTTCGTCCTCTCCGCCCACGGGCAGGGGCGGACGGACAGTTCGTTCGCGGTCGTTCCGCTGTCGTGCGTCCGGCCGCGCCTTCGGCGCGGCCGGGGTCGGGCGGGTGAAGCCGGGCGGGTGAAGCGGGTGGTCGGGGTCGGGTGGTCGGGGCCGCTCCCGCGAGGGGCGGTCAGTCCTTCGCGGGCGAGCGCGGCGGACTGACGGTCGTCCGCGGCGAGCGGCGCTGCGAGGAGGTACGGACGATGAGTTCGGTCGGTATCACCTGCTCGACCGGACCGTCGCTCTCGATCCCCTCGATGGCGTCGATGAGGAGCTGGACGACGGCGGTGCCGATGCGGCGCGGTTTGAGCGAGAGCGTCGTGATGGGCGGTTCGGTGGTGGCGTACACGGTGGACTCGCTGCAGCACACGATCAGCAGGTCGTCGGGGACGCGCAGGCCGTAGCGGCGGGCGGCGGCGAGGAGGTCGGTGCCGTTGGGGTCGAACAGGCCGTAGACGGCGTCGGGGCGGTCCGGGCGGGCGAGCAGCCGGTCGGCCGCGACAGCGCCCGCGCACGGGTCGTGCGCCGGATATGCCTCGTAGACGGGGTCCTGTCCGACCCGCTCGCACCAGTTGAGGTACGCGGTGGTGGAGAGACGGGTGTAGGTGTCGGTGGTGGTGCCGGTGAGGAGGCCGATGCGGCGGGCGCCGGCGTCGGCGAGATGGTCGAGGAGGTCGAGGACTGCGGCCTCGTGGTCGTTGTCGACCCAGGCGGTCACCGGGAGCGTGCCGGCGGGGCGCCCGTCGGAGACGACGGGGAGGCCCTGGCGGACGAGCTCGGTGACCACCGGGTCGTGGTCGGACGGGTCGATGACGACGGTGCCGTCGAGGGCGACGTTCGACCAGACGTCATGGCGTGAGGTCGCGGGGAGGATGACGAGGGCGTAGCCGCGGGCGAGCGCGGCCGAGGTGGCGGCCCTGGCCATCTCCGCGAAGTAGGCGAACTCCGTGAAGGTGAAAGGTTCATCCCCGTACGTGGTCACGGTCAGGCCGATGAGTCCCGACTTGCCGGTGCGGAGCGTGCGCGCCGCCGCGGACGGGCGGTAGCCCAGTCGGTCGGCGACCTCGCGGACGTGCCGGCGGGTGGCGTCCGGGAGTCGGCCCTTGCCGTTGAGCGCGTCGGAGACAGTCGTGATGGAGACCCCGGCGGCGGCTGCCACGTCCCGGATGCCTGCCCGGCCCTGCCGGCTTCCCCGGGTCTGTGCCCGGCTCACCTGGTGCTTCCCTGCTGCTGTCATGGCGAGCCGATAGTAGGGCGACGAGGGGTGGGTGAGACGGCCGCATATGCGGGCGTTGACAGGCACGTTTCTGCATGGCCGAAAGGCGTCAAGGACCCTTAATTCAAAGGTAGTTGAGGTGTTTCCCTTGCGACTCGATGTCGTCGGGCGGGATGGGCCTGGTGTGGGGTCGAGGTCTCGAAGAGGTCTCAACTCACCTCTACGGGGGACGCGCGCCACGGCGCTCGCCACCAGCGCGCGCCACCCAGTCGCGCGCCCCCTCGGTCGGGGTGGGGTCGCGGGGCGGGCGGCGGGACCGGGCCGAGGAGCCGTCCGCGGACGAGCCGCGCGGGATCCGGGGTGGGGGTTTCGGGGCCTTCCGCGGACGAGCCGCGCGGGGGCCGCGGTGGGGGTTGCGGGGCCGGTTTTCCACAGCGTTGCAGGGCTGTTGTCCACAGCCCATTCGCAGCGGCGGGGAATCCTCATAAAGTGAGAAGCATTGGCGGTACGGACGGTCGAGGAGGCCACACTGTGAGCGAGACCAGCGGGACGAGCACGTCCACCCCGAAGCTGCGCGCCGAGCTGGACGGTATCCCCACCTACAAGCCCGGCAAGCCGGCCGCGGCGGGCGGCTCGGTCGCCTTCAAGCTCTCCTCCAACGAGAACCCCTACCCGCCGCTGCCGGGCGTGATGGAGAGCGCGCTGGCCGCCGCCGCGAGCTTCAACCGTTACCCGGACATGGCGTGCACGGCGCTCTCCGCGGAGCTGGCCGACCGCTTCGGCGTCCCGGTCTCCCACATCGCCACCGGCACCGGCTCGGTCGGCGTCGCCCAGTCGCTGCTCCAGGCGACCTCGGGCCCGGGCGACGAGGTCATCTACGCCTGGCGCTCCTTCGAGGCGTACCCGATCATCACGCAGATCAGCGGCGCGACCTCGGTGCAGGTGCCGCTGACCGACGGCGAGGTGCACGACCTCGACGCGATGGCCGCGGCGATCACCGACCGGACCCGGCTGATCTTCGTCTGCAACCCGAACAACCCGACGGGCACCGCGGTGCGCCGCGCCGAGCTGGAGCGCTTCCTCGACCGCGTGCCCTCCGACGTCCTGGTGGTGATCGACGAGGCGTACAAGGAGTTCGTGCGCGACGCCGACATCCCGGACGGCATCGAGCTCTACCGCGACCGGCCGAACGTGGCGGTGCTCCGCACCTTCTCCAAGGCGTACGGCCTGGCGGGTCTGCGGGTCGGCTTCGCGATCGCCCACGAGCCGGTGGCGGCGGCGCTGCGCAAGACGGCGGTGCCGTTCGGCGTGAGCCAGCTGGCGCAGGACGCGGCGGTGGCCTCGCTGCGCGCCGAGGACGAGCTGCTCGGGCGGGTCGGCTCTCTGGTCGCGGAGCGCGAGCGGGTCCGCGCCGGGCTCGTGGCCCAGGGCTGGACCGTGCCGGACGCCCAGGCGAACTTCGTCTGGCTGCGGCTCGGCGAGCGGACCGTGGACTTCGCGGCGGAGTGCGAGCGCCACGGCGTGGTGGTGCGGCCGTTCGCGGGGGAGGGCGTGCGCGTCACGATCGGCGAGACCGAGGCGAACGACCTGTTCCTGAAGGTGGCGGAGGGTTTCCGCCAGGGGGCCTGACGGCCCGCGGGGCCCGTCGCGCCGGGCCCTGACGGGGTCAGGCGAGTTCGACGCGGATCGGGTCGCCGTCGCGGACGGTGGCCAGGATCCGCGGGTCGCCGTCGAGCGAGCCCAGCACGTTGCAGGGGCTCGCCAGCCGGCATTCGTCGCCCCGGGAGATCGGGGTGGGTCCGTAGGGGAGGGCGAGGGCGTCGCCGTCGGTCCAGAAGGCGACCGTGCCGGGATCGACGACCTGGCGCGCCCCCTCCTCGCGCGGTACGGAGACCGGAGTGTCGAAGTAGACCTCCTCGCCCCAGGTGCGGGCGGTGGAGGCGATCGGCAGAGCCCCCACGAGCGCCGTGCTCGTGGGGGTTTCGTCGAGAGTGGCCGTGATGTGACCGGCCGGCCAAGTGAGGCGTATCCGAAGGGTCATGGCCCGGATTCAACAATATGTTGAAGGGCTTGGGAAGGTGTGACCTTCGGTACAGCCCCCCACCCTCCAGTACGGATTTCGTATGAGTCATAATGCTTGTGAATGTGAACGCGTTCACAAGCGTGTCCCTGTTCGTCCCGTAATTGAGGGGATAAGAGGGGCAAACTGCCGATGTGACCACGGCGATGTAAGGAGAAGACGACGTGGACCTGGCTTTGGCGCCCGAGACTCTGGCGCGCTGGCAGTTCGGCATCACCACCGTCTACCACTTTCTCTTCGTTCCGCTGACGATCTCCCTCGCCGCCCTCACCGCCGGTCTCCAGACCGCCTGGGTCCGGTCCGGCAAGGAGAAGTACCTCAAGGCGACGAAGTTCTGGGGCAAGCTCTTCCTCATCAACATCGCGATGGGTGTCGTCACCGGCATCGTGCAGGAGTTCCAGTTCGGCATGAACTGGTCGGACTACTCCCGCTTCGTCGGCGACATCTTCGGGGCGCCGCTCGCCTTCGAGGCGCTCATCGCCTTCTTCTTCGAGTCCACGTTCATCGGTCTGTGGATCTTCGGCTGGGACAAGCTGCCGAAGAAGATCCACCTCGCCTGCATCTGGATGGTGTCGATCGGCACCATCCTCTCCGCGTACTTCATCCTGGCCGCCAACTCCTGGATGCAGCACCCGGTCGGCTACCGGATCAACGAGGACCGAGGTCAGGGCGCCCGCGCCGAGCTCACCGACTTCTGGGCGGTGCTCACCCAGAACACCGCGGTCACCCAGTTCTTCCACACCATGACAGCCGCCTTCCTCGTCGGCGGCGCCTTCATGGCCGGCATCTCCGCCTTCCACCTGGCCCGCAAGCGCCACGTCGCGGTGATGCGGACCTCGCTCCGGGTCGGCCTGATCACGCTGATCATCGCCGGCCTCGGCACCGCGATCAGCGGTGACGTGCTCGGCAAGGTCATGTTCAAGCAGCAGCCGATGAAGATGGCCGCCGCCGAGGCGCTCTGGGACGGAGAGGCGCCCGCGCCCTTCTCGATCTTCGCCTACGGCGACGTCGAGAAGGGGCACAACAAGGTCGCCATCGAGGTCCCCGGGATACTGTCCTACCTCGCCAACGGCGACTTCGACTCGTACGTCCCCGGCATCAACGACATCAACAAGGCCGAGCAGGAGAAGTACGGCCCCGGCGACTACCGGCCCAACATCCCGGTCGCCTACTGGGGCTTCCGCTGGATGATCGGCTTCGGCATGGCCTCGCTCACCATCGGCATGATCGGGCTCTGGCTGACGCGCAAGAAGTTCCTGCTCGCCCCCGGGCTGAGGACCGGTGAGGACGAAGTGCCGAACCTCGTCCTCTTCAAGAACAAGGCGCTCAGCCCGAAGATCGGCAAGTGGTACTGGATCGTGGCCCTCTGGACCATGGCCTTCCCGCTGATCGCCAACTCCTGGGGCTGGATCTTCACCGAGATGGGCCGTCAGCCCTGGGTGGTCTACGGAGTGATGAAGACCAGCTCCGCCGTCTCCCCCGGCGTCTCCCAGGGCGAGGTGCTCACCTCGATGATCGTCTTCACCACGCTCTACGCGATCCTCGCCGTCATCGAGGTCAAGCTCCTCGTGAAGTACGTGAAGGCCGGCCCGCCCGAACTCACCGAGAACGACCTCAACCCGCCCACCAGGATCGGCGGGGACACCCGCGACCCCGACCGGCCCATGGCCTTCTCGTACTGAGGCTCAGGAGATCGAGGCATGGAACTCCACGACGTCTGGTTCGTACTCATCGCCGTCCTCTGGACCGGCTACTTCTTCCTGGAGGGTTTCGACTTCGGGGTCGGCATCCTCACCAAGCTGCTCGCCCGGAACCGGCCCGAGAAGCGGGTCCTCATCAACACCATCGGACCCGTCTGGGACGGCAACGAGGTGTGGCTGCTCACCGCCGGCGGCGCGACCTTCGCCGCCTTCCCCGAGTGGTACGCGACCCTCTTCTCCGGCTTCTACCTGCCGCTGCTGATCATCCTGGTCTGCCTCATCATCCGCGGTGTCGCCTTCGAGTACCGGGCGAAGCGGCCCGAGGAGAACTGGCAGCGCAACTGGGAGCAGGCGATCTTCTGGACCTCCCTGATCCCCGCGATCCTGTGGGGCGTGGCCTTCGGCAACATCGTCCGCGGCGTGAAGATCGACCGGAACATGGAGTACGTCGGCACCTTCTGGGACCTGCTCAACCCGTACGCGATCCTCGGCGGACTGGTCACGCTCGCCCTCTTCACCTTCCACGGCACGGTCTTCGTGGCGCTGAAGACGGTCGGTGACATCCGGACCCGGGCCCGGGCGCTCGCGGTGAGGCTGGGCGCGGTCACGGCGGTGCTCGCGCTGGCCTTCCTGATCTGGACCCAGGTCGACACGGGCGACAGCTGGAGCCTCGCGGCGACGGTGATCGCGGCGGTCTCGCTGGTCGGCGCGATCGGCGCGATCAAGGCGGGACGCGAGGGCTGGTCGTTCGCGCTCTCGGGAGTGGCGATCGCCGCCGCCGTCGCGATGCTGTTCCTGGCGCTCTTCCCGAACGTCATGCCGTCGTCGCTCGACCCCGCGTGGAGCCTGACGGTGACCAACGCGTCGTCGAGCCCGTACACCCTCAAGATCATGACGTGGTGCGCGGCCATCGCCACGCCGCTCGTCCTGCTCTACCAGGGCTGGACCTACTGGGTTTTCCGCAAGCGGATCGGCACCCAGCACATCGCCGACGCCGCCCACTAGGGCACGCGCGGCGCCTGCCAGGGCCGTCGTCACGCGGGGCCCGCGAGGGCCCCGGGCGACCTTCCACCAGGGGGCATGTTTCACGTGAAACCGTGTTTCACGTGAAACCGATGCTCCGGGCGCTTGTCTTCATCCGGGCGCTTGTCTTCAGAGGGGCATGTTTCACGTGAAACCGATCGACCCGCGTCTGCTCCGGTACGCCCGCGCGACCCGTGTCTTCCTCGTCGGCGTCGTGCTCCTCGGCCTGGTCGGGGCGGCGCTGGTCATCGCCCAGGCGATGCTCATCGCCGAGATCGTGGTGGGGGCCTTCCAGAAGGGCCTCTCGGTTTCCGCTCTCACCACTCCCCTGCTGCTGCTCGCCGGGGTCGCGGTGGCGCGGGGGCTCGTCTCCTGGCTGACCGAGCTCGCCGCCCACCGGGCGAGCGCGGCGGTCAAGTCCGAACTCCGCGGCCGGCTCCTCGAACGCGCCACCGCCCTCGGGCCCGGCTGGCTCGGCGGACAGCGCACCGGTTCGCTCATCGCGCTCGCCACCCGGGGCGTGGACGCGCTCGACGACTACTTCGCCCGCTATCTGCCCCAGCTCGGCCTCGCCGTCGTGGTCCCCCTCGCGGTCCTCGCGCGGATCGTCACCGAGGACTGGGTCTCCGCCGCGATCATCGTCGTCACCCTGCCGCTGATCCCGGTCTTCATGATCCTCATCGGCTGGTACACCCAGGCCCGGATGGACCGGCAGTGGAAGCTGCTCTCCCGGCTCTCCGGCCACTTCCTCGACGTCGTCGCCGGACTGCCCACCCTCAAGGTCTTCGGCCGGGCCAAGGCCCAGGCCGCCTCGATCCGTGCCATCACCGCCGACTACCGGCGGGCGACCATGCGCACCCTGCGGATCGCCTTCCTCTCCTCCTTCGCCCTGGAACTGCTCTCCACGCTCTCGGTGGCGCTCGTCGCCGTCACCATCGGCATGCGGCTCGTCCACGGCACCCTCGACCTTTACACCGGGCTCGTCATCCTGGTCCTCGCCCCCGAGGCGTATCTGCCGCTGCGCCAGGTCGGCGCGCAGTTCCACGCGGCGGCGGAGGGGCTCGCGGCGGCCGAGGAGATCTTCGACGTCCTGGAGACCCCGGTGCGCGAGGGCGGCACCCGGGTGGCCCCGGCCGGAGCCCGCCTCGAACTGGACCGGGTGACGGTCCGCCACCCGGGGCGCGCCGAACCCTCGCTCGCCGAGGCGAGCCTCACCGTCGAGCCGGGGGAGACCGTGGCCCTCGTCGGGCCGAGCGGCGCCGGGAAGTCGACCCTGCTCGATGTCGTGCTCGGCTTCACGGAGCCGCAGGAGGGCGGAGCCGTACGGGTCGGAGGCGTGGACCTGGCGGAGCTGGACCTGGACGCCTGGCGGTCGCGGATCGCGTGGGTGCCGCAGCGGCCGTACCTCTTCGCCGGGACCATCGCCGAGAACGTGCGCCTCGCCCGTCCGGAGGCCACTGACGCGGAGGTGCGGGAAGCGCTGCGGGAAGCCGGGGCGGACGCCTTCGTGGCCGGGCTGCCCGAGGGCGCCGGGACCGTGCTCGGCGAGGACGGAGCCGGACTCTCGGCCGGCCAGCGGCAGCGGCTCGCGCTGGCGCGGGCCTTCCTCGCGGACCGGCCGCTGCTGCTGCTCGACGAGCCGACGGCGGCGCTCGACGGGGAGACGGAGGCGGGGATCGTCGACGCCGTTCGGCGGCTCGCCGTCGGACGGACGGTGCTGCTGGTCGTGCACCGGCCGGCACTGCTGGCCGTGGCGGACCGGGTGGTGACGATCGGGGCACCGGCCGTCCCCGCGGACTCCGTGCCCGCCCGCTCCGCCGACACGGCGGCGGCCGGCCGGACCCCCACCGTCGCCGCCGCGCCCGTCCCGGACACGGCGCTCCCCGGGGCGGAGCCCGCGGCCGGGCAGGGGGTGCTCGCGCGAGTGCGTGCCATGGCCGGGGAGCTCAAGGGCCGGATGGGGCTCGCGCTGCTGCTGGGCAGCCTGGCGCTCGGCTCGGCCGTCGGACTCATGGCCGTCTCCGGATGGCTCATCTCACGTGCCTCGGAACAGCCGCCCGTGCTGCACCTGATGGTCGCCGTGACCGCCACCCGGGCCTTCGGCATCGGGCGGGCCGTCTTCCGGTACGCCGAGCGGCTGGTCTCGCACGACGCCGTCCTGCGGATGCTCGCCGAACTCCGCGTCTCCGTCTACGCCCGCCTTGAGCGGATCGCCCCCGCGGGACTGCGCCGCGCCCGGCGCGGCGACCTGCTCGCGCGGCTCGTCCACGACGTCGACGCCCTCCAGGACTACTGGCTGCGCTGGCTGCTGCCGGCCGGGGCCGCGCTCGTCGTGGGGCTCGGCGCGGTCGGCTTCACCGCCTGGCTGCTGCCCGAGGCGGGCGCCGTGCTCGCGGTGGGCCTCCTCGTGGCGGGCGCGCTCGTGCCGCCGCTGAGCGCCGCGCTGGCCCGCCGGGCCGAGCGGCGGCTCGCCCCCGCGCGCGGGGTGCTCGCGACCGCCGTGGCCGATCCGCTGCGCGGCTGCGCCGAGCTGACCGTGGCCGGGGCGCTGCGGGACCGGCTCGACCGGGCCCGGGCCGCCGACCGCACCCTCACCGGCATCGCCTCCCGCCAGTCCGCCGCCGCCGCGCTGGGCGCCGGGCTCTCGGCGGTGGTGTGCGGCCTCACGGTGGTGGCCGCCGCCTTCGTCGGCGCGCAGGCGGTCCGCGACGGGCGGCTCGACGGGGTCGCCCTCGCGGTCGTCGTCCTCACCCCGCTCGCCGCGTTCGAGGCCGTGACCGGGCTGCCCCTGGCCGTCCAGTACCGGCAGCGGGTGAAGCACAGCGCCGAGCGCGTCTTCGAGGTGCTCGACGCGCCCGCCCCCGTACACGAGCCGGCCGTGGCCGCCGCTCCCCCGGCCGGGCCGTTCCCGCTCGAACTGGCCGGGCTCTCCGCCCGGCACACCGGGCAGGACCGGCCCGCGCTCGACGGCTTCACGCTCACCCTGGACGCCGGGCGGCGGGTGGCCGTCGTCGGAGCCTCGGGCTCGGGCAAGACCACGCTCGCCCAGGTGCTGCTGCGGTTCCTGGACGCCGAGCGGGGCACGTACCGGCTGGGCGGGGTCGCCGCGGCGGAGCTCGACGGCGACGACGTCCGGCGCCTCGTCGGACTGTGCGCGCAGGACGCGCACCTCTTCGACAGTTCCGTACGCGAGAACCTGCGGCTCGCCCGGACGGACGCGAGCGACGAGGAACTGCGGGAGGCGCTGCGCCGGGCCCGGCTCCTCGACTGGGCGGACCGCCTGCCCGACGGGCTCGACACCCTCGTGGGCGAGCACGGCTCGAAACTCTCCGGCGGGCAGCGGCAGCGGCTCGCGCTGGCCCGCGCCCTCCTCGCCGACTTCCCGGTCCTCGTCCTCGACGAGCCGGCCGAGCACCTGGACCTCGCCACCGCCGACGCGCTCACCGACGACCTGCTGCGCGCCACCGAAGCACGTACCACCGTCCTCATCACCCACCGGCTGCGCGGCCTGGACGCGGTCGACGAGGTGGTGGTCCTGGACGGCGGCCGGACCGTGCAGCGCGGACCGTTCGCCGAGCTCGCCGCCGTGGAAGGTCCGCTGCGGCGGATGCTGGAACAGGAGCGGGAGACCGACCGCCTCCTCGACGGCGTCACGGCGCCCGCCGCCGACCGTCCGACTTTTCTCTCCAAATAGGACTAACTAGGCTCGGGGCATGACCGCCGCCGCCACGCCCGATTCCCCGGATCCCCTGGTCGCCGCCACCGAGGCCACCCGCAGCCTCCAGGGGCTGTCCACGGAGCTGACCGCCCGCGTGCCGCAGCTGCTCGAAGCGATGCGGTCGGTGGGCACCGGCCTCGAACTCCACACCACCCTCGACCGGATCTGCGAGACCGCGGCCCAGCTGGCCGACGCCCGCTACGCGGCCATCGGGGTCGTCGACGAGGAGGGCAAGGGCCTCTCCGACTTCGTCACGTACGGCGTCGGCGACGACATCGCCCGGCGCATCGGGCGCCGCCCGGACGGGCACGCGGGGCTGCTCGGCGCGCTCATCCGCGAGCCCCGGACCATCCGGCTCGCCGACCTCTCGGCCGACCCCCGGTCGGCCGGCTTCCCGGCCGGCCACCCGGTCATGCGGACCTTCCTCGGCGTCCCCATCCGCGTCCAGGGCGAGATCTTCGGCAATCTGTACCTCGCGGAGAAGCGGAGCGGCGAGGAGTTCAACGACTACGACGAGCACATGGTCCGGGTCCTCGCCACCGAGGCGGGCATCGCCATCGGCAACGCCCGCCTCTACGAGGCCGCGCGGCAGCGCGAGCGGTGGATCGACGGTTCGGTCGCCGTCACCACCGCGCTGCTCTCCGGCGGCGACGCCGACGACGCCCTCGCCGTCGTCGCCGAACAGGCCCGCCGGCTCGCCGACGCGGACGCCGGGATCGTGCTGCTGCCGGCCGAGGAGGGCGGCCTGGAGATCGTCGCCGTCTCCTCGCCCCGGCCCACCAAGTCCCTCGGCGTGGTGATCCCGCCGGAGAGCGGGGTCGTGGAGCTGCTCCTGGACGGCGAGGCGGTCTTCGTCCAGGACGCCTCCACCGATCCGCGCATGATCAGCCGGCTGACCTCGCCGTACGGGCCGAGCATGCTGCTGCCGCTGCAGAGCGGCGGCCGGGTCCTGGGCGCGCTCGCGATGCCCCGCGCCCGGGGCGCCCGGCCGTTCTCGGAGGCGGAGCGGACCCTCGCCACCCAGTTCGCCTCGCAGGCGGCGCTCGCGCTGATGATGGCCGAGGCGCAGCGCGACCGGGAGCGGCTCGCGGTCTTCGAGGACCGTGACCGGATCGCCCGCGACCTGCACGACCTCGTCATCCAGCGGCTCTTCGCCACCGGGATGATGCTGGAGAGCGCCCAGCGGAAGGCGATCGTGCCGGCCGTCCAGGAGGGTGTCGGCAAGGCCGTGGACGAGCTCGACGTGACCATCCAGGAGATCCGTACGGCGATTTTCGCGCTCCAGCAGGGCCCGGCGGAGGCCCCGTCCGGGCTGCGCACCCGGGTGCTGCGGGAGATCAACATGGCGGCGGTGCCGCTGGGCTTCAAACCCGCGCACCGCTTCCTCGGCGCGATCGACGCCACGGTCGGCGAGCTGACCGGCAAGAACCTGATCGCCGCGCTCCGCGAGGCGCTCTCCAACGCCTTCCGGCACGCCGCGGCGACGCGCATCGAGGTCGTCGTCGACGCGACGGTGACCCTGCCGGACGGTTCGCCCGGGGTGCGGCTCACGGTCGCGGACGACGGCGTCGGCCTGCCGGAGGGCGGCCGGCGCAGCGGTCTGCGCAACCTCGCCCGCCGCGCCGAGTCCCTCGGCGGCGCGAGCTGGTGCGGCCCGGGCCTGGCCGAGGACGGCGGCGGTACGTCGGTGGTGTGGGAGGCGCCGCTCTAGGGCTGTGCGGCTTCGGTCTCCGCGGATTCGGCCGCTGCGGTGTCGGTCTCAGCGGTTTCGGCCTCACCAGCGGCTTCGGCCTCTGCGGCTCGGATCTCTGAGGCTTCGGCGATGAGCTGTTCGATGACGACGGCGACGCCGTCCTCGTTGTTGCCGACGGTGCGGCCCGAGGCGGCGGCGATCACCTCGGGGTGGGCGTTGCCCATCGCGTACGACCGGCCGGCCCAGCTCAGCATCTCGATGTCGTTCGGCATGTCGCCGAAGGCGGCGACCTCGTCCGCCGTGATGCCGCGCTCCGCGCAGCAGAGGGCGAGCGTCGACGCCTTGGAGACCCCGAGGGCGCTGATCTCGATGAGCGCGGTGGGGCTGGAGCGGGTGAAGGAGGCCAGGTCGCCGGCGGCCTGGCGGGCCGTCGCCAGGAAGACGTCGGGGTCGAGGTCGGGGTGCTGGGCGAGTAGCTTGATCACGGGGGCGGCGGCGCCCGGTGCCTCCTCGTAGAGCAGCTTCTCGGCGGTGGCCACGGTGGCGCCGGGGTCGAGGTAGAAGGGCGGGTACAGCGGCTCGTAGTGGATGCCCGTGGTCAGCTCGACGGCGAAGCTCGTGCCGGGGGCGGCGGCCCGCAGGGCCCGTACGACGTCGAGGGCGGCGGGCCGGGGCAGCGCGCGGACCTCCAGGAAGGTGCCGCCCGCGTGCAGGTCCACGACGGCCGCGCCGTTGGCGCAGATGGCGAGGCCGTGGCCGTGGACGTGGTCGCTGACCACGTCCATCCAGCGGGCCGGGCGGCCGGTGACGAAGAAGACCTCGATCCCCGCCCGCTCGGCCGCGGCGAGGGCGGCGACGGTGCGCTCGGAGACGGACTTGTCGTCGCGCAGGAGGGTGCCGTCGAGGTCGGTGGCGATGAGCCGGACGGCGGGGCGGGAGGAGGGCCGGGGTGAGGTCACCTCCCCATGGTGCCGCACCGGGCGCACGTGCGTGCGGGCCCTTGCACATCTGAGTGGGGCGGGCGGTACGTCAGGGGCGGGGCCGGTGGGGTGGGTGGGGCGCGGCGTTCGGAGGGGGTGGGGCGTTCGGAGGGGGTGGGGTCGGCCCGCGCCTCGGCGCCCTCCCTTTCGTACGAGCCGGTTTCCACGGTCAGGGAGAACATCCCATCCATCGGCCGCACGCCGACTGGACCTGGGAGCAGGAGCGCGCACGCGCGACGTGGGACCGTCGCGCCCCTGCCGGGAGCGTGGCGCTCTGTTGCCCGCAGGCACCGGCGCATAGGGTCGCAGGCATGCGACTGAGCACGGTAATCCTTCCCGTCCACCGATGGAGCGAGGGCCGGCACATCTGGCGGCGGGCAGAAGACCTCGGGTTCCATGCCGCCTACACCTACGACCACCTGTCCTGGCGCAGCTTCCGGGACCGTCCGTGGTTCGGCGCCCTGCCGACCCTGACCGCCGCCGCGGGCGTCACGGACCGCCTGCGCCTCGGCACCCTCGTCACGTCTCCCAACTTCCGGCACCCGGTGACGCTGGCCAAGGAGCTGATCTCGCTCGACGACGTCTCCGGCGGCCGGGTCACCCTCGGCATCGGCGCCGGGGGCAACGGTTTCGACGCCACCGCGCTTGGCCAGGAGCCCTGGACGCCGAAGGAGCGGGCCGACCGTTTCGCCGAATTCGTCCCCCTGCTCGACCGGCTGCTCACCGAGGACGCCGTGACAGAGAGCGGCACGTTCTATTCGGCCGACGAGGCCCGCAACATTCCCGGCTGCGTGCAGCGCCCCCGGCTGCCGTTCGCCGTGGCGGCCACCGGTCCGCGGGGCATGCGGCTCGCCGCCCGGTACGGGCAGGCGTGGGTGACCACCGGCGACCCCAAGCTGTACGAGACGGGTACGGCCGCCCAGTCCGTGGAGGCCCTGCGCGGCCAGGTCGAGCGGCTCGGCAAGGCGTGCGCGGAGGGCGGCCGGGACGTGGCCGAGCTCGACAAGGTCCTGCTCACCAGCTTCACCCCGGAGAAGAACACGGTGCTGGACTCCCTGGAGCGCTTCGTGGACTTCGCCGGGACCCACCGTGACCTCGGCTTCACCGAGATCGTCGTCCACTGGCCGATCCAGGACTCGGACTTCGCCGCCGACCAGGCCGTCTTCGAGACCATCGCCACGGAGGCCCTCGGCCGCCTCGGCTGACCCACGGTCCCGCCCTCGCGCGCCTCGGCCGGCCCGGAGGTCTGCCGCCGGCGCGCGGGGTGGCGGGGTCGCGGGGTCGCGAGGTCCCTCCGTCGGCGTGTTAGGGGGGCGCGAGGTCCCGCCGTCGGCGCCCCGCAGGGGCTCCCGCATACTCCTGCCATGCACCCGCCCGCCACCCCGAGCGCGCCTCCCGGCCCGCGCCCGACAGCGCTTCCGCCCGGCCCCCTGGTCGACGGCGTGCCCCCCTGGCGGCGTATCGGCACGGCGGCCTGGTCCGCGGCGGGGCCCGGCCGGTGGGCGCGGCCCCTCTGGTCCGTCCTGGCGCTGCTGGTGTCGGTGGTCGCGGCGTTCGTCACGGAGCCGGTGCCGGTGTGCGGCGACGCGGCCCCGTGCGGCCCGGACTGGATCGACCCGGTCCAGACGGGCCTGGCCATCGGCGTGCTGTGCTGGAACGCCCGGCTCCCCGAGCTCACCCTCGTCGCCGCTCCGCCGCTCGCCTTCCTGGTCGCGGCCGAGCAGTTCCCCGCCCCCGGGACGGCGTCGGCGGCGGCGAACGCGGCCGTGCTCGCCGCCCTCGGCCTCTGCTGGGCCGCCGCCTGCGACCGTCTGGCCGCCCGCCGCCGGCAGCGCCGGGTCTTCGAGCGGGCGTCCGGCGCGGTCCTCCGCACCCTCGGCCCCACCAGCCTGGCCGTGCGCGGGAAGAGCCGGCTGATCGGAGGGACGGTCTTGTGTGCCGTGGCCGTCACCGCGACCCTCCTGGGCCTGCGCGGTGTGCACGCCGACGAGGACAGGGCCGCGCGGGCGCCCCGTATCGAGGCCGAGGTCACGAGTCACACGGAGGAGTCGGTACGACTCCGCGCCCACGACGGGCGCCGGCTCGTGGTCGACTCCCTGTTCCCCGAGGACCACCGTCTCGGGTCCACCGTCACGGTGCTGGAGGACGGCTCATGGCGGCGGCTCGCCGCCGAACCGTACGACGCCTTCGGCTGGCAGCTGCTCGCCCTGGTCACGGCGGTACCGGGCATCTCCCTGGTGGTCGCGGGAGCTCGCGCCCTCCACCGCTCCTCGGCACGGCGGCGGGGCGGGCTGCCGGCCCTGCGCGTGCGGGTGGTGGTCGACGGTGAGGGCATGGCCTGGGTCCAGAGCCCCGACGAGGCCGGGGTGTCCGAACCCTTGCCGTTGTTCCTCGCCGACACGGTCTCCTGGACCGTTCTCGACGGCGAGGACGAGGGCGGCCTCAAGGGCGAGGACGAGGGCGGCCTCAAGGGCGAGGGCGAGGAGGAGGGCGAGGGTGGCGAGGACGGCATCGCAGACGGCGATGACGTCGAGCCGCTCGCCTTCGGCAGCCTGCGCGAAGCCGTCCTGATCGGTGCGCCCTATGAGGGAGCGGAGACGGTCCTCGTCCTGCCCACCGGGGACGACACCCCCCACCCCACCGTCCTCCTCGCCACCGCCCGGCTCATGTGGGGCGAGCGGCGAATCGGCCGAGTCGGCCGAGGCCGGCGCTCCGTCAGCGGAAGCGGCTGTTCAGCCACGGGGTGAGCGTCGCCGTCGGGATCAGCTCCTTGTAGGTCTCGCCTCCGGGGACGGGGATGATCAGCCACTGTCCGGGCGGGAAGAAGCGTCCCTTCACATGGGCCAGGCCCGTGTGGACCGCCCGGACGAAGCCGGGGACGGCGTCCCTCGGCACGTCGGCGAACTCGATGCCGTCCACCGTGATCCGGGCGTCGTCCTCGGGATAGAGCTGCACGGAGATGTGCGGGGAGCCACCGAGCTCGATGAACGCCTCGTGCGGCAGCGAGCCGTCCTCGTCGAGCACGCTGAAGGCGCCTGCTGAGGTACGGCGCGAGGTCTGGTCCGCGCCGATGTCGTCGGTGACCGTGATCTCCAGGTGGAACTCCTCCGCGAGCGCGCGGACGGCAGTGACGGCGGCCTGGGTGCTGGGCAGGTGCGGGTGCGGCATGACCCGATCATGCCTCAGCCGCGCCCGGGAGCCATGGGCCATCCGTCCCGTCCAACCGGCCCCGTCGTGCTCAACCGGCCCCGCTACGGGCCTTCATCCCGCTACCGGCCCCCACCCCGCTCAGCCGGGAAAGCGGATGTACTCCGCCGGTACGGCCGCCGTCAGCCACACCCCGTTGGCACTGACCCGGAACTCGTGGCCCGCCCGGTGCATCGCGCCGGCGTCCACGCTCAGCACCACCGGCCGGCCGCGTCTCGCCCCCACCAGGGTGGCCGTCTCGCGGTCGGGGGAGAGGTGCACGTCGTGGCGGGCCATGGGCCGCAGCCCCTCGGCCCGGATCGCGGGGAGCCGGTCGGCGACCGTACCGTGGTACAGGTACGCGGGCGGTTCGGCCGCCGGCAGGCCCAGGTCGACGCCGATCGTGTGGCCCTGGCTGGCCCGGATCCGGGTGCCCTCGACGGCGAACCGCTTCTTGTCGTTGGTGGCGACGACGTGGTCCAGCTCCGCGCGGCTGATCGGGAAGCCGTGGCCGGCCGCGGCGGCGAGCAGGGCGTCGATCTCCGTCCAGCCGTGCTCGTCGAGCGTCAGCCCGATTCGTTCCGGCTGATGCCGGAGGTGCTTCGAGAGGTACTTCGAGACCTTCACCGTGCGGCGTTCGTCCATCGTTCTTCCCTGTCCAGGTTTGATCCACAACCAAAGTGGTTTATCCACAGGCCAGTTGGCGATTCTGTGGACAACTGCCCTGAAGAATCAAATGGTTTAGTGAACCGTGGGGGAATTGAGAGCATTTACCGTCAATGCGTCCAATGTCCTTTTGCTGACCTCGCGTTCGGTGGCCGCCGTCACGAAGGCGGCGACACTCTCCGCCCCAACGAGCGTTTGTACGGCCCTGATCGTGCCGGCCGGGATCTGCACCGGGCGGGGCTCGTCGTCCCGGACGGGCGGGGTGTCCGGCGAGAGGTGGATCTGTAGGTGACGGGTCGCCAGAATGCGCATGGCCCTGGCCAGTTCGGCATCGACGGTCTGCTGGGCGAGCGGCCGGAGCCGCCGGACCATCGTGGCCGCCTCGGCCGCGTCGGAGTCCGTCGGAGGGCGCTGCTCCAGATAGCGGGCGAAGACATGCTCGGTGGTGAACTCCAGGAAACGGCCCGCTATGTGCTCGACCTGCTCCCGAAGTTCCCGCAGATGACCGGTGATCGCCGACAGGGGAACCCCTGCCGCGTGCAACTCCACGGCCACCGCCAGCTCTTGGGGGCTCGGGACCAGGTACTCCTCGGTCTCCCGGCCGGGGATGCGCTCCAGCACGCCCAGCTCGACCGCCTCGCGGACCGCGTCCTCGTCCGGCGTGCCGCCGAAGCGGGCGTCGAGCTCGGCGCGGGTGATCCGGGCCGCCTCCTCGTCCGTCCACGGCCCCTGGACCTCCGCGACGAGCCCCAGCACCCCGCCCAGCCCCCGGCCGGTGTCCCAGGCGTCGAGCAGCTCCTTGATCGAGGCCAGGGTGTACCCCCGGTCCAGCAGGTCCGCGATCTGGCGCAGCCGGGCCAGATGGCTGTCCCCGTACACGTTCGACCTGCCCCGCCGCTCGGGGCGGGGCAGCAGGCCGCGGTCCTGGTAGGCGCGGATGGTCCGTACCGTGGCCCCGCTGTGATGGGCGAGATCCTCGATCCGGTACTCCGGTCGCACTGCTGACTGCTCGGACAAACCCGCTCCCACCGACCGATCGCTCCACCCCGCACGGGGCCCCTCCTGCGAGGGATCGTACGACCGCCCGCCCGGCCCGGCCCCCGGGCGGACGACCGGAACCCTCGCCCCGCTACGCCGGCGGCTGCCAGCGGGCCAGGGCGCGCAGCGCGCCCGGGGCCAGCCGGGAGAGGGCGTGCGCGCCCCGCGCCTCCGGTGTGACCGGCACCACCGCCCGGTCGTGCAGCACCGCCCCCAGGATCGCGTCCGCGACCTTCTCCGGCGGGTAGTTGCGCAGCCCGTACAGCCGGGAGGCCCTCCGCTGGCGCCGCTTCTCCTCCTCCGCGTCCGTGACGCCGGCGAACCGGGCCGTCGCCGTGATGTTGGTGTTCACGATGCCGGGGCAGATCGCGCTCACCCCGATGGACTGACCGGCCAGTTCGGCCCGGAGGCACTCGCTCAGCATCAGCACCGCCGCCTTCGAGGTGCTGTACGCCGGCAGCGCGCGCGAGGGCTGGAAGGCCGCCGCCGAGGCGGTGTTGACGATGTGGCCGCCCTGTCCGCGGGCCGCCATCTGCGCCCCGAATATCCGGCAACCGTGGATCACGCCCCACAGGTTGACGTCCAGGACCCGCTTCCACTCCTCGCTGGTGGTCTCGAAGAAGGAGCCGGAGAGGCCGATCCCCGCGTTGTTGACGAGGACGTCGACGATGCCGTACTCGTCGGCCACCTTGGCGGCCAGCTTCTCCATCGCCTGTTCGTCGGAGACGTCCACCGTCTCGCCCCAGGCGTCGGGGGCGCCGATCAGCCGGGCCATCTCCGCCGTCCGGGCCGCGCCCTCGCTGTCCCGGTCGACCGCGACGACCCGCGCCCCGGCCTCCGCGAAGGCGAAGGCGGTGGCCCGCCCGATGCCGCTGGCGGCGCCGGTGACCAGCACCAGCTGCCCGCCGAAGCGCTCCGCGTACTCCGGCCGCACCCCGCTCTTCGCCGTCGTCTCCGCCACCGGACGCGGCGCCCGCGTCGCCGGCTCCTCGTGGGTGCGGACGAAGTCCGTGATCCACTCGGCCAGGCGGTCGGGGCGGGTGCGCGGCACCCAGTGCTTCGCCGGCAGACTGCGCCGGGTCAGCTCCGGCACCCAGGCGCCCAGGTCGTCGTAGAGCCGCTCGGAGAGGAAGGCGTCCCCGGTCGGCGTGATCAGCTGCACGGGCGCGTGCGCGAACGCGTCGTCGCGCGGCCGGGAGAGGCGGGGCTTGACGTTGTCCCGGTAGAGCCAGGCGCCGTGGGCCGCGTCGCTGGGCAGCGACGGCGTCGGGTACTCGCCCGCCGGGATCTTCTCGACCCGCTCCAGGAGCTTCGGCCAGCGCTTGCCGAGCGGGCCGCGCCAGGCCAGCTCCGGCAGGACCGGGGTGTGCAGCGCGTACACGTACCAGGACTTGGCGCCCTGCCCGAGGAGCTGCCCGACCCGGCGCGGGGTGGGGCGGGACATCCGGCGCTTGATCCAGTGCCCGAAGTGGTCGAGCGACGGCCCGGAGATCGACGTGAAGGAGGCGATCCGGCCCTCGGCGCGCCGCACGGTCACGAACTCCCAGGACTGCACCGAGCCCCAGTCGTGCCCGACCAGGTGGACCGGCCGGTCGGGGCTGACCGCGTCGGCGACGGCCAGGAAGTCGTCGGTCAGCTTCTCCAGGGTGAAGCCGCCCCGCAGCGGAGTCGGCGCCGTCGAGCGCCCGTGGCCCCGCACGTCGTACAGCACGACGTGGAACTCCCCGGCGAGCCGCACCGCGACCTCGGACCAGACCTCCTTCGAGTCCGGGTAGCCGTGCACCAGCAGTACCGTCGGCCGGTCTGCGTCGCCGAGCTCGGCGACGCACAGCTCGATCCCGCCCGTCCGGACCCAGCGCTCCCGCGCCCCCTTCAGTCCCGCGCCCGCCATCACACCGCTCCTTCGTTCCACCGCCGCACGTGCGGCAGGTCGTCGTCCAGCCAGAACGCGCTCTGCTCGGGGTCCCTGGAGTCGGTGACGACCAGGATCTCCTCGAACTTCGCGCCCGTCCCCCGGAATCCGAGGTGCGGTTCGACCGCCCAGAGGCCCGGAGTGGGCGGGTGGTCGGAGAACTTGTACGGGGACCAGAGCGGCGACCAGCCGTCCCGGTGCCCGTGCACGGCGTCGCTCAGCAGGCCCTTGAGGGACTGCGTGCCGAAGCCGAACAGGGTCGGCGCGAACCGCCGCTCCCTCACCCGGTCGATCTTGTGGGCGATCACGCCGAACGGGTAGGCCCGGTGCCGGTTGGCGTACCCCTGGCGGATCATGAGCCGGTCCACGTCCTCGTATATCTCCCGCAGAGTGCGCCGCTCGCGCACCTCGCGCAGGATCAGCTCGCGGTGCTCGCGCAGATCGGTGAGCAGCTTGTCGTGCAGGGGGTTGAGCCCGAGGCAGCCGCTGTAGCCGATGTCCGCCGTGTATCCCTTGTACACGGGGGCCATGTCGAGGATGAACGGCATCCCCGCCTCGAGCCGCCGGTCGGTGGGGAAGAACTGCAGCGGGATCCTGAAGCCGACGAAGGCGGTGCGGTCGCCGAACCAGGCGAAGGGCCGGTGGAACCAGTCCTTCACCCCGCGCTCGTACAGCCACTCGCGCTGCATCCGCGCGGCCTCGCGCTCGGTGACGCCCGGCCTGAGCTGGGCCGCGACCGCTTCCGCGCAGGCGTAGGAGAGCTGCTGCACTTCCCTGAACCCCCGCAGTTCCGCGGTCAGTTCGCTTGCCACTGCTGAGGTCATGCCACCCGCCCGTCCGGTGTGAGCGTACGGTCGCACTACGCGTCCGTAACTTGACACCGATGAATGTGACAATGCCCGGGGGCTACGTCAAGGGGTGTGCATAACCCCCTGTGGAAAACTCGGCCCGCAGCGGCAGGCAGGAGCCCCGAACGACTTTCGTCGCGACCCGCCCTCAGGGTCCGTACGCCGGAAGTCGGAGAGGATTCGATCCGTAGGGCTGACGACCCCTGTGGGATTCGCCACTACCTTCGAACCGTGACTGTGATCGCCACCGAAAGCCTCAGCAAGCGGTTCCCCCGGGTGACCGCTCTCGACCGGCTCTCCCTGGACATCGGGCCCGGTGTGACCGGACTGGTGGGTGCCAACGGAGCCGGCAAGTCCACGATGATCAAAATCCTGCTCGGACTCTCCCCCGCCACGGAGGGCCGCGCCGAGGTCCTGGGCCTCGACGTCTCGAAGCACGGATCGGAGATCCGCGAGCGCGTCGGGTACATGCCCGAGCACGACTGCCTCCCGCCGGACGTCTCGGCCACCGAGCTCGTCGTCCACATGGCGCGGATGTCCGGCCTGCCGCCGACCGCCGCCCGCGAGCGGACGGCCGACACCCTGCGTCACGTCGGCCTCTACGAGGAGCGCTACCGCCCCATCGGCGGCTACTCGACGGGCATGAAGCAGCGGGTGAAGCTGGCCCAGGCCCTGGTCCACGACCCCAAGCTGGTCCTCCTCGACGAGCCGACCAACGGCCTCGACCCGGTCGGCCGGGACGAGATGCTCGGCCTCATCCGCCGCGTCTGGACCGACTTCGGCATCTCCGTGCTCGTCACCTCGCACCTGCTCGGCGAGCTGGAGCGGACCTGCGACCACGTCGTCGTCATCGACGGCGGCAAGCTGCTGCGGTCCAGCTCCACCAGCGACTTCACCCGCACCACCACGACCCTCGCGGTCGAGGTCACCGACTCGGACGCGCACCCGGACGGCACCGGCGCGCTGCGCGCCGCCCTCGCCGCCGCCGGCGTCACCCTCCACGAGGGCGTCGAGGAGGGCCTGCCCGGCGCCGGCCACATCCTGCTCCTGGAAGCCCCCGGCGAGGAGACGTACGACCTGGTGCGCGACACCGTCGCCGGCCTCGGCCTCGGCCTGGTCCGCATGGAGCAGCGCCGCCACCACATCGCCGAGGTCTTCCGCCCCGAGGCCGCCGCGCAGCACGAGGAGGTCAAGGCCCGATGAGCACTCCCGCCCCCGAGGCCGCCCCCGACACGACCCGGATCCACAACATCGGATACCGGTCCTACGACGGCCCCCGGCTCGGCCGCTCCTACGCCCGCCGCTCGCTCTTCTCGCAGTCCCTGCGGGGGGCGTACGGCCTGGGCCGCAGCGCCAAGTCGAAGGTGCTGCCGATGCTGCTCTTCGCGGTGATGTGCGCGCCCGCGCTGATCATCGTCGCCATCGCGGTGTACCTGAAGAGCGACGAGCTCCCCATGCAGTACACCGAGTACGCGATCTACCTCCAGCTCGTCATCGCCGTCTTCCTGGCCGCCCAGGCCCCCCAGTCGGTCTCCCGCGACCTGAGGTTCCGGACGGTGCCGCTGTACTTCTCCCGCCCCATCGAGCGGGTCGACTACGTGCTCGCCAAGTACGGGGCGATGGCGTCGGCGCTCTTCATCCTCACCCTCACCCCGCTGCTGATCATGTGGATCGGCTCGATGCTGGCCAAGATGGACTTCGCCGAGCAGGCCAAGATGTTCGGCCAGGGACTCGTCTCCGTCACGGTCCTGTCCGTGCTCTTCGGCGGCATCGGCCTGGTGATGGCCGCGCTCACGCCGCGCCGGGGCTTCGGCGTCGCCGCCGTGATCGCCGTCCTCACCATCTCCTACGGCGCGGTCTCCACCCTCCAGGGCATCTCCTACGCCACCGAGAACACCGACGCCATCACCTGGCTCGGGCTCTTCTCCCCCCTCACCCTGGTCATCGGCCTGCAGAACGCCTTCCTCGGCGGCCCCGCCGCCTTCCCCGGCGAGGCGGAGGTCAGCGCCGGCCTGGGCGTGGTCTACCTGCTGTTCGTCCTCGCGCTCATCGCCGCCTGCTACGGCACCCTGATGCGCCGCTACCGAAAGGTCGGACTGTGAGTACCTTGCACATCGACCACGTCTCCCGTTGGTTCGGCAACGTCGTCGCGGTCAACGACGTCACCATGTCGATCGGCCCCGGGGTGACCGGTCTCCTCGGCCCCAACGGCGCCGGGAAGTCCACCCTCATCAACATGATGGGCGGCTTCCTCGACCCCTCCACCGGCAGCGTGACCCTCGACGGCCAGCCGGTCTGGCGCAACGAGTCGGTCTACCGCTCCATCGGCGTCGTCCCCGAGCGGGAGGCGATGTACGACTTCCTCACCGGCCGTGAGTTCGTCGTGGCCAACGCGGAGCTCCAGGGCCTCGGCGCGGCGGAGGCCCAGCGGGCCCTCGCCACCGTGGAGATGGAGTACGCGCAGGACCGGAAGATCGCCACGTACAGCAAGGGCATGCGGCAGCGCGTGAAGATGGCCTCGGCCCTCGTCCACGAGCCGTCCGTGCTGCTGCTCGACGAGCCGTTCAACGGCATGGACCCGCGCCAGCGGATGCAGCTCATGGAGCTGCTGCGCCGGATGGGCGCGGAGGGCCGCACGGTGCTGTTCTCCTCGCACATCCTGGAGGAGGTCGAGCAGCTCGCCTCCCACATCGAGGTGATCGTCGCCGGCCGGCACGCCGCCTCCGGCGACTTCCGCCGGATCCGCCGCCTGATGACCGACCGCCCGCACCGCTACCTGGTCCGCTCCAGTGACGACAGGGCGCTCGCCGCCGCGCTGATCGCCGACCCGTCCACGGCCGGCATCGAGGTCGACGCGGTGGACGGCGGACTGCGGATCCAGGCCGTCGACTTCGGCCGGTTCACCGAACTGCTGCCGAAGGTCGCGCGTGAGCACGGCATCCGGCTGCTGACGGTCTCGCCCTCGGACGAGTCCCTCGAATCCGTCTTCTCGTATCTCGTCGCGGCCTGAAAGGAGCATGACCCCGATGTACGACCCCACCGTCGCCCGGCTCACCTACCGGGCCCTCCTCGGCCGCCGCCGGGCGGCGATCCTCTTCCTCCTGCCCGGTCTGCTCCTGCTGATCGCCACGGCGGTCCGCGTCATCAACGGCGCGGACGACCAGGTCGCGGCCGACCTCCTCGGCGGCTTCGCGCTCGCCACGATGGTGCCGCTGATCGGCGTCATCGCCGGCACGGGCGCGATCGGCCCGGAGATCGACGACGGCTCCATCGTCTACCTGCTCTCCAAGCCGGTGAAGCGGCCGACGATCATCACCACCAAGCTGATCGTGGCCATCGCCGTGACCATGGCCTTCTCCGCCGTGCCCACGCTGATCGCCGGCTTCATCCTGAACGGGAACGGGCAGCAGGTCGCCGTGGCCTACATGGTCGCCGCGCTGGTCGCCTCCATCGCCTACAGCGCGCTCTTCCTGCTGCTCGGCACGGTCAGCCGGCACGCCGTGGTGATCGGCCTCGTCTACGCCCTGGTCTGGGAGGCCCTGTTCGGCTCCCTGATCGCCGGCGCCCGCACCCTCAGCGTCCAGCAGTGGGCCCTCGCCCTGGCCGAGAAGGTCACCGGCGAGGGGCTGGTCAACTCGGACGTGGCGCTGCCGACGGCATCGGTGCTCCTGGTCGCCGTCACCCTCGGCGCCACCTGGTTCGCCGGCCACAAGCTGCGCACGCTGAAGCTGGCCGGCGAGGAGTAGCCCCGGTCCGGACGCGGCGTCAGACGGTACGGTCGCGGGCGGCGAGCAGGCCGACGCCCGCGGCCGCGGCGCAGACGGCCAGCACCAGCGAGATCGGCAGCGTCCACGAGCCGGTCGCCTGGTGCAGGGCACCGGCCGTGAGCGGCCCGGCGGCGGCCAGCAGATAGCCGACCGTCTGGGCCATCCCGGAGAGCCGGGCGGCCGTCGGCGCGTCCTTGGTACGCAGCACGATCAGGGTCAGGGCGAGCCCCAGGGCCCCGCCCTGGCCGATGCCGAGGACCGCCGACCAGAGCCACGCGCCCTCGGCCGGGGCGACGAGCAGGCCCGCGTAACCGGCGCCGACCAGCGTCGTCACCAGCACCACCAGAGGTCGCTGGCTCCGCATGCGGCCCGCGAGCAGCGGCACCGCGAAGGCCCCGGCGATCTGGATCAGATTGTTGAAGGCGAAGACCACACCTGCCTCGGAGCGGCTCATCCCGTGGTCGGTGAAGATCGTCGGCATCCAGGCGATCAGCACGTACGACCACAGCGACTGCAGGCCCATGAAGAGCGTCACCTGCCAGGCGAGCGCCGAGCGACACACGCGCGTGGGAGCCGCGCCGGGCGTCGTGACCGCCCGTACCTCGTGACCGGTACGGCCCCGGGCGATCAGCACCTGCGGCAGCCAGGCCACCGCGGCCACCACGGCGAGCAGCGACCAGAAGCCGAGCGAGCCCTGCCAGCCGCCGCCGAGCGCCTCCTCCAGCGGGACGGCCGCCGCCGCGGCGACCGTCGCGCCGGCGACCATCGCCCCCGTGTAGACGGAGGTCATGGCGGCGGCCCGGTCCGGGAAGTCCCGCTTGATCAGCCCCGGCATCAGCACGTTGAGCAGGGCGATGGCGGTGCCGACGAGGACCCCGCCGCCGTACAGCGCCGTCACCGAGGGCAGCAGCCGCAGCAGGATGCCGCCGGCGAGCAGCAGGAGCGCGGCGAGCACGGTCCGCTCGGCGCCGAATCGGCGCCCCAGCCAGGGCGCGACCAGCGCGCCGAGGCCCAGGAAGAGCACCGGGATCGAGGTGATGAGCGAGCCCGCGGTCGAGGAGAGGCCGAAGGCCCCGGCTATCTCGCCGACCAGCGGCGCCACGCTCGCCAGCGCCACCCGCATGTTGAGCGAGGCGAGCACGATGCCGACGAGCAGCAGCACCGGATGGGCGAGCAGCGCCCGCCGCGCCGCCGCCCCGGCGGACGACGGCCGTACGTCGGCCTCGGCGTCGACCAGTACGCGCGCGGGGCCCGTTTCCGTCCCCTTCACGCGCGTGCCCCCGTCTCCGGGCCGGCGGCCGTCTCCTCCATGAGCGCCGCCACCGTCTCCGCCGGGACCCGCAGCAGCTCACGGGCCTGCCGTTCGGCCGCGTCCGCGTCGCCCGCCTCGACGGCGGCGACCAGGGCCTCGTGCGCGTCGATGTCGACCGGCGGCATCGCGCGGTCCCCGAGCGCCTCGACGAGGACCTCGTGGACCTGGGCGGAGAAGAAGCGGTAGACCTCGATGAAGGCCGTGTTGTGGGTGGCGGCGACCACCGCCAGGTGGAAGGCGAGGTCGGCGTCGGCGTCCCGGTCGCCCTCCTCGCGGAGGGTGGTCAGGGCGGCCCGCAGCCGCAGCAGGTCGTGGGTGTCCCTGCGCTCCGCCGCGAGCCGCGCCGCCTCCGCCTCCAGGGCGGTCCGCAGCTCCAGGACGTCCCGGGCGCCGGCGTGCCGGACCCCGCGCAGTACGGCGGCCGGGTCGGCGGTGGAGCGGACGAAGGTGCCGTTGCCCTGCCGCGACTCCAGGAGCCCGGCGTGGACGAGGACCCGGACCGCCTCGCGGACGGTGTTGCGGCCGACGCCGAGCTGCTGGGCGAGGTCGTGCTCGGTCGGGATGCGGTCGCCGACGGCCCACTCGCCCTCGGCGAGCTGTGCCCGCAGCTGCTCCACCGCGGAGTCCACCAGCGAGGTGCGTCCCGCCGCTCTCAGTGCCGCCATCCGCCCGTACCTCCAGCCTTGATTCGCCCAGTTGCCCAGTCATCCTACAAGTAATCCACAGAGGTGACGGATCCGCCGGGGCGCCGCCCGGTGACCGGACTACTGTGGGCTCGTACGTGCACCGAACACCCTCATCACCCTCGGGAGTCAGTCATGTCAGACCGCTTCGACGTCGTCGTACTCGGAGCTGGCCCCGGCGGCTACGTCGCCGCCATCCGCGCCGCCCAGCTGGGCAAGCGGGTCGCGGTCGTCGAGGAGAAGTACTGGGGCGGTGTCTGCCTGAACGTCGGCTGCATCCCCACCAAGGCGCTGCTCCGCAACGCCGAACTGGCGCACATCTTCAACCACGAGGCCAAGACCTTCGGCATCAAGGTCGACGGCACGGTGACCTTCGACTACGGCGACGCCTACCGCCGCAGCCGCACGGTCGCGGACGGCCGCGTCAAGGGCGTCCACTTCCTGATGAAGAAGAACGGCATCACGGAGTTCGACGGCCGGGGCACCTTCCTCGACGCGAACACCCTCCAGGTGGCGAAGGCCGACGGCTCCACGCAGACGATCACCTTCGACAACTGCATCATCGCCACCGGCGCCACCCCGCGCCTGCTGCCCGGCACCGCCCTCAGCGACCGCGTCGTCTCGTACGAGCAGCAGATCCTCGCCGAGGACGCCCCGAAGTCGATCGTCATCGCCGGCGCCGGCGCCATCGGCATCGAGTTCGCGTACGTGCTGAACAACTACGGCACCAAGGTCACCATCGTCGAGTTCCTCGACCGGATGGCCCCGCTGGAGGACGAGGAGGTCTCGAAGGAGCTCGCGAAGCAGTACCGCAAGCTCGGCATCGACGTCCTCACCTCGACCCGCGTCGAGGCCATCGACGAGTCCGGCCCGCAGGTCCGCGTCACCGTCACCGGGAAGGACGGCGCGAGCAAGGTGCTGGAGGCCGACAAGGTCCTCCAGGCCATCGGCTTCGCCCCGAACGTCTCCGGCTACGGCCTGGAGAACACCGGCGTCGCCCTCACCGAGCGCGGCGCCATCGACGTCGACGGCCGCTGCCGCACCTCCGTGCCGAACATCTACGCCATCGGCGACGTCACCGCGAAGCTGATGCTCGCGCACACCGCCGAGGCCATGGGCGTCATCGCCGCCGAGACCATCGCGGACGCCGAGACCATGGAGCTCGACTACGCCATGATCCCGCGCGCCACCTACTGCCAGCCGCAGATCGCCAGCTTCGGCTACACCGAGGCGCAGGCCCGCGAGAAGGGCTACGACGTCAAGGTCGCCAAGTTCCCCTTCATGGCGAACGGCAAGGCCCACGGCCTCGGCGACTCCACCGGCTTCGTCAAGATCGTCGCCGACGCCACGCACGGCGAGATCATCGGCGCCCACCTGATCGGCCCCGACGTCACCGAGCTGCTGCCCGAGCTGACCCTGGCCCAGCAGTGGGACCTCACCGTCCACGAGGTCGCGCGGAACGTCCACGCCCACCCGACCCTGGGCGAGGCCGTCAAGGAAGCGATCCACGGCATCGCCGGCCACATGATCAACTTCTGAGACCGCCCGGCCTCACAGGTCTCCCACGGTTTCAGGTGATAGGCACTGGGAAGTGCCGAGCGAAACCTTCCCGGGTGGCGAACCGTCCCGACCGATCAGGTCGTGGGTCCGTTCGTCACCCGGTACGCATCTCTGGCTCGCCGTCATCGCGGCCACGAGCCTCACCCTCGCGCTGGCCCCGGCCGCGCTGGACGCCCACCTCCTGCACCGCAACAGCAGCAACCTGCACCAGCTCGCCCACCACCCGGTCCGGGCCCTGCTCGGCAGCGCCTTCTGGATCGAGGACCCGGCGGACCTGCTCCTGTACGCGGTGCTGTTCGAGGCGCTGCACGCCCCCGTGGAGCGCTGGCTGGGCACGGCCAGATGGCTCTTCGTCGTCGCCGGTGCGCACATCGCGGCGACCCTCGTCAGCCAGCAGGTCGTGCTCCTGGCGATCCGCGACCACGACGTGCCGCGCAGCATGGCGCACGTCGTCGACATCGGCGTCAGCTACGGCCTCGCCGCCTCCGCCGGGGTCCTGACCTACCGGATCGTCCGGCCCTGGCGATGGCTCTACCTGGCCGCCGCGGTGGCCTTCTTCCTCGTACCGCTGCTCGCGGACCGTACGTACACCGACCTCGGGCACGCGATCTCGCTCGCGATCGGCCTGGCCTGCTATCCGCTCACCCGGCACCCGCCCGCCCGGCACCCGTCCCTGCCGGCACCGTCGCCGCGCGGAAAACCGGTCGACCGCGAACGGAGGCCGGGAGCACACTAGTTGTGCGGGGGACACGGGGGATCCCCCGGTGGCGGCCGCTTCGAGCGCGCGGACCCTCGGTCCGCGCGGGCCGCGACCGACGAGGGCCCGCTCCCAGGGGGAGCGGGCCCTCGAACGGACTCTCGCGTGGAGGGGCGATCCCGCCGTGAGCGCGGGATCTCCCGACGGGTCAGGCCGCCAGCAGGCGCTCCAGGACGACCGCGATGCCGTCCTCCTCGTTGGAGGCGGTCACCTCGTCCGCCACCGCCCGCAGCTCCGAGTGCGCGTTGCCCATCGCGACCCCGTGCGCGGCCCAGCCGAACATCGGGATGTCGTTGGGCATGTCGCCGAAGGCGATGGTGTCCGCCGCCTTCACCCCGAGCCGGCGCGCCGCCAGCGAGAGGCCGGTGGCCTTGCTCAGACCGAGCGGCAGGATCTCCACGATCCCCGGACCCGCCATGACCACGTCGACCAGCCCGCCGACGGTGGCGCGGGCGACGGCGGTCAGCTCGTCGTCGGTCATCGCCGGGTGCTGGAGGTAGAGCTTGGTGAGCGGCGCCGCCCACACCTCGGCCGGGTCCTCGTACGACACGTAGGCGAGCGGCCCCTCCTGCGCCCGGTAGCCGGGGCCCACCAGGACCTCGCCGTCGAGACCGTCACGGCTCGCGGCCAGCGCCAGCGGGCCCACCTCCGCCTCGATCTTGGAGAGGGCGAGCCCGGCGAGCTGCCGGTCCAGGGTCAGCGAGGTCAGCAGCCGGTGCTCACCGGCGTGGTAGACCTGCGCGCCCTGGCCGCACACCGCGATCCCCTCGTAGCCGAGGTCGTCGAGGATGTGCCGGGTCCAGGGCACCGCCCGGCCGGTGACGACGATGTGGGCGGCGCCCGCCGCCGTCACCGCGGCGAGAGCCTCCCGGGTGCGGTCCGAGACGGACTCGTCGGCCCGCAGCAGCGTGCCGTCGAGGTCCGTCGCGACCAGACGGTAGGGGAAGGCGCTCACTTGGCGATCGGCTCCAGGACCTCGCGCCCGCCCAGGTACGGCCGGAGGACCTCCGGGACGCGCACCGAACCGTCGGCGAGCTGGTGGTTCTCCAGGATGGCGACGATGGTGCGCGGGACGGCGCACAGCGTGCCGTTCAGCGTGGCGAGCGGCTGGACGGTCTTCTTGCCGCCCTGCTCCTCGCGCATGCGGACCGAGAGGCGGCGGGCCTGGAAGCCGTCGCAGTTGGAGGCCGAGGTCAGCTCGCGGTACTTGCCCTGGGTGGGGATCCACGCCTCGCAGTCGAACTTGCGGGAGGCCGAGGAGCCGAGGTCGCCGGTGGCGACGTCGATCACCTGGAAGGGCAGCTCCAGGGAGGTGAGCCACTGCTTCTCCCAGTCCAGGAGCCGCTTGTGCTCGTTCTCCGCGTCCTCGGGCGCGACGTACGAGAACATCTCGACCTTGTCGAACTGGTGGACGCGGAAGATGCCGCGGGTGTCCTTGCCGTACGTGCCGGCCTCGCGGCGGAAGCAGGGCGAGAAGCCCGCGTACCGCAGCGGCAGCTTGTCGGCGTCGATGATCTCGTCCATGTGGTACGCGGCGAGCGGGACCTCGGAGGTGCCGACCAGGTAGTAGTCGTCCTTCTCCAGGTGGTACACGTTCTCCGCGGCCTGGCCGAGGAAGCCGGTGCCCTCCATGGCGCGCGGGCGGACCAGCGCGGGGGTGAGCATCGGGATGAAGCCGGCCTCGGTGGCCTGCGCGATGGCCGCGTTGACCAGGGCGAGCTCCAGGAGGGCGCCGACGCCGGTCAGGTAGTAGAAGCGCGAGCCGGAGACCTTGGCGCCCCGCTCGACGTCGATGGCGCCGAGCGCCTCGCCCAGCTCCAGGTGGTCCTTGGGCTCGAAGCCCTCGGCCGCGAAGTCGCGGATGGTGCCGTGCGTCTCCAGGACGACGAAGTCCTCCTCGCCGCCGACCGGCACGTCCTGGTGGACGATGTTGCCGAGCCGGAGGAGGAGCGTACGGGCCGTCTCGTCGGCCTCGTTCTGCTCGGCCTCGGCGGCCTTGACGTCGGTCTTGAGCTGCTCGGCCCGCTGGAGGAGCTCGGTGCGCTCCTCCGGGGTGGCCCTGGGGATCAGCTTGCCGAGCGCCTTCTGCTCGGATCGGAGCTCGTCGAAGCGGACGCCGGACGACCTGCGCCGCTCATCGGCGGAGAGCAGGGCGTCGACGAGGCCGACGTCCTCTCCACGGGCGCGCTGGGAGGCGCGAACACGGTCGGGGTCCTCACGGAGCAGGCGAAGGTCAATCACCCCACCAGGCTACCGGTGTGCGCTCGCGCGACCCCACCGGATATGCGGGCGCGTGTTGGTATGCCCGAATTGAGGTTCTTGTAGGGGTCTCGGGATTACAGGGAAAGCGAGTTATCCACAGGGTGTGCGGAAGTTCTGTGGATTTCGGTTCCGCCACCTCCGAATTGCGTGATCAAACCCGATTCACGCACTCATTTCGAGGGGAATCGCTCGCTCCGGAGGGTGAGTGTCAGGGGGTCGCTCTGACGTGGACAACGGTGCGTCCTGTGGATGGAGTCCATGCGCGCGAGGGGTGACGAGGGTGATTTGTCGACCTTGTCGGGGGCGGGTGTCGACTTGTCCCCAGCTTGCACCTCAAGCCTGTGGATAACTCTTGGGGGAAACCGAAAAGTATGCAGGTAGGACTAATGATGCCTGCCTGTGGATGACCGAACGCACGACCTGCGCAGATCGGTCACTATCGCGGTCAGGCCCTGCCGTCCTGGGCCCTCGCCAGCCAGTCGGAGGCAGCCGTGAACTCCTCGTCCGAGGTCCCCCGCCGCAGTGGCCTGACGTCCGCGCGAGACGCGCCGGCCCGCGGGTACGAGCCGAGGAAGCGCACCTGCGGGCAGATCCGCTTCAGGCCCATCAGAGCCTCGCCGACCCGCCGGTCCGAGACGTGGCCCTCGGCGTCCACGGCGAAGCAGTAGTTCCCGATCCCCGCCCCCGTCGGCCGGGACTGGATCAGCATCAGGTTCACCCCACGCACCGCGAACTCCTGGAGGAGTTCCAGAAGGGCACCCGGATGATCGTCACCCAGCCACAGCACCACCGAGGTCTTGTCCGCGCCGGTCGGCGCCGCCGGCCGGGCCGGCCGGCCCACGAGCACGAAGCGCGTCTCCGCGTTCTCCGCGTCGTGGATCTGCTTGACCAGTGCCTCCAGGCCGTACGTCGCCGCCGCGAACTCGCCCGCGAAGGCGGCGTCGAACCGCCCCTCCTGCACGAGCCGGGCCCCGTCCGCGTTGGACGCGGCCGACTCCCACACCGCCTCCGGGAGGTGCTTGCGCAGCCACTTGCGCACCTGCGGCTGGGCGACCGGGTGGCCCGTCACCGTCTTGACGTCCGACAGCGCGGTCCCGGGGCGCACCAGCAGCGCGAAGGCGATCGGCAGCAGCACCTCGCGGTAGATCATCAGGGGCTCGCCCGAGGCCAGCTCGTCGAGGGTCGCCGTCACCCCGCCCTCGACCGAGTTCTCGATCGGCACGAGCGCGGCGGCCGCCTCCCCGTTCCGTACGGCGTCGAGCGCGGCCGGGACGGAGACCATGGGGACGAGCTCCCGCGTGGCCGCCTCGGGCAGGCTCCGCAGCGCGGCCTCCGTGAACGTGCCTTCGGGGCCGAGGTAGGTGTACCGGGTGGCGGACATACCGTCACCCTAATGCGCCCCGGGCTCCGGCCCCGTCCCGTCTCAGCCCTCAAACGGGCACCGGCCCGCCCTCGGGGCAGGCACCGAGCACCCGCCCCCGGTGCGTGTCGGGCGTCAGCTCTCCAGGAGCCGCTGGCCGACGTACTCGCCCTCGGCGGCTCCGCCCGGCACCGCGAAGAGCCCGCTCGACTCGTGCCGGACGAACGCGGACAGCGCGTCGCCCCGGTCGAGCTTGCGCTGCACCGGCACGAAGCCGCGCAGCGGATCGGCCTGCCAGCAGATGAAGAGGAGTCCCGCGTCCGGGGTGCCGTCCGCGCCGATCCCGTCGTGGAACGAGAAGGGCCGGCGCAGCATCGCCGCACCGCCGTTCTGTTCGGGGGCGGAGATCCGGGCGTGGGCGTTGTCGGGGATGGCGAGCTTCCCGTCCGGGCCCGTCTTGTTCAGGTCGAGCGGAGTGGTCTCCGAACCGCCGGACAGCGGCGCCCCGTCCGCCTTGCGGCGGCCGATGACCCGCTCCTGCCTCTCCGGCGACAGCCCCTCCCAGTCGTCCAGGAGCATCCGGATCCGCCGCACGACCGCGTAGGAGCCGCCCGCCATCCAGTCCTGGGCGCCGGTCGCCCCGGCCGGGACGAAGATCCGCCGGTCGAAGTCGGCGTCGGTGGGCTTCGGGTTGTTGGTGCCGTCGACCTGGCCCATCAGGTTCCGGGCCGTCATGGGGCGGGCGGTCGCCCCGGCCGAGCGGTTGAAGCCGTTCATCTGCCAGCGCACCCGCGCCGCGCCGCCGGCCTCCTTCTGGAGCGCGCGCAGCGCGTGGAAGGCGACCAGGGCGTCGTCCGCCCCGATCTGCACCCACAGGTCGCCCTCCGACCGCTTCGGGTCGACCGCGTCGGAGGAGAAGGCGGGCAGCGGGTCGAGCTGCGCCGGCCGGCGGGCGGTCAGCCCGGTCCGGTCGAAGAAGGTGCGGCCGAAACCGAAGGTGACGGTGAGGGAGGACGGGCCCGCGTCCAGCGCGATCCCGGTGTCCGTCGACGGGGCCTCCCCGGCCATCAGCGTCCGCGCCGTCGCCGACCAGCGGCGCAGCAGCGCCGCGGCCTCCTTGCGGCCGGCCCCCGGGGCGAGGTCGAAGGCGATCAGGTGACCGCGCGACTGGAGCGGGGTGGTGATGCCGGGCTGATGTTTCCCGTGAAACATCACCTCGGTCGCTCCCACCGAGGTGAGGGCCTGCGGACCGGCGGCCCCCGGCGCGGAGCCGTCCTCGGAGACCGCCGCCGCGATCCCGGCACCGCCGGCGGCGCCGATCACGAGGCCGGCCGCGCCCGCCGCGCCGACGGTGCCGAGGAGCCGGCGCCGGGAGATGTCGAGGTGGGCGCCGTCGGACGCGGGGGCGGCGGCGTGGTCGGACGCGGGGCCGGTCACGGGGTTGCTCACGGTCATTCAGCCGATCTTGACGTTCTTCTCGATGGTGGTCTGGTCGATCTCGGAGGTACGGACCGTCACCTGGATCCGCCATTCGCCGGACAGCGGCAGCTGCACGCCGCTCGCGCTCCAGTGGCCGGTCTGGATCCGGTCCGGGGCGACGGGCAGCGGGCCCACGCCCTTCTCCTCCAGGGTCAGGTTCACCTTGATCTCGGGGACGTCCAGCGGCTTGCCGTTGGGGCGGTCCACGTAGAGGTGCAGGGCGTTGGCGCCGGTGCGGCCCGGGTCGAGGCTGAGCCGGACGACGCCCTTGCCGTCCACACCGCCGGTGTCGAAGGGCAGCCTGATGTCCACCGGGCGGTCCGGCACCGCGGCCGAGCCGGCCGTCGGGCCGCCGGTCCGGGCGGCCTCCTCCTCGGTGCGGCCGGGTTCGGTGGAGGTGAGGACGGTGGTCACGGCGAGCAGGACGACGGCCACGGCGGCCTCGGTCAGCACCGAGCGGCGCAGTCCGGTCCGCTCGGGGTCCGCGTCCCGCGCCTTCTTCCGCCGGGCGGTGGCCATGGCGGCGCGCTGCCGGGCGAGCTGGGCGGCCCGCGCGGCGTCCGGCGCCTCCTGGGGGTCCTGGTCCTGAAGCTCCTCTTCGTCGGCGTCCGGCTCAGGCTCGGGCTCAGGATCCGGCTCCGCCCCGGGCTCCGTCCCGGGCTCCGTCCCCGTGTCCGCCCCGGCGGTTCGTTCCGCCAGGCGCCGGGTCCAGCGGCGGGATATCCAGGCGATGCCGACGAGCACGCCCATCAGGCCGATCTTGACCAGCAGCAGCTGCCCGTACCGGGTGCCGGTGAGGGCGGACCAGGAGCCGACCTGGCGCCAGGACTGGTAGATGCCGGTGGCGACCAGGACGGCGACCGAGGCGAAGGCGACGCGGGAGAAGCGCTCGACCGCCGCGCGCTCCACCGAGGGCGACCGGTAGAGGGCGACCAGCAGGGTGGTGAGCCCGCCGAGCCAGGCGGCGACCGCGAGCAGGTGCAGGATGTCGACGGGCATGGCGATGCCCGTCTGGATGCCGGTGGAGGCGTGCTCGGCCAGCGCCCAGGTGCCGGCGATGCCCGCGGCGACGACGGTGCCGCCGAGCCCCAGGCCGAAGGTCAGGTCCTTGCGCTCCTTCGGGTCGGTGCGCCGGGCGTACGCGCCGAAGAGGACGGCGACGAAGAGCGCGGCCGCCCCGAGCAGGAGCAGCCGGGAGGTGAGCGCGGCCCCCGTCTTGGTCTGGAGCACGGCCTGGAGCCCGGCCAGGTCGAAGGCGTCGGCGAGCTTGCCGGAGCCGGTGTACGGGCCGCGCAGCAGCAGCATGACCAGGGTGGCGCCGGTGAGGGTGAGCCAGCCCCGTACGACGGTCTGCTGCACGGGCCGGACGCTCGCCCCGCGCGGCCAGCAGAGCAGCACGAAGGCGCCGCCGCCGACGAGGACGGCGAAGCCCGCGTACGAGAGATAGCGGGCGATCCCGTAGAGGGCGCCGACGATCCCTCCGCCGGCCGCCTGCTCGGGCAGGGCGACCGTGGTGGCGGAGGGGGCGCCGATGGAGAAGGTGAAGGCCCCGGCGATCGGGTGGCTGTCCGCGGAGACGGTCTGCCAGGCGACGGTGTAGGTGCCGTCCGGCAGACCGGCCCGCAGGGCCACGCCGTACTTGACGACGGCGCCGCTGCACAGGTCGATGATCTCGCCGGTGTCGGCGCGCCGGCCCGAGGGGTCGAGGACCCGGATCGAGTCGGGGCTCATCGCGACCTGTTCCGAGAAGGTGAGGCCGACCTCCTTGGGGGCGGTGGCGACCACCGCCCCGTCCTTCGGGTCGCTCCCGGTCAGTGCCGCGTGCGCGGAGGCGGGGGCGGCGCCGGCGAGGAGCGTGCCCAGGAGCGCGGCCGCGAGGACGAGCAGCCGGGCCAGGGCGGTGCCGAGGCGCGGGGCGGTGGGTGTCGTCACTGTGTCACTCCGTCAACGAGAGCTCAGTGCTGCTGCGGGTTGTGGGTGGCGGCCTCGACGGGGAGCTCGACCTTGATCGGGTCGGCCTTCTCGAAGTGCAGCTCGATGCTGACCTTGTCGCCCTGCTTCGGCTTGTTCTTCAGTGCCATGAACATGATGTGGTTCCCGCCGCGTTCCAGCTTGAGCTCTCCGTTGGCGGGGATGTCGAACGACGTGACCTGTCGCATCTTCTGGTTCTTCGTCTCGTGGATCTGGACGTCGTCGGAGAGCGGGCTGGTCACGGAGGTGAGCTTGTCGGCGGTGCCGCTGTCGTTCTTGATGGTGAGGAAGCCGCCGGCCATGTCCATCACGGGCTGGGGCATGAACGCGCCGCTGACCTCCAGCTTCGGCTTGTCGGCGTCCGAAGAGCATCCGGTGAGCGCGAGAGCGGCGGCGAGGGCCACGGCGGCGGACAGGGCGGTGGTGCGGCGGGTCACGGGTTCTCCCCCTTGATGATCTTCGGCAGGTCCTTGGCGTACTCGTCGACGGTGGTGTCCTCCCCGTACAGGACGTAGCCCTGGTCGGTGGTGGGGGAGAACGCGACGACCTGGGCGCCGTGCATGGAGACGACGCTGCCGTCCTTCTCCTTCTTCGGCGGGTCGATGCCGATGCCCATCGAGCGGGCGCCCGCCTGGATCTTCGAGAACTCGCCGGTGAGACCGACGAAGGACGGGTCGCCGGCCGCGGGCAGCCACTTGGCCAGCGAGGCGGCGGTGTCCCGCTCCGGGTCGGTGGTGACGAAGACGACCTGGAGCTTGTCCTGGTCGGCCTTGGGGAGCTGCTTCTTGGCGACGGCGAGGTTGCTCATCGTCAGGGGGCACACGTCGGGGCAGTGGGTGTAGCCGAAGTAGATGAGCGTCGGCTTGCCCTTGGTGCGCTCGCGCAGGTCGTACGTCTCGCCCTTGGTGTCGGTGAGGACGAGGTCGGGCTTGGTGTACGGCCGGTCGAGGACGGTCGCGGCCTTGCCCTGCTCGGTGCCGCCCTCGAGCTGGACGACGCCGGACGAGGTGGTGTCCTTCTTGTCCTCGCCGCCGAGGCCGACCGCGGCGGTGATGCCGAGGGCGGCCACGATGGCGACGGCGGCGACGATCAGCGGAGTGCGCCGCCCGGGGCGGCCTGTGGTGCCGTCCCCGTCGCTCCGCGACGGGGACGTCTTCTCAGTGGACATGCGGTGACTGTCTTTCGGGGTGCTGGTGCTGGGCGTGCGGAGGGGGGCCGTCAGGCCGAGCGACGGCGGCCGGCGAGGACTCCGAAGGCGACGCCGGCGATGCCGACGAGGATGCCGACGACACCGAGGACGCGGGCCGTGGTGTCCGTGGAGGAGGCCGACGCGGTCTCGGTGTGGTCGCCGGCCTTCTCCCCGTGCCCGCCCTTCGCGTCGGCGGAGGCCGGGGCCGAGGCGGAGGCGGTCGGCGCGGCGGAGGTGGCGGCGCCGCCACCGTGGTGGTCGTCACCGGCGGCCGAGAGCTTCAGGACGGGCGCCGGGTGCTGCGGCTCCTCGGAGCCCTTCTGCTCCTCGATCCAGCGCACGATCTCGTCGTTGTCGTAGGTCTGGATGGCCTTCAGGACGAGCTGGTCGGTGTTCTCGGGCAGCTGGCCGAGGGAGAGCGGGAACTGCTGGAACTGGCCGGGACCGATCTTCGAGCCGTCCGCGGTCCAGGTGACCTTGGAGACGGCCTCGTTGATCTGCTTGCCGTGCAGGCTCAGCGGCTTGTCGAGCTTGGACTTGGTGACGACGGCCTTCCAGCCCGGCACCGGCTGCGGCATGACGGACGCGAGCGGGTGGTCCAGCGGGAAGTTGACCTCCAGCTTCACGGTGGAGGCGTTGTCGCGCTCGTTCGGGACCTTGATGTTCACGGTCGCGTAGCCGCCCTGGGCGGCCTCGCCCTGGGGCTGCACGCTGACGTGCGCGAAGGCCGTGCCCGAGAGCAGGACGACGGAGGCGGCGGCGGTGCCGGCGGCGAGAGCGACGCGGGACAGGTTCATGGAAGACACTCCGGCTCGGTGAGGGGCCCGCGGAGGGGCCCGGAAGGAGGAAGGGCGGTCCGTTCCGGCACACCGGGGCCACGGGCGGACCCGGGCGGGTGGGTGCGGACGGGCGCGGCCGGCTCCTCCGTGGAGGGTGCCCTGTGGGCTCCTCCGTGGAGCGGACCGCGTCAGGCTGCGAGGACGCAGACGGCGGCCGGAGGGCCGCGGCGGATCACCGTGTGCTGGAGTGCCCCGGCCACAGGCGGCGGGGAGTCGGAGGCGGTACGCCGCCGGCCGGCGGGACCGGCGGGAGCCAGCGTCGCCAGACCGGCGAGCAGCGCCCGCACGAGCCGGAGCGCGGCGCGCAGCGAGCGCACCAGGGTGCTCTCGGCCAGCTCGGCCGCGCCCTGCCCGGAGAGTTCGACGAGCCGGACCAGGGCGAGGTCGCCCCGGCGCAGCAGCCAGCCGGCCACCACGGCGGCGAGCAGGTGCCCGAGGAGCATCGGCAGGCCCGGCAGCAGCGCGTCGGCGGGTGTCGCCGCGGCTCCGTGCAGACCGGCGTGGGCCTGCGCGGAGGCCGGGGCGATCCCGGCACGGTCGAGGATGCCGGCGGCGTCGCCGGGGGTGAGGGAGGCGGCGCCCGCCCCGCAGACGAGCTTGGCCGCCATCCGTACCAGCGCGTCGTCGGCGTGGGTGCTCAGGGCGAGCTGCCGCTGGCCGAGGCCGAAGAGCAGATGGAGCCCGAGCTGCCCGGTCGCGAGGGTCGCGACGACGAACCCGAGGGAGCGCTCGCGCCCGGTGAGCAGGACCGTGATGCCGAAGACGCCGAGGAATCCGGCGAGGAGGGACCACAGGGCGATGCCCGCGCAGGCGGCGAGGGCGTGACCCAGCGCGGACAGCACGACGCAGACCGCGGTGAACACCGCGGCCCTCAGCAGCCGTGGAGCGAGCGCGGGGGCAGACATGGCGGCCCCATCATCGCACCAGGGCACCCGCCTCCATGAGGCAGGTCCGCAAGGTCGTTCTTGGGGGTGTTCGGGACGACATCCACCGGCTTCCGGAGCGCAACGCGCCGGCATCAGGAGCGAAACGCACCGGCATCCGGAGCGAAAGGCACCGGCTTCCGGGACGCCATGCGGAGGCTTCCGGGACGACACCACGGAGGCTTTCGGGGCGACATACACCGGCCTTCGGGCCCGTCACATCCGCCGAACGAGGGCTCTTGGCCGGTTCGGGCGCTTACGGACGGCCGCCCCCGGCAATAGGTAGGGGTATGTCGAGCCGCTGCCGGGAGGCTGGAGCATGAGCATCTGGTGGTCACTCCATCTGCGGCGCGAGGCCGCGAGCGTTCCGCTCGCCCGGCGCCTGTTCCTCGGCACCATGGAGACGGCCGGGGTCGATCCCGACGTGTCCTACGAGCTGTCGGTGGCCCTCACCGAGGCGTGTGCCAACGCCGTCGAGCACGGTGGCGGCGCGGCCGCGGGCCGGGGCTCGGAGGCGTACCGGGTCACGGCCTTCCTCGACGGCGAGACCTGCCGTATCGAGGTCGCCGACGCCGGTCCCGGCTTCTCCGGGACGCGGGCGGAGCCGGCCCCCGCCGCCGGTCCGGACGCCGAGCACGGGCGCGGGCTGCGGCTGATCGAGGAGCTGTCCGACCACGTCCAGTTCGGCCGCTCGGGCCGCGGCGGCGCGGTGGTCAGCTTCGACAAGATCCTCAAGTGGCGGGACAGCCCGTCGCTCCTGATGGCCTGAGGCAGCGGAAAGGCCCCCGCCGACACCCGGCGGGGGCCCTCACACGTACCTCACGCGAACACGTCAGCCCTTCAGGGCCGCCATCCACGCCTCGACCTCGTCCGAGCGGCGCGGCAGCTGGTCCGACAGGTTCCGGTTGCCGTCCTCGGTGACCAGGATGTCGTCCTCGATCCGGACACCGATGCCGCGGTACTCCTCCGGCACGGTCAGGTCGTCGGCCTGGAAGTACAGCCCCGGCTCGACGGTCAGGCACATGCCCGGCTCCAGCGTGGTGTCGACGTACGCCTCGGTGCGCGCGGCGGCGCAGTCGTGGACGTCCATGCCGAGCATGTGGCCGGTGCCGTGCAGGGTCCAGCGGCGCTGGAGGCCCAGCTCCAGGACGCGCTCGACCGGGCCCTCGACGAGCCCCCACTCGACGAGCTTCTCGGCGAGCACGCGCTGGGCGGCGTCGTGGAAGTCGCGATAGGCGGCGCCGGGCTTCACCGCGGCGATGCCCGCCTCCTGGGCCTCGTACACGGCGTCGTAGATCTTGCGCTGGATCTCCGTGTACCGGCCGTTGATCGGCAGGGTGCGGGTGACGTCGGCGGTGTACAGCTCGGTGGTCTCGACGCCGGCGTCGAGGAGGAGCAGGTCGCCGGAGCGGACGGCGCCGTCGTTGCGGACCCAGTGGAGGGTGCAGGCGTGCGGGCCGGCGGCGCAGATGGAGCCGTAGCCGACGTCGTTGCCCTCGACGCGGGCGCGGAGGAAGAAGGTGCCCTCGATGTAGCGCTCGCTGGTCGCCTCGGCCTTGTCGAGGACCTTCACGACGTCCTCGAAGCCGCGGGCCGTGGAGGCGCACGCCTTCTCCAGCTCGGAGATCTCGAAGGCGTCCTTGACCAGGCGGGCCTCGGAGAGGAAGACCCGCAGCTCCTCGTCGCGCTCGGCGGTGACCTTGTCGGTGAGGGCGGCCTCGATGCCGGCGTCGTGGCCGCGCACGGCGCGGACCGGGCCGGTGGCCTCCTTGAGGGCGGCGGCGAGCTCGCGCACGTCCTTCGCCGGGATGCCGAGCAGCTGCTCCGCCTCCGTGAGGGAGTGGCGGCGGCCGACCCACAGCTCGCCCATGCCGTCCAGCCAGAACTCGCCGTTCTCGCGGTCGGAGCGGGGCAGCAGGTAGATCGTGGCCTCGTGGCCGACCGTGGCCGGCTCCAGGACCAGGACGCCGTCGTGGGTCTGGTCGCCGGTGAGGTACGCGTACTCGGTGGCGGCGCGGAAGCTGTACTCGGTGTCGTTCGACCGGGTCTTCAGGTTGCCGGCCGGGATCACCAGGCGCTCGCCCGGGAAGCGGGCGGAGAGCGCGGCCCGGCGCGCGGCGGTCTCGGCCGCCTGCGGGATCGGCGCGAGCCCGGTCAGCTCCGTGTCGGCCCAGCCGGACTTCATGTTCTCGGCGAGCTCGTCGGAGACGCCCGGGTACAGGCCGTTCTTCCGCTGCTTGATCGGCTCTTCGGCCTCGTCCGGGGTCTCCGGAGTGAGCTCATCGGCCACGGGTCTGCCTCCTCTTGGTACGACACTGAACCCCCTCCATCGTACGGTCGTACGGAAGGGGGCCCAGGGCCGGAAGACCCGTTACCGCGCGGTCACCCGCGGGGACCGGCCGTCACCGGCGGCGATCAGTCGAAGCGGGCGGCGAGCAGCACCACGTCCTCGCCCTCCACCGCCGGGTCGATCCCGTCGGGGAGCACGGTCCGCAGCACGTGGTCGGCGATGGCTCCCGGGTCGTCCCGGTCCGCGCGGGGCACGCTCGCGGCGGCCGCGTGGAGCCGGGCGAAGGCCCGGTCGATGGGGTCGCCGATACGCCGCAGCAGCCCGTCCGTGTAGAGCAGCACCGTTTCTCCGGAGGCGGGCGACAGCTCCACGCTGGGCGCCTCCCAGCAGGAGAGCATCCCGAGCGGGGCGGAGAGCGAGGTCTCCACGTACTCGGTGCGGCGCTCGCCGACGAGCAGCGGCGGCGCGTGTCCGGCGCCGGCCAGGACGAGTCTGCGGCGGGCGGGCTCGGCGTAGGCGAAGAGGGCGGTGGCCGAGCGGGCCGGTTCGGTGAGCCGGAGCAGCAGCTCCAGATCGGAGAGGACGGCGACCGGGTCCTCGCCCTCCATCACCGCGTACGCCCGCAGCGAGGCGCGCAGCCGGCCCATCGCGGCCAGCGCGCTCGGGCCGGTGCCGGAGACGGAGCCGACGGCCAGCCCGAGGGCGCCCTCGGGCAGCGGCAGCGCGTCGTACCAGTCGCCGCCGCCGCGGGGGCCGGTGCGGTGGCGGGCGGCGAGCCGGACCCCGGGGACGCGGGGGAGCCGGCTCGGGAGCAGCTCCTCGGCGACGGTGGAGACCTGGACGCGGGCGCGCTCGACCTGGAGGAGGCGGGCGAGGTGCTCGGTGGCGAAGCGGCCGTAGAGGCCGACGAGGTGGCGCTGGCGGTCGGTGGGGGCGGCCGGCTCGTCGTAGAGCCAGACGCCGGCGCCGATCCGGCCGGCCTCCTCGGTGGCGAGGGGGAGGGCGTAGCTGGCGGCGTAGCCGAGGCGGGCGGCCACCTCGCGGTGGCGGGGGTCGAGGCCCTCCTCGGTGCGCACGTCGTGGATGGCGATGGGCTCCGGGACGCGGCCGGGGTCGGACGGGTCGGGGAGCCCGTCGAGGAGGCGGCCGTAGCTGGTGGCACCGCGGGGGACGGTCTCGATGGTGCCGAGGTCGGCGTGGGCGAGGCCGAGGCCGATGGTGGCGGTGGGGCCGAAGCCGTCGGCGGGTTCGAGGACGGCCATGCCGCGGCGGGCGCCCACGAGCGCGGCTCCGGCGCCGAGGACTTCGTGGAGGGCGTCGTCGAGGGTGGCGGTCTTGATCAGCCGCTCGGTGAGTTCGTGGAGGGTGGTGAGGTCGGAGACCCAGCCGGCGAGGCGGTCCGTGATGAGGGCGCCGGGCGCGGGGGCCGCGTCGGCCGGTGCCTCGTCGGCGGGGGCCGCGGCGGCGGGGACGCCCGCGAGGGGCGCCTTAGTGTGCGGTGGGGCGGGAACCGTGGAATCGATTCCGGCCACTTTCGGGACGTGCTTCGGCAGGTGTGGGGAGCTCATCTCGGTCGGCTTTCCGACCGGTGCGTCTGACGCCTGGGCATCGCAAACCCCCATGTCATATTGCGCCGCTCGATGTCTCCACATGTACACGCACCCGAGGAGCGATGTCCAGCATTGTCCCCATGGGACTTGTGGTGTCCGGGTGGTGTTCCGGGAGGTCGTGCGCAGGGGTTGAAGTGGGCTGGAAGTTGGCCGAAAATTGCCCCCGGTGTGCACCATTTGCGGTCGACTGGCGTCGTTTGAAAGCGCGTCATTCTGAGCGTGTGGGGTACGTAATCGATGACAGGCAGGGGCAGTTGACAGTGCCCCGGGATCGAGAAGCGGAACCCCGGCGTCGTACGTGCCGCAGGCCGCGGCCCGTCCCCGCGTGGCGGGGATCGTGTTCTGAACCGGTTTCGACCTGACTGTGACCCGGCCCTGTTCCGGCCGGCCCCGCCCCTGAGCGGGGCGACGCACCGCCGACGCTGTACGCGCTGATACGCACGGTGAAGAGATCTGCACATGGTGTGATGTGGATTCGGCGTTCAACGGAAAGGAACGAGCGCTCATGCGCGAGATCCTCGGAAGGCGACGCAGGCTCCGGTTCCGGCGCAAGGCGAGGACCGCACGGCGGGACGCGGCGGTCACCTTCGCGGTCCAGTGGGACTGGCCTGTCCTGCCGGGCGTGGAACTCCGGGAGCCCGCCCGTACGACGAAGACCTCCGTCCTGGGCCGCCTGACGGCGACGCCCGGCACGTGGAGGGCGGAGCGGTCCAGCGGGGTTGGGGTTGGGGCCAGTGGCGGCGGTGTCGGGGGCGGTGACGGTGCGGTGTGCGCCTGCCCCGACCCCGGCTGCGTGGTTCCCGGAGCCCATCCCCTCGACCCCGGTCTGCTCGCCGCCACCACCGACGAGCGGATGATCCGCTGGTGGTGGACCCGGCGCCCGGACGCCCCGATCGTGCTGGCCACCGGTGGCCGCGCTCCCTGCGCGGTGAGCCTCCCGGCCCTCGCGGGCGCGCGCGCCCTGCGGGCCCTCGACGGGATGGGCATGCGGCTCGGCCCGGTGGTGGCGACGCCGACCCGCTGGTCGATCCTGGTCGCCCCGTACGGCCTCGAACGGCTGGGTGAGCTGCTGTACGCGAAGGACAGCGTGCCGAGCTCGCTGCGCTTCCATGGAGAGGGCGGCTATCTGTTGCTGCCGCCGTCCACGGCGGGCACCGGTCAGGTGCGCTGGGAGCGGGCCCCGCTCGCGGGCTCCGCGCGGCCGTGGCTGCCGGACGTCGAGGCGGTGGTGGACGCCCTCGTCGAGGCGAGCACGGCGACGCCGGGCGGCGGGAGCCGGCTCGCCTACTGAGCCGGGGAGCGGGAGCGGGGAGTCGGGGATCGGGAGTCGCGCACCGGGAGTCGGGGGCCGGAGGCCACGCGCGCGTGCTGGGTGACGTCGGAAGACGTCCCCGTTCACCCGAACGGGTGTGTCCTGGGCCGACGCGTACGGGATTCGGGCGCGCGGCCCGCCGGGCGCCCGCCCGGCGCCGGTAGGTTCGCCCCACCGTCCGTGATCGTTCCCGTCCCGGGGCGTTCCCCGAACAGAGCAGGTGGGTCGCATGAGTCGGCTGAGCCCGGCGCAACTCCGCATGGCCGGCCTCGGCACCGCCGTCGCGATCGCCGTACTGGTCCCCCTCGCCGCGAAGGCCGGTCAGTCGGACGGCGCACGGCCGGCGGCGGCCCCCGCGGACGCGAAGCCGGGCGGCTCGGGCGCCGGTGAACCCACCGGTGACCTGCTCGGCGGCCTGGGGCTCGGCGGGGAGTCCCGTACGGGAGTGGACACCCGGGGCGCCGGGGAAGCCCGCACGGGAGAGGACCCCCGCGGCGCCGGGGACGCCCGTACGGCCGGGGACACCCCCGCGGCCGGGGACGGCGGCCCTTCCGCGGTGCCCGCGCCGAGCGCCGCGCCCGGGAGCCGTACCGAAGCGCCCGGGGGCCGTGCCGCCGTCGGCGGGGCGCCCGAGCGGGTCAGCCGCTGCGGTCCCGAAGTCGCCTCGCCCCAGGGCGTCGAGGCGCAGACCTGTGTCCTGTCCGAGGGTCCGGACGTCTGGGCGCGGACGTACTACCGCAATGCCACCGGTCGCGAGATCGACGCGATTCTGACCCTCATGGCCCCCGGCGGGCGGACCGTCCAGGTGCGTTGCGCGGTGCCCGCGCGGGATGAGCCGGACACCTGTGAGACCCCGAGAGAACCGGGGACGGGGGCTGCCCGATCGCATACGGCGGTCGCGGAATTCGCGGTGAGGGACGAGGGCGGCGACGCGCCGCTGCTGCTCCGGTCCGGTAGCAACACGGCCGACGAGCAAGCGAGTTGAGAGATCGCCCCGGCGCGACGGCGGGGCGGGCATGGAAACGCCCGATCGCTGGCGACGGGGGATGCACCAGCGACCGGGCTTCCAGAACGGTAACAAGAGATCTGCTGTTCGCAAATTCGATCTCGGTTATTCGGACAGGGATTTACCGCTCCGTAGGTTCCGCTGTGGCGGAAGTCACCGACTGGTCGGTCTGTCAGTCACCGATACCACCTGGGGTATCAGCTGAGAGTCACCTGACGGTTCGTGAGGCCGCCGCGCGCCCTGCGCTCCTCGGCGGTCAGCGGGGCGTCCACGGCGAGCGCCTCGGTCAGCCGCTCGGCGAACTCGGCGGCCGGCTTCTCGCACTCCTCGGCGGTCATCGCCGACGGCAGGTCCCACACCGGCACCATCAGGCCGTGGGCGCGGAAGGAGCCGACGAGACGGGTGTCCGCGCCGAGCGAGGTGGTGCCGGCGACCTGGAGGCGGGCGAGCGCGTCGAGGAGCTTCTCCTCGGGGTGCGGCATGACCCAGCGCAGGTGGTTCTTGTCCGGGGTCTCGCACCAGTAGGCGGCGTCGACCGAGGCCAGCTTCACGGTGGGGATCGCGGCGGCGTTGGCCCGCTCCAGGGAGGCGGAGACCTCGGGGTCGGCCCCGTCCGCCGACTGCGGGATCCAGAACTCGAAGCCGGTGTGGACGTCGGGCGCGAAGGGGGCGTCCGTGTCGAGCAGGTCCTGGAGGCGCGGGCCCTCGGGCTCGACGCGGCGCGGCGGCACCGGGTTGCCGGGCTCGGTCTCCAGCGCGCGCTGGAGCGTGTCGGCGAGGTCGCGGGACAGGTCGCCGGAGGTGCCGTCGTTCTGCAGGGCGAGCAGGACGGAGCCGTCGTCGCGGCGGAGCGCGGGCCAGGCCATCGGCAGGACCGTCGCGAGCGTCACCGACGGCACGCCCTCGGGCAGACCGCCCTTGAGGGTGAGCGGGACGGTGGCGGCGGGCACCAGCTCGCGCAGCGCGACCAGGTCGCACTCGCCGGGCAGGCCCTCGAAGGGGCGCTGGACGTGGTCGGTCGCGGCGTGCGCGGCGGCCCGGCCGTGGCACGCCTTGTAGCGGCGGCCCGAACCGCACGGGCAGGGCTCGCGCGCGCCGACGACCGGGATCTCCCCGTTCGTGACCTGTGCCTGGGCGCTCTTGCCGGCCTTCGTCTGGGGGCGCTTCTTGGCCATGGTGTGGCTTTCTCCCGATCGCGGTGCTGTGTCGGGCGCGAGCCTAGCCGCCCGGACGCCCCCGGACGCTCAGCCGTGCCACGACCACCCGGCGACGCGCCACCCGGCCCCCGGAACCTGTCCGGAACGACCCGGCCGCACCCTGGAACACGACCTCGACGCCGATCGGATACGGCTCCGAGGCGCGGACGCCGGCCGGATACGGCTCCGAGGCGCGGACGCCGGCCGGATACGGGCACCGGCTCTGCCCCCCGGGCGAGGTACCGGTTCCCTGCTAGCCCCCCGGGCGGTGTCCGGGAGGCGTCCGTCAGTCCAGGTCGTCGTACGCGTCGAGGAGGTCGAAGCCGGAGCCCCCGGAGCCGACCCGGGCCGCGAAGTCCTCGCGGCGGTGGCCCTCGGTGACGATCACCCAGACCGTGACCTCGCCCGTCGCGCTGTCCCGCACGCCCCAGTCCTGGGCCAGGGCGCCGATGATGTTGAGCCCGCGTCCGCCGCGTGCCGTGACCGACGGTGTCGACGGGACGGGTCTCGTGGGACCGCCTCCGTCCGTCACCTCGACCGTCAGCCCGCCCGACGGATCGAGCCGCCAGGCCGCCAGCACGTCGCCCTCTCCCCGGTCGCCCCGGCCCAGCGGCCTGCCGTGCCGGCAGGCGTTGCTGAGCAGTTCGGACAGGATCAGGACCGCGTCGTCGACGACCGATTCCGACACCCCGCCGCGGTACAGCTCGTCCCGCATCCGGTGTCGCGCTTCCCCCACGCCCGCAGGGCCATGGGGTACGGCCATGCTCGACGACGTGGGCACCTTCTGTGCCACCACCAACGCCACCCCCGAGACCTCCTTCGCCCCACGCCACCGTGTGGATGCCCCGGTGACCGCGACCGGAAACCGCCTGTTCCGGGTGGGGTGGAGCACAAGTGACGATCGCGTACGCGCCGAACGCGCCGGTGCACACCCCCGGAGCGGTCCCCGCCGGCCCGCGGGAGCCGTGACTCAGGCGCGCCCGAGGTGCGCGAGGACCTGCTTGGGACGGTTGGTGATGATCGCGTCGACGCCGAGCCGCAGGCAGAGTTCGACGTCCTCCGGGTCGTCCACGGTCCAGACGTGGACCTGGTGGCCGGCCTTCTGGAGGCGCAGGATGACGGCCGGATGGTGGCGGACGATCCGGATGGAGGGACCCGCCACGCGCGCGCCCGCGGGCAGGCGGCCGTCGCGCAGGCGGGGGGTGACGAACTGGGCGAGGGAGACGGTCGGGAGGGTGGGCGCGGCCGTGGCGATCCGCTGCAGGGAGCGGGCCGAGAAGCTCATGACCCGTACCGGGGACTCCTCGGGCGCCACGGGCGCGTGGAGGCCGAAACGCTTCAGGAGCGCGAGCAGCCGGTCCTCGACCTGACCGGCCCAGCGGGTCGGGTGCTTGGTCTCGATGGCGAGCTCGACCCGCCGCCCGGCGTCGGAGACGAGCTCCAGGAGCCGTTCCAGGGTCAGGACCGAGGTGTACTCGGGGTCTCCCCAGTCGGGGCTCTCGCCCGTGGCGCCCGCCTCCTGGTCCTCCTTGAACGCCTTCCAGGCGCCGAAGTCCAGGGCGGCGAGGTCGGCGAGTTCCAGCGTCGAGACGGCGCCGCGGCCGTTCGATGTACGGTCGACCCGTCGGTCGTGGACGCAGACGAGGTGTCCGTCGGCCGTGAGCCGTACGTCGCACTCCAGGGCGTCGGCGCCGTCCTCGATGGCCTTCACGTACGCGGCCAGGGTGTGTTCCGGCGCGTCCTCCGAAGCTCCTCGGTGGGCGACGACCTGGACGGGGCCGGGGTGCGGGTGCTGCCGTGCGTGGGTCACCGCGTCATGGTGCCATTGGCGGGGCGGCCCGGGCACGCGGAACCTGTCCGTTCTGCCCGGTTATAAAGAATGGGGTGCGGACGCACAGCTCCGTCTTACCGTGGCCTGACGTCACGTGGGAAAAGCTGGCTCCAGCACCCTGGAGCGACTGTCACCGTCCCCGCGCGTGAACGAGGAGAGCGAGCTGTGAGCACCGAGAACGAGGGCACCGAGGTTCCGGCGGACCCGACTGCCCCGTCCGCCCCCGCCACGCCTCCCGTGCCCGCCACCCCGCCGGCCGCGCCTCCGGCCGGGCACGCCCCCCAGCAGGCACCGGAACCGCAGCAGCCGCAGCAGCCCCCGCAGCCCGCCGCGGCGCCCGCGGCGGACGCGCCGACGCAGGTGCAGCCGACGGTCCCGCCTGTGCCTCCGACGCAGGTGCAGCCGACGGTCCCGCCCGTGCCTCCGACGCACGCCCCGGCGCACGCCCCCGCGCCCGAGCCCGCTGTGGCGGCGGCGGGCGGCGGTGCCTGGCCGCCGGCTCCGCCGGCCGTACCGGCCTGGGGCGAGCCCGTACCGGCGCCGCCCGCGGAGCAGGCCGCCCCGCGCAAGCGCTCGGGCGGTCTCGTCGCGGCGGTCCTGGTGGCGGCGCTCGTCGCCGGCGGCATCGGCGGCGGCATCGGTTACTGGGCCGCCCAGCGCGAGGACGACGGCCGGGGGTCGACGACGGTCTCCTCGGGCGAGGCCCCGGCCTCCTTCAAGAGAGAGGCGGGCACGGTCGCGGCGGTGGCCGCGAAGGCGCTGCCGAGCGTGGTCACCATCCAGGCGAAGTCCGACGACGCGCAGGGCGACGGCGGCACCGGCACCGGCTTCGTCTACGACCAGGAGGGCCACATCGTCACCAACAACCACGTGGTGGCGTCGGCGGCGGAGGGCGGCACCCTCTCCGCGACCTTCTCGGACGGCAGGACGTACGACGCGGAGGTCGTCGGCCGGGCCGAGGGCTACGACGTGGCCGTGCTCAAGCTGAAGGAGGCCCCGAAGGGGCTGAAGCCGCTGCCGCTCGGCGACTCGGACAAGGTGGCCGTCGGTGACTCGACGATCGCGATCGGCGCGCCCTTCGGCCTCTCCAACACGGTGACGACCGGCATCATCAGCGCGAAGAACCGCCCTGTGGCCTCGGGCGACGGCGGCGGCAGCAACTCGTACATGAGCGCCCTCCAGACGGACGCGTCGATCAACCCGGGCAACTCGGGCGGACCGCTGCTCGACGCGAGCGGCGCGGTGATCGGCATCAACTCCGCCATCCAGTCCACCGGCGGCGGTTTCGGCCAGACGCAGGCGGGCTCGATCGGCCTCGGCTTCGCGATCCCGGTCAACCAGGCGAAGGCGGTGGCCGAACAGCTGATCAAGACCGGCAAGCCGGTCTACCCGGTGATCGGCGCGACCGTGAACATGAACGACAAGGGCGACGGCGCCAGGATCGCCGAGCAGGGCGCGGGCGGCACGGACTCGGTGACCCCGAACGGCCCCGCGGCCAAGGCGGGCCTGCGGGCCGGTGATGTGATCACGGGCTTCGGCGACCACCCGATCGACAGCGGGCCGTCCCTCATCAGCGAGATCTGGACCCACAAGCCGGGCGACTCGGTCAAGATCACCTATGAGCGGGACGGCAAGCAGGCGACCACGACGGTCGTCCTCGGCGAGCGCACCGGCGACAGCTGACCCGGCGCGCGCACGCGCGCGTGGGCACGTGACCGCCCGTGAGCGGTCGCGTGCCCCACGCGCGTGGCACCGCGAGACCGCCGCCGGGGATTCCCCGGCGCCGCCCCCTCTCCCCACCCGGTACGCTGTAGCCCGCTCCGCCCAAGCGGTCGGGAGCGAGGGTGGGTTGCCCGAGCGGCCTAAGGGAACGGTCTTGAAAACCGTCGTGGCGCGAGTCACCGTGGGTTCAAATCCCACACCCACCGCGGGACGCGAGAGCCCCCGCCCGGCGAGACCGGGCGGGGGCTCTCGCCCGTCACGGTGCCGCCGGAGGCGGTGTGGCCGTCGGGGAGGGCGTGTGGCAGGGGAGCGGGCGGGGTTCGTCAGGTTCCAGGGGGTCGTGAGGCATCCGCGGGGGCACTTTCCCGGGGTCTTCGTCCTGGCCAACGAACTCGCGGCGCAGGGCAGGTTGACCGAGGAGCAGTACCGCTTCTGGCGGGCCGGCAACGACTGGTACGACGCGCACTATCCCAATCCGACGCACGTCGACCCCTCCGTGTACGACCCGGCTCTGCATCCCGGTGCGGTGGCCTGGTTCAAGGCGTCCGCCCGAGAGCTCATCGCGCGCGTGGACGGGTATCTGGAACTGCTCGCCGCCCATGGGGTCGAGTGTCGGCGGCTGGAGTCCTCGGATCCCGGGCGCATCCTCTACGAGGATGCGTATCAGGTGGTCGTGGCGGCCGCGGGGAACGGTGATCGGGAGGAGAGCGGCATGGTCAGGATCGTGCTTGTCCGGGGGGACATCACCGCCGAGACGGTGGACGCGGTGGTCAACGCGGCGAACTCCTCCCTGCTCGGCGGCGGCGGGGTCGACGGCGCCATCCACCGGAAGGGCGGCCCGGAGATCCTCGCCGCCTGCCAGGACCTGCGCCGTTCGCATTACGGCAAGGGGCTGCCGACCGGGCGGGCGGTCGCCACGACGGCCGGGCGGTTGGCGGCCCGGCACGTGATCCACACGGTGGGGCCGGTCTGGTCGGCGGACGAGGACCGCTCCGGACTGCTGGCCTCCTGCTACCGGGAGTCGCTCCAGGTCGCCGACGAGCTGGGGGACCGTACGGTCGCCTTCCCGGCGATCTCCACGGGCGTCTACGGCTGGCCGATCGACGACGGCGCGCGGATCGCGGTCGAGGCGGTCCGGCGGGCCGCGGCGGCGGGGACGGAGGTCGAGGAGGTGCGGTTCGTGCTCTTCGACGAGGTGGCGTACGCCGCGTTCGAGGCCGCGGTGGCGGGCTCCGGGGGTTAGGTCCACGGCCGGACGAGGTTCGGACGACGGTCGGTCGAGCCGGTCCAGGGACTCGAAGATCTTTTCTGCTGTTCTGTTCTCGTTCGGAGTGGGGCGGGGGGCCTGCGTCGTTTCCCGGTCCGGTTTGTCGGGGGTTCTGCCGTAACGCTTCCTCCCTTGCGGCGTAACGGGTTCGGGACTCCGCCGGCTGCCCCGGGCGCCGTGAGCTGCGGCTTTCTCGGCTACGAAGGGTTTATCGGCTTGTCCTCACGCTTGCGGGGGAATCAGCCGCTCCGGGGTGGTTCGCCGGGGATTCGGTGGGCAACTCTGGATTCGCGACGTCGAGCAGAAAACGACCGGGGCGGTAGGCCAACTTCCCAGGTCAGGGCCGGAGTTCACGGCCTTCCTTCAGAAAACGATCATTCCGTGCACAGCATTCTGGCTTCAGTTCCCGGAGGAACAGACATGGCAAGCATCCGTACCGCCCGCATCGTCGCCGCCGTCGCCGCCCTGCCGCTCGCCGCAGCCTTCTTCGGCGGAGTGGCGCAGGCCGACAACGGTGGCTTCGCGGACGACGGATCGAACACGAGCGTCGCCACCATCATCGGCAGCGGCGTGGGTGGCGACAACAACGGCAACTCGACCACCACGCAGCAGGTGGCGACCGGCTCCGGTGCCTCCAACCAGAACAACACGGCGAGCGTGAACGGCTCCGCCTTCACCCACATCGCCCAGTCGAACAACGTGGTCAACTTCCACCCGTGGTGGTGACGACCCCACGGGGCCGGCCCGAGGGGGCGTGACCGAGGTGTGAACGGCGGTCTGTGCGGCGGTACTTCGGTGCCGGCGCACAGGCCGCTTCGGCGTTCGCGCGGCACCTGCGGGCGAGGGCGTGAGGGGTCGCCGGGCGGGGTCCGTGTCCTTGACAGGACCACCTTATCTGACGGACAGTCAGAAACCTTCGTCGTCCCCCCGGGAGGCCGTCCCGTGCACCTCGCCCCGACCGAGCGGCAGCTCCGGCTGCGCGCCGAACTCCGCGCGTATTTCCGCGAGACGATGCCCGAAGGACCGCCGCCGGCGACCGACGGCGCCGCGCAGCGCCGACTTCTGCGGCGGATCGGCGCCGACGGCCTTCTGGGGCTCGGCTGGCCGGAGGAGTACGGCGGCCAGGGGCGCGGCCCCGACGAGCAGTTCGTCTTCTTCGACGAGGCGTACCGGGCCGGCGCCCCCGTCTCGATGGTCACCCTCAACACCGTCGGCCCGACCCTCATGCGGTACGGCACCGAGGAGCAGAAGTCCGCGTTCCTGCCCCGGATCCTGCGCGGCGAGTGCGTCTTCGCGATCGGCTACAGCGAGCCCGAGGCGGGTACGGACCTGGCCTCGCTCCGTACCCGTGCGGTGCGTGACGGCGATTCCTGGGTCGTCGACGGGCAGAAGATCTTCACCTCGAACGCGCAGAACGCCGACTGGATCTGGCTGGCCTGCCGCACCGACCCCGACGCGCCCCCGCACCGGGGCATCTCCATCCTCCTGGTGCCCACCGAGTCCCCGGGCTTCTCCTGGACGCCGATCGAGACCGTCGGCGGGCTCACCACGACGGCGACGTACTACGACGGCATCAGGGTCCCGGCCGCGAACCTGGTCGGCGAGGAGAACGGCGGCTGGGGCCTCATCACCAACCAGCTCAACCACGAACGCGTCGCGCTCGCCGCGATCGGGATGCAGGCGGAGGACTTCTTCGCCGCCGCGGTGGACCGCGCCCGTACACCCGATCCAGTGACGGGACGGCGTCGGATTGACGAGTCGTGGGTGCGGATCCGAGCGGCCGAGGCGCATGCCCGGCTGGCCGCGACACGCCTGCTCAACTGGCGTCTCGTGGGGGATGTGGGGGCCGGCCGGCTGACCCCGGGAGACGCCAGCGGCGTGAAGTTCGCGGGAACCGAATCGGCGGTGGAGGTGTATCGAATATGTCAGGAAATCACGGGTGACGCGGGGACGGTACGAGCGGGATCGCCGGGGGAGCGGGACGGCGGCGAGCTGGAGCGCATGAACCGCGCCGCCCAGATCAACACCTTCGGGGGAGGGGTGAGCGAGGTGCAGCGGGAGATCGTCGCGCAGGCACGGCTCGGCATGCGGGGGAGGGGACGGCGATGAGCGTGGAGCGGGGAGAGGCGCGGGAACGGCGGTACGAGGGAGCGGGCCGGGGCCGGGCGGAGGCGGGACAGGGCCGGCCGGACGAGGGACAGGGGTGGGCGAAAGAGGGGCAGGGGCGGGCGGACGGCGGCCGGGACCGGCTGTACGAGCGGCTGAAGGCGTTCGAGGGGCGGCCGGCGGCCGTAGGCGGGCGCGGCAAGGATCCGGTGAACCTGCCCATGATCCGGCACTGGTGCGAGGCCATGGGGGACACGAACCCGGCGTACCGGGGGCCCGACGCGGTGGCGCCGCCGACGATGCTCCAGGCGTGGACGATGGGCGGCCTCTCCGGGCACGAGGACCGCTCGGAGGGGTACGGGGAGCTGCTGGGCCTCCTCGACGGGGCGGGGTACACGTCGGTCGTGGCCACCGACTGCGAGCAGGAGTACCTGCGCCCGCTCCGGCCCGGGGACGAGGTGAGCTTCGACGCCGTCGTCGAGTCGGTCTCGCCGCGCAAGACGACCAAGCTCGGCACCGGCCACTTCGTGACCACGCGGATGGACGTGCGGGCGGGCGGGGAACTCGCCGGCACCCACCGCTTCCGGATCCTGAAGTACGCCCCGGCGCCGCGCCCGCCGAAGCCGCCGGAGCCGCCGGAGCCGCCGGAGTCCCCGAAGCTCTCGGAGCGGCCCCGGCGGCCGCGCCCGGTGGTCAACCGGGACAACGCCGGCTTCTGGGAGGGCGTCGCCGCCCACCGGCTCCTGATCCAGCGGTGCACCGCCTGCGGGACGCTCCGCTTCCCCTGGCTGCCGGGGTGCAACGACTGCGGGGCGCCGGAGTGGGAGACCGTCGAGGCGAGCGGCGACGGCACGGTCTTCTCGTACGTGGTCATGCACCATCCGCCCTTCCCCGCCTTCGATCCGCCCTACGCGGTCGGTCTGATCGAGCTGGCCGAGGGCGTCCGGATGATCAGCGACGTGGTGGGGGTGCCCTACGACAAGGTCCGGATCGGGATGCCGGTCCGGCTGGAGTTCCTGCGGGTCGACGAGGAGCTGGAGCTGCCCGTCTTCCGTGCCGTGGACGACGGGGAGGCCGGGGAGGCCGGGGAGGCCGGGGACCACGGGGGCCTGGGTGACGGGGATGACGGGGACGCCGGGGACGCCGGGGAAGGGGAGCGCTGACATGGACTTCACGCCCACCGAGGAGCAGGAGGCGGCGCGGGAGCTGGCCGCGCGGATCCTCGGCGACCTCTCCACCCACGAGCGCCTCGCCGCAGGCGGCGGTGCGACGGACGCCGAGCTGTGGAAGGCCCTGAGCGCGGCGGGACTGCCCGCCGCCGTCGAGGAGATCGGGCTGCTCGGGCTCGTCCTCCTCCTGGAGGAGCAGGGCCGGGTGACCGCTCAGGTGCCGCTCGCCGCGACCGGGGTGTACGGGATCCTCGCCGTCGCCCGGCACGGTACCGACGAGCAGCGCGCCCGCCTGCTGCCGGGCCTGCGCGACGGGACGACCGTGGCGACCGGGGCCTTCCCCGCGACGGGGGTGGTCACGGCGACCGGGGTGGTCACGGAGACGGGCGAGGACGCGGCGGCGGGCGAGGGCGCGGAGACGGGCGAGGGTGCGGCGCGGCGGGGGCGGCTGACCGGGACCGTCGCCTGGGTTCCGTGGCTGCGGGACGCCGCCTTCGTGCTCGTGCCGGACGCGGACCGGGCGCTGTGGCTGGTGCGGACCGAGTACGCCGGGGTGGAGGCCGTCGAGCTGACCGCGCCCTGGTCGGCCGGGCGGCTGGTGCTGGACGGGACGCCAGCCGAACGACTCGGGGGCGAGGCGGGGGAGTCCGCTCCGTACGAGGACGTGCTCGCCGCCGCCCGTACCGCTTTCGCCGGGCTCCAGGCGGGCGTCTGCGCGGGGTCGCTGGCCCGGGCCGTCGCGTACACCTCCGTACGGGAGCAGTTCGGGCGCCCGCTCGCCACCCGGCAGGCGGTGCAACTGCGGGCCGCCGACGCCCACATGGACACCGAGTCCATCCGGGTCACCGCCTACGAGGCGGCCTGGCGGTCCGACGCGGGTCTGGACTGCGCCGCAGCGGCGCTGACCGCCGCCTGGTGGGCGTCCGAGGCGGGGAAGCGGGTGGTGCACACCGGCCAGCATCTCCATGGCGGCATGGGCGCCGACCTCGAACATCCCGTCCACCGGCACTTCCTGTGGGGCCGGCAGCTCGACGCCTACCTCGGCGCCGGGACCGAACTGCTCGCCGAGCTCGGCGACCTGCTCGCGAAGGGGGACCCGTCGTGACGGCGGAGGGTCAGGACACCACGAGCGAGGGCGCCGTGCGGGCCGGGGACGAGGGCGCCGGGGGCGTGGGTGTCGGGGACGTGCGGGCCGGGGACGTGCTGGTGCCGCTGGAGATCCCGGTGACCCGCACCCTCGTCGTCGCCGGGGCCGTCGCCTCCCGCGACTACCAGGACGTGCACCACGACGCCGAGGCCGCCCGCGCGAAGGGCTCCCCGGACGTCTTCATGAACATCCTCACCACCAATGGTCTCGTCGGCCGCTACGTCACCGACCACTTCGGCCCGGGGGCGGTGCTCCGCAAGGTCGCCATCCGGCTCGGCGCCCCCAACTACCCGGGCGACACCATGGTGTTGACCGGCTCCGTCACGGAGGTGTCGGACGGTCCCGACGGGGCCGTCACCGCCCTCGTCCGCATCGCGGGGGCCAACAGTCTCGGCCGACACGTCACCGGCACGGTCACCGTGGAGGTGCCCCGATGAGCCTGCGCCACCCCGACCTGCTCGGCGGCCGGGCCGCCGTCGCCGGCATCGGCGCGACCGCGTTCTCCAAGGACTCCGGCCGCAGCGAACTCTCCCTCGCCGTCGAGGCGGTGCGCGCCGCCCTCGACGACGCCGGGCTCGCCCCCGGGGACGTGGACGGGCTCGTCACCTTCACCATGGACACCAACCCCGAGATCACCGTCGCCCAGGCGGCCGGCATCGGCGAACTCACCTTCTTCTCCCGCGTCCACTACGGCGGGGGCGCCGCCTGCGCCACCGTCCAGCAGGCCGCGCTGGCCGTCGCCGCCGGGGTCGCCGAGGTCGTCGTCTGCTACCGGGCCTTCAACGAGCGCTCCGGGCGCCGCTTCGGCTCCGGCGTGCAGCAGCGCGAGCCGTCCGCGGAAGGGGCCGCGCTCGGCTGGCAGCTGCCCTTCGGGCTGCTGACCCCCGCCTCCTGGGTCGCCATGGCCGCCCAGCGCTACCTGCACACCTACGGGCTCACCCCGGAGGTCTTCGGGCACGTCGCCGTGACCGACCGCCGGTACGCGGCGACCAACCCCGCCGCCTGGTTCCACGGCAAGCCGATCACCCTCGCCGACCACGCGGCCTCCCGCTGGATCGCGGAACCGCTGCGCCTCCTCGACTGCTGCCAGGAGACCGACGGAGGCCAGGCGATCGTCGTCACCACCCCGGAGCGGGCCCGCGACCTGCGGCATCCGCCGGCCGTCGTCCTCGCCGCCGCCCAGGGCGCGGGCCGGAAGCAGGAGGCGATGACCAGTTTCTACCGGGACGGGCTGACCGGGCTGCCCGAGATGAGCGTCGTGGCGCGGCAGCTCTGGCGCACCTCAGGACTCCGCCCGGCCGACATCGACGTGGGCATCCTGTACGACCACTTCACTCCCTTCGTGCTCATGCAGCTGGAGGAGTTCGGCTTCTGCGGGCCGGGGGAGGGCGGGGAGTTCGTCGCGGCGGAGGCGCTGCCGCTGAACACCCACGGAGGGCAGCTCGGCGAGGCGTACCTCCACGGCATGAACGGCATCGCGGAGGCGGTGCGGCAGCTGCGGGGCAGCTCGGTGAACCAGATACCCGGCGCGTCCCGCGTCCTGGTCACGGCCGGCACGGGCGTGCCGACCTCCGGCCTGGTCCTGGGCGCGGACGACTGACGGGGGCCGGGGCGGGGCGCGGACAGCTGACGGGCTGGGGCCGGGCGGAGCGGCGCGGACGACTGACGGGCCGGGGCGGGGGCGGCGCGCGGGCCCGCGCGGGAAGCAGGGGGGCGCGTGGCCGTGGTGCGGCGGGAGAGAAGCCGGGGCGGGTGGACGGCGGAGTGGGTGGACGGCGGGGCGCGGGGGCGTGGTGGGGCGGGAGACGAAGCTGGGGGGTACGCCGGGGTGCATGGGCGGGGATGTGGAGGGTGCGGTTCCTCGGGGGGACCCTGACCCGGGGGTGACGGCGGCTCCACCCAGAGGAGGTGGGGGCACCCCGGGGACTCCGACCTGAGGGGGAGCCGGGTTCGGGACCTGGGGCCGATCCGTCCGGTACCCCTCCGCTCCTAGCGTGGAGCCATGACTCCGCCACCCACTGGCCCCGTCTGCGCCGGCGCCTCGACGGTCGCCACCCGGACCGTACGGCGCACGGCCCCGCGCACCTCGCCGGGCCAGGGCCCGCGCCCGTTCGCGTACCCCTCGTTCTCCTCGTTCGTGAGGGCGCGGGGGCCGCTGCTGCTGCGTACCGCCCGCTCGCTGACCGCGAACCCGAGCGACGCCGAGGACCTGCTCCAGACCGCGCTCACCAAGACCTTCGTGGCCTGGGAGCGGATCGAGGACCACCGTGCCCTCGACGGGTACGTGCGCCGGGCGCTGGTGAACACCCGCACCTCGCAGTGGCGCAAGCGGAAGGTCGAGGAGTTCGTCTGCGACGAGCTGCCCGAGCCCGCCGGGCTGCCCGAGCCCGACCCGGCCGAGCGGCAGGTGCTGCACGACGCCATGTGGCGCGCCGTGATGAAGCTCCCGGAGCGGCAGCGGCAGATGGTCGTCCTGCGGTACTACGAGGACCTGAGCGAGGCCCAGACGGCCGAGGTGCTCGGGGTCTCCGTCGGCACGGTGAAGAGCGCGGTCTCGCGCGCGCTGGGCCGCCTCCGGGAGGACCCGGAGCTGACGGCGGGAGTCGCCGCCTGACCGGCGCGGCGGGGTGCCTCCGGGCTCGCCGTTGACATCCGCCAGTGATCGCTGGCAATTTCGGTACTCCCGGGTAGTGACATACCGCGCGGTATGTGCGCAGAATCTGCACATCCTTACTGCCACGTAGGCCACGTAGCGCCCACCGGGAGGACGCCCCGTGTACAGCACCATGCAGGACGTACAGCTCGTCATCAGCCGGATCCTCGAGCACGGCCGGCGGATCCACGGCGGGTCCACCGTCACGACCTGGACGGGGGAACCGGAGCCGCACCGCCGTACCTTCGCCGAGATCGGCGACCGGGCCGCGCAGCTCGCCAACGCCCTCCGCGACGAGCTGGGCGTCCAGCAGGGCGAGGCGACGGCGACGCTGATGTGGAACAACGCCGAGCACGTCGAGGCGTACTTCGCCCTGCCGTCCATGGGCGCCGTCCTGCACACCCTCAACCTGCGGCTTCCCCCCGAGCAGCTGGCGTTCATCGTCAACCACGCCGCCGACCGGGTCGTCCTGGTGAACGGTTCGCTGCTCCCGCTCCTCGCCCCGCTCCTGCCGCACCTGCCGACGGTCGAGCACGTCGTCGTCGCCGGTCCCGGCGACCGCTCCCTCCTGGACGGCGCCGCCCCGCGCGTCCACGAGTACGAGGAGCTGATCGCCGGCCGTCCGACCACGTACGACTGGCCCGCGCTGGACGAGCGTGCCGCCGCCGCCATGTGCTACACCTCCGGCACCACCGGCGACCCGAAGGGCGTCGTCTACTCCCACCGGTCCATCTACCTGCACTCCATGCAGGTGAACATGGCCGAGTCGATGGGCCTCACCGACCGCGACACGACCCTCGTCGTCGTCCCGCAGTTCCACGTCAACGCCTGGGGTCTGCCGCACGCCACCTTCATGACCGGCATCAACATGCTCATGCCGGACCGCTTCCTCCAGCCGGCCCCGCTCGCCGAGATGATCGAGCGCGAGAAGCCGACCCACGCCGCCGCCGTCCCCACCATCTGGCAGGGCCTGCTCGCCGAGGTCACCGCCAACCCGCGTGACCTCACCTCCATGCGGCAGGTCACCATCGGCGGCGCCGCCTGCCCGCCCTCGCTCATGGAGGCGTACGACCGGCTCGGCGTCCGCCTCTGCCAGGCGTGGGGCATGACGGAGACCTCGCCGCTCGGCACGATGGCGCACCCGCCGTCCGGGCTGACGGCGGAGGAGGAGTGGCCGTACCGCGTCACGCAGGGCCGTTTCCCGGCCGGCGTCGAGGGCCGGCTCGTCGGCCCCGGCGGCGAGCACCTGCCCTGGGACGGCGAGTCCGCCGGTGAGCTGGAGGTCCGCGGCAGCTGGATCGCCGGCGCGTACTTCGGCGGCATCGGCGCGGACCCGCTCCGCCCCGAGGACAAGTTCAGCGAGGACGGCTGGCTGAAGACCGGCGACGTCGGCGTGATCAGCCCCGACGGCTTCCTCACCCTCACCGACCGGGCCAAGGACGTCATCAAGTCCGGCGGCGAGTGGATCTCCAGCGTCGAGCTCGAGAACGCGATCATGGCCCACCCGGCCGTCGCCGAGGCCGCCGTCGTCGCCGTCCCGGACGAGAAGTGGGGCGAGCGCCCGCTCGCGACCGTCGTCCTCAAGGAGGGCGCGGAGGCCGACTACACGACCCTGCGGGACTTCCTCGCCGAGGAGGGCGGCATCGCCAAGTGGCAGCTGCCGGAGCGCTGGGCGATCGTGCCGGCGGTCCCGAAGACCAGCGTCGGCAAGTTCGACAAGAAGGTGATCCGCAGGCAGTACGCGGAGGGCGGGCTGGACGTCACCCAGCTCTGACGTCACCCAGCTCTGACGTCACCCAGCTCTGACGTCAGCGTGACTCCGACGGCAGCGTGACTCCGACGGCAGTGCGACTCTGACGTCAGCGCGACACTGACGTCAGCGCGACTCTGACGTCAGCGCGACTCTGACGTCCGTACGGCTCTGACGTCCGTACGACGTCGAGACCTGATACGACGACGGGGGAGGGCTCGGTGCCCTCCCCCGTCGTCGTACCGGCGTGTGCGTGCTCAGTTGGTGCCGATCTTCGCCAGCAGGTCGACGATCCGGGCCTGCACCTCGGCGCTGTTGGAGCGCTCGGCCAGGAAGAGGACCGTCTCGCCGGACGACAGCTCCGGCAGCCGCTCCTCGTCGAGGTCGGCCGAGGTGTAGACGACCAGCGGGGTGCGGTTGAGCTGCCCGTTCGCCCGCAGCCAGTCGATGATCCCGGCCCGCCGGCGGCGGACCTGCATGAGGTCCATGACCACCAGGTTCGGCCGGATCTCGCCGGCCAGCGCGACCGCCTCGGTGTCCGTGGCCGCCCGCACGACCTGCATCCCGCGCCGCTCCAGGGTGGCGGCGAGGGCGGCGGCGATGTGCTCGTTCTCCTCGATGACCAGCACCCGCGAGGGGTGCTGCTCGCTGTCGCGCGGCGCGAGCGCCTTCAGCAGGACGGCGGGATCGGCGCCGTACGCCTCCTCCCGGCCCGCCTGCCCGAGTCCGGCCGCGAGCAGCACCGGAACCTCTGCGGCGACGGCCGCCTGGCGCAGCGACTGGAGCGCGGTCCGGGTGATGGGCCCGGTCAGCGGGTCGACGAACAGCGCGGCCGGGAAGGCGGCGATCTGCGCGTCCACCTCCTCGCGGGAGTGCACGATCACCGGCCGGTAGCCGCGGTCGCTCAGCGCCTGCTGGGTGGCGACGTCCGGCGCGGGCCAGACGAGCAGCCGGCGCGGGTTGTCGAGCGGCTCCGGGGGCAGTTCGTCGTCGACGGGGAGCGGGGTGGGCCGGTTGACGACCTCGACCGCGCCGCCGGGACCGTCGAGCGGCTCGGGCCCCTCGGCCGACCCCTCGGCGGGTGCCCCTATCGCGTACGCCCGCCCGCGCCCCTCGGACCCGGCGCCGGGCGCCGCAGGCCCGGGCATAGGCACGGACGGGGACGCCGGTACGGGAGTGGCGGCGGGCGCGGCCGGAGCCGGGGCCGGCGGGTCGACCTCCGGCGGCGTCGCGAGCTTGCGGCGTCGGCCCGAACCGCTGGACGGCGCGGCGACGGGAGTCCCGGCCTGCGCCGGCGGCGCGAAGGGCACCCCCTGGCCGAGCGTCCGCACGCTGAACGCCCGCCCTTGCGTGGAGTCCTTCGGCACCGGAGCCGGAGCCGGCGCGGGAGCGGGAACAGGGGCCGGGGCCGGGGTCGGAGTGGGCATCGGCAGCTCGGGCGGGAGCGGTACGGAGCCCGTGCCCGTGCCCTGCGCGGGCGTGTCCGTCGGCGCGCCGGGCACCGAGGGCGACGGCACCGGGGGCACGGGCGGTACGGGCGGTACGACCCCAGGGGCGGCGACCGGCGCGAGACCGGTGGCCGGGACGGGGGAGGCCGGGATCGGGGCAGGCGGGATCGGGGTGGCTGGCGCGGGAGCCGCGGGTGCGGCCGGAAGCGGATGCGGCTGCGGCGGGGTGTGACCGGTGCCCGCGGCGGCGTCGCGTACCGCCGCGTGCCCGCCCTCGTTCCGTACGGCCTCCGGCTCCTGCTCCGGCTCGTCGCGGTCGGCGTCGGCGGGCGGCAGCGCGAACGGCGTGCGCGGTCCGGCCTCAGCCGCCGCGGCCCGCTCCTGCGCGGCGGCCAGCGCCCGGCGCCTGCGCCCGGTCGGCCGTTCGGCGTCGGGCGCGCCGTGCACGGCGACCGTCCCCTGCGGCGCGGCCGGCAGGGCCGGCACCGGCGCGCCGGCCGGCTCGACGGCGACGCCCTGCGGCGGCACGGCGGTACCGAGCGCGGGTCGCTCCTGCGCGCCCTCGGCGGCGGTCACCACGGCGCCCTCCGCGGGGCGGCCCCGGCGGCGGCCGGTCGGCTCGACGCCGGCGGACTGCTGGGCGGGGATCAGTTCGGCGGGCCCGGCGGGCTCCTCCGTACGGGCGCGGCGGCGTCCGCCACCGGCGGCGGGCACGGCCCCCGCTCCGGCACCGGCCTCCGGGGAGACCGGACTCTCCAGGAAGGCGTCGGTGGACCCACGGCGGGCCCGGCGCCGCCCGGAACCACCCGAGGCCCCGCCGTCCGAGCCCCCGCCGTCCACGGAACCGGACGCCTGCGCGGGTCCGGACACCTGCGCGGGACCGGATGCCTGAGCGGACCGGGGAGTCTGCGCGGACCCGGGAGTGTGCGCGGAACCGGAAGTCTGCGCGGAACCGGACGCCTGAGCGGGCAGCGCGGGTACATCGCCCGCCTCGCCCCTCCCGCTCGCCTCGCCCTTCCCGCTCGGCCGGCCCAGCCCGCCCGGGGCGGTGCCCGCAGCACCCACAGCACCCAGAGGCACCGGCGTACCCGGCGTACCCGGAGGCACTGGCGCACCCGGAGGCACCGGCGCACCCGGAGGCACCGGCGTACCCGGAGGCACCAGCGCACCCGGAGGCACCGGCGTACCCGGCGCACCCGGAGGCACCGGCGCACCCGGAGTCCCCGGCGCCTTCGAGGACTCCAGCGCCCTCGCGCCCCGCGCGTCCCCCGGTCGGTCGGCCGTGGGCTTCGGTTCCGCGGCGGGAACGGTTCCCCGTCCCGCGCCGATCGGCACCTCCAGGACGTACGCGCCGCCGCTCGTCCCCGGCACCTCGTGGGTCTGCACGACACCGCCGTGCGCCGCCACGATGCCGCGCACGATGGGGCCGTGGACCGGGTCGCCGCCCGCGTACGGACCGCGGACCTCGATGCGGACGACCTCGCCGCGCTGCGCCGCCGCGACCACGATCGTCGAGTCGGCGGAGGTGCCCTGCGCCGAGGCGCGGGTCTTTCCGGTGGCGTCCACCCCGGCCACGTCGGCGACGAGGTGGGCGAGCGCGGTCGTCAGCCGGGCGGCGTCGACCTCGGCCTCGATCGGCGGCGCGTGCACCGCGAACTGCGCGCGGCCCGGCCCGATCAGCTCCACGGCCGCGTCGATGCCGCCGGTCACGATCCCGTCGAGCAGCGCGACCTTCCGGTCCAGCTCCTCCTCGCCGGCGTCCAGGCGCTGGTAGCCGAGGACGTTGTCGACGAGGGAGGTCATCCGGGCGTACCCGGCGACCAGGTGGTGCAGCACCCGGTTGGCCTCGGGCCACAGCTGCACGCCGTCGTCGGCGGCCAGCGAACCCAGCGCGCCGCGCAGTTCCTCCAGGGGCCCGCGCAGCGACTCGGCCAGCACGGCGGTCAGCTGGGCGTGCCGGGCGGCGAGGGCCGCGTACCTCTCCGCCTGCTCCTCGCGCTCGGCCGCGTGCCGCTCGGCCCGGTCGGCGAGCTCGACGGCGTGCTTCTCGACCAGTTCCTCGTACGGCCTGCGGTCGGTGAAGGTCATCACGGCGCCGACGAGCTGGTCGCCGTCCCGCACCGGAGCGGTCGTCAGGTCGACCGGCACCCGGGCGCCGGCCTTCGACCACAGCACCTGGCCGCGGACCCGGTGCTTGCGGCCGGACTTGAGCGTGTCGGCGAGCGGGGACTCCTCGTACGGGAACGGGGTGCCGTCGGCGCGCTTGGGGAGGATCAGCGGATGCAGCTCGGCACCGCCCAGCTCGCCGGCCCGGTAGCCGAGGATCTGCGCGAAGGCCGGGTTCACGAGGACGACCCGGCCGTCGGTGTCCGTGCCGACGACGCCTTCGGCGGCGGCCCGCAGGATCATCTCGGTCTGCCGCTGCGAGCGGGCCAGCTCGGCCTCGGTGTCGAGGGTGCCGGTCAGGTCGCGGACGACGAGCATCAGCAGCTCGTCGCCGGTGTACGAGCTGTACGAGTCGTACGCCTCGCGCCCGTCCTCCAGGCTGGCGCTCGTCACCTCCACCGGGAACTCGCCGCCGTCCGTGCGGCGGGCGATCATCCGGGTCGGTGTGGTCCGGCCGCGCTCGTCGGCCGGATCGGGGCGGCGCATCGAGCCGGGGATCAGGCGCGAGTCGAAGGTCGGCAGCAGATCGAGCAGCCCGCGCCCGACGAGCGCGGTGCCCGGGGTCTCGAACATGCCGAGGGCGATGGTGTTGGCGTTGACGACCGTGCCGTTGCAGTTGACGAGCACGAGACCGTCGGGGAGGGCGTCGAGTATGGCTGCGAGGCGAGCAGCGCCTCGGGATGGCCTGCTGCTCACGACGACGTTTCCTCCCTGACGCCTGCAATTGCCTGCGAGCCGTGCCCGCGGTGTTCGCCGTCCGGCATGTGCCATGACGGCGGGCCGGCCCCATCTTGCCCCTCAGGCGGCGGCCCTGTCACTGAGGGAGTCTAACGACACCCCCGATCGTCAGCCCCGAACGCTCGGAAGGAGCGGTTCCACGTTCTCCCAGCGGTCGATCTCGCAGCCGTTCGCCCGGGAGAAACGGGCGTCGATCGGCCGCCCCTGCCACGTGCCCGTGACATGGGCGGTCACCGGCCCGCCGTACACCTGCGCGCACATCCGGTCCGAGGGCACCGGTGCGAAGGGGTTCTCCCCGGCGCGCGCCAAGCCTTCCAGGCGCTCACAGGCCCGCTCCGCCGCCGGGTGGTCGCCGCCGGCCCGGCCGTCGCAGGTCAGCTTCCAGCTCCCCTCGGCGTCCGGGTTCCCGCTTCCGGTGACGGCCACCGTCAGCGAGTCGGGCGCCGGCTCCGGCTCCGGCGCCGGCTCGGGCGCGGTCCCGGCCTGCGAGAGCAGCGGCAGCGGCGGAAGCGGTACGGCGGAGGCGGCGCCCGCGGAGGCGCCGGCGAGACCGGCGGCGAGGGCGGTGACGAGAGCGGTCGCGAGGGCGGGACGGCGCAGCAGCATGGAGCGACTCCGGATGCGTGGGGGAGCGGGAGCGGGAGCGGAAGCGGCGGGGCGCGCCGGGCACGACCGGCGCGCCCCCCTCCTTTAACGCTCGGGCCGCCGGGGCGTTGCGCAACCGGGGTGCGCCGGGCGGGGCAGACGGGCGGGGCAGACCTGCGGGGCAGGAGGGCGGGGCAGGAGGGCGGGGAGGGACGCGCCGGGGGCTTTGCCCTGGGCCCCGCCCGCCTAGTACGGTGAAAGCGATTGGTGACACGAGGTTCGCCTGTGTCATCATCTGCACGCACCTTCCGCGCATGCGCGGGGGTGCGAGGAGGCGTCGCCTAGTCCGGTCTATGGCGCCGCACTGCTAATGCGGTTTGGGCTTTATCGCCCATCGAGGGTTCAAATCCCTCCGCCTCCGCCCTCTCGGAAGCCCCGGCCCCACGGCCGGGGCTTCCGCCGTTTTCCACCCGCGCCCCGCTCCGTGGCCCACCCTGTGGCCCACCCCGCGTCCCGCTCCGCGCCCCGCTTCGCGCCCCGTGTGTGACCCCGGTCTCTTTCCGCCCTCGCGGAGCCGTTTCCGCCCCCGGAACCCCCGGGTCCACCCCGTCGCGCGCATGCCCCCGTGAGCGCGTTTTCGCAGGTCAGAAGGGGTGGGGCAATCGGATTTCACATGACGGCGGCAGTCATGTAATGTTCTTCCTGTCGCCGCGAGCGGGCCGAAAGGCCGGGGAGCGGAGGCAAGAAAAAAGAACAAGCACTCGTAGCTTAACGGATAGAGCATCTGACTACGGATCAGAAGGTTGCAGGTTCGAATCCTGCCGAGTGCACACAGATGAGAGGCCCCGGACTTCGGTCCGGGGCCTCTTGCGTTGGGGTTGTACAGCAGCGAAGTACAGCAACCGCGCCGAACGCGCTCAGCCGATGGCGGTCCCGCCCATCACGTCGGACAGCTTGCCAATCGCGGTACGCACCTCTTCCTCGCTCGCCTCGGCGTAGACCTCCATCGTCATGGCGATCTGCGAGTGGCGAAGGATCCTCTGCGCCACCTTGGGGTGGACCTTGAGGGCGACCAGGAGCGAGCTGCACGTGTGCCGGGTGTTCCGGAGCGGGATCACCCGGAGGCCGGCCCGACTGGCTCGCAGGGCGAACATCCGGGTCAGGTTCCCCGGCTCGATGGGGGTGCCGTACTTGGTCGTGAAGACGAGCCCGCGGCCGTCCTGCCACAGGTCGCCGGCCGCCTTCCGGTCCCCGATCTGCTGAGCGCGCCGCATCCGAAGCGCCTTGAGGCAGACGGCGGGCAGCGGCAAGAAGTCGTCCGACTCCTCGGTCTTGGTCTCCCGGTGAAGGAGTTGGCGCCCGGCCCGCTGGATCTGGTGATCCACGTAGATCTCTCCGGTCTCGAAGTCGACCGACCCCCATGTCAGGCCCAGGACCTCACCACGGCGGAGCCCGAGGCACAGCGCGAGCATCCAGGCCGCGAAGAGGTGATCGTCCCGGTCGGCCGCGTCCGCGAGGAACTGACCGGCCTCGGCAACGGACCACGGCTTGATACGGCGCCGGCGCGGCTTGGGGACCTTCACGAGGGAGGCGACGTTCTTCCCGATCTCCTCCTCGGTCACGGCGTGCGTGAGCGCTGCCCGGAGGGCGTCACGGGCGCCCTGGACGACCCGACGGGACGGGTAGGACTCACAGCACTCCCCGACAGCGCAGCACTTCCGACGACCCGGCTCCCGCTTGGCGTCCTTCCCCTGCGCGCAGCACTGGCAGATGCCCGCGAGCTTGGTCAGCCACTCCCGCACGTCCCGCACGGTCAGCTTGTCGAGCCGGTTCGCACCGAGGTGCGGGGCGATGTACAGCCGGACGTACCCCTCGTACGAGACGTACGAGAGCGGGGCCAGGTTGGGCTTCACGATCGAGTCGAGCCAGTAGGCGAGGAACACCGCGAGGGTGCGGTGCCGGGTGGCCACAGGCCCCTTCTTCGCCTCGGCGTGGAGGGCGAGCCACTTCTCGTGGACCTCGTCCCGGGTCTTGCCGTACGCGTACTTCCTGGCCCGCTTCCCGTCCGGCTTGGTCACCCAGACGTAGGCCGCGTACCCGTTCTTGTACGGGTAGATGGACCCCTCGCCGTTCCCGCGCTTCCCGCTCATGCGGCCCACCCTTCGGCGCCGGCGGCGACGCGCTCGACATACTCGTCCACCCACGCGGGGAGGATGCGGCGGTTGCGGCCGACCTTCACGGAGCGGATCTCCCCGGTGAGGACGAGCATTTTCGTCTTGGACAGGCCGAAGCCGAGCATCTCGGCGACCTCGGCGGTTGTGTGCCACTTCCGCTCGATGACTACGGCAGCCATGCGTGTTCCCCTTCCAGATCAGTCAGTTCGGTGCGGATCTCGCGGTTGAGTTCGCGGTCGCGCTGGATGTCTCGGGCGATGCCGACGGCGAGCCAGGACTCTCCCGGGGTGTGGCCGTGTCCGGCGTAGGTCCAGTGGGCGATCACGAGGGTGGAGCCCTCCGGGTCGTCGTCCGGTTCGGGCAGGCCGCGTTCGCGTCGTTCCTGGGCGGCGCGGTAGTCGGCGCGGGTCTGGCGCAGGGCGCCGAGGGTGGTGGAGTAGGCGCGGGACTTGGTGGAGAAGTGGCCCCGGAAGCCGAGCATGTGGGCCCAGCGGGCCAGCATCCGGCCGGGGAACTCGGCGTCGAGGTTCCAGCAGGCTTCGATCAGGCGCCGGGTGTGCGCGGGGATGTCGAGGGCGGCCAGCTCCGCCAGCTCGCCGATGCGGCGGTCGATGGTGCCGGTGGTCTCGGCGGCTTTGGTGGCGTACTTGGCGACGTAGGCGGCGACGGCCTGTTCGGTCAGTTCCTCCTGGCCGAGCGCGCCGATGGGCTGGACGTCGACCTGAGTGCCCCACCGCAACGTCCGGGCGGGCTGGGTGTCGGTGGCGGGGAGGGTGACGGCGACGCGGGCGGCAGCGGCGCGGATCGCGTCGTCCAGCACAGTGACCGAAGCCCAAGGGGGCGGGGCGGTGTCGGGACCGTCGGGGCCGTCGAGGCGGACCACGGCGTGGAAGTGGATCGCGCCGCGTTTCTGGAACTCAGCGACCTTGCCGAACGAGACCCGGCACGACTCCTTGAGCGCGGCCTGGGTGATGCCGGCGCGGGCGGCGATCTCGCGGCGGAGGTAGATGGTGAAGCGCTGCCAGAGCTGTCCGGCGTGGTTGTTCCACAGCACCGCGCCCGCGTAGTCGTAGCGTGCCGGGTCCAGGGCCGTGCCGAGGGCGGGATCGTTCTCCGGATGGGTGGTGGAGCAGCGGCAGCGGCCGGAGGCGGGACGGTTGTGGACCGGGCCGAAGGACGGGGCGGTCAGGGTCGCGAAGACCCGGGGGTGGTTCCGGACGGTGGCGGGGACGTTCTTGGTCTGGTCGCCGGTGATCCCTGCGCGGATCAGGTGGTAGGTGTCCCCGGCGTAGGTCCAGGCGCACGAGGGGCAGCGCGAGGCCCGCCGGTTGCCGCAGGCGACCCGTAACCGGCCCCCGGGCTCATCGACGGTGGAGTACGCGTACAGGACGTCCCCGGTACGGCGGTCGCGGGTCACGGTGCTGCCGGACAGGTGGATCGGGTCCGAGCAGCCACCCGTACGCCGCACCTGCTCACGCCACCGCTCGAACCCGGGGGTGTTCGCCACCCGCAGGAGATCCGCCAGCGCGAGGGGATCGGTGCCCAGAGAGGCCGCGACACCTGCCACGGCCTCCGGGGCGACGGGGAAGACCGTCACGCGGCCACCGCCACACCGACGGACGCCGTGGCCTGGGACACGCACTCGATGAGGCGAGCGACGTGGGCCGCGTGCCGCTGCTTGGCCTTCTCGCTGACCTCGATCAGAGCGATCGAGCGGACGGTGTGCTCGTTGAGGCCGGAACCCGCGCAGTACTCACAGAAGATCATCCCCGGATTGGCCTCTTCGTCCGCCCAGCCGGAGCCCTCGCAGACCGAGCAGTCGGCCCAGGGGTTCGACGTGAGGAAGTGCAGGCACTCAGCGGGATCGGGGCACCGGTCCTCCATGCACGCGGGGCAGTTCGGACCCGACAACGACCGGCGGTAGACCACAGCAGCAGGCATGATGAGACTTCCCTTCGAGGGACGGGAGCGGCGCATCTGCTTGGCGGTAGGGCGCCGCTCCCGACTGGGGTTCTCTAGCTTCTCTTGTGTTACCTAGATTAGTAGGAAGTTCGAAGAGTGCAAGCCTCTGGGGCAGACTTCTTTAGATAACTTAGGTAACTTGAGATCGTGACCGTGAGCCCGGACGACCCCCGCAGCGCCTACGCGCAGGTAGCCGACGACCTCCGCAACCAGATCGCGCGCGGAGGACTGAAAGCCGGCCAGCGACTGGAGGGCAATGCCAAGCTGGCCGAGCGGTACGGCGTGGCAGCCATGACAGTCCGGCACGCGCTGGACGTTCTTCGAGACGAAGGCTTGATCGTGAGCCAGCAGGGTCGGGGAACGTTCGTCGCCAGCGATCCGCCGTCCGTCGAGGCCGAGCAGGGCTCAACCATGGCCAACGAACTTGCAGAGATCAAGGCCGCCCTGGACCTCATCAACTCGCGGCTCGACCTTCTTGAAGGCCGCGTTGGCGATCTGCCGTGACGGTGGCAGACAGGCGATCGACTCGCTGAACAGCCTCCGCCAGCTTTCTCCGGATCTCGTGCAGTTCGGCTAATAACCGCGCCCTGTCTGCAACCTTCACGGCAGTACTCCCCCTGGTAGATGTCGTGATCAGCCCAGCTTCATGTGTCCCGCCAGGCGCCGGACCTCTTCGGCGCGTTCGTGCTTGTCCGTGGACCGGAGGTCATCGACGAGGTTGCGAGCGATCGGCCGATTGCGGACGTGCTGCGGGGCGATGGAATCCGCCCGAAGGATTGCGTCAGCCGCCGGCGCAGCCTTTCCGTTCATCATGTGCCCCGCTGCCGTGCACACCCAGAAGTGGGACTGTCGCTCGCCGGACGCGATACCCATCACGTCCACAAGCTCCGCTCGCGAGGACACGTCTCGCGGGTGCCCCAGTTCGAGGCTCACCTCAACGGCGTGGATTTCTGTGTTCACGGCGTTGAACTGCGTCTGGAATACGTTGCCGCCCAGGGGAAGCCCACCTGCCACGTCGCGAGCTTCGGCAAGATGCGACTCCGCTTCCGCCCGGTCCCAGAGGCGCGACCACGCCACGGCGGCACGCAAGTGCATGGCCCCCCAGAGAGAACGAACCGATGCGTCACCCTCCGCCAAATGCGGTTCGAGGTCATCCAGGGCGCGGCGCGCCATGTCTTTCGCCGCGGCGAGTTCCCCCTCATGAAGCCAGACCCCACACAGGTCCCAGCGAGCCGCCGCCTGAAGAACCGGAGACTCGGCACGCTCGGCTGCCACCAACTCCCGCTGAACGGCGCTCCACCCGAGATCATGGTGACCGAGCAGGTTGGAAGACACCCGAGCCATGTGGCTCGACCGAAGCATCAGGGCTTCTGCCTTCAACATGTCCTCGCCCTGCGCCACGTCGCAGAGGACGATCAGTTCGCGGAGGATCGCCGGCAGGACGTCGCCAAGTGCAGTGAACCGGGCATCCTGCCTCAGCCGTTCAGCTGCTTCGACCCTCGCAGTCAGGTTCGCCAGGGTGGGCATCTCGGTCATGGTGACGAGGGCGGCACCACCAGGCATCGTGGCCTGCTGGAGAGCGAGACGAAGCCCCGGAATGGCAGCATGCCCCGAGTCCAGATCCGACGTCTCGTGCCGGTAGGGCTGCCCCGTCAGTTCGATGACCTCGACGCCCAGGACCTCAGCGAGCTGCCCGAGCACGCTCATCCGATCGAGCGGAAGCCGTCCGGTTTCGATCTTCGAGACCCAGCTCACGGAGCGATTGACCGCAGCAGCCAACCGAGCTTGATCCCATCCGGCTCGACGCCTCGCCCTCGCTACACGCTGCCCCGTACTCAACTCCGCCCCCATGGTGGGCCTCCCTTCCATACTCCGAAGGTACCCACCGCCAGGAAGCGTGACTGTCAGGAAAAGTGACAGCGCCCGATCGAACGGGGTTGATCGCAGGCCGAGTTACAGATTTCTCTACCTCATCAAGGCACCCGCCGCGCACGGCGCGGCGCGCGCGGCCCGTCGCCCGGGCCTGCGCTCCTGTCTGACGCCCCGCTCCAGCCCGGCCGCCGGCCGCACGCCTGACAGCTCGGGTTGATGGGCGACGAATCATGATGCGGCCGAGGCGAGTGCACGGGTGCGACTCAAGGCGATGCCTCCGGCGGGGGCGCTCCGACTCCGGGATGGGAGAGGACCGTACGCGGGTGCCGGCCGGTTGGGTGTGGAGGTGGGGGCTCCCATCCCGCCTGCCGTCGACCCAGGCAGAGCCGAGCAGACACGGCACCGGGCGTCCAGGTCGTTCGTCCAGTTGGGCGCTCCACCTGGACGCCCGGCACCGCGCCTGCTCCACGGTGTGTGGGTCGACGGCAGACGGGATGGGAGCAGGGGCGGAGCGGCGTGGCCCGAAGCGGGCCAGAGGCTTGCAGCGGGCCGACGATGGGCGGTAGTTCGTGACCTTCGTCACTTTCTGTGGATTGCATGAGCATTCGCCGGCGCGGCCGCCCCGTGGTGAAACGGGTCGGAATACGACACCAAAGGGAATCTGCGCCGAGGTGCTTCAGCTGACCACTAGATGGGCTCCTGGATCCAAGGGGTCGACATTGCTGGTGACGAGCGTGGGCCCACACCATCTTTACAACAGCACGTTGTAAAGATGACCCCGTCGGATTCTCATTGGTGTAGTGTTCCCGACTTTTGGGCCCGTGGATTACAACTGCAAACGACGTTGCGTTACTTCCGGCGCCCTGGGCATGGCCTTCCTGCGAAGGGGTCATGATGGAGCCTCAGGTGCCCGCACCCCCCGGCCGAGTGGGCCTAGGAACGCACGAGGTCGGAAGGGGGCGGGCCGGAACCTAGGAGATTCCATGTCGAGTCTGACGCCATGTGTCCAGAACGCAAAACTCGGTCGCACCCACGGATTGGTCACGGTGATAGTCATCGTGCTCGTTCTGTGGCCGGCCGCCACGGAAGCTGTCGGTGCTTACGTCGACGCGGTGGCGCTGGCCACGGTATTGCTGGGTACAGCAGCGATGTACCGCAACCGCAGCAACCACACGTGACCGACTGCGTCCCAAAGGTGCCTAGCTCCGGCTGGAATGGCCGGTACTGACCGATCCCGTTAGAGCTACGGATCAGAAGGTTGCAGGTTCGAATCCTGCCGAGTGCACATAGATGAGAGGCCCCGGACTTTGGTCCGGGGCCTCTTGCGTTGTGCGCGGTGGGGCGGCGGGCGGCGGGCGGCGGGCGGGTGGGGGCCGGTAGGGGCGTTGCCAGGAGGGGTTGGTGTGGGGTTAGGTTCAGGTGATCGTCTTTTTGACTGAAAAGTGGGGGGTAGGGGCATGGCGCTCTTCGGGAACGCGCACGCGATCGATCCGGCGCAGGCGCAGCAGGACTACGCGCGGCTGCTCGGGCAGGGGGAGCAGGTGCACGCCGCGTACCTGCTGATCCGCGACACCATCTTCTTCACCGACCGGCGGCTCGTGCTGGTCGACAAGCAGGGCATCACCGGCAAGAAGGTCGAGTACCACTCGATCCCGTACCGGAGCATCACCCACTTCGCCGTCGAGACGGCCGGCACCTTCGACCTCGACGCCGAGCTGAAGATCTGGATCTCGGGCCAGCAGCTGCCCGTCACCAAGACGTTCACCAAGGGCGTGGACATCTACGAGGTGCAGGCGATCCTCACGCAGTTCGTCGCGCGATAAGGCCGCCCGGTAAGGGCGCCCGGTAGGGGCGCCCGATTCGGGTGATGCGGACGGGTCCGTCGGGATTCGGACAGATGTGAAGGCCCCGGGTTTGCCCGGGGCCTTCCCCTTTTGGGTGAACCCATCTGATTTGCATGTCAGTTGAATATGCCTTCGGCCTAACGTGCGGGTGGAGGTGATGATCGTTGGACGCGATCGACATCGATGACTTCGTACGGGCTGCCGCCGGAGGCCGGTTGAGGCGGCTGACCGCGGTCGACGGGGCGCACTGGTTCCCCGTCGTGGACGTGGCCCGGCGGCTCGGGTACGCGGGGCCGCGCGAGGCGCTGCGGAGCGTGGCGCTGCCCGCCTGGTGCCTGGCGCCGGCCCGCGAAGTGGCCGCGGAACCGGACATACTCGCGCGCAGCGGCATCCGCGGCACCGCGCGCATGGTGAGCCTCCCCGGGCTCGTCCAGCTCGTCGCCGCCTGCCGCTCGCCCGAGGCGGGGCCGTTCCGGGCCTGGGTGGGCGAGCTGGTGGCCGAAGTGCAGCGGCACGGCGGCTACGGACTCGAACCGTCCCCGGCGCACAGCGGTTTCGTCCTGCCGCCGGAACTCGTCGACGTCCTCGTCCGGCTGGAGGGGCGGCTCGACGAGAGCTCCACCGGACTCGCGGGCCTCGCCGGGCAGGACGGCTACGCGGAGCTCCTGCGGGAGACGCGGCTCAGCCTCTCAAGGGTCGCCGACTCCCTTGAGCGCTCCTTCGCCGTCCCCCGCCAGCGAGGCTCCGACGGCCCGCCCCGGCTCAGCGCCCAGGAGCTCCTCGCGTCCTGGGAGAACAGCGGCGACATCAGCGGTGACCTCAGCGGCGACATGCGCGCCGTCGCCGGCTTCCTCGCCCCCGCCCTCGTCCGCGGCGGCGTCCGCTGCCGGCCCCAGGACGTCACCCGCCGCACCGGCCTCTCCGGCGAGCGCGTCCGCGACTGCGTCCGGCTGCTCATCGAACGGGGCTGCATGCGGGAGGTCGGTGACCCCTGCCCGGACGGGACCCGCATCTACGTCCTGCCGTGAGGGGCGCACGGACGGGGAGGGGAGAGGGGGAAGGGAGCGGGGGCAGGGACGGGAAGGGGAGACTGGGGGAGGGACCGGAGGCGAGAGCGGACAGGGAGGCGCGGGGGTCGTGTGGCGCAGTGGCGGGCTGGGGTGGAGCGGGGGCTCGGCCGGACTGCGGTGGTGGGGCGGACGCGTGAGCCCCGTCGCGTACGGACAGACGCTCGCCTTCCGGGCCGTGGGCGGCCGGCTCTGCGCCGGGCCGCGGGGAAACGCCTGCCCCGTCGCCGCCGCCGTGCCCGGACGGTCGACCGGCGGGCTGTGCCCCGAGTGCGCGCGGCTCGACCGGGCCCACTCCGTCGCCGCCGACACCTTCGCCGACGACCCCCGTCCCTACCGGGTCTACCTCGCCTGGTTCGGCACCGGCACCCTCAAGGTGGGCATCACCGGGGAGCACCGGGGCGACGCGCGGCTGCGCGAACAGGGAGCCGTCGCCTTCTGCTGGCTCGGACGCGGCCCGCTGATGGCCGCCCGGCGGACCGAGGAGGTGCTGCGGCAGGCCCTCGGCGTACCCGACCGGGTGTCGTACGAGCGGAAGCGGGCGCTGCGGGTCGGGCTGCCCGAAGCCGCGGCCCGGGCGGCGGAGATCGAGGACCTGTACGGGCGGGCGCTGGGCGTCGGCGGCTGGGGAGAGACGCTGGACGTACTGCCGTTCACCGCGTACGACCACGGCGAGGTCTTCGGCCTCGGCGCGCTGCCGCCGCTCGACGGGACCGTCACCGAACTCGTCGACGGCGGGGTCGTCACCGGGCGGGTGCGGGCCGCCGCCGGGCCCGATCTGCACCTGCTCGCCCCCGACGGGCGCCACCTCGTGCTCGACGGGCGGCTGCTCGGCGGCTGGGGGCTGGAGCGGGGCGAGCCGGGCGACGCCTGGAGCGTGCCGGTCGGCGCGCCGCCCCCGGAAGGCAGGGACGAGCGGCAGGACGGACTGTTCTGACCGAGCCGGCGGCGATCCCGGCCCCGGCCCAGGCCCCGATTCCGGCTCCGATGCCGTGCGGGGCTTCCTGTCGGCGGTCCGGGCGGTGTTCGTAAAGTCTTGGATGCCTTTGGCCGGTGGCCGTGGACACCGGCTGTCCGGCCCGGTGAGGGTGAGCGCATGACCCAGAAGCTGATCTCGGGGCTCGAACCGCCCTCCCGCACCGCCGTGTTCACCCCCGTCCGGCCCGACGCCCCCGAGGGGTACGCCGACACCGCGGCCGCACTGCGCGAGCGGGTCGCCGGCGGCCCTGGCTTCCTCGGCCACGAGTCCGCTCGCACGCCCGGCGGGAACAGGGTCGAGCGGAGCTACGACTTCGAGCGGAGCCACGGCCTTGAGCGGGAGTGAGACCGGAGCCGGGGACGGTGGGCAGGAGGTCGCGGCCGTCCGCTGCGATGTCCCGGAAGCCGCAGCCGTCAGCGGCGGTGTCCCGGAAGCCGCGGCCGTCCGGGAGCTGACCGCGCGGCTCGGACTGCCCGGACTCGTGGATGTGCACACCCACTTCATGCCGAAGAACGTCCTCGACAAGGTCTGGGCGTACTTCGACGCCGTCGGGCCGATGACCGGGCAGCCGTGGCCCATCACCTACCGCGAGGAGGAGAGCCGGCGGGTCGAGCTGCTGCGCGGCTTCGGCGTGCTCGCCTTCACGTCCATGCTCTACCCGCACAAGCCCGGCATGGGCACCTGGCTCAACTCCTGGGCGGCGGACTTCGCCGCGCGGACGCCCGACTGTCTGCACACCGCGACCTTCTTCCCCGAGCCGGGAGCCGCCGGGTACGTGCGGCAGGCCCTCGACGACGGCGCCCGGGTCTTCAAGGTGCACCTCCAGGTCGGCGGCTTCGACCCGAACGACCCGCTGCTGGACGACGTGTGGGGACTGCTCGCCGGGAGCGGGACGCCGATCGTCATCCACTGCGGCTCAGGGCCCGCGCCCGGCGCCTTCACCGGGCCGGGACCGGTCGGCGCGCTGCTCGCCCGGCACCCGCGGCTGCGGCTGGTCGTCGCGCACATGGGCATGCCGGAGTACGAGGACTTCCTCGGGCTCGCGGAGCGGTACGACGGCGTGCACCTCGATACCACCATGGCCTTCACGGACTTCAGCGAGCGGCTCGCGCCCTTCCCGACGGGCGCGCTCAAGCGGCTGGCCGGTCTCCAGGACCGGATCCTGCTCGGCTCCGACTTCCCGAACATCCCGTACCCGTACCTCCACCAGCTGCACGCCCTCGAGCGGCTCGGACTCGGCGACGACTGGCTGCGGGCGGTGCTCCACGACAACGGCGCCGCCATGTTTCACGTGAAACCCTGAGCGGGCCGGGTTTCACGTGAACCCCCGATCCGGTCCGCCTCCGGCGCCGCGGGGTTTCTCAGCGAATTCACAGGAAAGGGCAAGAGGACTCTCAGCGGCGGCGGCGAGCGTGGGCCCATGACCGTCACCACTCGCAGCACTTCAGCCCGCCGCGGCACCCGCGCCGATCTGCTCCGTGCCGACGGCACCGCCGTCCGCGTCCTCGTCGTCGACGACGAGGCGTCCCTCTCCGAACTGCTCTCCATGGCCCTGCGCTACGAGGGCTGGCAGGTCCGCAGCGCGGGCGACGGGGCCGGCGCCCTGCGGGCGGTGCGCGAGTTCCGGCCCGACGTCGTCATCCTCGACATCATGCTCCCGGACGTCGACGGGCTCAGCCTGCTCGGCTCGATCCGGCGCGAACTGCCCGAGGTGCCGGTCCTCTTCCTGACGGCGAAGGACGCCGTCGAGGACCGGATCGCCGGGCTGACGGCCGGCGGCGACGACTACGTCACCAAGCCGTTCAGCCTGGAGGAGGTCGTCGCCCGGCTGCGCGGCCTCATCCGGCGCTCCGGAGCCGCGCAGGCCCGCAGCGAGTCCCTGCTGACCGTCGGCGACCTGACCCTCGACGAGGACAGCCATGAGGTCACCCGGGGCGGCACCTCGATCCACCTCACCGCGACCGAGTTCGAGCTGCTGCGGTACCTCATGCGCAACCCGCGCCGGGTGCTCAGCAAGGCGCAGATCCTCGACCGCGTGTGGTCGTACGACTTCGGCGGCCAGGCCAACGTGGTCGAGCTCTACATCTCCTACCTGCGGCGGAAGATCGACGCCGGACGCGCGCCGATGATCCACACCCGGCGGGGGGCCGGCTACCTCATCAAGCCGGGCGAGTAACCACCGTGCGCCTCCCGCTCCGGGGCCGCGCCGGGCGCTCGTGGTCGTCGCGGGGACGAGTCCGGCGGCCGTGGTCATCGCGGGGCCGAGTCCGACGGCCGTGGTCGTTGCGGACGCGGCTCGTCGTCGCCGCCGTCGCGCTGATCGCGGTCGTCGCCACCGTCATCGGCGCGGTCACCACCATCGCGTACCGCTCCTACCTCTACGACCGGGCCGACGAGCAGCTGACCGGGCTCTCCCGGCGGGCCGCCGGGCCGCCGGTGGCGATGCCGGGACCCGAACCCGGCCGGGGCGGCGAACTGTCCCTCTTCCTCGACTCGCCGGGCTCGCCGATAGGGACCGTCGGCGCCGTCGTGGAGGGCGCGGAGATCACCGAGGCGGGGTACTCGACGGAGGTGGCCGCCGGTGCCACGGACGACCGGCCCCGCGTCCGCGCCACGGCGCTCGACGCCGGCCAGGTGGCCGCGCTCGCCGCCGTCCCCCGCGACGGCCGGGCGCACACCGTGGAGCTGCCCGGTCTCGGCTCGTACCGGGTCCTCTACGCGGAGGGCGGCCGCGGCGCCTTCCTCACCGGCATCCCGCTCGCCGAGGTCGAGAACGCCCTCTCCACCCTCCTCCTGGTCGAACTCAGCCTCACCGGCGCCTCCCTCGCCGCGGCGTCCCTCGCCGGGACGGTGCTCGTACGGATCGCGCTGCGGCCGCTGCGCCGGGTCGCCGCCACCGCCGCCCAGGTCGCCCGGCTGCCGCTGGAGAGCGGCGAGGTGGCGCTCCACCAGCGGGTCCCGGAGGCCGAGGCCGATCCCCGGACCGAGGTCGGGCAGGTCGGCGCTGCGCTCAACCGGATGCTCGACCACGTGCACGCGGCCCTCGACGCGCGCCAGCAGAGCGAGACCCGGGTCCGGCAGTTCGTCGCCGACGCCAGCCACGAACTCCGCACCCCGCTCGCCTCCATCCGCGGCTACGCCGAACTCACCCGGCGCGGACGGGAGGAGTGCGGGCCCGACACCCGGCACGCCCTCGGCCGCATCGAGTCCGAGGCCACCCGGATGACCGGCCTGGTCGAGGACCTGCTGCTGCTCGCCCGGCTCGACGCCGGGCGCCCCCTCTCGTACGAGACCACCGACCTCGTCCCGCTCGTCGTGGACGCCGTCGGGGACGCCCGCGCCGCCGGGCCCGGCCACCACTGGCGGCTCGAACTGCCCGGTGACGACGGGCCGCCGGCCGTACGCGCCGACCCCGCCCGGCTCCAGCAGGTGCTGCTCAACCTGCTCGCCAACGCCCGCACCCACACCCCGCCGGGCACCACCGTCACCGCCCGCGTGCGGGGCGAGGGCGCGGCCGTCGTCGTCGAGGTCGAGGACGACGGGCCCGGCATCCCGCCCGCGCTGCTGCCCGCCGTCTTCGAGCGGTTCGCCCGCGGCGACGCCTCCCGCTCCCGGCAGGCCGGCTCGACCGGGCTCGGCCTCGCCATCGTGCGGGCCGTCGTCGCCGCCCACGACGGCGAGGTGACCGTCGACTCCCGGCCCGGCCGGACCGTCTTCCGGGTGCGCCTCCCGGCGGCGACCCCGGCCCCCCGAGAGGCGGCGGAGACACCGGCCGTGGTGTGAGCGGAGACGACGAGACACCGGCCGCACCCGAAGCCACGGCCTTCCGAAACACCGGCCGCACCCGAAGCCACGGCCTTCCGAAACACCGGCCGTCACCGACTCACAGGCGGACCACAGGCTCATCACACAGCCGTGACAGCGGGCCCGGTGAGGGTCGGGGACATGCGAACCCACACCCTCGCGGGGCCCGCGACGCAGGCCCCCGGCACCCTCCCCGCCCGGGAGCACCTGCCGGTGAGCGAAGCGGGACGGCCCGTTCTGGACGTGGTGATCCCCGTCTACAACGAGGAGAAGGACCTGGAGCCGTGCGTCCGCCGGCTCCACGCGCACCTCACGCGCACCTTCCCGTACGGCTTCCGCGTCACCGTCGCCGACAACGCCTCCACCGACGCCACGCCCGAGATCGCCGCCGCCCTCGCCGCCGAGCTGCCCGAGGTGCGGTCCGTACGGCTCGAACAGAAGGGGCGCGGCCGGGCGCTGCGGACCGTGTGGTCCGCCTCCGACGCCCCCGTCCTCGCCTACATGGACGTGGACCTCTCCACCGACCTCAACGCGCTGCTCCCGCTCGTCGCGCCGCTCATCTCCGGCCACTCCGACCTGGCCATAGGCTCCCGGCTCGCCCGCTCCTCGCGGGTGGTGCGCGGGCCCAAGCGGGAGTTCGTCTCCCGGGCCTACAACCTGATCCTGCGCGGCTCGCTCGCCGCCCGCTTCTCCGACGCCCAGTGCGGCTTCAAGGCGATCCGGCGGGATGTCGCCGAGCGGCTGCTGCCGATGGTCGAGGACACCGGCTGGTTCTTCGACACCGAGATGCTGGTGCTCGCCGAACGGGCCGGGCTGCGGATCCACGAGGTTCCGGTCGACTGGGTCGACGACCCCGACTCGACCGTGCACATCGTGCGGACGGCCACCGACGACCTGAAGGGCGTGTGGCGGGTGGGGCGGGCGCTGGCCACCGGCTCGCTGCCGCTCGACCGGCTCGCCCGGCCGTTCGGCGACGACCCCCGCGACCGCGAGCTGTCCGGCGTCCCCGGCGGGCTCGCCCGCCAGCTCGTCGGTTTCTGCGTGGTCGGCGTGCTCTCCACGCTCTTCTACCTCGCGCTCTACTCCCTCTTCCGGCTCGGCGCGGGCGCCCAGATCGCCAACGCCGCCGCCCTCCTCGTCTCCGCCGTCGCCAACACGGCCGCCAACCGGCGGCTCACCTTCGGTGTGCGCGGCCGTGACCGGGCCGTCCGCCACCAGGCGCAGGGGCTGGTGGTCTTCGCCATCGGCCTCGCCCTGACCAGCGGTTCGCTCGCCGCGCTCGGCGCGGCGAGCGGCGACCCGGCGCACTCCACCGAACTCGCCGTGCTCGTCGTCGCCAACCTCGCCGCGACCGTGCTCCGCTTCCTGCTCTTCCGGCTCTGGGTCTTCCCGGACCGCCGACACCCCACGGGGGACCCCCGATGACCGCACCGATCCCGCCCGCGACCCCGGGGGCGACCCCGGGGGCGGCCCAAGCCGCCGGCCCGGCCGCGACTACGGCCGCGACTCCGGTCGCGACTCCGGTCGCGACTCCGGCCGCCCACGCGGCCCCCCGGGCCCCCGGCCTGCCCGCCCGGCTGTGGCGGGGCCGGCCCGAGGACGCCCCCTGGGCGCGCCCGGCCCTCCTCGGGCTGCTGGCCGTCACCACCGCGCTCTACCTGTGGAACCTGACCGCATCCGGCTACGCCAACTCCTTCTACTCGGCGGCCGTCCAGGCCGGCGGCGAGAGCTGGAAGGCGTTCTTCTTCGGCTCGCTCGACGCGGCCAACGCCATCACCGTCGACAAGCCGCCGGCCGCGCTCTGGCCGATGGCGCTCTCCGTCCGCCTCTTCGGCCTCGGCTCCTGGCAGATCCTGCTGCCCGAGGTGCTGATGGGCGTGGGCACGGTCGCCGTGCTGTACGCGGCCGTCCGCCGCCGCTTCGGCGCGGGCGCCGGCCTGATCGCGGGCACGGTCCTCGCGCTGACTCCGGTCGCCGCGCTGATGTTCCGCTTCAACAACCCGGACGCGCTGCTCGCCCTGCTCATGACCGTGGCCGTGTACGCGGTGCTGCGGGCCCTGGAGTCGGCCGAGGGCGGGACGAAGTGGCTGGTCGCGGCGGGGGTCGCGTTCGGCTTCGCGTTCCTGACGAAGACGCTCCAGGCGTTCCTGATCCTGCCGCCGCTCGCGCTCGTGTACGCGGTGTGCGCCCCGGCCCGGCCGCTGCGGCGTCTCGGCCAGCTGGGCCTCGCCGGGCTCGCGCTGCTCGTCTCCGGCGGCTGGTGGGTGGCGCTCGTGGAGCTCTGGCCGGCGGCCTCGCGCCCGTACGTCGGCGGCTCGCAGAACAACAGCTTCCTGGAGCTGACCTTCGGCTACAACGGCCTCGGCCGGATCAACGGCGACGAGGTCGGCAGCGTCGGCGGCGGGGGCGGGCCCGGCGGCGGAGGGGGCGGCCGCTGGGGCGAGACCGGCCTGCTGCGCATGTTCAACGACTCCGTCGGCGGCCAGATCTCCTGGCTGCTGCCGGCCGCGCTGGTCCTGCTCGCCGCCGGACTGGTCGTCACGTGGAAGGCACCGCGCACGGACACGGCCCGCGCCGCGTTCCTGGTGTGGGGCGGGGCGCTGCTGATGACGCTGGGCGTCTTCAGCTTCATGGCCGGCATCTTCCACGAGTACTACACGGTGGCCCTGGCGCCCTACCTCGCCGCCCTGATCGGCATGGGCGCGGCGGTGCTGTGGGAGGAGCGGAACCGCTTCCTCGCCTCGGCGGCGCTCGCGGTCGCGGTGGGCGTGACGGCCTGGTGGGGCTGGGTGTTGCTCGGCCGCACGCCGGATTACCTGCCGTGGCTGCGCTGGGCCGTGCTGGTCGCGGGCGCGGCGGCGGCGCTCGGGCTGCTCGCGGCGGGCCGGGTGGACCGGCGCCTGGGCCTCGCCGCGGCGGGCCTCGGCCTGGCGGCGGGACTCGCGGGACCGTTCGCGTACACCCTGGAGACGCTCTCCACCGGTCACCAGGGCTCCATCGTCACGGCGGGCCCGTCGGGCGCCGGCTTCGGCGGCCGCGGCCCGGGCGGCGGCGGCTTCCCGGGCGGCGGCCGCGAGGGCGGCCAGCGGGTGGACGGCGGCGGCCGGGGTACGGACGGCGGCCAGGGTACGGACGGCGGCATGCAGCCCCCGAACGGCTTCCCAGGCGGCGGCCAAGCCCCGAACGGCCAGGCCTCCAACGGCCAAGCCCCCAACGGCCAGGCCCCCAACGGCCAAGCCCCCAACGGCCAGGCCCCGAACGGCCAGGCCCCGGGCGCCGGTCAGATGCCCACCGGTCAGATGCCCAACGCCCTGCCCCCCGGCTCCGGCGAGCGCGGCGGCACGGGTGGCGGCCCGGGCGGCGGAGGCGGAGGCGGCGGCATGGGCGGGCTCCTCAACGGCGCCAGCGTCGGCGCGGAGGCGAAGGCGAAGCTGCTCCAGGACGCCGGTGCGTACACCTGGGTCGCCGCCGCGATCGGCGCGCAGAACGCGGCCAGCTACCAGCTCGCCACCGAGAAGCCCGTGATGGCGATCGGCGGCTTCAACGGCAGCGACCCGTCTCCGACCCTCGCCCAGTTCCAGCAGTACGTCACCGACGGAAAGATCCACTACTTCATCGGCGGAGGCGGCATGGGCGGCGGCATGGGCGGTGGCTCCGAGATCAGCAGCTGGGTCCAGGAGAACTTCACCGCCACCACCGTCGGCGGCACGACTTTCTACGACCTGACGACCTGACGACCTGACCAGCCGGAAACAGAAATCGCTATACAGCGTACGAGAGTCCTTGTACGGTGTACGAGCTTCGGTCTCGTACACCGTATAAGGAGTTCTCCATGACGGCCACGGCCACGCCCCAGGCCACCGGCGGCCACCCACAGCGCTGGCTGATCCTCGGCGTCATCTGTCTCGCCCAGCTCACCGTGCTGCTCGACAACACCGTCCTCAGCGTCGCCATCCCCTCGCTGACCACGGAGCTGCACGCCTCCACCAGCGACATCCAGTGGATGATCAACGCCTACTCGCTCGTCCAGTCCGGCCTGCTCCTCACGGCGGGCAACGCGGCCGACCGCTACGGCCGCAAGAAGCTGCTCGCCGTCGGTCTCGCGCTCTTCGGCCTCGGCTCGCTCGCCGCCGGCCTCGCCGGCTCCACCGCCCAGCTCATCGCCGCCCGCGCGGGCATGGGTGTCGGCGGGGCGCTGCTCATGACCACCACCCTCGCCGTCGTCATGCAGATCTTCGACGACTCCGAGCGCGTGAAGGCCATCGCCCTGTGGGCCACCGTCAGCTCCCTCGGCTTCGCCGCGGGACCGCTGATCGGCGGCGTGATCCTCGACCACTTCTGGTGGGGGATGATCTTCCTCATCAACATCCCGGTGGCCGTGATCGGCCTGGTCGCCGTCCTCAAGCTCGTTCCCGAGTCGAAGAACCCCCAGGGCGACCGCCCCGACCTGATGGGCGCGCTGCTCTCCACCATCGGCATGACCGCCGCCGTGTACGCGATCATCACCGGACCGGAGCACGGCTGGACCTCCGCGGAGGTGCTGGTCCCGGCCGCGATCGGCGTCGCCGTCCTCGCCGCGTTCGCGCTGTGGGAGCTGCGCACCCCGTACCCGATGCTCGACATGCACTTCTTCCGCAACCAGAAGTTCGTGGGCGCGGTGGCCGGCGCCATCCTGGTGATGTTCGGGATGGGCGGCTCGCTCTTCCTGCTCACCCAGCACCTCCAGTTCGTGCTCGGGTACGAGCCGCTGGAGGCGGGGCTGCGGATGGCGCCGCTGGCGCTGACCGTGGTCGTCCTCAACCTCAGCGGCATCGGCCCGCGGATCGTGATGAAGCTCGGCACCCCGCTCACCGTCACGGTCGGCATGACGCTGGTCGCGGCCGGTCTCGGCTCGATCGCCCTGGTCGGCGGCGGCACGGACGGCACCTACTGGGGCATGCTGCTCGGCCTGGTCCTCATGGGCACCGGCCTCGCGGTCTCCAACCCGGCGATGGCCAACGCGATCATGAGCGCGATCCCGCCGGAGAAGGCGGGCGTCGGCGCGGGCGTCAACGGCACCCTCGCCGAGTTCGGCAACGGTCTCGGCGTCGCGGTCCTCGGCGCCGTCCTCAACGCCCGGTTCGCCGCTCTCGTCACCGTCACGGCGGCCTCCCTCCCGGCGGCGCTCGCGGCGGCCGGCGACGAGGCCGAGCGGGCCCGGATCTCCGACGCCTTCGCCTCCGGGCTCCAGACCAGCCAGCTGGTCGGCGCGGTCGCGGTCCTCGTCGGCGGTCTGCTCGCCGCCTTCCTCCTGAAGCGGGCGGAGCGGTCGGAGCAGCCCGTGGCGGCCGAGCCGGTCGCCGCTGCCTAGCATGGTCGCGAGGCATGGTCAGGACGCATGGCCATGAGCGCTGACGGACGGAGAAACCGCATGGTCAAGGCCGCGGACCGGGCCAAGAACCCGACGGGCTCCAGCGTCTGGCTGGAGCAGAGGGCCCGCCGCGGCGGCGGCGGTCCCGCGGGGCTCGACCGGGACCGGATCGTGGCCGCCTCCGTCCGGATGCTCGACCGGGACGGGCTCGCCAAGCTGTCGATGCGACGGCTCGCCGCCGAGCTCGGGGTCACCGCGATGTCCCTGTACTGGTACGTGGACACCAAGGACGACATCATCGAGTACGCGATCGACACCGTGTACGAGGAGATCGACCTGGACGCGGTGGCCGCCGGGGCCGACTGGCGGGAGCGGCTCCGGACGCTCGCCCTGCACTACCGCAGGATGCTGGTCCGGCATCCGTGGATGTCGCCGTGCGCGGGCCAGTACCTGAACATCGGGCCGCACGCGATCGCTGTCGGATCCAAGATCCAGGAGGCGATCCGGGAGACGGGGCTGCCGCTGGGCGGCCAGCCGGGCGCGACGGCGGCGGTCTTCCAGTTCGTGTACGGCTACGGGACGATCGAGTCGCAGTTCGAGCGGCGCGCCACCGAGGCGGGGATGTCGCAGGACGACTACTACAACGGCGCCGTCGCCGCCTTCCGCGACGACCCGCAGTTCCGCGAGGCGCTGGAGCCGATGACGGACATCCTCGACGAGCGGGCCTCGCACGGCAGCGTCACCGCCATCTGGGAGCGGGACTTCACCTACGCCCTGGACATCCTCGTGGCCGGCATCGAGGCGATGGTGGCCCGGGCGACCCCGGGGACATGACGGAGCGGCGGGCCGTCCCCTGCCCGCCGCTCCCTTTCACCCGGCCGCGCCTCCGCTCGAAGCGCGCCCGGGAGCCTGTGCGTTACCCGGCGTTCGCCGGCGTGGTGGTGCCCGCCGGCGTGGTCGTGCCGCCAGCCGTGCTCGTGTCCGCCGCCGTGGTCGTGCTGCTCTTCAGCGCGACCTCCTTGATGAAGAGCGTCACCACGAAGGCGAGCAGCGCGAAGGGCGCCGAGTAGAGGAAGACGTCGCCGACGCCGTGCCCGTACGCGCTCTCCATCACCGTGCGGATCGGGGCGGGCAGCTTGTCCATGTCGGGGATGGCGCCGCTGCCGCCGCCCTGGCCCATCGCCGCCGCGGCCTTCGGGCCGAGCTCGGCCATGCCCTCCTTGACGTAGTCGGTGACCCGGTGGGCCATGACCGCGCCGAGCGCCGAGACGCCGATCGCGCCGCCGAGGGAGCGGAAGAAGGTGACGACGGAGGAGGCGGCGCCGAGGTCGGCGGGGTCCACCTGGTTCTGGGTGCAGAGCACCAGGTTCTGCATCATCATGCCGAGGCCGAGGCCGAGGACCGCCATGAAGACCGCGATGTGCCAGTAGGTCGTGTCGTACCGGATCGTGCCGAGCATGCCGAGGCCGCCGGCGGCCAGGGCGCCGCCGCTGACCAGCCACGCCTTCCACCGGCCGGTCTTGGTGATGATCATGCCGGAGGCCGTCGAGGAGACGAAGAGGCCGGCGATCATCGGGATGGTGAGGACGCCGGACATGGTCGGCGACTCGTTGCGGGCCAGCTGGAAGTACTGGCTGAAGAAGACCGTGCCGGCGAACATCGCGACGCCGACGAAGAGCGAGGCGAGCGAGGCCAGCGTGATGGTCCGGTTGCGGAAGAGGCGCAGCGGGATGATCGGCTCGGACGCCCGCGACTCGACGAACACGAAGAGCGCGCCGAGCAGCACCGAACCGGCCAGCATGGCGGCGGTCTGCCAGGACATCCAGTCGTACTTGTCGCCGGCGAAGGTGACCCAGATGAGGAGCAGGGAGACGGCGGCGCTGATGAAGAAGGCGCCGGCCCAGTCGACCTTGACCTCGCGCTTCACGACGGGGAGCTTGAGGGTCTTCTGGAGGACGATCAGGGCGATGATCGCGAAGGGCACGCCGACGTAGAAGCACCAGCGCCAGCCGAGCCACTCGGTGTCGGTGATGACGCCGCCGAGCAGCGGGCCGCCGACGGTGGCGACGGCGAAGACGGCGCCGAGGTAGCCGCTGTAGCGGCCGCGCTCGCGGGGGGCGATCATCGCGGCGAGGATGATCTGGGAGAGGGCGGTGAGACCGCCGACGCCGACGCCCTGGACCACGCGGCAGGCGATGAGCATGCCGGTGGACTGGGAGAGTCCGGCGACGATCGAGCCCGCCACGTAGATGGTCAGGGCTATCTGGATGAGCAGCTTCTTGGAGAAGAGGTCGGCCAGCTTGCCCCAGAGCGGGGTGGTGGCGGTCATCGCGAGCAGGGTCGCGGTGACGACCCAGGTGTAGGCGGACTGGCCGCCCTCCAGGTCGGTGATGATCTGGGGGAGGGCGTTGGAGACGATCGTCGAGGACAGGATGGCGACGAACATGCCGAGCAGCAGCCCGGAGAGCGCCTCCATGATCTGACGGTGGGTCATCGGAGCGGCGGGGGCTCCGGGTCCGGCCGGGGCGCCCCGCACCCCGGTGTCGGGTGTGGTCGTAGCCATGAAGTTCCTCTGGTTTCCAGCGTGTTCAAGCGGGTGGAAGCGTGCGGGCGCGCCGCCCCCGCGGGGGCCGGGCGTCGGTCAGGCGTGGGTGGCCCGGCAGTCCCCGAAGGAGTCGCGGAGTCGGGCGAGCAGGGTGGTGAGCAGTGCGACGTCGTCGTCGGACCACTCCGCGAGGTAGTGGGTGAAGGCTTCGGTCACCCGGCGGTCGAGCTCGGTGAGCATCGCGAAGCCTTCGGGGCTCAGCCGCAGGATGCGGGAGCGGCCGTCGCCGGGGTCGGGCAGGCGCTCGACCCAGCCGCGCGAGACGGTGTGCGCCACGTGCCGGCTGCACACCGACATGTCCACGGCCATGAGCTCGGAGAGCCGGCTCATCCGCATGTCGCCGTGGTGCTTGAGCAGGGCGAGCACGGCGGCGGCGCCGCCCTGGCAGTCGCCCGGCAGGACGCGGGCGACACCGCGCTTCACGGCGCCGATCGCGCTGATGGCGCGTGCGAGGTCCTCGTAGCGGCCGCTCGGTTCCACTCGGACCCCTTCCAACTTGTTGCTTAGGGCAACCATAGAGATGGATGGTTGCTCCAGGCAAACTAAATCGGTCAAACGGCGCTAAAGAATCGGCAAAGGGGAGGCGCGGGGGAGGTCAAGGGGGAGGGTGAGGGTGCCGGGCGAGGGGGAGGTCGAGCGGAGGTCGCGAGGAGGCGGAGGGGAGGCGGGGGTCGGGTCGGGTGCCGGGGCTTGGGCCCGTCACCCCGCTTTCGCTAGGGTCCTGGCACATGGCACACAACCCGCAAGCACCGTACGGCCAGGGCCCCCAGGGCCCCGAGGGCTACGACCCCGCCGGCAGCACCCAGATGTTCCGCGCCTTCGTCGACGAGGGCACCCCGCAGCACCAGCCCCAGCAGGTCGCGGCCGCGTCGAGCGGTCCCCGCGTCGGCGTGATCGCCGGCGTGGTCGCCGCGATCGTGATCGTGGCGGGAGTCGTCTGGCTCGCCGTCTCCTGACCCCGCACCACCGAGGAGGGGCCGGTTCCGTACGTACGGAACCGGCCCCTCCGGTCATTCCCGCGTCACGTCGGCGTCCAGCGCGGGCGCCAGCAGGGCGAAGGCCCGTTCGATGAGGTCGAGCGGGCCGGGCCCCGCGGGGTCCTCGCTCCACCGGCACAGCACCGTCTCGAAGGCGGTGAGCGCCATGCCCGCCGCGAGCGCCGGGTACAGCTCCGCCGGGCCGGTCCCGAGCCGGGCCGCCAGCTCCCCGGCCAGCTCCTCGCGCCAGCCGGCCTCGTGCTCCAGGAAGCGGGCGAGCAGCGCGGGGGTCCGCAGGATCAGCCGGACCACGGGCAGGGTTCGGTCGGACTCCTCGCCGCAGGCGGCGAGGGGCACGGAGACGGCGCGCAGCAGCGCGACCGAGGGCCGCTCCCCGGCCGGGCGGGCGGCCAGCTCCGCCCGGATGTCCGCGCCCATCCCCGCCAGGAACTGGACGACCACGTCCTCCTTCGAGGCGAAGTAGCGGAAGAAGGTCCGCTTGGAGACGCCGGCGGCGGTCGCGATCTCGTCGACCGTGACGGCCTCGAAGCCCTTGTGCGCGAAGAGCTGGAGCGCGGTCTCGGTCAGCTCGGTGGAGACGAGCTGCCGCTTGCGCTGGGCGAGGGTCGAGGCGCGGGGGTCGGGCGGTGTGGTCACTCGCCGATGCTAACCCGGTGCCGTAGGTGGCAACCGGCGACATGTTTGACACCGAGTGACACGCGAGGCAATGTGTGTCGCATGACTCGTACGCGTACGCAGCACTGGACCGCCGACGCCATCCCCGACCTCACCGGCCGGGTCCATGTCGTCACCGGGGCCACCAGCGGCCTCGGCCTCGCGACCACCCGTGCCCTCGCCCTGCGGGGCGGCCGGGTGGTCCTCGCCGTACGGGACGAGGAGAAGGGGCACCGGACCGCCGCCGCGCTCGCCGCCGACGGGATCGCCCCCGGGCTCCTCACCGTGCGCCGGGTCGACCTCGCCGACCTGGACTCGGTGCGGGCCTTCGCCGAGGCCCTGCGCGCCGACCACCCGCGCCTGGACGTCCTCGTCAACAACGCGGGGGTGATGGCGCCGCCCCGCACGCTCAGCGCCCAGGGCCACGAGCTCCAGTTCGCCGCCAACCACCTCGGCCACTTCGCCCTCACCGGCCTGCTGCTCGACCGCCTGCCGGAGGACGGCCGGGTGGTCACGGTCAGCTCGCTGGTGCACCGCCAGGGCGATCTGCGCCTCGACGACCCGGCCGCCCTCGCGGCCGAACGCGGCTACGCCCCGATGGCCTTCTACCAGCGCTCGAAGCTCGCCAACGCGGTCTTCGGCCAGGAGCTGCACCGCCGCCTCGCCGCCGCGGGCCGCCCGGTCCGCAGCGTCCTCGCCCACCCCGGCTACACCGCGACCAGCCTGCAGAGCAGGGACGTCACCGGTTTCGCCCGCTTCTTCTACAGCCGGATCGGCAACCCGCTCCTCGCCCAGCGGCCGGAGCGCGGAGCCCTGCCCCAGCTGTACGCGGCGACCGCGCCGGACGTGGCCGGCGGCGAGTTCATCGGCCCGGACGGCGCCGGCGAACTGCGCGGCTCCCCGACCCGGGTGAAGCCCTCGGCCACGGCCGCCGACCCGGAGACCGGCCGCCGCCTCTGGGACCTCTCCGAGGAGCTGACCGGGGTCCGGTACGGGCTCACCGCCAGGTAGCGGTCACCTCGCGGGTGTCGACGCGCATGCCGAGCGGCACCCGCCAGGACTCCACGCAGACCGTGTACGTCTCCGTCCGCGCCGCGCCGGGAGCGATCGGGGCGGGCAGCGCCTGGCTGGTGGTGACCGTGCCCCAGTCGACGCCGAGCGCGCCGATGACGTGGGTGGCGAAGGTGGCGGTGCCGGCGGCGACGGGGGAGCCGCCGGTGTTCCGGAAGGTCACCGTGACCCGCTCGCACCAGCGCTTCTCGCCGTCGGCGGTCACCGGCGCGGAGACGGTGAGCACGGCGGGGCCGGGCGGCGGCGGGGTGGTGGTGACGGTCGGCCGGGGCGCGGGGGTGGTGGGCGCAGGGCCGGGACCGGGGGTACGGGGCGGAGTCGTGGCCGGGCGCGGGGAGGAGCCGCCGCCGGGCGAGGCGCCCTCGGAAGGACCGCCGCCGGAAGGACCGCCGGGCGGCCCCGCCGACTCCGTACGCCCTCCGGAACCGCCGGCCTGCCCCGTACCGGAGCCGGACCCCGCGTCAGGGCCACCGGACCCCGTCTGCCTCGTACGCGGCGCACTCGGCGTGCTCGTACCGGCACCGGGGGACGGCGAGGCGCCCGGCGGGGACTCCGGGGCCGGGGGAGGGGAGGAGGTGCTGGAGGTGGTGCCGCTCGCCGTGGGGCTGTCCAGCGGGACGAGCGTGACCGCCCCCGAGGGGCCGACCGCACCACCGGGCGAGGGCCCGGCGCCGACCGCCGCGAACCCCTCGCCGTCTCCTCCGCCTCCGCACGCGGTGAGCGCCCCGCCGAGGCAGAGCGCCACCGCCGCGAGTACCGGCTGCTGCTTCCTGCGCCTCATGCGCCCCAGTGTGGCTGACGGAGCGTCAACAGGAGGCGGATTCGCGGAAGTCAGTCGGAGATGAGGCCCTCACGGAGCTGGGCGAGCGTCCGGGTGAGCAGCCGCGAGACGTGCATCTGCGAGATGCCGACCTCCTCGCCGATCTGGGACTGGGTCATGTTCGCGAAGAAGCGGAGCATGATGATCTGCCGCTCCCGGGGCGGGAGTTTGGCGAGCAGCGGCTTCAGCGACTCGCGGTACTCGACGCCCTCCAGGGCCGCGTCCTCGTAGCCGAGGCGGTCCGCGAGGGAGCCCTCGCCGCCGTCGTCCTCCGGGGAGGGCGAGTCGAGCGAGGAGGCGGTGTACGCGTTGCCCACCGCGAGGCCGTCGACGACGTCCTCCTCCGACACCCCGAGCACGGCGGCGAGTTCGGGCACGGTCGGCGAGCGGTCGAGCTTCTGCGCGAGCTCGTCGCTGGCCTTGGTGAGCGCGAGCCGCAGCTCCTGGAGCCGGCGCGGCACCCGCACCGACCACGAGGTGTCGCGGAAGAAGCGCTTGATCTCGCCGACGACGGTCGGCATCGCGAACGTCGGGAACTCCACGCCCCGTTCGCAGTCGAAGCGGTCGATCGCCTTGATCAGGCCGATGGTGCCGACCTGGACGATGTCCTCCATCGGCTCGTTGCGCGAGCGGAAGCGGGCCGCCGCGTACCGCACGAGCGGGAGGTTCAGCTCGATGAGGGTGTCGCGGACGTAGGTCCGCTCCGGGCTGTCCGTCGCCGCGCCCACCTCGTCGAGGGCGCGCAGCCGCAGGAACAGGGAGCGGGAGAGGGTGCGGGTGTCGAGGGCTTCCGGGGCCACGGTCGGAGCCGGGGACGGCAGCGCCCCGCTCTCGGCCGCGGTCGGAGCCGTCGTCTGCGTGGGTACGGGCTCGGGCGCGAGGACCGGAACGGGCGTGAGCGTGAGCACCTTCGAGCTGCCCTGATCTGCGGACATGCCACCCCCTAGAGGTCGCGGACGGTCGCGGTGGGCCGCGACCATCGGAGGAACGCAGCTTCCACCTGAATACCGGCCGTGGGGCTGCGGCAAACGCGTCCCCAGCAGAATGTCACATGTCGGCAACACGCTGTAGTGACTTGTCGACAAGGAGAGGGCGCATATCCGCAGGAAACAAGGGGTGTACGGCAATTGGGGTGCCGCGGAACCCCTCCGAACCGGTCTACCCGTTCCAGTTACGCTTCGATCCTGTTTGCGGATCTCAATCGGGCGAAGCTGCGGGCGAGGAGCCTTGACACGTGCATCTGTGAGACGCCGAGCTCCTGGCTGATCTGAGATTGCGTCAGGTTGCTGTAGTAGCGCAGCATCAGGATCCGCTGCTCCCGCTCGGGCAGCTGGACGAGGAGGTGCCGGACCAGGTCGCGGTGCTCGACGCCGGCGAGCGCCGGGTCCTCGTAGCCGAGCCGGTCGAGCAGTCCGGGCAGCCCGTCGCCCTCCTGCGCCGCCTCCAGGGAGGTGGCGTGGTACGACCGTCCGGCCTCGATGCAGGCGAGCACCTCGTCCTCGCCGATCCGCAGCCGTTCGGCGATCTCGGCGGTGGTGGGGGAGCGCCCGTGGGCGGTCGTGAGGTCCTCGGTGGCGCCGTTCACCTGGACCCACAGCTCGTGCAGCCGGCGCGGCACGTGCACCGTGCGGACGTTGTCGCGGAAGTACCGCTTGATCTCGCCGACCACGGTGGGCATGGCGAAGGTGGGGAACTGCACGCCCCGGTCGGGGTCGAAGCGGTCGATCGCGTTGATCAGGCCGATGGTGCCGACCTGGACGACGTCCTCCATCGGCTCGTTGCGCGAGCGGAAGCGGGCCGCCGCGTACCGCACGAGCGGCAGGTTGGCCTCGATGAGCGCCCCGCGCACCCGGTCGTGCTCGGGGGTGCCCGGGTCCAGGTTCTTGAGCTGGCCGAAGAGCACCTGGGTGAGCGCCCTGGTGTCGGCGCCGCGGCTGCTGCGTTCCCGGGGGCGCGGTGTGTCCGGGGCTCCGCCCGCCTCGTGCTGGGGCGGGACCTGAGGCGCTGTACTGGCCGGCACGTTCACGCCACCCCTTTGGCTGGTGTAGCTGGTCGACTGGGTCAACTACGGTCAAACGAACAACTCATCCGTCAAAAGCGGTCATAGCATCACAAGACATGTCCACTGTGTGCAAGCACCGCATAACCACGTGTTGAAGGCATGGTGGACGAAGAAACGGAGGTCGGAGGCGCGGAGGGCGGCAACGCGCGAGACCCCCCGCCCGGACGGCGGGGGGTCTCGGAGACGTCAGCGCGCGAATGGCCCCTAGAAGGGGTAATCCGCGATGACCCAGGTGGAGAACTCGCGCCAGAGCGCGACGCCGGCCTGGTGCGCCGGGTGGTCCAGGTAGCGCTGGAGCGCGTCCGCGTCCTCGACGGCCGAGTTGATCGCGAAGTCGTAGGCGATCGGGCGCTCGGACACGTTCCAGTCGCACTCCCAGAACCGCAGCTCGGGAACCTGCCCGCCGAGCGCGCGGAACGCCTCGACGCCGGCGACGACGCGCGGGTCGTCACGGGTGACGCCCTCGTCGAGCTTGAAGAGGACCAGATGGCGGATCACGGAGGGCTCCTAGTTGATGAGTTCGGTCATGAACTCTCCGACACCCTTGGCGGCGCTGGAAAGGCCCTCGAAGCCTATCTGGACCAGGTCGGCCGACCGGTCCGGGGACGTGATGATCGCGTACAGCACGAAGACCCCGAACGCGTAGACCGCGACTTTCCTCGCCTGGGACATCCGTCCTCCCCCTCCGCTGCCCGGGCCCCGCCCCGGCGGTGGCCCACTCTAACCGAGCCTTTATGGACCAAGGGCCCGGGCTTCGGGGTCTTTCGCCGCCCCCCGAACGGGTGCGGGGGGAGCAGGATGGATGTCGAGCCCGGCGGATCTGGCAGGAATCCGCGGGGCGCATGGAACCGGACCGCACTGCGGGGTCCGCGCCGCGAGCTTCCCCCCTGACTGCGGCGCAGGACTTGTCGGCCCGGTTCTCATCGGGGGGAGCGGCTTGTCCCCCCGATGCCGCTCCCCCCGTCCCAACGTCAGGGCGGACGCGGGCAGGACGCGGCGAAGGGCCCCGGTGACACCACCGGGGCCCTTCGCCGTGCCCGTACGCGGGGCCCTTCGCCGTCCTCGTACGCGGGGGTCTTCATCGTCCTGGCGCGACAACGCCGAAGGGCCCGGCGCTTTCGCGTCGGGCCCTTCGTTCTGGCGGTAGCGGAGGGATTTGAACCCTCGGTGAGTTTCCCCACACTCGCTTTCGAGGCGAGCTCCTTCGGCCGCTCGGACACGCTACCGAGAGAGAGCTTAGCCCAAAGTGGCCCAGGCAAGAAATCCGATGTCAGCGGGTGCGGAAGAAGGCCGTGAGCTGCTCGGCGCACTCCTCGCCGAGCACGCCCCTGACGACTTCCGGGCGGTGGTTGAGGCGGCGGTCGCGCACCAGGTCCCAGAGGGAGCCGGCGGCGCCCGCCTTCTCGTCGTCGGCGCCGTAGACGACCCGCTCGACCCGGGACTGCACCAGCGCGCCCGCGCACATCACGCAGGGCTCCAGGGTCACCACGAGGGTGCAGCCGGTCAGCCGCCACTCGCCGGTGGCGGCGGCGGCCCGGCGCAGCGCCAGGACCTCCGCGTGGGCGGTCGGATCGCCGGTCGCCTCCCGCTCGTTGCGGCCGCGGGAGAGGAGTTCGCCGGAGGGGGAGAGCACGACCGCGCCGACCGGTACGTCACCGGCCGGCACGGCCGCGGCCGCCTCGTCGAGGGCGAGGCGCATGGCGTCCCGCCAGAGGTCCGGCACGGGGCCGGGTACCACGGACTGCACTAGCGGACGGCCTCCAGGATGTCGGAGGCGCCGATGGCGTCGGCGATCTCCCCGAGGGCGTCCTCGGTCACGGCGAGCAGCCCCCGCTCGGACAGGCCGAGGTCGGCGAGGATCCGGCCCTCGCCGAGCGGACCGGCCGGCGCGATGCCGGCGCTGCCGGCGGAGGCGTCGTCCTCGTCGTCGCCGGGCGTGTGCTCCGGCTCGCCGTCCTCGGTGCCGTCCAGGGCGGTGAGCCTGTCGAGCTCGTCGAGCTCGCTGTCCGGGTCGTCGTCACCGAGCAGTTCCGAGGTGAGGATCTCCCCGTACGAGGAGCGGGCCGCGGCCGCCGCGTTGGAGACGTAGACCCGGGGGTCGTCCTCCCCGTCGACGCGGACGATGCCGAACCACGCGTCCTCCTGCTCGATGAAGACGAGGACGGTCTCCCCCTCGTCGGCCGCCGCCTCACGGGCCAGATCGGCCAGGTCCGCCAGCGTCTCCACGTCGTCGAGCTCCGTATCGCTCGCTTCCCACCCGTCTTCGGTGCGCGCGAGCAGTGCGGCGAAGTACACCTGACTCTCCCACTGATCAGAGGTGTGATGATCCGGCGGCGCGCTCCTGAGCCCCGCCCAATCGGCATCGTGACAGAAACGACGGCCTCAGGAGAGGTCTTCGGCTCTTGCGTCGTGCATCAGTCTGAACCACACCGCGTTCGGGTGGGCGTGCGACCCCGGCGCGCGGAGGGGGCGCGTTCCCGGGCGCCGCCGGGACCGTCGCCGGGACCGCCGCCGTCCCCCTCACCACCGGAAGGTGCGCATGCGCATGGCCTGTCTCATCCGGGCCGCCCGGGCGCGCCGCGGCTGCACGCGGTCGCGCAGCGCCTTGGCCTCGCCGAGCTCACGGAGGAACTGGGCGCGGCGCCTGCGGCGCTCCGCGTCGGTCTCCGGCTGTGTCTCCGGCTCCCGGGGCTCCGTGTCGCCCCGGACCTGGCCGGATGTGTTCTTCGGGTCGGGCATCGGCCACACCACCCCATCACTGGGTCCCTGTGTCCCCACCTTGCCCCAGCGGCGCGGATCGATGCCAGTGGTGGGCGGGTGCCCGTGGTGGGGCGGGCTACTGTGGGGTCATGCGTCTCCACGTCGTCGATCACCCGCTGGTCGCCCACAAGCTCACCACCCTGCGCGACAAGCGCACGGACTCCCCGACCTTCCGCCGGCTCGCCGACGAGCTGGTCACGCTGCTCGCCTACGAGGCGACCCGGGACGTGCGGACCGAGCGGGTCGACATCGAGACCCCCGTCACGCCGACGACCGGTGTGAAGCTGTCGTACCCGCGTCCGCTGGTCGTCCCGATCCTGCGCGCCGGGCTCGGCATGCTCGACGGCATGGTGCGGCTGCTCCCGACGGCCGAGGTCGGCTTCCTGGGCATGATCCGCAACGAGGAGACGCTGGAGGCGTCGACCTACGCCACCCGGATGCCGGAGGACCTCTCGGGCCGCCAGGTGTACGTGCTCGACCCGATGCTGGCGACCGGCGGCACGCTGGTCGCGGCGATCCAGGAGCTGATCCGGCGCGGCGCGGACGACGTGACGGCCGTGGTGCTGCTGGCCGCCCCGGAGGGCGTCGAGGTCATGGAGCGCGAGCTCGCGGGCACGCCGGTGACGGTCGTGACGGCCTCGGTCGACGAGCGGCTCAACGAGCACGGCTACATCGTCCCGGGCCTGGGCGACGCCGGTGACCGGATGTACGGCGCCGCCGAGTAGCGGCGCCGGACGCGCGGTGCGCGGCGCCGCCGGGTGGCGGCTCCTGGGGGGCGCCGCCGAGCAGTGGCTCCGCTCAGCAGCGGGTCGGCGCGGGCTTGGGCTTGTTCAGGGCCACGAGGGCCGCGTCCGCCGTCGCCTTGGGCGACAGGGCCTTGAAGGCCGTACCGATGATGAGGTCGACATCCGCCGTGGTGCGGGTGTCGACCTTCGTCGTGGTGCCCGCGAGCTGGGTGCCGAGGACGGCGAAGGCGCCCTTGGCGGCGGTGGGGGCGCCGAGCAGCAGCCCGGCCCCCTTGACCTTCTTGTCGTAGGCGGCGGGCGCGTTGCCGATCTTGCCGATGGCGAAGCCGCGCTTCTTCAGCTCGTCGGCGGTCGCCTTGGCGAGTCCGCTGCGCGGGGTCGCGTTGTAGACGTTCACCGTGACCTGGGCCGGCTTGGGCAGCTTGGCGGCGGCCTCGGCGCTCGGGGCGGGGGCGGGCTTGCAGTCCGCCTGCTTCCCGGCGGCGGTCTTCCGGGTCTCGTCGCCGGAGAAGACGTCGACGAGCTGGAGCGTGCCCCAGCCGGCCGCGCCGAGCACGACCACGGCGGCGGCGGAGGCCAGGACGATCCTGCGCCGGCGGTGGGGGCGGCGCATGCGCGGGTAGACATCCCCCGTGATGCGGTACTTTCCGCCCATGCCGGGGGGAGTGAGCATGCTCATGGGCGCAGCGTAATGCCGCCTGTGCGCGATGCCTACTTGATGATCATGTGATCGCGGCCGGATGGGCGTGAACTGCGCCCGAAAGGATCAGCGCGGGGTGCCGTCCGGCGGGGCCCCGGGTCAGTCCAGTTCGAGCACGCGGGCGTGGAGCACCTGACGCTGCTGGAGGGCCGCGCGGACGGCGCGGTGGAGTCCGTCCTCGAGGTAGAGGTCGCCCTGCCACTTCACGACGTGCGCGAAGAGGTCGCCGTAGAAGGTGGAGTCCTCGGCGAGCAGGGTCTCCAGGTCCAGCTGTCCCTTGGTGGTGACGAGCTGGTCGAGGCGGACCGGGCGCGGGGCGACGTCCGCCCACTGCCGGGTGCTTTCCCGGCCGTGGTCGGGATACGGCCTGCCGTTTCCGATGCGCTTGAAGATCACACGGAAAGCCTACCGGGCGAGCGGCTCCCGGCGCAGCCACGCGGAACCGGTGGGATGCTGGTGCGAACCGTGACATCACAGACATTGGGGTGCCGCCATGAGCGAGACGGAGCAGCCGCCGACGACCCCGGAGCCGCCCGGCACGGCCGCCACCCCGCCGCCCGCCACCCCGGGACCACCGCCCGCGCCCACCGCCGAACCCGCCGCCGAACCCGCCGCCCCGGAGCCCGCGCCGGCCTCCGCCGTACCCCCGGCCCCCGCCGTACCCCCGGCCGACGGAACCCCCGCCGCGACCGCCCCCACCGCCCCCGCCCCCACGTCCGCCGGCCGCCCCGGGCCCGTCGTGGAGATCGCCGCCGGGTACGCGTTCGAGGGGGCCGCACTCGATCTGGGGGCCGTGCTGTGGGACGGCGTCTGTCACCCGGACGCGTCGGTACGCATCCCGCTCCCCGTCCTCAACCGGCACGGCCTCGTCGCCGGAGCCACCGGCACCGGCAAGACCAAGACCCTCCAGCTGATCGCCGAACAGCTCTCCGCCCAGGGCGTCCCGGTCTTCCTCGCCGACGTCAAGGGCGACGTCTCCGGCGTCTCCGCCCCCGGCGAGGACGGCGAGAAGGTCAGGGAACGGGCCGCGCAGGTCGGCCAGGAGTGGGCCCCCACCGGCTTCCCCTGCGAGTTCTACGGCCTCGGCGGCATCGGCCCCGGCATCCCCGTCCGCGCCACGGTCACCAGCTTCGGCCCGGTGCTGCTCTCCAAGGTGCTCCAGCTGAACCGGACCCAGGAGCAGTCCCTCGGCCTGATCTTCCACTACGCCGACGCCAAGGGCCTGGAGCTGGTGGACCTGAAGGACCTGCGGGCGGTCGTCGCGTTCCTCGTCTCGGACGTCGGCAAGCCCGAGCTGAAGGGGATCGGCGGGCTGTCGACGGTGACCGCCGGGGTGATCCTGCGCGCCCTGACCGCCTTCGAGCAGCAGGGCGCCGCCGGGTTCTTCGGGGAGCCGGAGTTCGACACCTCGGAGTTCCTGCGGACGGCCCCGGACGGCCGGGGGATCGTCTCGGTCCTGGAGCTGCCGTCCGTACAGGAGCAGCCGCAGCTCTTCTCGACCTTCCTCATGTGGCTGCTCGCGGACCTCTTCAACGACCTGCCCGAGGTCGGCGACCTGGAGAAGCCGAAGCTGGTCTTCTTCTTCGACGAGGCGCACCTCCTCTTCAAGGACGCGTCGAAGGCGTTCCTGGAGTCGATCACGCAGACGGTCCGGCTGATCCGGTCCAAGGGGGTCGGCGTCTTCTTCGTGACCCAGACCCCGAAGGACGTGCCGGCGGACGTCCTCGCCCAGCTCGGCAACCGGGTGCAGCACGCGCTGCGCGCCTTCACCCCGGACGACGCCAAGGCCCTGAAGGCGACCGTGCGGACCTTCCCGGAGTCGGCGTACGACCTGGAGGAGGTGCTGACCTCGCTCGGTACGGGCGAGGCGGTGGTCACCGTACTGAGCGAGAGGGGCGCGCCGACCCCGGTGGCGGCGACCCGGCTGCGGGCCCCGGAGTCGCTGATGGGGCCGGTCGACGCGGCCGCGCTGGAGGCGGCGGTGAAGGGCTCGCCGCTGTACGGGCGGTACGCGCAGGCGGTGGACCGGGAGTCGGCGTACGAGCGCCTGTCGGCGGACGAGGAGGCGCGTACGGCGGAGGAGGCACGGGCCGCGGCGGAGAAGGCGCGGGCCGCGGAGGAGAAGGCCGCGGCGAAAGCGGCCGGTACGACGCGGGCGAGGGCCCCTCAGGAGGAGCCCTCGCTCGTCGAACAGGTCGTGGGCAGCGGGATGTTCAAGTCCCTGGCCCGGTCGATCGGCACCCAGCTGGGCCGGGAGATCAGCCGCTCGATCTTCGGGACGGCCCGCCGCCGGAGGTGAGACCCGCCGGTTACTCGGTGACCTCGTGGTGGTCGTCGTGCAGGCCGCCGCCGCTGCCCTCGTCGCCGGTGGTCGGGACCGAGACGACCGGCTTGCGCAGCGAGGAGATGTCGTGGGCGTAGGTGCCCACGGCGTTCGCGATGACGTCGATGTTGGCGTCAAAGGCCGTCATGTTGACGTTCTTGATGTCGTCGCCCTTGGCGTGGTAGTTCACGTCGTACGCGACCCCGGCCTCGCCGCCGAACTTCTCGGCCTGCGCGGCGGTCTTGATGCCCTCGGCGCCGGTGAAGGTGCCGCCGGACGGGATGCCGACCTCGATGAACGGGCCGTAGTCGGAGCGGCCGGTGAAGTCGGTGCCCTCGTGCGGGAGGCCCCGCTTGTCCATGAAGTCGTTGATGTCGCGCTCCAGCTGCGCGGAGCCCTCCGGGCCCGCGCCCGCGCCGACGCCGTCGGAGTTGTCGCCGTCGTACACGAACAGGCCGTAGTTCGGCGAGGCGATCATGTCGAAGTTGAGGTAGAGCTTGATCTCCTTCTTGTCGAGCTCCGTCAGGTTGGCGACGTAGTGCTCGGAGCCGAGGAGGCCGTTCTCCTCCGCGGACCACCAGGCGAAGCGGACCTTGTTGCGGACCTTGTCCTTCGACTTGGCGAGCTCCAGGGCGGCCTGGAGGAGACCGGCGGAGCCGGAGCCGTTGTCGTTGATGCCGGGGCCGGCGGTGACGGAGTCGAGGTGCGAGCCGAGCATCACGGTGTTGGCGGCGTTGCCGCCCTTGGTCTCCGCGATGACGTTGTTGGTGGAGCGGTTCTGGTTGAGCTGGCGGACCTCGAAGGAGAGGTTCACCGCGCCCTTGGCGAGGTCGGCGGCGAGCCGCTCGCCCTCGGCCTGGGAGAGGCCGGCGGTCGGGATCTTGCCGGCGTCGGCGGCGCCGAGCGTGCCGGAGAGGACGCCTTCGGTGTTGTTGTAGACGATCGCGCCGGCGGCGCCGGCCGCGGCGGCGTTCTCCTGCTTGATGGCGAAGGCGCAGCCGCCGCGCTTGATCAGGGCGATCTTGCCCGTGAAGGTGCCGGAGGCGAAGTCGCCCGGCTCACAGCCGCTGGTGCCGTCGGCGTCGACCGGGACGGCCGCCAGGCCGGCGGTGATGCCGCCGACCGGGGTCGACTTGGTGTAGGTCATCGCGCGGATGTCGAGTGCGCGGGGGGCGTCGCCGAGGACGGACGCCTTCTCGGCGAGGGTCTCGGTGTAGACGAAGTCGAACTTCTCGTACGAGACGAGGTAGCCGGCCTTCTTGAGCTGCGTGTACACGTACGCGGCCGAGGCGTCGTGGCCGAGCGAGCCGGCCGCGCGGTGGCCGCCGGCCGAGTCGGCTATCGCCTGGAACTTCTGCAGGTGCTTGAAGGCGTCCTGGCCGGTGGTCTCCCGGACCAGCTTCTTCGCCAGCTTCGCGGCGTCCCGGGCGGGCGCGGCGGCGGGGTCCTTGACGGCGGTGGCCGGCGATGCGAGGACCAGGGGGGTGGCGAGGGCGGCGGCGGCGAGGATGGCCGCGGCGCGACGCTGCGATGCGTTCACAGAAGTCCTTCCCGATGGGGACGAGGTTGAGGGGAAGTTAGCCACCGGGAGGGCTTTCTGTGAACACGTTCGGCGCAATTCATGTCACCTTGAACAGGATTGACATCTGGAATTCTCAATTCCCGGACGATTCACTGCCCTTGGTGGGCTTGTCCCCGCTATTTCCCCTTGGCGGCTTTCGCCGCTTTGGCGGCGGCTTTCATCTCCTGCTTGTGGGCGCGGACCAGGGCGAGCGATTCCGGCCCGGTGATGTCGGCGGCCGAGCGGTGGGCGCCCTCCTCGCCGTACGGTCCCGCCGCCTCCCGCCAGCCCTCGGGCCGGACGCCGTACTGCTTGCCGAGCAGCGCGAGGAAGATCTGCGCCTTCTGCTTCCCGAAACCGGGCAGGTCCTGGAGCCGGGCGAGCAGCTCCTTGCCGGTGGCGGCGGTCCGCCAGACGGCCTCGGCGTCGCCGTCGTACTCCTCCACCAGGTACCGGCACAGCTGCTGGATCCGCTGGGCCATGGAGCCGGGGTAGCGGTGCACGGCCGGTTTCTCCGAGAGCAGCGCGGCGAACGCGTCGGGGTCCGCCGCGGCGATCTCGTGCGCGTCCAGGTCGTCCCGGCCGAGGCGGACGGCGACGGTGTACGGGCCGGAGAAGGCCCATTCCATCGGGACCTGCTGGTCGAGGAGCATGCCGACCAGCGCGGCGAGCGGGGAGCGGCCGAGGAGCGCGTCGGCCTCGGGCTGCTGGGCGAGGTGGATCTCGGGGCTCATGTTCCGATGATCCCGCCGGGTGGACGGCGGCGCCCGGTGGATTCCGCCGTCCTCGGGAGAAGACGCTGCTCAGGCCCTGGGGCGAGGGCGCAGGCCCGCCCGGTTCAGGTGCCCGGCTGAGGGCTCATACCCGCCCGCTCAGGGCCCCGCTCAGGTGTCCGCGAAGCGTTCCAGGGCGGTGGTGAGCAGCCGCCGGGTCTCGTCGCCGCCGAGGTGCCCGGCCCGCTCCACCACGTGCAGCTCCGCGTCGGGCCAGGCCCGGGAGAGCTCCCAGGCGGTGCCGGGCGGCCCGGCCATGTCGAGCCGCCCGTGGACCAGCACGCCGGGGATGCCGGCGAGCCGGTGCGCGTCCCTGATCAGGGCGCCCTCCTCCAGGAAGGCGCCGTGGGCGAAGTAGTGCGCGCAGATCCGGACGAAGGCGAGCCGGGTGTCGTCGACGCGGTCGGTGTACGGGGTCCCCATGCCCTCCAGCGACAGGACGGCGTCCTCCCAGGCGCACCAGTCGGCCGCCGCCCGCTCCCGGACGGCCCGGTCGGGGTGGTTCATCCGGGCCGCGTACGCCCCCACCAGGTCCTCCGCGTGGTCCACCCCGGCCCGGAACCGCTCGTGCGCCTCGGGGAAGAAGCGGCCGGCGCCCTCGTACAGCCAGGCCGTCTCGGAGCGGCGGGTGGTGGTGACGGAGGCGATGACGATCTCGCTCACGCGCTCCGGGTGCGTCTCCGCGTACGCCAGGATCAGCGTCGAGCCCCAGGAGCCGCCGTACAGCAGCCAGCGGTCGATGCCCAGGTGGACGCGGAGCCGCTCCATGTCGGCGACGAGGTGGGCGGTGGTGTTCACGGAGAGGTCGGCGGCGGGGTCGCTCGCGTGCGGGAGGGAGCGTCCGCAGCCGCGCTGGTCGAACTGGACGATCCGGTACTTCTCCGGGTCGAAGATCCGGGGCGCGGTCGGGGAGGACCCGGAGCCCGGCCCGCCGTGCACGACGAGCGCGGGCTTGCCCGCCGGGTTCCCGTGGACCTGGTAGTGGATGCGGTTGCCGTCGCCGACGTCGAGCAGGCCGGTCGCGTACGGAGAGGTCACAGGGCGCATCCGGCCGACGCTACTCGGTACCGGTGATCCGGGTCTCCGGGTTTTCGCACCAGCGGAGCAGGGCGGGCCACGGGCCGAGGCCGCTGTCCGGGGTGAGGTGGCCGCCGCCGGGGACGAGGTCGGTGTCGAGGCCGAGCGGGGTGCCGTAGACGTGGGCGGCGCCGTCGGGGCAGTACGGGTCGCCGTCGCCGTGCACGAGCCGCGCGCGGACGCCCTCCTCGGCGAGGTCGAGGCCGTCGGCGAAGGCGGCGATCTCGGGGATGGAGGCGGTGACGGCGGGGGAGGGCGGGGCGACGAGCAGCACCCGGTCGGCCTCCGGCCGGCGGGTGCCCGCCCGCAGCCAGAGCAGTACGGAGAGGCTGTGCGCGACGACGACGAACTCGCCCTCGGCCGGCCGCTTCCCGTGCTCCTCCAGGGCCGCCAGCCAGTCGTCGAGGACGGGCGCGTCCGGCGCGGGCAGCTGCGGGTAGCGGACCTCGTGGCCGCGGGCGCGCAGCTCGCCGGCGAGCCAGTGCTGCCAGTGGCCGACGGGCCGGTGGTTCTGGAAGCCGTGGAGGATCAGGAAGGTCTTCGGTGCGGTCATGGCCCGATCGTGGGGCGCGGATGGAGACGCGGTCCAGGGCGTTTCACAGGGCGGACGGCCGGCGGCACGTACGCGCTGCCGGGTGGGTCATGACCGCGGCCGGAGCGCGAGCAGCTCGCGTACGCCCGCCTTGACCCGCTCGGCGGGGAGCGCCTGCTCGACCGAGAGGTGGTGCATCAGGTCCGGCGAGAACGGCGCGAGCAGGAGGTGGGCGAGGAGGGCGGAGTCGGCGCCGGGCCGGAGCCGGGAGACCAGCATCGCCGCGTGCGTGTGCATGACCTGGTAGGCGCCGCTGTGGTAGCGGGCGCGAGGTGCGGCGGAGTGCGCGGCGAGCAGGATCGCGCGCTGCTCGGCGACCCGGTCGACGAGCGCGTCGAGGAAGGCGTCCAGCCGTTCGTCGGCGGGGGCGCCGGGGCCGAGCGGCGGCGGGCCGCTCATGTACGCCTCCTGGAACTGGCGCTCGCGGTCGTCGAGGAGCGCCCACAGCAGCTGGGAGACGTCGCCGAAGCGGCGGTAGACGGTGCCGACGCCGATGCCGCTGGCGTGGGCGACCTGGTTCATGGTGACCGCGTCGGGGCCCTTCTCGGCGACGATCCGGGCGGCGGCGTCGAGGATCCGGCGCCGGTTGCGGGCGGCGTCGGCGCGCTCCGGGGCGGGGCCGGGCGCGGCCCCGGGGCCGGTGTGGGGGGTGACCGGCAGCACGGTGAGCAGCGGCGCGGAGCCCTCGTCGGTCCCCGGTGTGCCCGGTGTTCTCGTGCTCATCGGCCCGTCCCTGCCCTTCGTCGCGCCCCCGTCGTCGGTGTCCCGTCCTTCGAGCATACCTGCCGCTCTTGCAATCCGGATTGCTATCCGCTTAATCTCGGAACAGCTAACCGGAAACCAATCCGTTTGAGCGTCGTTGTCGTTGCGTTGTTGTTGCCGTCATCGCAGCCGTTGTCCGTCGTTGCGTGTCCCACGAGGAGCCCGTCATGTCCGTGAAGGTCGCCGTCGTCTACTACTCGTCCACCGGTGCCGTGCACCAGCTCGCCCAGGCCGTCGCCGAGGGCGCGGAGAAGGCCGGCGCCGAGGTCCGCTTCCGCCGCGTGCCCGAGCTGGCCCCGGACGCCGCGATCGACGCCAACCCGGCCTGGCGCGCCCATGTCGACGCCACCACCGACGTCGAGGTCGCCACGCTCGACGACCTGGAGTGGGCGGACGCCTACGCCCTCGGCTCGCCGACCCGCTTCGGCAACGTGGCGGCCCAGCTCAAGCAGTTCGTCGACACCACCGGCGGCCTGTGGCAGCGCGGCGTCCTGGCGGACAAGCCCGCCACCGCCTTCACCAGCGCCCACAACCTGCACGGCGGCAACGAGTCCACGCTGCTCGCCCTCTACAACACCTTCCACCACTGGGGCTCGGTCATCGTCTCCCCCGGCTTCACCGACCCCGCCGTCTACGCGGCCGGAGGCAACCCCTACGGCACCGCCCACCCCGGCTCCAACGGCGCCCCCGCCGAGGAGGTCCTGGCCGCCGCCCGCTACCAGGGCGCCCGCCTCACCACGATCGCCAAGCGCCTGAACGGCCTCGCCGTCGACTGACCCGCCCCGCCCCGGACACACCGAAGCGCCCCCGGCTCCGAGGCCGGGGGCGCTTCGTCCGTACGACGACCGGAATCCCGATCAGGCCAGCGACAGGAACAGCTTCTCCAGCCGGGCCCGCATCTGCTCCGGGTCCTCGCCGTCCCGCTTCCCGTTCTCCATCTCCGTCAGGCACTGCTGGAGCCCCGTCGCGATGATCGCGAACCCGGCCCGGTCCAGCGCCCGAGAGGCGGCGGCCAGCTGGGTCACGACCTCCTCGCAGTCCCGCCCCTCCTCGATCATCCGGATCACGCCGGAGATCTGCCCCTGCGCCCGGCGCAGCCGGTTCAGCACGGACTTGAGCTCCGCGCCCGCGAGATCGAGTTCCACAACCACTCCTCAGCAGATACCCCAGGGGGCAGTCCGACCCCCGCCAGGGGGCCCCGTCGACTTCCAAGGATGACACCTGCCGCGGATACGGCCCCGGCGCTCAGTCCTGCGACGGCCCCGCCTCGTCGATCCGGCGGATCACCACCGGGTACTCCGGCGCCCCGGCCGGCTGCGGGCAGCGCGCCACGCGCGCGGCGATCTCCGTCACCCGCTCCAGGCTCGCGCACTCCAGCACCCAGTAGCCGGCCAGGACCTCCTGGGTCTCGGCGTACGGATCGTCCCGGACCACCGGGCGGCCCTCCGCGTCCACCGACACCAGCCGGGTCTCGCCCGGGTCGGCCAGACCCTGCCCGTCGAGCATCTCGCCGCTCTCCAGCAGCTCCTTGTTGAGCGTGTTCATGAAGTCGAACATCGCGGTCAGGGACTCCTTGTCCCAGGCCGGGCTCTGCGCCGAGCCGCGCCCGGACATCGCCTCGTAGTCGGCGTGCGAGCCCTGCACCATCACCAGGTACTTCATGGGTGTCCTCCCACTCTTCCTCTTCACGGGCCCTTTCACGGCCCCTCCGAAGGAGAGTCGGAACCGGCGCCCGGATCTCGACACCGCGCGGACGGAATCCCGAAATCCGCCCCGAATCACCCGACCGCCCCATGATGTCGGCTGTGAACCCCTTCACCTTCTCCGCCGCGTTCATCACGTTCTTCTCGGTCGTCGGACCGCCGAAGGTGCTCCTCGCCTTCGGCGGCCTCGCCCAGGTCCACCCGGTCAGGCAGCTCCGCACCATCGCCCTCATCTCCTCGGGCGCGGCGGTCGCCGTCGGCATCGTCGCGGGCGGCACGGCCCCGTGGCTGCTCGACGTCTTCCACATCAGCACCCCCGCCCTCCAGCTCGCCGGCGGGGTCATCTTCTTCCTCTACGCCGTCGGGCTCGTCCTCGGCCTGCACCTCGGCTCCGACGGACCCCAGCAGGACGCCCCCGACACCGCCAGCGGCGTCCGCGAGCTGCTGATGCCGTACGTCGTCAGCCCGCTCGCCATGACCGCGGTGCTCATCGAGGCGGCCGCCCGCGACGGCTTCGGCTGGCGGTCGACCGTGGTCGGCGCGTACGTGGCGGTCATCGCCCTCGACCTCGTCTGCGTCCTCTTCCTCGCCTCACTGCTGCGCCGCGCCCACCACGCCACCATCGAGCTCTTCGGCCGCCTCCTCGGCCTGCTGCTCGCCGCCGTCGGCGTGGACCTCTTCCTCGACGGCCTCTCGGAACTGGGCGTCCCGGGCCTGGACCGCCACTAGACCCGGCGGGCACCACGAGTCGGCTCACGCGTCGGCCGCGGCCCGCTCCCCCAACGGCCGCCGTCGCAGCGACGGTTCGGTGAGCGAGGCGGGCCGCCAGACACCGTCGGCCCGGTACAGGTCGGTCCCGGGCGGCACGATCGCGTCGATCCGGTCGAGCACGTCGTCGTCGAGGACGAGCGCCGCGCCCTTCAGCAGCCCGTCGAGCTGCTCCATCGTCCGCGGCCCGAGGATCACCGAGGTCACGGCCGGGTGCGCGGCGGCGAACGCGACCGCGAGCTCGGGCAGCGAGCAGCCGATCTCCTCGGCCAGGAGGGCCAGGCGCTCGACGGCGTCGAGTTTCGCCACGTTCTCCGGGAGAGCGGGGTCGAAGCGGTGCGGGGTGATCGCCGCCCGCCCGCGCGAGAGATCGACCTCCCGGCCCTTCCGGTACGCCCCCGAGAGATACCCGGAGGCGAGCGGCGCCCAGGTCAGCACGCCCATCCCGTACCGCTGCGCCAGCGGCAGCACCGCGGTCTCCACCCCGCGCGCGAGCAGGGAGTACGGCGGCTGCTCGGTCCGGAACCGCCGCAGCCCCCGCCGTTCGGCGACCGCGTGCGCCTCGACGATCCGCTCCGCGGGGAAGGTCGAGCACCCGAAGGCCCGGATCTTCCCCTGCGTGACCAGGTCGCCCAGCGCGTCCAGGGTCTCCTCGACATCGGTCCGGTGATCGGGCCGGTGCACCTGATACAGGTCGATCCGATCCGTCCCGAGCCGCGCCAGACTGGCCTCCACGGCCCGCACGATCCACCGCCGGGACAGCCCGCCCCGCGCCGGCCCGTCCCCGCCGACGGGGAAGTACACCTTGGTCGCGAGCACGGTCTCGTCCCGCCGCCGCGGATCGCGCAGCGCCTTCCCGACGATCTCCTCGGACTCGCCGGCCGAGTACATGTCGGCCGTGTCGACGAAGTTGATCCCCCGGTCGAGGGCGGAATGGATGATCCGTACGGCATCCCCATGGTCGGGATTCCCGACCGACCCGAACATCATGGTCCCCAGGCAGTAAGCACTGACCTCGACCCCGGTCCCACCAAGTACCCGATAGCGCATGCGCCGCACCCTAGGCCCTGGAGCCAACTCCAAGGCAACCCCCGGGTGTTACGAGTCGACACAGGCGGGTGTTGCGAAGCCACCCAGGCCGCCACCGGCCGGCGTCACCGGTCACCCCCGCCGACGACGTCCCCCAGGAACGCCGCCACCGCCCCGTACACCTCCTCCGGCCGCTCCAGATGGACGTCGTGCCCGGCGCCCGGCAGACAGACCCCGCGCAGTCCGGGCCGGCGCCGCGCCATCCGGTCCCACAGCTCCGCGCCGATGATCCCCTTCTCCCCGAGGACGCCGAGCACGGGCACGTCGACGGCGTCCCACTCCTCCCACCACGCGCGGACCGCGTTCTCGCGGAGGGACGCGGCGAGGACGTCGGCGTCGAACCGGGGCCACCACCCGCCGTCCCGCCGCTCCAGCCCGCCGGCCCACCCCTCCCCGACACCCCCGCCCCCGAAGTACGCGACGGCCGCCTCCCGACCGGGAAACGGCACCGGCCACCCCTCCAGCCACGCGGTGACCTGCGCCATCTCCTCGGGCGACGAACCGTCGGGCCCCGCCTCGACCAGGACGGCACCGGCGACGCCGGGATGCCGACGCGCGGCGGCGAGCAGCGCGGCCAGTCCGCCGTACGACTGCCCGACGAGCACGACAGGAGTACGCCGCCCACCGGCGCCGAACTCCTCGACGACCCCCAGCGCGTCCTCCACGTACGCGGCGCGGGAGACGTCCGCGGGCCGCCGCTCGCTCGCCCCGTGCCCCCGCTGGTCCAGCGCGACGACCCGGTACCCGTCGGCACTCAGCCGCGCGGCGAGCCCGTCCCACTCCCCGCAGTGCCCGGCGAGCCCGTGCAACAACAACACACCCGCTCCATCCCCATCCCCACCCCAGTCCCGCAGCGACAGCCGCACACCCTCCCGCACGAACGCACGAGTGACGTAGCCCACACCCACTTCGATCCCACCCCTGTCACACCCGAGCGACCCGCTCCGTCATCCCCATGAAAGCCCACGGAGAACAGCCGAAGAACGCCTCACCCCGACCACGGAGGAACCCCATGAACGCGCGCCTCAACCTCTTCGCCAGCCCGATCGCCGCCAAGGTCGTCAAGCACCTCGCCTCGGCCGGCTTCGGCATCCCGGACGCCGTGCTCCCGCACAGCACCCAGGAACTGGTGAAGATCCGCGCGAGCCAGATCAACGGCTGCGGCTTCTGCCTCGACATGCACACCAAGGACGCCGCCGCGGCCGGCGAGACCGCCCTCCGCCTCAACCTGGTCGCCGCCTGGCGCGAGGCCAAGGTCTACACGGAGGCCGAGCGCGCGGCCCTCGAACTGACCGAACAGGGCACCCGCCTCGCCGACCACCACACCGGCATCACGGACGCGGCCTGGGAGAACGCGGCGAAGCACTACGACGAGGAGCAGCTCGCCGCCCTGATCTCCCTGATCGCCCTGATCAACGCCTTCAACCGCCTCAACGTCATGAGCGGGCAGCCGGCCGGCGACTACGTCCCCGGCCAGTTCGCCTGACGCACTACCCCCGCTGCTCCGCCTTCACGGCGGCCACGAGCGCGTTGGCGTGCCCGTGCCCGAGCCCGAACTCGCCCTTCAGCCAGCTCACGAGCTCCATGTGCTTGGTGAGCGGCGAGGCCCGGATGACCTCGAACCACTCGGACACGGGCCGCCCGTACTTCTCCTCGATGGACGGAAAGTAGCTGGCGGGACCCTTGGAAGAACCGGACACGACAACCTCCACAGACACGGGTAAGAACACCGGTTAAGACTCCAGCACCCGCCAAAACTAATCGCGCCGGATGTGCTCGGGATCCACATGCCGCCGAACCATCGGTACGGAAGCGACACCGGCGACGCAGAGCACCCCCACCGCGCTCCCCAGCAGCAGCGGCAACCCCTCCCAGTCCCAGTGCACGGCCCCGCCCCCGGTGATCAGATAACTGGACTCGGCCAGCCACCCCGCCACGACGGCCCCACCGAGCCCCACCCCCAACGGCACCACGACCTGCACGACCTGCACCCCCCGCAAGGTCCCACCCCGAGCCCCCAACAACGCCAGAGCAGCCACCTGCCCCCGCCGCTCCAACGCCCGATCGGCCACAGAAACCACAAACGCCGCCACCCCCACGACGAGCCCGAGCACCATCCCGACGACCAGCAGGCTCCGGACGACGGTCAGCTGCGCCAGCGCTTCGACGACGATTCCCACCGCGTCCACCTCCACGGTCGGCGCCACAGCCCCGATTCCGTCGAGAACGGCCCGCACGGTTCCGGCATCGGCCCCCGAGACGAGCGTCAGACTCCCGGCTCCCGCCGCAAGCCCGGCCGGCGCCATCGAGGGCGGCACGAGCAAGATGTGGGGCCGGAGGACGGAAGGCTGATACGTGACGATCTCCGCACTGCCCTCGGGCACGGTGAACACGGACTTCCGTCCGTCCCGCAGTGCGAACGGGAAGCTGTCCCCCGGCTTCGGGTCGGACTCGGAGGGAGGGCGCCCGTCATCCAGCCTCGTGACCTCGCCGTCCACACAGCCCCGTACCGAGATCGCGAACGCGGCGACCTGCTCGCAGGTGCCGACGACCACGTCGAGTCCGGCGCTGTACGGGGCGCCGGGTGGGCTCCATGAGCTGTACGAGTTCAGGTGGGCCCGGACATCCGGCAGTTGCTTCAGTTTCTGTTGCTGCGAGGGACTGAGCCCGGCCAGTGGGACCTGGTACTCCTGCACCGGTGCCGTACGGCGGCTCACCTGGTCCAGCTCGATGAGAACGCCCTGGGTGAGCGACGCTCCGAAGACCAGGAGGACGAGCCCGGTGGCCACCCGGAGCGAGGCGCCCGGATCGACCTCGGCACGCCGCATCGCCAGCGTCAAAGCGAGCGACGTGCCGACTCCCGCGAGTCGTCGCGCGAGCCAGCCGGTGACGGGCGGCAGCCCGAAGACGAGCCCCGCGCCGGTCAGCAGTACCGCGCACGGGATGAGCGTGGAACTGGCGGATCCACCGGAAGGGTCCCGCCCCAGCACGCTCATCACGCAGTAGCCGCTGATCACGCCCAGCCCCGGTACCAGCAGCAGCGCCCCGAGTTTCCGCGGCGGCCTGCGTTCCGCCGTCCGGCGCACCGCGATCGGCGAGAGCGCTGCCCGCCGGGCGCTGACCAGTCCGACGACCCAGGCGAGCGCGGGACACCCGACCAGGCACACCGCCACGGTCGACCACTCCGGCCGCCCGTCCGCCGGGTACCACCGCAACCCCGGGAGCCCGATCCGCGCCATGACCTCGTTGACGCCGAGGTACCCGACCAGGCCGAGCACCGCCCCGAGGCCCGCCGCCGCGACGGTCTCCCCCGCGTTGACCAGCACGGTGTCTTTGATGCTGAGACCTACCAACCGCAGCGCCGCCAGCCTCCGGGCCCGGGACTCCCCGGAGAGGCGTGCGCAGACGGACAGGAAGATTCCGAGCGGAAGGAGGACGATGCACGCGAGCGTGAAACGGAGGATGTCCAGCGTCTCCGGGTCGATGACCTCGTCGTGGAGACGTCCACCCCCGAAGCCTTCGAGCATGTGGGCGTCGGTCAGCTTGTCCGGAGTGGTGCCGACGTACGCGTACAGCTCGTCCGGACCGCCGAGACCCTCGGAGCCGATGGTGTCGGTCACCCGGCCGGGAACGAGCCCCGAGACCCCGGGATGCGCCGCGAGGACTTCGCGCAGCGCCGGCGAGACGACAACCTCCCCCGGACCGGGCAGGCTGGTGAGCCCTGGGGGGTGCGGAACGGAACCCGGCCCAGTGCGGGCGAGGAAGATCCGGCGCAGCGGCCTGGAGCCGTACGGATCGAGAAACTTCTGGTACGAGACGTTGCCGTGCTCCGCGGGAACGGGCTGCCGCGCCGCGCTGCGAGCGTCGTGCGCCGCGAGGATCGTGGGAATGGTCAGAACCGCTGCGAGGCAGGCCACACCCAGCCCGGAGCCGAGCGTCATCAGCAGGAAGCGCAGCCGTCCTCTGCGCCCGCTGCCCCACAGCAGGCGCATTCCGAGGAGGAACGGATTCACACGGTCACCCGCTGGGTGAGAACACCGTCCACCATCGCGTACTGGGTGTCGGCACGAGCGGCCACATCGGCGTCGTGCGTGACGATGACGACCGCGGTGTCCTGGTCCTTGGCGAGCCGCAGAAACTCTTCCAGCACCGCGGAGGCGTTGGCACTGTCGAGAGCCCCGGTCGGCTCGTCCGCGAAGACGACGTCGGGCTGGTGCACGAGTGCTCGTGCGACGGCGATCCGCTGGCGCTGTCCGCCCGACAGCTTCGACGCCCTGCGACGGAGCAGGTCCCCCAGACCCAGCCGGCCGAGAACGCGCGCGGCCGCGGCATGGGCGCGGTCCTTCGTGACCCCCGCCAGCCGCAGGGGCAGCGCAGCGTTCTCCTCGACGGTCAGCTCGTCGAGCAGCTCCCCGTACTGGAAGACGAAGCCGATCCGTTCCCGGCGTAAGGCACTCAGATCGGCGTCGTGTAGGGACGACAGCTCGACCCCGTCGAAGGTCACCGCACCGCTCGCGGGCGGAAGCACACCGGCGAGGCAGTACAGAAGCGAGGTCTTTCCGGAGCCACTGCTCCCCATGATGGCGGCCACCTCGCCGCGCGCGAGGACGAAGTCGACGTTGTCGACCACCTGTTGCTCGCCGTAGAAGAAGTCCACGCCCTCGGCGCGGAGAATGACGTCCATGATGCCGGGCCCTCTGAAAAAGGGGAGCCGCTGGACGCGGCTCCCCTGGACGGTCAAGGTCAGCGGTGGAACTCTCGAACCTTCGAGCAGTTGTCCGGCCGCAGCGAGCCACGGTCCCGGCACGCCTGGATCCAGGCGTCACCGGTTTCGTGCACGGCGCCGTCGAAGAAGACGTGGTTCACGTGAACCGTCTTCTTCTGGACGCCCTTCACCCGAGTCCAGCCGTAGGCTTCCACCCTCGCGCGGAGATAGACGTTGTGCCCGTCATCGGGGTCGACGTCGTACAGGTCTCCGTCGATGTGGAACCCTCCGCGATGCACGGACCTGGGCTCCCACTTGTAGGACCCCTTGAAGAAGACGCCCGAAGACCGCATCTCCAACTTCTTCCAGGAGTCCGCCACCGCCACCCCCGCCCCGCCGAAGAACAGCCCCGCGACGACCGCCGCGGTTACCGACTTCCTCAACTTCCCCATGAGTTGCCCCTGATCGCTTGGTGAGCCGACTGGTCGTCACAGAACGTATCGGCTTCGCTACGGAGCGAGGGGCGCAGGAACGTGCCTCCGTCCCGTTCACGCCCGATCCGGTGAACGGAACGTCGAAAAAGCATCTCTTTCATGGCGGTTTCCCGCCTGTGACGGTGCAAAACCGCAGGTCAGACGGGGTCAACGCGCGGAACCCCTCGCGAGGGGCGGGTGCGGAGGAGTGATCATCGGTGCGGCCGCGTGCGACTGCGTGCGGCCGCGTGCTGCGGTCCGGGCCGGCACCCCCGTCAACCGGCCCTCCTCCCCCGTCAACCGGCCCCCCAGGCAGACGCCCCCCGCCGACCAACGGGCCTGCCCGCGTGGCCGGCGGGGGAGAGACGAGGGGCGGGCTCATGCGAGGGTGCCCGACACGCACTCCGCCCGTCCGCTAGGTCCCGGAGGTCGCCCCCTCCGCGTGCTCCACCAGCACGTCGGCGACGTCAGCCGCCAGCAGGAAGGGCAAGTGGCGGTTGACCTGGGCCTCGTGGTCGCGATAGCGGGCGAAGGGGAGCAGGGACGCCAGCAGGGCCCACTGGTACTCGGCCTCGCCGAATGGCCAGTTCTTCTGCTCACAGCCCTTGAGGATGGCGCGCAGCTTCGCGATGCAGAGCAGCACCCGCCGCACGTCGGGGTCCGTGTCCTCGGGGATGTCCGGCTCCCACATGCTCGTGCCGCGCAGGGAGCCGACGAACCAGGAGCGCACCTGCTGGAGTTGCCGCTGGTTCCAGGAGAACGTGCGGGACCACAGGGCCGATTCGAGGCGGGCGAAGTCCTTGCAGATGTGCCCTTGGTGGGTGGTCTCGAAGTCGATGACGTAGAGGTCGGGGCGCCCGCCGTCCGGCCCGCTGGCCAGCACGTTCTCGCCGTGGAGGTCGCCGTGGCAGATGCAGGTCAGGTAGGAGGCGGTGGTGACGCCGTACTGGCGGTCGTACAGGAGCCGTTCGAAGAGGTCCTCGGTGCCGGGGTCCCGCTTCCCTGTCTCCGCCATGTGGGCGACCAGCCACAGCGGGTTCGTGACGGACTTGTAGGCGGGGTCGGCGGCGAAGGGGCTGGAGCCGAGCGCGGAGTTGCCCAGGAGGTACTCCAGCGTGCGGTGCTGCCAGGGCAGTCCGCCGTCGATGCCGAAGGTCTCCGCGACCTCGGGCAGCCGGAAGTGTTCCAGCTCGGATTCCACGTTCTTGCCCGGCGCGTAGCTGGTGAGCTCGAAGGCGACGGGACGCAGGGCCGGGTACTCGCCCCGCAGGTCGCCGATGGTCCGCTGGGCCTGGCTCAGCCACGGGCCGAGCGCGTCCATGAAGACTTCCTCGATGACCGGCTGGAGCGCGTCGGGGTTCGCGGTGCGCACCCAGTCCCGCAGCGTCTTCGGCTCGTCGCGGTGCCGGAAGACGTACGAGGTGAAGATGCCCTGGTAGAGGTCGCCGTTGCTGCTGTTGGCGATGGTGGTGCTGCCCACGACGCACTTGCTGGCCCGGTACACCGGGCGCAGGTACGCCTCCGCGAACCGGTCGAAGTTCTCCTTCTCCCGGCGGACCTTGGCCACTTCGTCGATCTTGAGCACGCCGACCGGGCCGAAGCTGTCGAGGGCGAGGAAGGTCGGCACGGGTCGTCCGGCGAACAGCGCGCCCTGCACCATGGTTCCCTGCGGACCGGGTGCCAGTTCGGCGGCGATGCCCTGGAGCAGCCGGTTCGAGACCTGTACGGACGCGTCCTGGTCGCCCATGGACAGGAAGCCGGTGGCCGTGGCGGAGCCGGACTCCCAGGGGTTCCTCGCGACCCGCACCATCCGGATCGTGGCCAGCATGTCCCGGCCGGCCTTGCGCCAGAAGGTGTGCGCCGCCTGCTGTTCCTCCGGGGTCCCGGTGTCGGCGTAGTAGCCGGTGGAGGAGTAGAGGAGGTCGAGCAGGCGGTCCAGCCGGTCGACCTTCCAGCCGGACAGTTTGAGCAGGGTGAGGGCGACGCTGCTGCGGTGCCGGTTCTCCTCGGTCCAGCGGTTGAGGACCCGGACCGCCCAGTACTCGGCGTAGATGTGCCGGTCGGAGAACCTGGAGTCCTGGATCAGCTCGTTGAACCGCAGCTCCTTGGGCGCCGTCGGGTCGGGGCCGCCGACGAGGAGGTGGATACCGATGGCGTGCCGCAGCCAGCTGTACACGTACTGCACGCGGTTGAGCTCGGGGTCGCGCAGCTCGCCGAGCGCCAGCAGGACCGCCGTCTCGGTGACGTCGAGCAGCTGTTCGCGCTTGGCCTCGTGGTACCGGTAGGAGATCTGGATGAGCTGGAGGTACCCGAGGATGTCGGCGAGGGTCTGGTAGCTGCTGGAGTGCCAGTGGCCTTCGACGGCGTAGTTCCAGAGCGCGCTGGCCAGCCAGTGCCGGCGCAGTATCCGGACGTCGACCACCGTGTCGCCCTTGGCGTACGAGATCATCTCCGAACGGCAGGTGCTGCGCGCGTCCTTGGCCCGCTGGTGCAGCGCCTGGGCGTCGTCGCCGGGCACGGACACGAGGGCGAGGAGAGCGGGGAGCTCCTGCAGGTCCTCGTCGAGGACGGGGAGGAGCGACTCGGACGATACGGGGGCGTGCTTGCCGAACAGTTCGGTGATGCGCGCGCCCAGTTCCGCCACCAGGCGCCGGACGGTGTCGTCGTCGGGCGGGCCGGACCGCCAGTCGCCGAGCAGCGTGTCCCAGTCCCGGGTCGGGCTCATCTGCGAGGAGAAGCGGGAGGCGCCGAAGCCGACGGTGGTCGTCTCGCCTCCGGCGGCCACCGTCACCGCGACCCCGGCTCCGGCCACGGCGTCCGCCGCGGCGGTGACGGCTCCGCCACCGGCCACGGCGTCCGCCGCCGCGGTGACGACGCCGCCCTCCGGCGCCGGGGCGACCGCGGCCACGGCGGCGGTGACCGCCACGGCGGGCCCGCCCTCCGCGATACCCGTGCCCGCGCTCGTGTCCGTACCTGCTCCTGCACCCGCGCCCGTGTTCGTGGTCTGCTGAGGAATCAGGCCGGCAGGGGGCGGTACGGGTCCCGGTACGGGCCCTGGCGCGGGTCCCGTACGCTCCGCGGCGGCGGGCGCCGGGCCGAGCCGGCCCAGCCGCTCCCGGCAGTACTCGATCGTCGGCGTGTACCTGCCGTCGTCGTTCCGCTCGGACTCCAGGAGGAGGACGGCGAGTTCCAGCAGTTCGCGCGCCCGTTCGGTGTTCGTTTGCATGTAGTAATCGGCGACGGTCGACGCGCCGTTCGCGATGCGGTACCCGGGGGTGTACCGGTAGCCGCTGTCGAGTTGCTCCCGGGTCCTGAGCAGACCCTCGCGCGCCTTGCGCAGGCGCACCTCCCGTGAGGGATCCGCGTGGAGCGCTTCGTCCAGCGCCCGTTCGAGTAAGTCCGCCGAATGCCTGAGGATGTCCTGGGTCACGCCACCGGTCACTGAGCCCCCTCAAGTGCTGGTTGAACAGGGCTTGTCGATGCGACTCACGCCCTGGTCGCCATATCCCAGCAGAGTCGTCGGGCCGCCGCCATGGATTCGGACGAAAACGTCGGAACGGTCAGCCCGCGGGGTGGAGATCCTCGCGGTGGCGCCGGTCGCCGACCAGGAAGGCGGACTGCGGAAGCACCACGTGGACGCCGGCCCGGCCGAGCGTGATCTCCCTGCGGTTGGCGCAGACGACCTCGGTCTCCGTTTGCTCCTTCGCGAGGGCGATCAGTGCGGAACGCAGTTCCTCGGCCTCGGGCCGGTCCGTCAGCAGGTCGTACACGTCGAGGAAGCGAAGCTGCCGGTACGTCTCCCCGGCCACCTTCATGGGGCCGTCGATGACGCGCCGGACGTGCTGGAACGCCACGGCCTTGGCGAGGTCCACCAGCTCCTCGTGCCCGACCTCGCCCAGCTCCTCGACGAGCTCGCGCCGCAGGCACTCGGTCGCCGGCTCCCGGCCGTCCCCGCGGTGCAGCCAGCGCGCGAACGCGAGGACCCGGCTGCCGGGGAGGAACCCCCGCAGGTCCAGCCGCATCACCGCACGGCCGCGCTGCTCGGGTTCAAAACCGAGCCGCTCCAGAGCGGACCGGGCCGTCTCGCGGTACTTCACCACTCCACCCGGCGGACCGAAGGCGCCGGGGCGGGAGGGCGTGGCGAACAGGACGAAGGTGTCCTCCTCGTGCACCCGCAGCAGCACCGCCACCGACACCCGGGTGCGGCGCCACGGTGTGAGAAGGACCAGCAGCAGCTTCAGGTGCCGCCGGTTCTGCCAGAGGGTGCGGCCCACAAAGGTGAGCAGGGCAAGAATGAGCCCACCGACGATCTTCTCGACCACTGGGTCCCCCTCCGCGTGGTGTTGGCGTGCCAATGTACCGACGCCGTGCACCGCGGAGTAAGGGAAACGTCGAAGGGCCCCACCGCGAACGGTGGGGCCCTTCGACAACGTGCCCGGTGAGGCACTGGCGGAGGATACGAGATTCGAACTCGTGAGGGGTTGCCCCCAACACGCTTTCCAAATGTTCGTACGGGGGTCCGGCGGGGGTCGTACGTGTCCTGACCTGCGGCGGAGTGGTTGCTTCACACCTGCCCGAACGGTCGCGGGCGGAGGCGAACGAGACCAGAACTGAGACCATCCTGCGCCAGCTGCCGGTGATCACTGCGAGACAGTCGAGGCCGATCAGGTGAGTGACGAATCCCTGCCTTGAAGTACTTGCTCCGCGATGGCGGCGATCTTTCCGACCTGCTCTCGCAGCCGGACGAGTTCTGCGCTCTGCTGCCGTCCCGCCACGACCTCGGACAGGGCGGCAATGACGGTTTCCTCGTGTCCTGCGGTGCCGAGCACCTCGGCGGCCTGGCGGAGCAGAGCGGCGCTCACGCTTACCGAGTGGCTCGACTCCATTGCGGACGGGATGGTGGGTTCAGGGGTCGGCCTGGCCTTGCGGCGGAGTTGGGATGGTGCCGGCGCGGGTGTGGGTTCGGCCAGCGGCGGGGGTTCGGTCGTCACGGTATCGCGGCTGCCGAGCACTCTGACTACCGGCTTCCGATAGCAGACACCCCTACCCGTCTTGGTGGTGTAGACGACGAGCTCCAGCGTGAGGTCGCAGATGGCCGGGCCGTTGACCTGCTCCAGCGCGTCCGTCAAGTCGGAGAGCTGCGCGGCCATCTGCCACGAGCTGGTCATGAAGCGGAACTCGCCGAGCCCGGGTTCTGCCGCGATCCGGAAGGTGAGGTTGATGGAGGGCATCGGGCCGCGGCCCTCCTTCGCGGCCAGCCTTCGGTCCTCGAATCGTGGAGGGCAGCCGCATGGCTGGCCCTTCTTCTCTTCTGGCGACAGGAACTCCAAGCCATCACATTGGTGGAGGATCCCCTTACTCCCCCACAGGATCATGTGAGCCGCCACTGCGTCAGGCCCATCCATGAGTACGCGTACCGTCTCAACCTTTGTCAGGACTTCGTGGGCAAGTTCTCCTCCCCCCTCGTTCGGTTGAGGCTGGCCGCCCAGAAGGCTGGCGACGCGGGCGGCCACCTCTGCGTCGTCGGTCGTGACACGCCAGGCGTCCAGAGCATGAGGGCGGCCCTCGGCCAAACGTCCTGTGCGGAAGTGACCGACCGGGACGGGTGTGCTCTGCGTCATTCGGGTTCCTCGGTGGAGCGGAGTGTGGACAAGCCAGCAGCCGGGGCGGACGGGTGCAGCTGAGGCCAGAAGTGAGACCACCCGGGCGGCTCTAGCGGTGCAACGTTGGGGGTACGGTCGGCACGATTCGCTTGCCGAGAGACTCACCGGCGCCCTCAAGCACCTTGCTCCAGTCCGTGTGCGCGAGCCACGCCTTGCCCATCAGGTGCGAGGTCCAGACGACGAGGTCTGCCCAGCTGCGGCAGCGGTGGACCTCGATTGCGTACGCGTTGGCGTTCGGGTCCGGGTCGCAGGCAGCGTGATGAACACGCCAGGGAGCTGGTTCTGGGTATGAGAGGAGGCTTGAAAAGGAGTAGGTCTGCAGCCTGTCTGTCGCTGGCTCAGCCTCCAGCTGCTTCCATGCACGGACGTTGATCGTGTGCTGGTCAACCTCCGCCATGTCGACCCAGAGGCTTCCCTCACCGTCGGCGACGGCTTGCTTGCATTCGTCGCAGATGGCGATCAGTTCATGCGCCATGTTTCGTCCTTGAGGTCCACGCCATCGAGGCCGGCCGTACGCGAGCGCCGTGCCTGCTGAAGGGGTCTCGCCCCACGATCCGGCGGTGTTCGCGATCGACTTCCACACTGCCGGCGCCTGGGTGCCACAGCGGCGCCGGTGCTGTTGACCAGTCTGGCACCTTGGGACGCAGAGCCTGGAAGATTTCCTCGCCCATTCCGTGGTTCGCGCCCCCACAAGAGCAGTCGCAGGGCGTCCCCGGTGATGCTCCTGCGCAGCTCAACGAGCCGCAGAAGGCCATGCCGTCCTCGGCAGGATGCTCTCGGCAGAGCCTGGCCGAGCATGAGGTCTGCAGGTACCAGTCGAGGCACGCTATGCCGCCGGTGAGCTCGCGGTCGAGGACAGCGAGCATGACGGGAACCATGTCGTCGAGTGTCGTGAGCGCGCTCCAGTAGGACACGGGCGCGGCGTTCCCGACGATGAAGTCCCGGTATCCAGATCCGAAGGTGCGTGCCGTGGAATGGTCGCTCACGGCGCACATGTCGGTGCTGAGACCGAGCGGGCGGTAGTCGCCGATCGCCAGGGAGTCGTCGGACAGATGAGCCCAACGACTGCCGACCAGCCTGCACTCGAATGTGCCGCCTCGAATCTCCTCCCACTCGCGGATCATGCCGAGGAGGACGGTCCTCGTGTCGCGGCCGTCTGTAAGTCGTCGCTGGTTGGTGGGCGCCTTGGTCAGGGCACGAGTGACCGCGTCCTCGGCCTGCTGGGTTTGCCCTTTCCGGGAGTTGGCTCTGTTGCGCGACGAGTTCAACTGGCTCCTCTCGGCCCCACGTAAGTTGTCGGATCGCACCGCAGATTTCAGTCGATCTGGTTGTGACTCGGCTGCTGAAGCCTCCGTGCCGTGGACCAGATCACTGCCACCGCGCGGAGGACTTCAGTACGCCGAGGCTCACGTCCGAATCCCGTCGTAGCGGCTCCACGCCTTCTCAAGGGCCTCCAGCGCACCTTCACAGGCGTTCATGGAGTCGAGGTACTCGTTGTAGAGCTCGAGCGACTCGGGTTCGCCCTCGGGCCATTCGGCGTCATCCCGTGCGTCACGGGCGAGGTCGCCGATGGCCGACTGTTCGTCGACGTGACGCATAAGCCAGGCTCGAAAATCGCTCGGCTCGTTGGACATACGTACCCCCGGGCTTAGTGATGCCGACCCCTCTGACCGGCATCCCTTGCTCAACGCCTATCACGCACCGAAGTGCTCGGTGCGGCAATGTCGAATAGTGCCTGCTGGGTGGCATGCCGGCCCGAACGAGGAACGGTTTGGCTATGCCTCCCTCACGGCGCGGAGCGGGGGCCGCTGCGCCGCGGCCTTCATGCTCTGGATGCAAGTTGCCAGGAACCCGTTGAGTTGCTCCAAGCTCTCGATCAGTTCCTCGTCGTAGAGCTCCCCGACCTCGTCCAGGCTTAGCTGCTCGAATGCCTTGGATGCTTGGCGGACACGGCTGTGCAATGCGGCCCTGCGCTCTTGGACATTCACGTGCGGGTTCTTGTCGACTGACTGGACCACGAACTGGTGTAGGACCTCGTAGGCCGCGGCAGCCTCGGCCGGGCCGCTCTGCCCAGCGTGATTGGAAGGCATCAGCCGCTGTTCAGCATCGGCCTTGACGTCGTCGGGGAGCGGAATGATCTGGCCGGCAGGCGTCTTGACCGTACCTTCCTCGAGCGCAGTGCGAACGTACTCGACCTGCCCTGCGCGCTTGGTCTCTGCGGCAACCGCCTTCTTGAGCGTGGCCGTGTCGGAGATGTGCTTCGCCATCGCTGCTTGGAGGTCGGGATCTTCCTCCAGACGATCCATGAGTGCGTTCCTTGCGGCCTCCGCAGTGCCGGAGTCCGAGAGGATGGCGACGCGCAGCGCTGTTGGGTTCTCCGCTACCTCTAGGGCCTTGGTAGGCCGGATACCCTCAGCCTGTGCAGCGGCACTGATGCGCGTCCCACGCTCGGACTCACCGCTGGAACGGGTGGTGTAGTACTGGCTCCAGGTGTCAGCGTCGGGCAAATCGATGTCGACTCCCGGCTGCAGGTCTTCGAAGCCGGGGACGAGGGCGTCTTCGACAGCCCTGGACCAGGCGCGGTAGAAGCGCATCACGCGGTTGGCTGAGCAGCCTGCGCGGCGCCCGAATTCATTTGCCGACACCTTCGTCACCTCGTGGCGGCTGACACGAGGTGACGATTCGGACTTTTCTCCCTGATTCGAGCCCGGCTCCACGCAACGGGCGACCATCAAGCCGAACAGCCAGCCGCCAGTCTTTGCGTACCCCCCGAAATTGCGGGCATCGCGCGTGACTGGATCCTCCTCGGGGCCGGTCCCGAGGAGCTTGTTGGCCTCCGCGCGCATCCGGTCCATCTGTTCCCGGACGCGGCGGACCCCCTCATGAGGGTGCTTGATCTGAAGAAGGACGCGCACATCCTCGACCTTGGCCCCAAGGCCGAACGGCGGCTTCGCCTCGACGAAGGAGGCGAAGTCCTCGAAGGGCTCGTCGCTGTTGACGCCGGTCGGGACCTTCCGCCAGGTTTCGTCGTCGATCACTGCGGCGAGTAGCTCGAGGAAGCCCGAAGGCGTGCCGCCATTTCGTTCGAGAGCCTCCCGGAGGGTGTAAACGCGGTGTTGTTCGTCGGTCAGGTAGCTGTTTGACTCAACGCGCACAGACATGGGGACTCCTATTTGAGGGCGCTTAGAACGGCCCGCAGCCTCTTGTTGGCCTTCTCCAGCGTGTTGGCCTGCTGGGCGTTGAATCCAGCGGCATCGTTCACACGCTTCGTCGCCTGCATCATCGCCTCCTGGTAACCGGTCGAGTCGGGCGAGACGCCGCGCTGGTACAGGTACTGCTTGATGGCCTCTGCGGTCTGGGCCTTGATGTCGGCGATCTGCTCTCTCTCGGTCTTGGGCGGCTCGTAGATGGGCGGTCCGTCCGGCTCGGCGCGCTGTTCGGGAACGCTCGGAGCGGCCTTCAGCATGATCCCAGCGAGTTCGACGACGTCCTTGAGCTTGAGCGGTGTTTCGGCTGAGTCGACCGCTGCTTTGATGTACTCCACCAGCTGGAGCTCATCCGCGTCCATCTCGCTCTCGTTGCCTGCTGCTCTGGTCGTGGTTGCGACGGCTGCCTCGACGTACGACAGCGACTCCTGAACCGGCTCAGAGCCGGCCTCGCGGTCCTCGCGTTCATCCAGGAGCTTGAGACCCTGTTCGTTCTCGTCACGGAGGAGCGAGAGGAATCCCTGCATCTTGGGGTCGTCGGGAGCGACGATCACGCAGGACTGCTCCCGCGGTGGCATCTTGTCCCACACCCGCAGCCCACGGCCGACGAGCTGCATCAGATGCCCGCCGTCGCGGTAGTGGGTGAGGACGCCGACGACAGTGATCTCCGGGCAGTCGTAGCCGATGAAGGCCATTCGCACGGTGACGAGGATGTCCATCGGCTTGTGCTTGAAGTTCTTCAGTTCCTGGGGGGCGCCGTTGTCGGAGGAGATAGCAAGCCCCACACGCAGGTTGGGGTAGCGCTCGTGCAGGTACCTCTGGACCTTCTTCGCTTCGCTCTGACCCATGCAGGAGATGAGGCCCCGGTACGCGGGGTTGAACTTCTGCTTATCCTTCACCGCTCCGACGACGCGGTCGACGAGTGGCTGCCAGATCTTTTCGTCCCGCAGTACGGGGACGAGCTCGCTTCCATCGTCCGAAAGGTTGTACTCCAGGACGTTGTCCCCAGTAGGCGCATCAAGAGCACCCACGGTTCGTCGCGTCACACGTGCCTCGGTGAGGTGCATCTCGAACCGGCGCAAGTAGCCTTCTGCGATGCCGTCGGCGTAAGTCGCCTCGGCGTCGCGAACCAGTTTCATCCGCCGCGGGTCCGTCGGATCAGGCTCGTAGTCCGCCAGGATGAGGTGCTGATTGTCAGCTCGGTAGGGAGTGCCGGTCAGCAGGAGGGTGTGGCGCGCGAAGGCGTGAACGCGTTCGATGAGTCCACCAGCCTTAGTGCCGCCGTCCTCCTTGTCGCCGGCGGCACCGCAGAACTGAGCTTCGTCAGCGATCAGAAGGAATCGGCCCTCGTGCTTTCGGGCCCATTCGATGAACAGGCGCTCGCTGCTGACAAGCGCGCTGTAGGTGGCCACGAAGCCACTTCCCGGCTCGTTCGGATGCGTCAGCGGGGGATCGCTGATCTTGTGGCGGATCATCCCCAGGCGCTTGGTGCTGTCGAAGAGCAAGCACAAGCCGCCGACAGCTCCGTCGAGCCCCTTGTGCATCCAGCTGGTCTCGCACTGCTGGGCGAGTGCTACACGGGGGACGAAGACAGCGACGTAGTCGATCAGCCCTTCACGGATCAGTCGGGTGGCCAACGACTGATAGGCGAGCGTCTTCCCTGAACCTGGGGACGCAAGGACGATCGTGCGGTCCTTGTTGGCCCTGATGCTTTCGAGGACGACTGTGCTGACCTCCCGCTGGAAGGGCCGGGGCACGAAGCTGTCCGTGTACTGCATCTGTTGTCCCTTTCTCAGGTTGCAGCCCTCGCACAGGGCCTGCCCGTTCTCGACGGTCGTGGGCCCGTCTTCGGCCCAGGGGATGCGGTGATCTGCGTGCCAGCTAGCGCCAAGCGGTATGTCGCAGCGTTGGCACAGGCCCTCGGCCTGTTCGTAGATCAACTGCCGCTGCCGTACGTTGAAGAACCGTTGAGTGCCAAATCCGGGCACAGGCCGCCTCCTTGCCTTGCTTGGACATAACGAGCCTGCCGTGAAGCACACTAATCGTCGGCACTGACAACGAGTCGGCACATAGGGAGAGTTGATCCCTAGCGGAACGTTTCTCTGTGCTCGCCGTAGGCCCTGACCGGTCCACAACTGCGCCTGGCGCGGTCTCGCTAGTCCCCGAGTCGTGTGGGTTGGTCATGAAGATGGCCGAGGCGGGTCTCGTCTGGGCTGCATGGCCGCTGACTACCCGCCGCAGCAGTTCAACGTGGCGTTCAACTGCAGGCGGGCAAGCCGCCTGGCGGCCGGTCCTCGTCTCTGAAGGAACTTCCGGGGCCGCTCCGCTCCTTCTGGTGGATTCGGCGATCGCCGGGCGATGGGATCAGCAGACCTGGCTCAATGGACCCATGGAGATGGGTGAGCACTGGGCCTACCGAGCGAGGCCGAAGGAGCTGGGCGGCCCGGTTCGTCGGGTCGAGGTCGTACGGGTAGGTGGTCGTGGCCGGGCTGATTGGCTCCATGTGCGGTTCCTCGACGGTGACGACGCCGGGCTGCAGGAGTGGGTCGACGCGACGTCCCTTGTGGCGCGCTGGGAGGACGTTGAGGCGTTCCGCGCGGATGATGCGAGTGAGCTCGCTCTGGCCGAGGTGTCACGGCACGTGCGGGGGAGTGCCGACTTTGAGGCTGCCCGGTTGATCCTCGGGTTCGTCCGTCCGAAGAGCAAGCTGCGGCTGCGGCGTAGTGTCGCGGACGCAGGGATCCTGGAGATGGGCAGTCTCGACGGCAGCGGTCCCCTTGTCGGTATGGATCCCGCGGTGCTGCGAGGCGATCCGATGGTCTTCGAGAACCGCTACGGCAGGTGTCTGGCCGGGTGGCCGGTCACCGAGCGCATCGCACGCCTTGTGGCCGGCCGCCTTGCCGAGGACATCTTTCCGGAGGTGGATCGCAGGCAGCAGGCCATCGACCAAGAGCGCACGCAGTCCTCCTGGTACTCCTACAGCCGCCGGGATGACCGCAAGCTGGACGCGGAAGCGGCGGTCCTGCGGACCGTCCGGGAGTGGTGTGGCCAGGACAAGGCCGAACGGTACGACGAGCTGGTCGCCCTACGCGAGGAGGTTGTCCGGCTCGGGAAGCTCGTGGAGAAGTCGGTGAAGGCCCTACGCGACCGTGGGCACGGTGTCATTGCCTCCACCATTGAGCGCGACCTCGGGGTCCATATCTCCAGCCTTGGTCCAGACGTTCGTCGGTGAAGCCACGCCACCGCTCCGGCTCCGGTTTGGGCGGGTCGACTTCCACCTTGGGCTCTTCATTCTGCGGAGGCTTCTCTTTCTCCGGCCGCTGCGGATGCCACCCGTTGAGGAAGGGCCGTAGCTGGTCGCCGGTGGGTTCCGCGTGGAGGCCGTGGGCGGTCAGGCTTCTTCCGGCCACGGTCGGGTCGAGCCGGTCGGCTTCCGCCTTTCCCCACGTAGACCACTCGCGCAGCCGCTCGGCTTCGTGGGCGTCGTTCGCGGCGGAGGCGGCCTCATCGAGCGCGGCGCAGAAGGCCGCATTTCCCCTGCGGCCCGCCACTGCGCCAGGGCCGTGCCGAAACGGTCGACCCGCACGGCATCCACTGCCTTGATCGTCGCAACGCTGATCGCCGCTTCCCACTCTCGCTGCGTACGCTCCTTCTTCTTCTCCTGTTTCCGGCGGCGCTCCTCCTGCTCCTCGGCCTCCCGTCGGCGGCGTCCCTCCTCGAACCCGGCTTCCATCGCCAAGGCCCCCAAGGTCGAAGAGGAGGAGGTCGAGCCGTACACGGTCGAGGAGGTCCAGTGCCTCCTCGCCGAAGCGGGCAAGCACCGCAACACTGCCCGCTGGGTCATCGCGCTGGCCCTGGGCCTGCGCCAGGGCGAGGTCCTCGGCATGCAGTGGGACGACGTCGACTTCGAGCTCGGTGTCATCCGCGTACGGCGAGGACGGTTGCGGCCCCGCTACAAGCACGGCTGCGGCGACCGCTGCGGACGCAAGCCCGGCTTCTGCCCCCAGAAGATCAACACCCGCCGCGAGACGAAGAACGCCAAGTCCCGCGCCGGCCAGCGGCCTATCGGCGTACCCGAAGAGCTGCTCCAGCTCCTGCGCCGACACAAGAAGGACCAGGCCCGTGAGCGAACGTTGGCCCGCGACCTCTGGACGGAGAAGGGGTACGTCTTCACCTCGCCCACCGGCGAGCCCCTGAACCCGAACACCGACTACCACAAATGGAAGGAGCTCCTGAAAGCCGCCGGCGTCCGCGACGCCCGCCTCCACGACGCCCGCCATACCGCGGCGACGGTCCTGCTCATCCTCGGCGTCTCCGACGCGTCGACGCCATCATGGGCTGGGAACCCGGCAAGTCCGCCCGAATGCGCCGCCGCTACCAGCACCTGACCAGCCGCGTCCTCAAGGACACCGCAGCCAAGGTCGGCGGCCTGCTGTGGGGCACGGACCAGACTGCGGGAAGCGCAGCTCCGGAGGCCGGCCAAAGCCCCGTCCCCGCCGAGCTGATGGTCCACGTCGCCCGCCTTGGCGAGCGGCGCGTGCCCTTCCTTCACCGCGAACACGCCGACGAGGTCGTCGCACGGTGGAGCGACGACTGGCCCGACCACACCGCCGAGGTCGAGGAGTGGGACCGCTGGCGCTGGGAACACCAGGGCCCCGGTGGCGCGAGCGCCATCCGCGACGGTGTGCCGGAGCGGGCCGTGGTCTTCCACGCCCGAGCCCTGTTCCTCCCTGGTGGGGAGCGCGCGGCGACCGGACTTCCCGAGCAGTGGGCGGTGCCGGCCTGGGACTTTGAGACCGACCGCTACACCGACCGGACCTCGGCCTGGCGCACGGCCCGGCGCCCCGGCACGGGCCAGGAGGTCGAGGCCCAGGTGCGAGGCACGGACAAGACGGCCGTCGAGGCGGCCTTCGCCGAAGCATGTGCACAGGCTGTGGATCGCGCCCGTCACCCGGGAAAGTACGGCGACACCGACGAGTGGTAGCGCCGGCGGCGCGCTAACGGTCAGGCCAAGAGTGCAGGGGGTGGGATGGGGAGGTAGCACCATCCCACCCCCTGCCGCGTCTCAGCGGAGCAGGCTCCTTGGGTGTCCAACCACCAGCATTACTGCGAGACGGGATCCGTGCCCTCGGCGCTGCTCTCCACCTGATCGACCACCACGGTGTAGAACCACTTGGCCAACTCGACGACGAGCTGGGCCCGCCCCGGGGTGCTGGTGAAGAAGTAGTCGCTCATCTTGTTGTGCGCGCCCTGGTTGTCCGCGACTGCTCCCGTGACGGCATCGTCGAAATCCGGGGACTCGGCGAACTGGGTGGGGCTGTTGACCTTGGCCTGCTGCACGAGGTCCTGGTCCTCCAGCAGAGAGCCGAGGAGGGCCTCCAGGAAGGACACCTTCTGGGTGGTCGTGAAGTCCTCGTTGCCGAAGAGATCGTTGAGCCGCTCCAGGACGGTCTGGAACGCGACGATCTTGGGGTCCTTCTTGCTCGCTGATCCCGCGCCGGTCATGCCTTTGAGCCCGACGTCCTCGCCACCCAGGGAGATGTCGACCTTGCCCTTGTCGATCTGCTTGACGTTCTGCAGCACCACGTCGGAGAGATCGATCGGGGCGGTGTAGTTGTCGGGCTGAATCCTGCGGGCCAGCAGCCGTAGGTAGATGCTGCGCTTCTCCAGGTCTGCGTCGCCGTAGTCGATGATCTGGCCCATGAAGTCGTAGAGGCGCACGAAGGTGCCGACGTCCTTGCGGAACATGTCGAGCTCCTCCAGGAGGGCCTTGTCCCCCTCGCCGCCGTTCGCGCCAAGAGCGACGGTATACCGGTCCTGGAACCGCTTCTTCCCGGGGTTCACAGCGGCCGTCAGGGCGTTGTTGCCCTTGCTCAGCACGAAAGCTTCGGCGCACTGGTCGATCTCGGCTGGCGTGTAGATCCCGAAGGTGTCCAGCTTGGCGGACAGGTCGTGGACGAGGTTCGGGTCGGTGGACTGTTCCAGGTGCGCGTCGGTGTAGTAGGGCTCGAATGCCTCCTGGATGATGTCCGGAGGGTTTACGAAGTCCACGATCTGCGTCATCGCAGAGCTCTTGTGGATGCCCGACGGGGTGACGTAAGTGCGATTGAGGCGAGAGAGCGTCTGAACGGCCGTCACGCCCGACAGCGGCCTGTCGACGTACATGGCGCACAGCAGTGGCTGGTCGAAGCCAGTCTGGAACTTATTAGCGACGATCATGACCTTGTATTCGTCGCCCTGAAACGCGGTACGCAGGTCGTATATCCCCGGGTTCATCAAGGTTTCGGTGAAGTCCGTTGGGCCGGACTCGGGGTCGTCGACCTTGCCGGAGAAGGCCACCAGAGTGCCGTAACCGAGGCCTTTCTTGGCTATGTAGTCGTCGATCGCCAGCTTGAAGCGCACAGCCGCCTTGCGGGAGTCGGCCACGACCATGGCCTTGGCGTGACCGCCCAGCAGGTGCGCGACGTTGGACCGGAAGTGCTCGACGATGATCGCGGCCTTCTGTGCGATGGTCTGTGGATTGAGCTTCACCCACCGCATGACCTGCTTGGTCGCCTCGCTCTGGTCGACCTCCGAGTCGCCGGTCACGTTCTGCCCGACCTGGAACGCCAGTTTGAACGAGTGGTAGCCCCGTAGTACGTCGAGGATGAACCCCTCCTCGATGGCCTGCTTCATCGAGTACACGTGGAACGCCTGGGGCGGCAGGGTCGTGCCCGCGGGCACCCGGCCGAACAGCTCCAACGTCTTACCCTTGGGCGTGGCGGTGAACGCGAAGTACGAGATGTTCTCGCTGGCGGCCCGCTCGGATGCCTCGGCGGCCAGGACCGACTCGACGTCGACGTCGCCGCCCTCCTCGATCTCCTTCAGCTCCTCGGACGTCAGCACGGCCTTCAGCTTGTTGGCCACCTGCCCGGACTGAGAGGAATGCGCTTCGTCCGCGATGACGGCGAACCTCTTGCCCTTCAGCCCCTTGGACTGCCGGATCTCGTCCATAGCGTGGGGGAAGGTCTGGATCGTGACCACGATGATCAGCTTGCCCTCGGCCAGGGCCTTGGCCAGCACACCCGACTTGGAGGAGCCCTCACGGGCGGCCTGCTTCCGGTCAATGGCCAACACGATGCCCTGATCGTTGTCGATCTGCTTGATCGCGTCCTGCAGCTGCCCGTCCAGCACGTTGCGGTCGGTGACCACGATGACGGAATCGAAGAGCTTGGTGTTGTCCACCTGCAGCCGCGCCAAGCGGTGAGCTAGCCAGGAGATCGAGTCGGTCTTGCCCGAGCCCGCCGAGTGCTGGATCAGGTACCGGTGGCCAGCCCCCTCCTCGATGACCTTGTTGGTCACCTTGGTGACGGCCTCCCACTGGTGGAATCGGGGGAAGCGCAGTGTTGCTGAGCGGGTCTTCTTGCCGGTGATCGGATCGGTGTGCTGGTCGTGCTTGATGTACATGAACCGGCCGAAGATGCTCAGCCACGCGTCCCGCTGCAGCACGCGCTCCCACAGGTACGACGACGGCGACCCTTCCGCGTTGAGCGGGTTGCCAGCCCCGCCGTCCTCGGTACCCCGGTTGAACGGCAGGAAGATCGTCTTCTCGCTGGCCAGCTTCGTGGTCATCCAGACCTCGTCGTTGGACACCGCGAAGTGCACCAGTGCGCCGCGCCCAGAGGTGAACAGCGGCTGCACGTGCTTCGTGCCGGGGTCCTTTGGATGCCGGCTGCTCTTGAACTGCTGCTTGGCGTCCTCGACCGTCTGGGTGAAGTCGGTCTTCAGCTCGGCCGTAGCCACCGGCAGGCCGTTGACGAAGAACACCAGGTCAACGCTGCGCTGGTCAGCCGTGGAGAAGTGGACCTGCCGCATCACACGCAGGCGGACCTTCCCGTAGTCCTCCACCGTCTTAGCGTTCAAGGTGGACTCGGGCTTGAACTGGCACATCTGGAACCTGGCCGACAGGTGCTTGAACCCGTGGCGAAGCACGTTCAGTGTGCCGCCACCGTTCTCCATGTCGATCGTCAGTAACTTCACCAGCCGGTCCAAAACCTGCTCTTGCTGCTTGACCTCGTCGACGGCGCCGGCCTTGACGACTTTGCCTAGTTCCTTTAGCTGCGTGTCCTTGAGCCAGCCGAAGATGTCTGCTCGGAACACAGCACGCTCACGGTCGTAGCCGCTGTCGTCCTCGGAGTACAGCCAGCCGTTTGCGGCCAGGTGCTCGGCCAGCTCCTTTTCGAACTGGACTTCGTTGTGCTGCGCCATCTCAGGCGAGCCTCGCATTTCTGGCGGCACTTTCCATTTTTAGATCCCACTGTCCTCTCCTGTGCCGATTTGGCCTGTCACTGCGGCAGTGATCAGGGCGAAGCGTCGTTCCTGGGAAAGATCGATCAGCCGCTCCGACTCCGCGATCAATGTGTCGATGCGCGCGATGTGGTCCTCGATATGCGTCACGATCTCCTTTTGCTCCTCGAGAGGAGGGACTGGGATTCGCATGGCTGCAGCTACCGGCTGATAGATCGTCTTGTGGGTTGAGCCGATCATCAGTGCATTGAATTCCTGGCGCATCGCCCGGAAGACCCAGACCAGGTACTCGGGCATCAGCTCTGGACCGCAGACCCAGTTCCAGTAGTCCTGGCTGGTGGCCATCGACTGGGGCATGATTCCAGCAAATCCGACCGAGGCGGTGCGCGAGAGTACAACAGTCCCCGCCGGCAGTAGTTCAGCTGCTGAGTTCGCCAGTCCGAGTTCGCTGATAAGTCCCTCGGTATCCTCCACGTACATCTGCTTGCTGGAGCGCAACTGCCAGACATCAGCGAGCGTGATCCAAGGGATCGTGCACTTCTCCCAGTAGTCAGGGTTGCTGCGGCTCGGAGTGTGTCCTGTCTTCATCTGGGCAAACCGCCGGATATTTGCCACCCGCCAGTGGGATGGCACCGTGTCTGTCCAGGAGAGCGTGCTTTCCTTCACCTCGGCGGACTTGTCGAGGCCCTTTGTGACAGTTCGCTCGACGAGGGCGGAACGGCGGTCCTGAAGCATTTCGACGAGGCGCTGCTGTTCGGTGACCAACGTGTCGATCTGTGCAGTCTCGTGGTCGAGGTAGTCCGCAATCCGCTCTTGCTCTGCCAGAGAGGGAAGCGAAATGCGAATGTCTCCCATCTGGTCCCAGTAGAGCCTCCACTGGGAGGGCCTGATCCCTGTTGAGCGGACCCTGTACTCGCCGATCATATGGCGCGATCGGAGCGCGTAGTGCATGTATTTGCCCGAGACTGAGTCAGTTGTAGGGCGAAGAACTTCGTAGTCCCCGCTCACGATCCCCCGGTGATCGGATACGCCGAGGGAACCCTGCCAAGCCTTCATCCTGTTAACCACGAGGTCGCCAGGGTGAACGAGTAGGTATCGCTCAACATTCTCGGGGGTCTTGTTGAAGTTGTCGGACCGTGATGATTTGGGGATCACTCCGTGGTCGCGGTAGACGGAGAGGACCTGTTCTTTCGGGTGGTTGGCGTCCCCCGAAGGGGAGTAGAGGTACTTCAGGCGGATACTCTGCGGTGCTGTCACGCTTCGACCTCCCGCAGTAGCCCCATGATCTTGGAGATCTGTGCTTCCAGGTCCCGATCGATCTCCTCGAGAGAGCGGGGCGGGGTGTGCGTGTAGAAGATTCGGGTAAACGGGATCTCGTAGCTGACCTTCGTCTTCTTCGGGTCGATCCAAGCGCCCGGCACGTATGGGGCCACCTCGGCATCGAAGTAAGCCTGGACGGTCGCATCTCGGCCAGCATCGCCGAGCGTGTTACCGCCATAGGTGAATGGGACGTTCTCCGTGTCCCGCTTGGGTACGTTCGGCTCAGGGTTGCCCTTGGCGTCCTTGACGGCTTCGGCTGCCTCGTCGGGTTCGCCGAGGGCGACGGCAAGGTGACGGTACTGGGCCGGGGTCAGCTTCATTCCAGCCGTGGCGAACTCCTCGCGGACGGCCTCGATGAACTTGTCCTGACTCAGGTAGGTGTGCTTGCCCATGCCTGCCAGCACGGCCAGGAACGGCGAGGGGTCGGTGTCTTTGCCGAACGCCTTGGCCAGCGCCTTTCCGTCCAGGTCCGCTGCACGGCATGCCGAGAAGTTCAGGCGCAGGGGGCGCTCGACGGTGATTGTCCAGTATCCGAAGTCGGAGTTCTTCAGGATCTTGGAGTGCTCGGTTTCAGTGAAGGCGTCGTACAACTTCACGATCCGCTCGCGGGCGGCTGCGTCGATCTCCTTGCGCTTCGAGCCCATGCCCTTGCGCATCTTGGTCCACATGCTGGTGGCATCAATGAGCTGGACCTTGCCGCGGCGTTCGCTCTGCTTGGCGTTGTCCAGAAGCCAGATGTAGGTGGCGATGCCTGTGTTGAAGAACATGTCTGTGGGCAACGCGATGATCGCGTCCACCAGGTCGTTCTCCAGCAGCCAGCGGCGAATCTCCGACGGACCTGATTCGGCGGCGCCGGTGAACGACGGCGATCCGTTAAGGACGATCCCTGCTCGGCCTCCGCCCTCGTGTGCGGGGCGCATCTTGTGAGCCAGGTGCGTCAGGAACAGCATCTGGCCGTCCGAGATCGGCGGCAGGCCGGGGCCGAAACGGCCGTCCGGGCCAGCCTTCGTGCGCTCCTCCTTCACCGCAGCTTCGGAAGCCTTCCAGTCCACCCCGTACGGCGGGTTAGACATGCAAAAGTCGAAGGTTTTGTCGAAGAACTTGTCGTCGGCCAGGGTGTCCCCGAGTCGGATGTTGCCGACGTCCTGCCCCTTGCCGATCATGTCGGACTTGCAGATGGCGTAGGACAGGTCGTTGATCTCCTGGCCGTACAGGCGCAGTCGGGCTCGAGGATTGCGCTCCAGCAGCCGCTCCTCGGCCACGGAGAGCATGCCCCCCGTGCCGGCGGTGGGGTCGTAGATCGTGCGGATGGTGCCCGGCTCCAGCAGGGCCTCGTTCTCCTCCGCGAACAGCAGGTCGACCATGAGGCGGATCGCGTCACGCGGCGTGTAGTGCTCGCCGGCTTCCTCATTGGAGGCTTCCGCGAACTTGTAGATCAGGTGCTCGTACAGGTCGCCCATTTCCGCGTTGGGGACGGTGTCGGGGTGTAGGTCGACCTTGGCGAACTGGGAGACGACCAGGTACAGCCGGTTCTTCTCGTCGAGCTTGTTGATCTCGGCCTCGAAGCCGAAGCGCTCAAAGACGTCAATGTTCCCCGAGAAGTGCGAGACGTAGTCGATCAGGTTGGCGCGGAGTCCCGCAGGGTCAAGGAGCAACTTGGCGAAGTCGTACTGCGACGTGTTGTAGAAGGTCAGGCCAGTCTTCCGCTTGACCTGGACGTCCAGAGCGCCGTCCTCGAACTCCTTGGCCAGGGCGCGAACTTCGTCACGGGTGGGCTCGAGCAGGCAGTCCAGGCGGCGCAGGATTGTGAACGGGAGAATGATGCCGCCGTACTGGTGCGGCCTGTAGACGCCTCGGAGCTGGTCGGCGATCGACCAGACGAGGCCACCCAGGGTGCTCAATTCAGGGTCCTGCTCTCTGACTGCCGGTGGTTGGGGGCAAGCATGTCAGAGGGCACCCGCATGATCAGTCGGATCGGCGACCTCGTGATCACGTCACCGGCATGCAGCTGATCTCTCTGGCTAGCCACGAGGTCTCGTCGAGGTGGCGGGGTAGGGCGCTGGCGCCCTCTCACCGTCGGCATGCCCTGGGTAGGAGCTCCGGCGCGTGCCGCTTGTAGCGGCCCAGGCCCTGTCAGGTCGCCGGCCTACTGAGACCAAAACTGAGACCACGCACGAAGAAGGGCCCCACCGCGAACGGTGGGGCCCTTCGACAACGTGCCCGGTGAGGCACTGGCGGAGGATACGAGATTCGAACTCGTGAGGGGTTGCCCCCAACACGCTTTCCAAGCGTGCGCCCTAGGCCTCTAGGCGAATCCTCCGTGGAGAACATTACATGACCGCGGAGGGTGCTCGCGAACGTGATCGGTGAGGTCGGGGAGGGGGGAGGGACGAGGTGGGGGAGGGGGTCGGGGCAGGGGCTCGGATCGGGTACGCTGGGCGGAGCCCCTCACGCGGCGCTATCTGACTGAACTCCCCCAGGGCCGGAAGGCAGCAAGGGTAGGTCGGCTCTGGCGGGTGCGTGGGGGGCGCTTGCGTTCCCCGGGCGGTGAGGGGGGAGGGGACTCGTCCCGATCCCAGCCCGCGCCCGTCCCGGACTCCTCCCGCGCCCAGCCCCCGCCCGTCCAAGCGCCAGGCGTCCCTGCGCCGGCCCGGCTTCTTTTCCCGGGTTGTCGGCGGGCGCCTATAACCTCGTATACGTGTCGTCTCTCGCGCTGTACCGCCGCTACCGCCCCGAGTCCTTCGCCGAGGTCATCGGGCAGGAGCATGTCACCGACCCGTTGCAGCAGGCCCTGCGGAACAACCGGGTCAATCACGCGTACCTGTTCAGCGGGCCGCGCGGGTGTGGCAAGACGACCAGCGCGCGGATCCTGGCGCGGTGTCTGAACTGTGAGCAGGGGCCCACGCCGACGCCGTGCGGGGAGTGCCAGTCCTGCCGGGACCTGGCGCGGAACGGGCCGGGGTCGATCGACGTCATCGAGATCGACGCCGCCTCGCACGGTGGTGTGGACGACGCCCGTGACCTGCGGGAGAAGGCGTTCTTCGGGCCCGCCTCCAGCCGGTACAAGATCTACATCATCGACGAGGCCCACATGGTCACCTCGGCGGGCTTCAACGCCCTCCTGAAGGTGGTCGAGGAGCCGCCGGAGCACCTCAAGTTCATCTTCGCCACGACCGAGCCCGAGAAGGTCATCGGGACCATCCGGTCGCGGACCCACCACTACCCCTTCCGGCTGGTGCCGCCGGGGACGCTCCGGGAGTACCTCGGCGAGGTGTGCGGGCGGGAGGGGATCCCCGTCGAGGACGGGGTGCTGCCGCTCGTCGTCCGCGCCGGTGCCGGGTCCGTGCGTGACTCGATGTCCGTGATGGACCAGCTCCTCGCCGGCGCCGCCGAGGAGGGTGTGACGTACGGCATGGCCACCTCCCTGCTCGGCTATACGGACGGATCGCTGCTCGACTCCGTCGTGGACGCGTTCGCCTCGGGCGACGGCGCCGCCGCCTTCGAGGTCGTCGACCGGATCATCGAGGGCGGCAACGACCCCCGCCGGTTCGTCGCCGATCTCCTGGAGCGGCTGCGCGATCTCGTGATCCTCGCCGCCGTGCCCGACGCCGGCGAGAAGGGCCTCATCGACGCGCCCGCCGACGTCGTGGAGCGGATGCAGGCCCAGGCGTCCGTGTTCGGCGCCGCCGAGCTGAGCCGCGCCGCCGACCTCGTCAACGAGGGGCTGACCGAGATGCGCGGCGCCACCTCGCCGCGTCTCCAGCTGGAGCTGATCTGCGCGCGCGTGCTGCTGCCCGCCGCCTTCGACGACGAGCGGTCGCTGCTCGCGCGCCTCGACCGGCTGGAGCGCGGTGCCGCCGCCGCGCCGCCGGCCGCCGCCCCCGTCTTCACCCCGGCCCCGCCCGCCGGACCGCCGATGGGGTACGTCCCCGGGCCCGAGGCCCATACGCCGATCGCCCCGCCGCCTCCTCCGCAGCAGGCCGCGCCGGCACCCGCGCCGGCACCCGCCCCCGTACAGCCGCCGTCCGATGCCGCACGGCCCGGTGCCTGGCCCGGGGCCGCGCGTCCCGGCGGGTGGCCGACCGCCGCGCCGCAGGCGCCCGCGCCCGCGCCCGCTCCCGTGCAGCCGCAGGCCCAGCCGCAGGCCGCCGCTCCCTCCGGGGACATGGCCGCCGGTGCCGTCCAGGTGCGGAACATGTGGCCCTCCATCCTCGAAGCGGTCAAGAACCGGCGCCGCTTCACCTGGATCCTGCTGAGCCAGAACGCGCAGGTGGCCGGCTTCGACGGCACCACCCTCCAGCTCGGGTTCCTCAACGCCGGCGCGCGGGACAACTTCGCGAGCAGCGGCAGCGAGGACGTCCTCAAGGCCGCGCTCGCCGAGCAGTTCAACGTGCACTGGAAGGTCGAGGCCATCGTCGACCCGTCGGGCGGCTCCGCGCCCCCGCCCGGCGCCGGTAACTTCTCCGGCGGCGGCGGCGGCGGCGGGAACGGGCCGGGCGGCGGCGGCTTCGGCCGTTCCTCCGCGCCCGCGCCGTCGCCCGCCCCCGCTCCGGCGGCGCCCGCGCCCCCGCCCGTACAGGCCCCGCCCGTCGCTCGGACCGCCGCGCCCGCGCAGGCCCCGGCGCCCGCCCCCGTACCGCAGGCCCAGCCGCACCCGCAGCCCGTCGCGCCCGAGGACGACGTGCCGGAGGAGGACGATCCGGACCTCGTGGAGTCGGCGCTCTCCGGGCACGAGCTGATCGTGCGCGAGCTCGGTGCCACCGTTGTGGAGGAATACACGAATGACTAGGGCCGTCTCGCTCGGTGGCCCGCACAAGGGCCGTCCCGGCCATCCGGCTACCCTGGCTGGCGTGAAGGTCCTCGTCATCGGCGGCGGCGCCCGCGAACATGCCCTGTGCCGCTCTCTCTCCCTCGATCCCGACGTCACCGCTCTGCACTGCGCGCCCGGCAACGCCGGAATCGCCGAGGTCGCAGAGGTGCACCCCGTCGACCAGCTGGACGGCGGGGCGGTCACCGCGCTCGCCACCGGCCTCGGCGCCGACCTGGTCGTCGTCGGCCCGGAGGCCCCGCTCGTCGCCGGTGTCGCCGACGCCGTCCGCGCGGCCGGCATCCCGGTCTTCGGCCCCTCCCAGGAGGCGGCGCGGCTGGAGGGCTCCAAGGCGTTCGCCAAGGACGTCATGGCCGGCGCCGGCGTCCCCACCGCCCGCAGCTACGTCTGCACCACCCCCGCCGAGATCGACGAGGCCCTCGACGCCTTCGGCGCCCCGTACGTCGTCAAGGACGACGGTCTCGCGGCCGGCAAGGGCGTCGTCGTCACCGAGGACGTCGAGGCGGCCCGCGCCCACGCGCTCGCCTGCGACCGGGTGGTCATCGAGGAGTACCTGGACGGCCCCGAGGTCTCGCTCTTCGCGATCACCGACGGCACCACCGTCCTCCCGCTCCAGCCCGCGCAGGACTTCAAGCGCGCGCTCGACGGCGACGAGGGCCCCAACACCGGCGGCATGGGCGCCTACTCGCCGCTGCCGTGGGCCGACCCGAAGCTGGTCGACGAGGTCATGGAGACCGTCCTCCAGCCGACCGTCGACGAGCTGCGCCGCCGCGGCACCCCCTTCTCCGGCCTGCTCTACGCCGGTCTGGCGATCACCGGCCGCGGTGTGCGGGTCATCGAGTTCAACGCCCGCTTCGGCGACCCCGAGACCCAGGTCGTCCTGGCCCGCCTCAAGACCCCGCTCGCCGGCGTCCTGCTGCACTCGGCCAACGGCACCCTCGCCGACCAGGCCCCGCTGGCCTGGCGCGACGACGCCGCCGTCACCGTGGTCGTCGCCTCGCACAACTACCCGGACACCCCGCGCACTGGCGACCTCATCGAGGGCCTTGTCGAGATCGCGGAGCGGGACGCCCCGCACGCGTACGTGCTGCACGCCGGCACCAAGCGGGACGGCGACGCGGTCGTGAGCGCCGGCGGACGGGTCCTCTCCGTCACCGCCACCGGTTCGGACCTGGCCCAGGCCCGCGAGCGTGCCTACGCGGCAGTCGGTCGCATCCGCCTTGACGGGTCCCAGCACCGTACGGACATCGCGCTCAAGGCCGCCGGGGCCTGATCCGGAACGGGAGTACGGGCGCGGCCGCGCCGTCAAGCGCACGGCCGCGCCACCGGCACCACCTTTACCCAAAGCCATTCGTTCGGGTGACGACTCGCCCATCTGGATGACTGCCGCCGAGGCCCCAACTAGGGTGCGGCGCAGGCGTTCCGGCACTTGGCCCACCGGCATTGCGATGTCGGTGGCGGGTGCCACAGTGGGGGAGTGAGCAACACCACCACGGAGAGTCCCGTCGAGGACAGGCAGAGGGGGTGAGGTACGGCGTGTCCGGCAGCGGCTTCGGAAACGGCGGCAGCGACAGCGGCCTCGGCGAGGAGTGGGGCGTGCGGGCCGCGCGCTCCCGCGCCCTCGCCGTCCTCCGCGTCCGGGGGCGGGCGCTCGGCGCCGCGATCCTCCCGGCCGCCGTCGCCGTCGTGCTGTACGCGGGCGAGGTCACCGGCCACTTCACGGGTACGGGGTGGGCCGCCGCCCGCTGGATCACCACCGTCCTCGCGGTCGTCGTCCTCCTCGCCGCCACGGCCGTCGCCCTCGTCGTCGCCCGCGCCCGCCCGGCCGTCACGCCGACGGTGGAGCTCACCGAGGCCGCCGCCCCCGATCTGCACCGCCTCGTACGGGACCTGGCCGACCGGCTCGCCGTGCCCGCGCCCTCCGCGATAGCCCTCACCCCGGACTGCGACAGCTGGCTGGAGGACCGCTCCCATCCGGCGCACGCCCGGGCCGGAGCGGCGGGAGCGGCCGGCGGTGCCCGGGGCGCAGCCGCGAGCGGGGCGCCCGTCCTGGTCATAGGCTCCCCCTTCCTCTGGTGGATGCGCGTCGGCGAGCTGCGCGCGGTCCTCGCCCCGGTCGTCGCCGGCACCGGCCCGGCCGCCGACCCCGACATAGCCGCCGCCCGCCGCTTCGTCCGCGGGCTCGACGCGGCCGTCGCCGTCCCCGGCGAGCCCGGCCTCGGCCCGGTGCGCCGGCTCGGCGCGCGGGGCGTGAGCCGGGTCGCCCGGCTGCTGCTGCGGGCCTGCGGCACGCACGCGGCCGAGATGGAGCGCGGAGTCGCCGCCGCGGGATCCGAGCGGGCCCAGGCCGTCGACCAAGGGGCCCGGATCGTCGCCCAGGAGCAGGTCGGCCTCGCCTACGCGGGCTGGGACCGGCTCCTCACCCGGGTCGCGCTGCCCGCCTGGCGGATGGGCCGCTGGCCGTCCCGCCTCGACGCGGGCGTGGTCTCCGCCCTGACCGAGCTGTCGAACCGCGACCGCCTCGCCGAGGGCTTCTCCTCCCGGCTCGGCGAGCGCCCGGCGTGCGACCTCCTGGAGGAGCCCGGCGTCGTCGACGAGGCCGCCTCGCTGCTCGCCGCCCGGCTCTTCCACGGCGGCCCGGCCGAGCCCGGCCCGGACTGGGCGCCGGTCGACTGGAGCCGGTACCCGGAGGAGGTCGTCGACCGGAAGTGGCGCGCGGACGCGGCCCGCCTCCACGACGTCCTCGACCGACTGGCCACGAGCACCACCCCCCGGACCCACGAGGGCCCGACCCTCACCCGCGTCCTCGGCCACCTCACGGCAGCGCCGGCGCCCGGCCGCGCCGGAGAGGACGACGACCTCCCCGTCGTACCCCCGCTCGCGGAGACGGAAGCCGAAGGGGACGGGACCGACGTCCACGGCGAGGACGGGGCCGAGTTCCAGGACGAGGACGGGTACGAGCCCGGCAACCCCGCCGCCGACGTGCTCGCCGCCGCGCTCAGCGCCCAGGTGGCCCGGGAGGAGGCCGAGCGGGAGGCCCGGGTCGCCGCCCTCGCCCCGGCCGGCGGCGACCCCGCCGGGTTCACCGGCCCCGACGGGCCCTGGCCCCTCTGTCCGCTGCTCCCGCCCCGTACCGGCCGGGACCTGCTCGCCGACCACGTGACCGCGCTGGTCTGCTGCGCCGCCGTCGACACCACCGGCGCCGCGCCCGGCCTGGACTGGCTCGACGGACCCGCGCTGCTCGTCCGCGGCGAGCGGGCGGCCGACCTCGGGCCGCGCGTGCTCGCCCTGGTCGAGGAGGGCGACCCGGCTCCGCTGCGCGCCTGGCTCAGCACCACCGGCGTGCGCCCCGAGAAGCCCGTCCGTCTCGTCTGACGCCCGCCGGCCGGCGCAGGCCCCCGCCTCCCCTACCGGAGGGTCGTGTTCCACCTTCATCGATTTCACGACGAACGGTGACGGACCGCGTGCGTTATGTGATGTGCTGGAGACCGGCACTGACAGAGGCACCGCATCGGGGCACCGCACAGAGGCACCGCGGCGGGGCACCACGCAGGGGCACCGTCCGCGGGCAGGAGCCGGCGGCACTGACCGGGGGAGTCGAGGAGGGGCGCGTCGATGGGGGCGGAACAGATCAGGCGATGGGAGTCGGGCGCGCTGGCGCACGCGGTCTCCGATCCCTTCGGCCAGGGCCCGCTGCCCTGGCTGCGCGGTTCGGAGAACTACTTCGACGACACGGGACAGCTGGTCCCCTGGTACGCCGACGAGACCCTGGCCGGCGGCGGCGCGGGCGGCCCCCGCACCGCCGACGACATGCGCCGCCAGATCAAGGGCTTCGCCTCCGGCGGCGCGGTGGCGCCCGGCGAGTCGATCGACTTCCACGTCACCGTGGACCCGCCGCAGCCGTTCTCGGTCGACGTCTACCGGATCGGTCACTACGGCGGTGACGGCGCCGCGAAGATCACCACGAGTCCGCGGCTCTCCGGGATCGTCCAGCCGCCCCCGCTCACCGCAGACCGCACGGTCTCCTGCCACCACTGGTGGCAGTCGTGGCGGCTCCAGGTGCCGAGCTACTGGTCGATCGGCGCGTACGTCGCCGTCCTCACGACCGCCGACGGCTACCGCTCCCACATCCCCTTCACGGTCCGCGACTCCCACCCGGCGGACCTCCTCCTCGTCCTCCCGGACGTGACCTGGCAGGCGTACAACCTGTACCCGGAGGACGGCCGCACCGGCGCCAGCCTCTACCACGCCTGGGACGAGGAGGGCCGGCTGCTCGGCGAGGAGGAGGCGGCGACCACCGTCTCCTTCGACCGGCCGTACGCGGGCGCGGGGCTGCCCCTGCACGTCGGCCACGCCTACGACTTCATCCGCTGGGCGGAGCGGTACGGCTACGACCTCGCCTACGCCGAGACCCGCGACCTGCACGCCGGCCGGGTCGACCCGACCCGCTACCGGGGCCTGGTCTTCCCCGGCCACGACGAGTACTGGTCGGCCCCGATGCGCCGGGCCGCCGAGCGCGCCCGCGACCAGGGCACCTCGCTCGTCTTCCTCTCCGCCAACACCATGTACTGGCACGTGGAGCTCGGCCCCTCGCCGTCCGGCGTGCCGGACCGGCTGCTCACCTGCCGCAAGCGCCGCGGCCCCGGCCGCCCCGCGCTCTGGCGCGAGGTGGACCGCCCCGAGCAGCAGCTCCTCGGCATCCAGTACGCCGGCCGGGTGCCCGAACCGCACCCGCTCGTCGTGCGGAACGCGGAGCACTGGCTCTGGGAGGCGACCGGCGCCGGCGACGGCGACGAACTCCCCGGCCTGGTCGCCGGCGAGGCCGACCGCTACTTCCCGCGCACCGCGCTCCCCGAGCACGACAGCCGCATCCTGCTCGCCCACTCGCCCTACCGCGACGGCGACGGCGCGCTGCGCCACCAGGAGACCAGCCTCTACCGGGCGCCCTCGGGGGCCTGGGTCTTCGCCTCCGGCACCTTCGCCTGGTCACCGGCGCTGGACCGGCCGGGCCATGTCGACACCCGGGTGCAGCGCGCCACCGCCAACCTCCTCGACCGGATCTGTAAGAGGGACTGACCCGGGCGCGCCGCCCCGGTCGGCGGGCCCGGTCGCGCGTGCGAGAGAATCGGACCGTTCCTGGATCAACCTACGCGGAGGAACCGTGTCCGGATTCGTAGAAAAGCCCGAGCCCGTCGAGGTCCCGGGCCTGACCCACCTGCACACGGGCAAGGTGCGCGACCTGTACCGGAACGGGGCGGGCGAGCTCGTGATGGTGGCGAGCGACCGCATGTCCGCGTACGACTGGGTGCTCCCCACCGAGATCCCGGACAAGGGCCGCGTCCTCACGCAGCTCTCCCTGTGGTGGTTCGACCAGCTCTCCGACCTGGCGCCGAACCACGTCCTCTCCACCGAGCTGCCGGCCGGCGCCCCCGCCGACTGGGCGGGCCGCACCCTCGTCTGCACGTCCCTCGACATGGTCCCGGTCGAGTGCGTCGCGCGCGGCTACCTCACCGGCTCCGGCCTGGTCGAGTACGACGCGTCCCGCACGGTCTGCGGCCTCGCCCTTCCCGAGGGGCTCACCGACGGCTCCGAGCTGCCCGCGCCGATCTTCACCCCGGCGACCAAGGCCGCCGTCGGCGACCACGACGAGAACGTCTCGTACGAGGAGGTGGCCCGCGAGGTCGGCGCCGAGACCGCCGCCCTGCTGCGCCAGACCACCCTCGCCGTCTACGGCCGGGCCCGGGACATCGCGCGCGAGCGGGGCATCATCCTCGCCGACACCAAGTTCGAGTTCGGCTTCAAGGGCGACACGCTGGTCCTCGCCGACGAGGTCCTGACCCCGGACTCCTCCCGCTTCTGGCCGGCCGACCAGTGGCAGCCGGGCCGGGCCCAGCCCTCGTACGACAAGCAGTTCGTCCGGGACTGGCTGACCTCGCCGGCCTCGGGCTGGGACCGCAAGAGCGAGCAGCCGCCGCCGGCGCTCCCGCAGGAGATCGTGGACGCCACCCGCGCCAAGTACCTGGAGGCGTACGAGCTGCTGACCGGCCAGTCCTGGTCCGACAGCTTCTAGCCGACGCGACCCCGTCCCGTACGGGCCCCGACCCGGGCCCGTACGGCGGCGCCGACCGCGTCCCGTGGACACGACGAAGGCCCCGGTTCGATGAACCGGGGCCTTCGACTCTGAGCGGACGACGAGATTCGAACTCGCGACCCTCACCTTGGCAAGGTGATGCTCTACCAACTGAGCCACGTCCGCATGCGCCGTAGCGCGCTGCTAACTATACCCAACCTTTCGACCGGGCGAGACGCACGGCCGCGTGACGGTTCTCCGCACCGAGCTTCGCGGCGGCGGAGGAGAGGTAGTTCCGGACCGTGCCGGGGGAGAGCGCGGCCCGCCGGGCGATCTCCGTGACGGGGGCGCCGTCGGCGGCGAGTTCGAGCACCTCGGCCTCGCGCGCGGTCAGCGGGGAGTCCCCGGCGGCGATCGCGTCGGCCGCCAACTCCGGGTCCACGTAACGGTTTCCGGCGTGCACGGTACGGATCAGCTCGGCCAGCCGCTGGGCGCTGACGGTCTTCGGGGCGAAGCCGCGGACGCCCGCCGCGAGGGCCCGCTTGAGGTGCCCGGGGCGGCCGTGGCTGGTCACGATCATCGTGCGGCAGTCCGGGAGTTCATCCCGGATCGATGTGGCCACCGTCACACCGTCCGCCCCTGGCATCTGGAGGTCGAGGACGGCCACGTCGGGCCGGTGGGCGCGGGCCATGGCGAGCGCCTCGGGTCCGGTCGCGGCCTCGGCGACGACGACGAGGTCGTCCTCCAGGGCGAGCAGGGCGGCGAGCGCGCCCCGGATCAGGTGCTCGTCGTCGGCGAGCAGGACGCGTACGGGCTCGGTCACGCGACCGTCTCCTTCTCCTGTCGGTTGCCGGTGGTCTCCGGCACGGCCAGCGACACCCGGGCGGTGACGCGGAAGGACTGCGGATCCGCGAAGCCGGCCTCCAGGGTGCCGCCCACCGCCCCGAGCCGTTCGCGGAGCCCGGCGAGGCCGGAGCCGGTACGTCCGGGGCCGCCGGCCCCGTCCCGTACCGCCGCCCCGTCGTTCTCCACGGTGAGCAGCACCGCGTCCGCCGTCCGCCGCAGGGTGATCGCGCAGCGGCGGGCGTCGCCGTGCCGCAGCACGTTGGTGGTGGTCTCGCGGACGACCCAGCCGAGCGCGGACTGCACTCCGGCGGGGAGGTCGAGGGCGGGCGCGTCGACGGCGCAGTCGATGCCGGCGGCGTCGAGGACACCGCGGGCGCCCTCCAGCTCGACCCGGAGGTCGGCCTCCCGGTAGCCGCGGACGACCTCCCGGACCTCCCGCTGGGACTCCTGGGCGATCCGCTGGACCTCGACCATCTGGTCGACGCTCTCGGGCCGGCCACGCCGGGCGAGCTGGACGGCGAGCTCGCTCTTGAGCGCGATGACCGAGAGGTTGCGGCCCATGACGTCGTGCAGGTCGCGGCCGAAGCGGAGCCGTTCCTCGGCGACGGCGAGCCGGGCCTTGAGGTCGCGGGAGCGCTCCAGTTCCTGGACGACGCCGAGCAGCCAGGAGGAGAAGCCGCAGGCGGCGGCGTAGCCACCGCCTCCGATGAGGATGCCGACGAGGGTGGCCACGGACACCGGCAGGCCGTGGCCCGTGACGGCGAGCGGCAGCGCGGCGGCCACGGCGGTGGCGAGGACGGCGCACGCCATCTCCCGTACCCGGTCCAGGCAGAGGACGAGCGCGCCGGCGGTGAAGATCGAGGTGACGACGATGACGCCGGCGTTCACCGAGGCGTCGGGCAGCGCGCCGGTCGCCCACAGCACGGCGATCGCGAGGTCGGCCGCGGCGGTGGCGGCGGCGAGGACGACGGCGAGCCGGACCGGCCGCGGCCGGGTGCCGCTGGTGTGGTCGAAGGCCCGCGAGGCGAGCGTCACGCAGAGCCCGCAGTGGAGCAGGATCCACAGGAGGAGGCCGATCACGCCGGCCGTGCCGAGCCCGCTGTCCTCGTCGCGGCTGAGCGGGAGCCCGCCGAGCGCGACCAGCTCGACGGGCGCCATGAGGTGGAAGGTCCACCGCGTGTACAGCTCGACCTTCCCGGCGACGCTGCGCCGCGACCACCATCCCGTCATCGTGGGCATCCGATCCGTTCCCTCCGGTTCCGCTAGCGCCGGGGCTCCCAGCGGAACCAGCGGCGGACCGCCCACGCCGTCAGGACGCCCCAGGCCACTGTATTGAGCGCGGCGGTGAGCAGGCTGCCCGCGTCGGCGGTGCCGAGCCAGCCGGCCCGGACGAACTCCATGGCGCCGCTGAGCGGGAGGAGCTGGGCGAGGTCGGCGGCCATGCCGGGCAGGGCGTCGCGGGGGACGAAGAGGCCGGAGCCGAAGGAGGAGACGAGGAAGAGCGGCAGGGTGGTGAGGCCCGCGCTCTCGACGGTCCTGGTGATGGTGGTGGTGAGGGCGGCGAGCCCGGCGAGCAGCGCGATCATGGCGGCGAGGCCGAGGACGAGCAGGTCGGGGCGGGCGGGGGCGTCGGCGCCGAGGAGCGTGAAGCCGCCGATGGTGAGGATCGCGCACTGGAGCAGGGCGATGGCGGTGGCGGGCAGGGCGGCGCCGGTGAGGATCTCGGTGTCGGTGGCCTCGCCGGTGCGCAGCCGCTTGAGGACGAGTTCCTCGCGGCGGGCGACGAGGCTGGAGGTGAGGCTCATGTAGACGACGAGCAGCAGGACCATGCCGGTGCCGCCGATGAGGGTGGCGGAGCCGAGGGAGATGCCGAGGGTGGCCTCGTCGATGCCCTTGAGGGAGGACCGCAGCAGGAAGATCATCAGCAGCGGCATGGCGGCGGCGATGAAGAGGTTGTTGCGGTTGCGGCCGAGGAGGGTGAGTTCGGCGCGGCCGAGGGCGGCGAGCCGGGTGAGGGTGGTGGACGGCCGTCCGGTGGTGGGGGCGGTGGCGCTCATCGGTTCACGGTCTCCTTCGGGCCGGCGGGGGTGTCCTCCGTGCGGGAGGCGATGTCGAGGAACGCCTCTTCGAGGGAGGCGGAGCGGGCGTCGAGCCCGTCGAGCCGGATGTCGTGGTCGCGGGCCCAGTCGAGGAGTCCGGTGAGGTCGTCCTGGAGGGCGTGGGTGCGGATCTCGATCCGGTCGCCGTCGGCGGCGGCCTTCAGGCCGAGCGGCAGCCGGGCGGCCGGTACGCCGGCGGGGAGCGTGAAGCGGATCCGGGCGGGCTGTGCGGCGGTGACCTCGGCGGGGGTGCCGGAGAGGACGATCCGGCCGGCGTGCATGATCGCGAGCCGGTCGGCGAGCGTCTCGGCCTCCTCCAGGTAGTGCGTGGTGAGGAGGACGGTGGTGCCCTGGGCGCGCAGGGAGCGGACGAGTTCCCAGGTGTCGCGGCGGCCCTCGGCGTCGAGGCCGGTGGTGGGCTCGTCGAGGAAGAGGACCTCGGGGCGGCCGAGGAGGGCGCAGGCGAGGTCGAGGCGGCGGCGCTCGCCGCCGGACAGCTGCTTGATCCGCACCTTCTCGCGGCCGGTGAGGCCGACGGCGGCGAGGGCTTCGCCGGCGGGGCGGGCGCCGCTGGTGACGCCGGCCCACATGCGTACGGTCTCGGCGACGGTGAGGTCGGAGGGGAAGCCGCCCTCCTGGAGCATGACGCCGATGCGCGGGCGGACGGCGGAGCGTTCCCGGTACGGGTCGTGGCCGAGGACGCGGGCGGTGCCGCCGGTCGGGGCGGCGAGGCCCTCCAGGAGTTCGACGGTGGAGGTCTTGCCGGCGCCGTTGGTGCCGAGGAGGGCGAAGATCTCGCCCCGGGGCACGGTGAGCGAGATGCCGCGCACCGCTTCGAAACCGCCGCCGTAGGTGCGGCTCAGGTCGGTCGCCTCGATGGCCGGTGTGGGGGCTTCAGCTGTCATGGCTCCAGCCTCCCGTCCGTAAAGGGGGAAGGACAGTGCTCGCTGTCAGCACCTCCGACTGACAAATGTCATGAGCGGCGGAAAAGACGGAAGAACGACGAAGGCCCCGGTTCGATGAACCGGGGCCTTCAACCCTGAGCGGACGACGAGATTCGAACTCGCGACCCTCACCTTGGCAAGGTGATGCTCTACCAACTGAGCCACGTCCGCATTGCTCCCGACCAGCTCTCACTGGTCGGTGCGAGCACCACTGTACCTGATCCACCGGAGTGGTCGGTAACCGTGATGCAGAGCGGGTGACAGGGATCGCACACTGCGCCTTCCCCCTGGAAGGGGGACGTTCTACTACTGAACTACACCCGCACGCTGCTGGGGGTTCGGCTTTTTCGGCCTCGCCCCTCGGCGTGTTCCAGACTCTAGCGGATCATGGGGGGTGGTTTGCAAATCGGCTCCGGAGGTCGCCGTCGCGCCCCGCCCCGGCCCGCTGTCGCACCCCGCCGCCGGCCGCCCGTCAGCTCGCTTCGCGGAACGCCTCGTAGACCCGCTTGGGGATGCGGCCCCGGGCCGGCACGTCCATCTTGTTGGACTGGGCCCAGGCCCGGACGGCCGCCGGATCGGGGGCGAGGGCGGTGTGCTTGAACGCGACGGTGGTTCCGGTCACACCGGCAGCCGCCTTGCCCGTCTGCTTCCGCCCGGCCGCGAGGTAGGGCGCGAGGGCCTTGCGGAGTTTCTTTGCATTGGCAGCATTCAGGTCGATCTCGTACATCTTCCCGTCGAGACCGAACGCGACCGTTTCCGCCGCTTCTCCGCCGTCGATGTCGTCGGAGAGGGTGACCACCACTCGCTGCGCCACGGATATCGGTCCTTTCCTGTGGCCCGCCACCTGCCCAAGGCTATGGGTGCGCCTCTGACGTGCGGTGACACCAGGCCGCTGACTGCCCGGGGACAATGCTGTTTTCCTCTGGATTCCTTTGTACAGCGATGGGGCTCGCATTGTGAAGCCCTGGCAATTGTCTCAGCGTGTCCCGGGGCATTGAGGAGCCCGATATTTCACTCGCATTTCATGTGCGGGCGGGGGTGTGGGGGGTTTGGGGTGGATCTTCGCCGGGGGCGGCTTCCGGCCTGGGCATTTGGAGGATCCTTCAGATCTCTACCCGCGTAGAATTTGGAGGCAGGTACGCTGAGGGAACCGCCCACGCAACACACCACCGGGAGTGCCAGTGGCACGCGTCGTAGTCGACGTCATGCTCAAGCCGGAGATCCTCGACCCGCAGGGACAGGCGGTGCAGCGTGCACTGCCCCGCCTCGGGTTCGCCGGAATCGCCGACGTCCGTCAGGGGAAGCGCTTCGAGCTGGAGGTGGAGGGACCGGTCGACGACGCCGCCCTCGCCCGCATCCATGAGATGGCCGAAACCTTCCTCGCCAACACCGTGATCGAAGACTTCGTCGTGAAGGTCGAGTCGTGACCGCTCGCATCGGCGTCGTCACCTTCCCCGGCACGCTCGACGACCAGGACGCGCTCCGCGCCGCCCGCCTCGCGGGCGCCGAGCCGGTCTCGCTGTGGCACCGCGACAAGGACCTCAAGCAGGTCGACGCGGTCGTCCTCGCCGGCGGCTTCTCGTACGGCGACTACCTGCGGGCGGGCGCCATCTCCCGCTTCTCGCCGGTGATGGAGACCATCATCGAGCAGGCGAAGGCCGGCATGCCGGTCCTCGGCATCTGCAACGGCTTCCAGATCCTCACCGAGGCCCATCTGCTGCCGGGCGCGATGCTGCGCAACAATCACCTCCACTTCATCTGCCGCGACCAGAAGCTGCGGGTGGAGAACGCGGAGACCGCCTGGACCTCGGACTACACCGCGGGCCAGGAGATCGAGGTCCCGCTCAAGAACATGGACGGCCGGTACGTCGCCGACGAGCGCGTGCTCGACGAGCTGGAGGCCGAGGGGCGGGTGGCCTTCCGCTACCTGGACATGAACCCCAACGGCTCGCTCCGCGACATCGCGGGCATCACCAACGCCGCGGGCAACGTGGTCGGCCTCATGCCGCACCCCGAGCACGCCGTCGAACCGCTGATCGGCACCGGCAAGACGGACGGTCTCGGTTTCTTCACCTCGATCCTCAAGAAGCTGGTCAACGCCTGATGAGCCTCGACACCGTCAAGCACGCGAGCGAGACGCCGGACAGCGAGCAGCCCTGGAAGGAGCTCGGCCTCAAGGAGGACGAGTACGCGCGCATCCGCGAGATCCTCGGCCGCCGTCCCACCGGCGCCGAGCTCGCCATGTACTCGGTCATGTGGTCCGAGCACTGCTCCTACAAGAGCAGCAAGGTCCACCTGAAGCAGTTCGGCGAGAAGACCCCCGAGAACGACGCCATGCTGGTCGGCATCGGCGAGAACGCGGGCGTCGTCGACGTCGGCCAGGGGTACGCGGTCACCTTCAAGGTCGAGTCGCACAACCACCCCTCGTACATCGAGCCCTACCAGGGCGCGGCCACCGGCGTCGGCGGCATCGTCCGCGACATCCTCGCCATGGGCGCCCGCCCGGTCGCGGTCGTCGACCCGCTGCGCTTCGGCGCGGCCGACCACCCCGACACCAAGCGCGTGCTGCCCGGTGTCGTCGCCGGCATCGGCGGCTACGGCAACTGCCTGGGCCTGCCCAACATCGGCGGCGAGGTCGTCTTTGACTCCTGCTACCAGGGCAACCCGCTGGTCAACGCCGGCTGCATCGGCGTGATGAAGCACGAGGACATCCACCTCGCCAAGGCGTCGGGCCCCGGCAACAAGGTCATCCTGTACGGCGCCCGCACGGGCGGCGACGGCATCGGCGGCGTCTCGGTCCTCGCGTCCGAGACCTTCGACGACACCAAGCCCACCAAGCGCCCCGCGGTCCAGGTCGGCGACCCGTTCCAGGAGAAGCTCCTCATCGAGTGCACCCTGGAGATCTTCCAGGAGAAGCTCGTCGCGGGCATCCAGGACCTCGGCGGCGCCGGGCTCTCCTGCGCCACCTCCGAGCTGGCCTCCGCCGGTTCCGGCGGCATGCGCGTGGACCTCGACAAGGTGCACCTGCGCGACGCGACGCTCTCGCCCGAGGAGATCCTCATGAGCGAGTCGCAGGAGCGGATGTGCGCGATCGTCGAGCCGCAGCACGTCGACCGCTTCCTGGAGATCTGCGAGAAGTGGGACGTCATCGCGGTCGTCATCGGTGAGGTCACCGAGGGCGAGCGCCTGGAGATCTTCTGGCACGGCGAGCAGATCGTCGACGTGCCGCCGCGCACGGTCGCCCACGAGGGCCCGGTCTACCACCGGCCGTACGCCCGCCCGGAGTGGCAGGACGCGCTCCAGGCCGACGACGCCGGCAAGCTGCCCCGGCCGCAGGACGGCGCCGAGCTGAAGGACCAGGTCCTCAGGCTCGTCTCCTCCCCGAACCAGGCGTCGAAGTCCTGGATCACGGACCAGTACGACCGGTTCGTGCAGGGCAACACGGTCCTGGCGCAGCCCGAGGACGCGGGCATGGTCCGCATCGACGAGGAGACCAACCTCGGCGTGGCCATGGCGACCGACGGCAACGGCCGGTACGCCAAGCTCGACCCGTACACCGGCGCGCAGCTCGCGCTGGCGGAGGCGTACCGCAACGTCGCCGCCTCGGGTGCCAAGCCGCTCGCCATCTCGGACTGCCTGAACTTCGGCTCGCCCGAGGACCCGGCCGTGATGTGGCAGTTCGCCGAGGCCACCCGTGGTCTCGCGGACGGCTGCTTCCAGCTGGGCACCCCGGTCACCGGCGGCAACGTCTCGCTGTACAACCAGACCGGTGAGGTCGCGATCCACCCGACGCCCGTCGTGGCCGTCCTCGGTGTGATCGACGACGTCAACCGCCGCACCCCGATCGCCTTCGCGGAAGAGGGCCAGCTCCTCTACCTGCTCGGCGACACCAAGGAGGAGTTCGGCGGTTCGGCCTGGTCCGAGGTGATCCACCAGCACCTCGGCGGCATGCCGCCGGCCGTGGACCTCGACCGGGAGAAGCTGCTCGGCGAGATCCTGATCTCGGGCTCCCGCGACGGCATGATCGACGCGGCGCACGACCTGTCCGACGGCGGTCTCGTGCAGGCGGTCGTCGAGTCCTGCCTGCGCGGCGGGAACGGCGCGCGCCTGGTCGTCCCCGAGGGCCTGGACGCCTTCACGTTCCTCTTCTCGGAGTCGGCGGGCCGCGCGGTCGTCGCCGTCCCGCGCAGCGAGGAGCTCCGCTTCACCGACATGTGCGGCGCCCGTGGCCTGCCGGCGACCCGCATCGGTGTCGTCGACGGCGACGCGGTCGACGTCCAGGGCGAGTTCACGCTCTCCCTGGAGGAGCTGCGCAGCGCGCACGAGGCGACGATTCCGGGTCTGCTGGCCTGAGTCCACGCCGTAGGAGAAACCCCCGCTCCGCTCGGGCGGGGGTTTTTCCGTACCGCGTTGTACGGAATTACGTGATGACGTAATCTCGGAGGCATGGAGATCGAGGAGCGGGTCGCCGCACTGGAAGCGCGGGTCGCCGCGCTGGAGTCCGCCGGCGCGAACCCGCCGGCCGCCGCGTACGAGGGCGACTTCTGGGCGCTCGACGGCTGGAAGGACCGCCTGGCCGCGGCCGGGGCCGAGGCCGCCGACGGCGGCGTCCTCTTCACCGGAGCCGTACGCCTGCCCACCGGGGAGCGGTACGAGTGGCAGACCGGCGCCCTCACCGAGGACGTCCTGGACGACGAGGGACCGGTCGAGGCGCTCGCCGCGCTCGGCCACGCCGTACGGCTTCGGCTGCTGCGCGAGATCCTCGGCGGCCGGCGCACGGCGGCCGAGCTGTCCGAACTCGCGGACCTCGGCACGACGGGCCAGATCTACCACCACCTGCGCCAGCTGACCGCGGCCGGCTGGCTCCGCCCCGGCGGCCGGGGCCGGCACGAGGTGCCCGCCGAGCGCGTCGTCCCCCTGCTCGTCGTCCTCGCCGCCGCCCGCCGCTGACCCGCCCCGGAGGTACCCGCATGACGTCCGCGCGGAAGACCCGCAAGGCCCGCAAGACCTGCGCCGTGCTGCACCGGCTGCTCTGGGCGCTCTTCGTCGTCCAGGCCCTCGTCTCGGTCGTGGTCGAACCGCCCTACCCGTACTGGGTCGGCTGGCTGCCCTTCCTCGCCGCGGCCGCGCTCGGCACGGGCCTCTCCGTGACCGCCCGCCGCGCCGCCGCCCGCGCCCCCGCCGAGCCGGTGGAGATCGATCCGCCGGTCGGCGGCACCTGGTCGGCGCTCAACAGCCCCGCCGACCGCGTGCCCAGCCACGGCACCCGCGCCTACGGGCAGGCGTACGCCGTCGACATCGTCGCCGAGGACCCGGACCGGCCCCGGCCGGCCTTCGCGGCCCTCGCCCCGCTCGCCCGCCGCCCCGACGCGTACCCCGCCTTCGGCGCCCCGCTGCTCGCGGTCGCGGACGGCACCGTCGTCCACGCCGAGGACCGGCAGCGCGACCACCTCGGCCGGGCCTCGCTGCCCGCCCTCGCCTACCTGCTGCTCGTCGAGTCGGCGGTACGGGCGGTGGCCGGGCCCCGCCGGGTCACCGGCAACCACCTCGTCCTCGACCTGGGAGACGGTACGTACGCCGTCTACGCCCATCTGCGGCGCGGCTCGCTGCGGGTGGCCGCAGGCGACCGGGTCACGGCCGGGCAGCCGCTCGCCGCCTGCGGGAACTCCGGCAACTCCACGGAGCCGCACGTCCACTTCCACCTGATGGACGGCCCGGACCTGGACACCGCCTCCGGCATCCCGTTCGTCTGGCGGGGCGTCGGCGTCCCCCGGAACGGCGAGACCTTCACGGTGGCGGCCCGGGAGGACTGCCCGCGCTAGGCGGCCGGGGGTCTGAGCGGGCGGCGGCCGGGCGGCTAGGCGGTGCCCCAGAAGGCGTCCGATTCGGGGATGTCCGCCACGCACTCGTCGATGTCGGAGATCTTGCCGCCGATGAGGGTGAAGAAGAGGCCGCCGTCCATCTCGATGCCCCGGTCGCCCCGGTCTCCGTGCCACCGGTGGACGGACATCACATGGCCCCTGCCGTCCGGGTAGACGCCCTTCAGCTCCACCCGGAACGTGCCGTCGGTCAGTTCGGCGAGCTGCCCGTAGTGGTCCAGGACGTTGTCCCTGCCCTTGAAGTGCCCGGACATCCGGCTCTCGCCGGGCGAGTGGTGCGTGCAGTCGCCGGTCATCAGGGAGGCGAGCGTCTCCATGTCGCCGGCGGCGAACGCTTCGTAGCCCCGGCGTACGACAGCCGCGTCGGGGTGCTCGTGATGGGTCATGGTCCCGCCACTGCCTTTCCTGAGGGGTGTTCCCCCTTCCTCAAGTCTCGGCGCTAGCCTCGGGCCATGCCACCCGCCAGGAAACGCCCCCGCAGCTACGACCCCGACAAGATCCGGGCCGCCGTCACCGCCCAGTTCGGGCACGTACGGGACGCGGTGCTCGCCCTCCCGCCGGAGGCGCTCGACCGGCCCACCCGGCTCGGGACCTGGACGGTGCGGGAACTGGCCGCACACCTCACGATGGCGCTCGGCACGGTCGTCCGCGGTCTGGCCGGGCCCGAACCCGCCCGCCGTGAACTCGCCCTGCTCGACTGGCCCCTGGCCACCGCGACCGGCGCCGCGACGATCGACGAGGACGTGCGGGCCCTCGACGCGGCCGACCTTCCCGGGCTCTACGCGCGCGTGGCGGACGATTTCGCGAAGGCGCTGGCCGGCGCGGACGGGGAGCGGCTGCTGCCGACCCGTTTCGGCGCCATGACGCTCGCCGACCACCTCGTCACCCGGACCGTCGAGCTGGTCGTCCACACCGACGACCTCGCCGCCGCGACCGGTACGGAGATCCCCTACGACCGGCAGGCGCTCGCGGCCTGCACCCGGCTGCTCGCGGACGCGCTCGCGGCGAAGGCCCCGGGCGGCGCGGTGGAGGTCCGGATCCCGCCGTACGCGGTCGTCCAGTGCGTGGAGGGCCCCCGGCACACCCGGGGCACTCCGCCGAACGTCGTCGAGACGGACCCGCTGACCTGGATCCGCCTGGCCACCGGGCGTACCGACTGGGCGGCCGAGCTGGACGCGGCCCGCATCGCCGCCAGCGGCGAGCGCGCCGACCTGGCGGCGCTGCTGCCCCTGATGAGCTGAGCCCGCCGGGCGGTCCGGGGCCGTCGGGCGAGCTGAGCCCGCCGGGCGGTCCCGGCCCATGAGGAGCCGAGCCCGTTCCCCCGGTCGGCCGAGCCGGGGAACCCGGTGCGGCCCTTCCGCGTCCCACCGGCATGCCGAAGCCGCGCAGCACCCTCGCCACCGCCGCCGTCCTGCTCGCCGCGCTCACCTCCTGCGGACAGGGGGAGAACGGCGGAAGCGGCGGCGCAGGAGACCCCGACCTCCCCCTCACCGGCACCCACTGGACGGTCGGCGCCGTGACCGTCGACGGCGGCCGGTCCCCGGCCCCCGACGGGGCCCGCGTCAGCTTCGCCGAGAACGGGCGCGCCCAGGGCAGTACCGGCTGCAACCACTTCGGCGCGGGCGTCGCCGTGACCGGCGCCACCGTCACCGTCTCCGCGAACGAGGTCACCGAGATGGGCTGCCCCGGCGACCGGCAGCGCTTCGAGACCGCGTTCCTCGCCGCCTTCACCGGCCCCCTGACGGGCACCCTGGAGGACGGCGCGCTCACCCTCGTCTCCACGGACGGCACGCGGAAGGTCGAGCTGGCCGCCGAACCGTCCGCCCCGCTCCGCGGCACCACCTGGAAGGTCGAGGGGCTGGTCTCCCAGGACACCGCGGCCTCCCTCCCGGCGGGCGCGGAGGGCAAGGCCCGCCTGGTGATCGGCGCCGACGGCAAGGTCACCGGCAACCTCGGCTGCAACGACTTCTCCGCCACCGCGAAGATCGACGAGAAGGCCCGCACGCTCACCGTCGAGGGCCCCGCCGCCACCACCCGGATGATGTGCGAGAGCCCGCGGATGACCCTGGAGACGCGGCTGTACGAACTCCTCGACGGACCGCTCGCCTACCGCCTCGACCACCGCACGCTGACCCTCACCGACGGCGCCGGCGAGGGCCTGACCGCACGGGCCGAGCCGCCGGCTCAGTAGCGCAGCAGCCCCGCGTCGATCCGCTCCCACGCGGCCCGCAGCCCGGCGAGCCTGGCCTGCTCGAAGGGCGCCCGGTCCGCCTGCTCGCGGGCGTCCGAGGAGAGGTCGAAGAGCTGGTCGCGGCCGGACCTGCCCCGGTAGTACTTCCAGTCGCCGCGGCGCAGCGCCCGCTCGCCCCTGACCCGCCAGAAGAGGTCCCGCTCGGGCACCCCGGCGCCGCGCAGCAGGTGCCCCGCGAGGCTCGTGCCGTCGAGCGGATGGGCGGGGTGGGGGCGGGCGCCGGCCAGGTCGAGCAGGGTCGCCGTCCAGTCGGGGGTGAAGACCGGGAGGCCGCTGACCTGGCCGCCGTCGATCCGGGCGGGCCAGCGCAGGATCGTGGGGACGCGGATGCCGCCCTCCTGGAGGGAGCCCTTGTTGCCGGCGAGCGGCCAGTTGTAGGAGAAGCGCTCGCCGCCGTTGTCGCTGGCGAAGAGGACGAGGGTGTCCTGCTCCCGGCCGGAGCGCCGGAGCGCGCCGAGCACCGTGCCGATCGAGCGGTCGAGGTCCTCGACCATCTCCTTGTACTTCTCGACCGAGCCGCCGTCCTGGTGCCACAGCGCGGAGCGGTCGCCGGCCTTGACGCGCCGGACGATCTCGGCGCTCGCCTCCTCGTCGCCGTCGGCGATCCACGGCCAGTGCGGGGTGGTGAAGTTGAGGTTGAGCAGCCACGGGCGGTCGTGGTCGCGGCTCACGTACTCGCTCGCGCGCTCGGTGAGGATCCGGGTGTAGTAGCGGAGGTCCTTGTACGGGGCGTCGCCCTCGTAGAGGTCGTACTCGCCGCCGAGGCCGAGCTTGGAGTAGTACTCCAGGGCGCCGCCGAAGTTGCCGAAGAACTCGTCCCAGCCGGACTTGGTGGGGGAGTAGTCCGGGAGGTAGCCGCAGTGCCACTTGCCGATGAGGGCGGTGGCGTAGCCGGAGTCGCGGAGCAGCGAGGCGAGCGTGGGGTGGGTGGGCTCCAGGCCGACGGACCTGTCGGCGATCGGCTCGGCGAGCCCTCCCTTCGTACGGCCCGGGTAGCGGCCGGTGTAGAGGCTGAAGCGGGTGGGGGAGCAGGTCGCGGAGCCGGAGTACGCGTCGGTGAAGCGGACGCCGCCGCGGGCGAGGCGGTCGAGGTGCGGGGTGCGGATGTGCGGGGAGCCGTAGGAGGAGAGGTCGGCCCAGCCGAGGTCGTCGCCCAGGATGACGAGGATGTTCGGCCGCCGGGAGTGGCGGCGGGGGTGGGCGGCCCGGAAGGGCCGCTCGGCCGCGCGGGCGGCATCGGCGGGGGCGTGGGCGGGGGCCGCGTGGGCGGGGCCGGTTCCGAGGGCGGCCGCCGCGGCGGCACCGGCGGCGGCACCGCCGAGGGCGCGGCGGGACAGGGGCGTGGGCATGGCGGAACTCCAGAGGGCGGTACGGAGGGCGAGCACGGAGGGCGAGCACGGAGGGCGGTACGGAGGGTGGTCACCGCACCTCGCGATGCGGCCGCGCATGGGGCTGGGTGTTCAGGCGCGAGAACCCGGGCGCGGCGGGGAAGGGGCCGCTCGGGCGCCCACAACGGGGGCGCCGGTCTCGTTCAGGCGGCGCGGCGACAGCTCGCGCTCGCGACACGGACGAGGTCCACGTGCCGGCGCCGGACGAGGGTGACCGCTCGGTCACTGCGGGGCTGCATGGGCCAGGAGCCTCGTCGCACCGAAGGGGACGCGTCAACGCCCGGACCCCGGGTCCACGCGCGTAGTTCGCGTGATCGAAACGCCGGTGAAACCCCCGGTCCGTGCGTTCTGCGTCACATCGCGGGGGGTGTTCCGGGGTGGTACGAGCGGGCCGCCGCGGAGGGGCCGGGCGGCGGGAGCCCTTCCGGCGCCTGCCTTGTAGGCCCCTCCAAGCTCATGGCGATCTTTTGGTGCGATCCTACGGGAGGCGTCCGTGCGCCGTTCTCCCATTCGGCCCAGCGGTCGAGGTCCCCTAGACTCGAAGACGTGCCACGTGGTGACGGTCGACTCAATCACGACCTGCTCCCCGGCGAGAAAGGCCCCCAGGACGCGTGTGGCGTCTTCGGTGTCTGGGCTCCGGGTGAAGAGGTCGCAAAGCTCACGTACTTCGGGCTCTACGCCCTCCAGCATCGGGGTCAGGAATCCGCGGGAATCGCGGTCAGCAACGGCTCCCAGATCCTCGTCTTCAAGGACATGGGCCTCGTGTCCCAGGTCTTCGACGAGACCTCTCTCGGCTCCCTCCAGGGTCATATCGCGGTCGGTCACGCCCGCTACTCGACCACCGGAGCCTCCGTGTGGGAGAACGCCCAGCCGACCTTCCGGGCCACCGCCCACGGGTCCCTGGCGCTCGGCCACAACGGCAACCTGGTGAACACGGCGCAGCTGGCCGAGATGGTCGCCGACCTTCCCAAGAAGGACGGCCGCGCCACCCAGGTCGCCGCCACCAACGACACCGACCTGGTCACGGCGCTCCTCGCCGGCCAGGTGGACGAGGACGGCAAGCCGCTCACCATCGAGCAGGCCGCCGCGAAGGTCCTCCCCGAGGTCCGGGGCGCCTTCTCCCTCGTCTTCATGGACGAGCACACGCTCTACGCCGCCCGTGACCCGCAGGGCATCCGCCCGCTGGTCCTCGGCCGTCTGGAGCGCGGCTGGGTGGTCGCCTCGGAGTCCGCCGCCCTCGACATCTGCGGCGCCAGCTTCGTCCGCGAGGTCGAGCCGGGCGAGCTGATCGCGATCGACGAGAACGGCATCCGTACCTCTCGATTCGCGGAAGCGAAGCCCAAGGGCTGTGTCTTCGAGTACGTGTACCTGGCGCGCCCCGACACCGACATCGCCGGCCGAAACGTCTACCTCTCCCGCGTGGAGATGGGCCGCCGCCTCGCCAAGGAGGCGCCGGTCGAGGCCGACCTGGTCATAGCGACGCCGGAGTCCGGCACCCCCGCCGCCATCGGCTACGCGGAGGCGTCCGGCATCCCGTTCGGCGCCGGCCTGGTGAAGAACGCCTACGTCGGCCGCACCTTCATCCAGCCCTCGCAGACCATCCGCCAGCTGGGCATCCGGCTGAAGCTGAACCCCCTCAAGGAAGTCATCAAGGGGAAGAAGCTCGTGGTCGTCGACGACTCGATCGTCCGCGGCAACACCCAGCGCGCCCTGGTGCGGATGCTCCGCGAGGCCGGCGCGGCCGAGGTCCACATCCGGATCTCCTCGCCGCCGGTCAAGTGGCCGTGCTTCTTCGGCATCGACTTCGCGACCCGCGCGGAGCTGATCGCCAACGGCATGTCCGTCGAGGAGATCGGCAAGTCGCTCGGCGCGGACTCGCTCTCGTACATCTCCCTGGAGGGGATGGTCGAGGCGACCACCATCGCCAAGCCGAACCTCTGCCGCGCCTGCTTCGACGGCGAGTACCCGATGGAGCTGCCGGACCCCGAGCTGCTCGGCAAGCAGCTCCTGGAGACGGAGCTGGCCGCCGGCCCCGCCGCCACCGCGGCAGCCGACGCCCTGCGCCGTCCGTGACACCCCGCTGCACACCCGCAGTACACGACACGAAAGTTCTTCAGCATGCCTGAGACCACTGGTGCCAGCTACGCCTCTGCGGGCGTCGACATCGAGGCGGGCGACCGCGCCGTCGAGCTGATGAAGGAGTGGGTGAAGAAGACGCAGCGCCCCGAGGTCCTCGGCGGCCTCGGCGGCTTCGCCGGCCTCTTCGACGCCTCCGCCCTCAAGCGCTACGAGCGTCCGCTGCTCGCCTCGGCCACCGACGGCGTCGGCACGAAGGTCGACATCGCCCGCCAGATGGGCGTGTACGACACCATCGGCCACGACCTGGTCGCCATGGTCATGGACGACATCGTCGTCTGCGGCGCCGAGCCGCTCTTCATGACCGACTACATCTGCGTCGGCAAGGTCCACCCGGAGCGGGTCGCCGCCATCGTCAAGGGCATCGCCGAGGGCTGCGTCCTCGCCGGCTGCGCCCTGGTCGGCGGCGAGACGGCGGAGCACCCGGGCCTCCTCGGCCCGGACGACTTCGACGTGGCCGGCGCCGGCACCGGTGTCGTGGAGCACGACCGCCTCCTCGGCGCCGATCGCATCCGTACGGGGGACGCGGTCATCGCCATGGCCTCCTCCGGGCTTCACTCCAACGGGTACTCGCTCGTCCGCCACGTGGTCTTCGACCGTGCCGGCATGCGCCTCGACCAGCAGGTCGAGGAGCTGGGCCGGACCCTCGGCGAGGAGCTCCTGGAGCCCACCCGGATCTACTCGCTGGACTGCCTGGCGCTCACCCGGACCACCGAGGTGCACGCCTACAGCCACATCACCGGCGGCGGCCTCGCGGCCAACCTCGCCCGGGTGATCCCGGACGGGCTGCACGCCACCGTGGACCGCTCCACGTGGACCCCGGGCGCGATCTTCGACCTCGTCGGCACCGCCGGCCAGGTGGAGCGCCTGGAGCTGGAGAAGACCCTCAACATGGGCGTCGGCATGATGGCCGTCGTCCCCGCCGAGTCGGTCGACGCCGCCCTCACCACGCTGGCCGACCGCGGACTCGACGCCTGGGTCGCCGGTGAGATCACCGAGCGCGGCGACAAGGACTCCGGCGCGGAGCTGGTCGGCGACTACGCGAAGTAGTCACGCACGGACGAAGGAAGGGGCACCCCGCCCGGCGGGGTGCCCCTTCCTCATGTCCCTGAAGCGCTCGGCGTGTCCCCGAGGACATCAGCCTTCCCGAGCCGCTCGGAGCGGCCCTGAGCAGCACGAAAACTCGGTCCGAGGGTTCCGGACCGAGTTTCGGCGTTCAGAAGGTCAAGCGCGACGCGGAGACTGCGGACCGGACTCGTCGTCCTCGTCCTCGTCATCCGTGTTGTAGAGATCCGCGTACTGCGCGTACGGGTCGTCTTCCTCGTCGTCGTCCTCGAACGGCTCGCCATTCGGCGGCTGGCTCGAAGTCGAAGCGCCCAGCTCATTGGCCAGACGCGACAGGTCAGTCCCGCCGCTGCTGTACTTCAGCTGGCGGGCGACCTTGGTCTGCTTGGCCTTTGCCCGGCCGCGCCCCATGGCTCGACCCCCTCGGTGACGGGGCTCGCTGGCCCCAGAGTCTTGACACGCGTTCATGATGCGAAACGGGCTCTCGGTGGAGAGACCGGTCCGTAGGGCTTCAACGGTACCTGTTTCCTCGGGTCTACGGTACGCCGCGCGCATCACATACCCCGGTACAGAACCATCGAGGTGCCCTTTCCTCGCTGGTCAATCGCGATTTTAACCTCTTCTCGGGGGCCGACCCGCCGACCGGCGTGAGCGAAGTCTCGCGCTCGGCGCCCGGTCGGCGGGTCGGTCACTCCCCGTGAGCGGTCAGGCCCCGAGTCGCCGTGCGTCCGCCATCCGCTGCTCGGCGATGCGGTCGGCGGCCGCGGCCGGCGGAATGCCGTCCGCCTTCGCACGTGCGAAGATCTCCAGGGTGGTGTCGAAGATCTTCGTGGCCTTCGCCTTGCAGCGGTCGAAGTCGAAGCCGTGGAGCTCGTCCGCGACCTGGATCACGCCGCCGGCGTTCACCACGTAGTCCGGGGCGTAGAGGATGCCGCGCTCCACCAGGTCCTTCTCGATGCCCGGGTGGGCGAGCTGATTGTTGGCCGCGCCGCAGACGACCTTCGCCGTGAGGAACGGAACCGTGTCCTCGCTGAGCGCGCCGCCCAGCGCGCACGGCGCGTAGATGTCCAGGTCCTCGACGCGGATCAGGGCCTCGGTGTCGGCGACCACGGTCACCTGGGGGAACTTCTCGGTGATCCGGCGCACCGACTCCTCGCGGACGTCGGTGATGACGACCTCGGCGCCGTCCTCCAGGAGGTGCTCGACGAGGTAGTGGCCGACCTTGCCGACGCCGGCGACGCCGACCTTCCGGCCGCGCAGGGTGGGGTCGCCCCACAGGTGCTGGGCGGAGGCGCGCATGCCCTGGAAGACGCCGAAGGCGGTCAGGACGGAGGAGTCGCCGGCGCCGCCGTTCTCGGGGGAGCGGCCGGTGGTCCACTGGTTGGCGCGGGCCACGACGTCCATGTCGGCGACGTAGGTGCCGACGTCGCAGGCGGTGACGTACCGGCCGCCGAGGGAGGCGACGAAGCGGCCGTAGGCGAGGAGCAGTTCCTCGGTCTTGATCTGCTCGGGGTCGCCGATGATCACGGCCTTGCCGCCGCCGTGGTCGAGCCCGGCCATGGCGTTCTTGTACGACATGCCGCGCGCCAGGTTGAGGGCGTCGGCGACGGCCTCGGCCTCGGTGGCGTACGGGTAGAAGCGGGTGCCTCCCAGCGCGGGGCCGAGGGCGGTGTTGTGCAGGGCGATGACGGCCTTGAGGCCGGTGGCGCGGTCCTGGCAGAGCACGACCTGCTCGTGGCCTCCCTGCTCCGAGTGGAACAGGGTGTGCAGTACATCGAAAGCAGCGCCTGTTGCGGTCACTGTGGTGACTCCCAAGGAAGATGCGGCGGAGGGCCCCCCGTGCGGGTGGGGGAGGACCCATTGCGCCATGAGATTAAGTCCTACCTGGGCGTAAGGAGGACGGAGTGGGCCGGATCACCTCCTCGCGGAGTACCCGCGTGGAAGGATTCGCGGCATGTCGGTCGACTCCACGTTGCTCGTCCCGTACGCCTCGTATCTCCGGGTGTACGAGCCGCTGGCCGCGTTCCCGGAGCCGGAGCGGACCCACTGGTCGCGGTACGCGCGGGGGTCGCGCGCCCCGGGCGCCCAGGACGAGCTGCGGCGCTCGCTGGCGGACCTGGTGCCGGTGCCGCCGGTGCCGGTGCCGGTGCACGAGAGCGGCGAGGCGTTCGTGGCGCACCTGGACGGCGTCGTGGTGGTCTGCCCGTGGCGGACCCGGCTGCGGGGGTGGCTGGCGCTGCGCGAGCTGGTGGCGGAGAGCGGGCTGCCGGCGCCGGTGCTCGACGCGATGGTGCCGCCGGTGGTGCGGGCCCAGGTGGAGGCGGACCACGAGCGGTGGCTGGAGCGGAACCCGGACGCGCGGCCGTGGATCAGGACGGCGGTGTGGCAGGTGCCGCTGCGCTGGTTCGCGCTCTTCGGGGAGGAGGAGCGGCGGTACGAGCCGGGGGACCGGGCGGCGGGGCGGGCGCCGGTGCTGCGCTACCGGACGACGATGGCGCAGGCGCGGCGCCGCCTGGCGCGGGCGCTGCGGGCGCTGCGGGACTCGGTGGACGAGGGCGTGCTGGTCCAGGGTCTGGTCGAGGTGGGCCGCTGGCTGGAGGAGTTCCACCCCCGGGCGCTGGTGGAGCTGGACTACGGCGGTCTCGTGCACGCGGTGGCGGAGGAGCGGCTGGCGGATGACCGGTCGGCGGCGGACGTGGCGGAGGGGCTCGCGGCGCTGCGGGAGGGCGACGACGACGCGGCGGCCGAGGTGTACGCGCGGCTGTCGGAGCGCTGGCGCGCCGTCAGGGACCTGCGTCACGCGAATTGACATAGGTCGGGCATCTTCGTCAGGTGTGCATGGACAAGACCCGTACCTCCGGGGTAAATGATCTTCAGGGTGTCTGGCCGGATCGTTCTGGCCAGATCCGGTGGGACGTTGGTCCTGAACCGGGCCTTTGGCTCAAGGGTGACGGACAGCACTAAACGTACCCTTGCGTCGATCACCTACCCTCGTGCCAAAATAGGACAAGGAGTCCGGGGAGGGTTCCTTCCGTCCAACTTTGGGCGGAACGCTCAGCATTGCACTCTATGGGGGGTCTGAGGACTCCTGATCGCTCTGTGACTGATCGTCACAGTGGCGTGACTGTCCGTTATGGCATGGTCAGTCGACTTCCGCCGCTGATGAACACCTGCGAGGGCAATTCCATCGGTTTGGCCGACGCGGCTGGACGGATGGTGTAGTTGTAGTGCCGAGGACAAGCCGTTCGTCCTATAACCGACTCGGCCCGCTTCTGCCATTTCGGGCAAGGCGGGTCAAGGTGCAGAATTTAGAGGAAAGAACCGAGAAGGTTCGGTTCTCCCGAGGAGGCCGCTCATGACCGCTCGCACCCCTGATGCCGAGCCGCTGCTGACCCCTGCCGAGGTCGCCACGATGTTCCGCGTGGACCCGAAGACGGTCACGCGCTGGGCCAAGGCCGGCAAGCTCACGTCCATCCGCACCCTGGGTGGGCACCGCCGGTACCGCGAGGCCGAGGTTCGCGCCCTGCTGGCGGGCATTCCGCAGCAGCGCAGCGAAGCCTGAGGCTTCGGCGTCACCCGCAGCACCCCGTAACACCGGGCCCGTCCGGATCCCCCAATCCGGTCGCCCATCCCACAGCTCTGCCGGCGGTTCCTGCCCCAACAGGCCACCGTCACCGATCGCGCTGGACTCCGCCGGGTCCAGCGCGATCGTCTTTTTGTGCCCGGCCCCACCCGTCGAACATGGGTGCAATTGCACGTATTAAATTGAGCTGTTGTAGGGGTGGCGTAAACGAGGGGGTTTCTGAAGGACTTTCAGTGACTCCCGTCACACTCCCGAAGCCTTGTCACTGAACAGCCTGCCACTACGGGATCCTCCCTCGACCCGCCGTTGGTCACCGGCCCGTGGGACTAAGGTCCCCCGTTCGAGTGGAGCTGGAACATGGGTCGAGGCGCACGAAGAAGGCCCGCATCGCGATGATGCGGGCCTTCTTCTCAGGCGACTCTGACGGGACTTGAACCCGCGACCTCCACCTTGACAGGGTGGCGAGCTAACCAACTGCTCCACAGAGCCCTCGCAGCCGGTGTTCCGTGGCTGCGAGAAGAACTGTACAGCAGGTCAGCGGTCTGGTCGAACTCACCGACGGCGAGGGCCCCCGCTACCGCGCGGGCCCCGGCACGGCCGCGTCGATGGCCTTCACGATCCGCTTGTCCGAGACCGGATGGGCGGTCCCCAGCGCATGCGCGAAGTAGCTCACCCGCAGCTCCTCGATCATCCAGCGGATGTCGGTGACCTCGGCCGGCACCGGCCGCCCCTTCGGCAACTGCTCCAGGAGCCACGCGTACTCGTCGAGCATCTCGTGGACCTTCTCCATCCGGGTGGTGTCCCGCTGGACCCCGGTCGGCATCTGCTGGAGCCGCCGGTCCACCGCCACCAGGTAGCGCATCAGGTCCGGCAGCCGCTTCAGCCCCGTACGGGTCACGAAACCGGCCGGCACGAGCCACGAGAGCTGCGTCCGCACGTCCTGGAGGTTCGGCAGCAGCGCGGGGCTCGTGGTGGCCTTCAGGCGCCGCTCGCACGCCTGCCAGGCCGCCAGGACCTGCTGGACCTGGCCCACCGTGCGGATGGTCAGCTCCACCAGGTCGGCGCGGACCTTGTCGTACAGCTTCCTGAAGGACTCCTCGTCCCACGCCGGGCCGCCGTGGTCGGCGATCAGCCGGTCGGCGGCGGCGGTGGCGCAGTCGTCGAAGAGCGCCTGGATCGAGCCGTGGGGGTTGGCCGACAGGGCCAGCTTCTGCTGGTTGGTCAGCTTCTCCGAGGCGAACTTCGCCGGGTTCACCGGGATGTTCAGCATGATCAGCTTCCGGGTGCCCCGCCACATCGCCTGCGCCTGCTCGGCCTCCGAGTCGAAGAGCCGTACGGCCACGCTCTCGCCCTCGTCGACCAGCGCCGGGTACGCCTTCACCGGCTGCCCGCCGCGCTTGGTCTCGAAGACCTTCGTCAGCGTCCCGATCGTCCAGTCCTTCAGCCCCGAGCGCTCCAGGGAGGGCCCGGAGCCGTCCGGGCCCGCCGTCGCCGCCTGGGCGGCCTTGGAGAGCGCCTGGCGGGCCTTGGGGCGCAGCTTCAGGCGCAGCGTCTCCAGGTCCTTGTCCTCGGCCAGCTTCCGGCGCCGCTCGTCGACGATCCGGAAGGTGATCTTGAGGTGCTCGGGGACCTTCGCCCAGTCGAAGTCCTCCGGGGTGAGCGGGACGCCGACCATTCGCTGGAGCTCGCGCGCCAGCGCCGTCGTCAGCGGCTCCTGGACCGGCACGACCGCGTCCAGGAACCGGCCGGCGTAGTTCGGCGCGGGCACGTAGTGGCGGCGGATGGGCTTGGGGAGGGAACGGATCAGCTCCGTCACGACCTCTTCCCGCAGGCCCGGGATCTGCCAGTCGAAGCCGTCGTCCGTCACCTGGTTCAGCACCTGGAGCGGCACGTGGACGGTCACGCCGTCCGCGTCCGCGCCGGGCTCGAACTGGTACGTCACCCGGAACTTGAGCGCGCCCTGCCGCCACGAGTCCGGGTAGTCGTCCTTGGTGACGGCCCCGGCCTTCTCGTTGATGAGCATCTCGCGCTCGAAGTCGAGGAACTCCGGTGCCTCGTGGCGCTTGTGCTTCCACCACGAGTCGAAGTGGGCGCCGGACACGACGTGTTCGGGGACCCGCTTGTCGTAGAAGTCGAAGAGCGTCTCGTCGTCGACGAGGATGTCCCGGCGCCGGGCGCGGTGCTCCAGCTCCTCGACCTCGGTGAGCAGCTTGCGGTTGTCGGCGAAGAACTTGTGGTGGGTGCGCCAGTCGCCCTCCACGAGGGCGTTGCGGATGAACAGCTCGCGGGAGACCTCGGGGTCGATCCGCCCGTAGTTCACCTTGCGGTCGGCGACGATCGGGACGCCGTACAGCGTCACCTTCTCGTACGCCATGACGGCCGCCTGGTCCTTCTCCCAGTGCGGCTCGCTGTACGTCTTCTTCACCAGGTGCTGGGCGAGCGGCTCGATCCACTCGGGCTCGATCCGGGCGTTCACCCGCGCCCAGAGCCGGGAGGTCTCCACCAGCTCGGCGGACATGACCATCCGCGGGGGCTTCTTGAAGAGCGCGGAGCCGGGGAAGATCGCGAACTTGGCGTTCCGCGCGCCCAGGTACTCGCCCCGGCCGCCCTCGCGGCGGGATCCCTCCTTCGGGGCGCCGTCCTTGGACTCCTTCACGTCCTTCAGGCCGATGTGCGAGAGGAGGCCGGAGAGGAGGGAGACGTGGACGGAGTGCTCCGGCGCGTCCTCCTCGTTGAGGTGGATGCCCATCTGCTTGGCGACCGTGCGGAGCTGGGAGTAGATGTCCTGCCACTCGCGGATGCGGAGGAAGTTCAGGTACTCCTGCTTGCACATCCGGCGGAAGGACGACGAGCCGCGCTCCTTCTGCTGCTCGCGCACGTACCGCCACAGGTTGAGGAAGGCGAGGAAGTCGCTGGTCTCGTCCTTGAACCGGGCGTGCTGCTGGTCGGCCTGGGCCTGCTTGTCGGAGGGCCGCTCGCGCGGGTCCTGGATGGAGAGCGCGGCGGCGATCACCATGACCTCGCGGACGCAGCCGTTCTTGTCGGCCTCCAGGACCATCCGGGCGAGCCGGGGGTCGACGGGCAGCTGGGAGAGCTTCCGGCCCTGCTCGGTGAGGCGCTTCTTGGGATCCTTCTCGGCCGGGTTCAGCGCGCCGAGCTCCTGGAGGAGCTGGACGCCGTCCCGGATGTTGCGGTGGTCCGGCGGGTCGATGAAGGGGAACTTCTCGATGTCGCCGAGGCCGGCCGCGGTCATCTGGAGGATGACGGACGCCAGGTTGGTCCGGAGGATCTCGGCGTCGGTGAACTCCGGCCGGGTGAGGAAGTCGTCCTCGGAGTAGAGCCGGATGCAGATGCCGTCGCTCGTACGGCCGCAGCGGCCCTTGCGCTGGTTGGCGCTGGCCTGCGAGATCGCCTCGATCGGGAGCCGCTGGACCTTGGTGCGGTGGGAGTAGCGCGAGATGCGGGCGGTGCCCGGGTCGATCACGTACTTGATGCCGGGGACGGTCAGCGAGGTCTCGGCGACGTTGGTCGCGAGGACGATCCGGCGGCCGGAGTGCGCCTGGAAGACGCGGTGCTGCTCGGCGTGCGAGAGCCGGGCGTACAGCGGCAGGATCTCGGTGCCGAGGAGCTTCTTCTTCGTCAGGGCGTCCGCCGTGTCGCGGATCTCGCGCTCGCCGGAGAGGAAGACCAGGACATCGCCCGGCCCCTCCTTCCGGAGCTCGTCGACGGCGTCGCAGATGGCGGTGATCTGGTCCCGGTCGGACTCCTCGGAGTCCTCCTCCAGGAGCGGCCGGTAGCGGACCTCGACCGGATACGTACGCCCGCTGACCTCGACGATCGGCGCGTCGCCGAAGTGGCGGGAGAAGCGCTCCGGGTCGATGGTCGCGGAGGTGATCACGACCTTGAGGTCGGGGCGCCGGGGCAGCAGCTGGGCCAGGTAGCCGAGCAGGAAGTCGATGTTGAGGGACCGCTCGTGGGCCTCGTCGATGATGATCGTGTCGTACGCGCGCAGCTCGCGGTCCGTCTGGATCTCGGCGAGCAGGATGCCGTCCGTCATCAGCTTCACGAAGGTGGCGTCCGGGTTCACCTGGTCGGTGAAGCGGACCTTCCAGCCGACGGCCTCGCCCAGCGGGGTCCGCAGCTCCTCGGCGACGCGCTCGGCGACCGTGCGGGCGGCGATCCGGCGGGGCTGGGTGTGCCCGATCATGCCCCGGACGCCCCGGCCCAGCTCCAGACAGATCTTCGGGATCTGGGTGGTCTTTCCGGAACCGGTCTCACCGGCGACGATCACGACCTGGTGGTCGCGTATCGCCTCCAGGATCTCGTCCTTCTTCTGTGAGACCGGGAGCTGCTCGGGATAGGTGACGGCGGGCACGCGGGCGGCGCGCCCGTCGACGCGCTCCTTGGCCTTGGCCGCCTCTGCGGCGATCTCGTCCAGGACGGCGGCGCGGGCCTCGGGCTTGCGGATGCGGCGGGCGCCTTCGAGACGGCGGCCGAGCCGGTGGGAGTCCCGCAGCGAGACCTCGGCCAGGACGGACTGGAGGGCGGCGAAGGAAGTAGACATACGGAATCCAGGATCGCACCTGCGGCCGAGAAGCGGCGAACCGATTTACGAGTCTCTCCGTGGCCGGATTGCGGTGGATTGGGCACCTTGCTCACGGAGTGTTCCGGGCCCGTGTCTAGAGTGCACCTCATGTCCAGCCCCAAGACCTCCTCCAAGACCCGTCCCGCGCTGATCGTCGCCGGCGTGGCCGTCGCCGCCGCGCTGGCCGCCCTCGCCTCGTACACCGCCACCCGGCCGGCCGGCCCGTCCGCCGCCGGTTCCTCCGCCGTCGCCGGGGTCAGCGCCGACCCGGCCTCCGGGGTCTATCCGGAGCTGGAGAAGTACGCCCGCAGGGACGCGTCCGACCGGCTCGCCCTGGGGCGCGCGGACGCGCCGGTGGTCCTCGTCGAGTACGCCGACTTCAAGTGCGGCTACTGCGGGAAGTTCGCCCGGGACACCGAGCCCGTCCTGGTGAAGAAGTACGTCGAGAACGGCACCCTGCGCATCGAGTGGCGGAACTTCCCGATCTTCGGCGAGGAGTCGGAGGCCGTGGCGCGCGCCTCCTGGGCCGCCGGGGAGCAGGGCCGCTTCTGGCAGTTCCACAAGGCGGCGTACGCGGACGGGGCCAAGGAGAAGGGCTTCGGCAAGGAGCGGCTGCGCGCCCTCGCGGCGGAGGCCGGCGTCCCGGACCTCGCCCGGTTCGCGAAGGACAGCGAGGGCGAGGCGGCCCGCGAGGCGGTCCGGAAGGACCAGGAGCAGGGGTACGCCCTCGGCGCCACCTCCACCCCGTCGTTCCTGGTCAACGGGCGGCCGATCGCCGGCGCCCAGCCCCTGGAGACCTTCACGGAGGCGATCGAGGCGGCGGCCGACGCGGCCCGTACCTCGGGGAAGGCCGGCCGGTGACGTCCGGGATCGGCTATTTCGCGGCCTTCCTCGGCGGTCTCCTCGCCCTGCTCAGTCCGTGCAGCGCCCTGTTGTTGCCGGCCTTCTTCGCGTACTCGATCGAGAGCCGGGCGAGGCTGGTGGCGCGGACCGCGATCCTCTACGCGGGCCTCGCCACCACCCTCGTGCCGCTGGGCGCGGCCGGCTCGCTGGCGGGACGGTTCTTCTACGGTCACCGGGACCTGCTGGTGGCCGTCGGCGGCTGGCTGATCATCGGGCTCGGCGTCCTCCAGATCCTGGGCCTGGGGTTCGCCTCCCGCCGGATGGCGGAGGCGAGCGGCCGGATCCGTCCGACCTCGGCGTTCTCGGTCTACGCCCTCGGCCTGGTCTACGGCCTGGCCGGGTTCTGCGCGGGCCCGATCCTCGGCGGTGTCCTGACGGTGGCGGCGCTGAGCGGCAGCGCGGCCTACGGCGGCCTGCTCCTCGCGGTGTACGCGCTCGGGATGGCGGTGCCGCTCTTCGTGCTCGCGCTGCTGTGGGAGCGGTACGACCTGGGGCGGCGGCGCTGGCTGCGGGGCCGGCCGCTGCGGGCCGGGCGGTTCGAGGTCCATTCGACCTCGCTGGTGTCGGGCCTCTTCTTCGTGGGCCTGGGCGCGCTGTTCCTGGTCTTCGACGGGACGACGGCGCTGCCGGGGCTGCTGTCGGTGGACGACTCCTTCGCCGTCGAGCAGCGGGTGGCCGAGTGGGGCCGGGCGGTGCCGGACTGGGCGCTGCTCGTGGCGGTGGTCGCGGTGGCCGGTCTGGTGGCGGCGGCGCGGAGCCGTGGCCGGGGCCGGGAGCGGGAGGGGGAGCCGGAATGAGGAAGGGCCCCGTTCTCGCGAACGGGGCCCTTTTCCTGTGGCTGGGGCCGGGGTCGAACCGGCGACCTATCGCTTTTCAGGCGATCGCTCGTACCAACTGAGCTACCCAGCCACGAAGCTGTTTCCAGCTTCGGCGACTCTGACGGGACTTGAACCCGCGACCTCCACCTTGACAGGGTGGCGAGCTAACCAACTGCTCCACAGAGCCTTGCTTGTGTACGAGAACCAGTCTCGCACACGGTGGTGCGTGCCCCCAACGGGATTCGAACCCGTGCTACCGCCTTGAAAGGGCGGCGTCCTGGGCCACTAGACGATGAGGGCTAACGGCCCCACCTGGGCGCTTCTCAGCGCCTCGGGGACGTCTGAAGCATATGGGATGGCGGGCGCTATCGCCAAAACGGTTTCCGGGGAGGGGAGAATGGGCTCGTGCTGGAGATGACGCGCGAGGAGTTCGAGGAGCTTGTCGCCGAGGCCCTGGACCGGATCCCGCCGGAGCTGACGCGGCTGATGGACAACGTGGCGGTGTTCGTGGAGGACGAGCCGTCTCCGGACGATCCCGACCTGCTCGGGCTCTACGAGGGGACACCGCTGACCGAGCGGGGCGAGTGGTACGCGGGGGTGCTGCCCGACCGGATCACCATCTACCGGGGGCCGACGCTGCGGATGTGCGAGTCCCGCGAGGACGTCGTGGCGGAGACCGAGATCACCGTGGTGCACGAGATCGCCCACCACTTCGGCATCGACGACGAACGGCTACACGCGCTGGGTTACGGCTGAGCGACCGGCGGGGCGAGGGTGGCGGGCCTGGGCGGGGGGTCGGCGGGACGGGCCGTGGCCGGAGATCGCTGTCGAACAGGAGGCCGTCGCGCCGTGTCCCTTGTGACGCCTGGGGAGTTGGGCAGGGGGACGCTTTTCTTCCCCGCCTTCTGTGTCCTGGAGGTGCCTCCGTGCGCCATTTCCCCACCCGCGTTCGATGGGCCGCCGCCGCTCTCGCGGTCGCCGCGTGCGCCTCCTTGAGCGGCTGTATGAGTGTGAGCGACGAGGGCGCCAGGCCGGCGCCGGGTGCGAGCGGGGGGAAGCCGGGCGCGTCGGCCCGGCCGGACGGCGGCTCCGGGGCTCCGGAGGGCGGCGGGGGCGCGTACGACGGCGGGCAGGGCGACCGGCCCGGCGGCGCGGCCCCGGCGGGCGGCGACGGGAAGGGGCCGGTGCCGAGCGGTTCGCCCTCCGGCTCCGCCACGCCCGGCGCGGGCGCGAAGGCGTCCGCCTCCGCCGAGCCCGGCAAGCCGGTGCCGCCCACGTCGCAGCCCCCGGCCGGCGGCGGCACGGCCGGCGGTCACGCCGGCACCGGCGGCGCGTCGGGGGGCGCGGGCGGCGGCGGGGACGCGGGCGGCACGGGCGGGAGCGGCGGTAGCGGGGACGGCGGCGCGACGGGCGGGACCGGCGGGACCGGCGGGGCGGGTGGGAACGGCGACTCCGGCGGTACGGCCGGCGGCGCGCCGGGCGGCGGCGGGAGCACCCCGACGCCGGAGCCCACGCCGGAGCCGACCCCGACGCCGGAGCCGACGCCCGAGCCGACACCGGAGCCCACCCCCGAGCCGACCTCGAACCCGACGGATCCGCCGACCGAGGGACCCGCCGCCCAGCTGGGCGGGGTGCGGGCCGCCGGAGTGGCCACGGAACCGATGGCATCGCCGCAGGTGAGCCCGGTGTGAGCGTGATCGGTTTGCCTTGAGTGGGGGAGAGTGCGTATGGTGGTAGATCGTTTGATCCCATTTGCCCGGCGCCACGACCGAAGAGCGCCGCGACTGGCGCGTACTCTCCCTTGCCGTGGCTGACCGCATAGAGGCGGTCTTGTGCGAAACACGGAGTTGACGGGCGCGTGCCGAGACTCCGGAAGGTTTCGCATTTCGCATGTCCATTTCCAGTTCTGACCACGCCGTCATGCCCGAGAACGACGAGATCACCGAGATCGTCGAGCTGGCTGACGACGCAGTAATCACCGACGAGGCCGTCGAGGCCGCCGACCTGACCGACGAGGTCGACGCCGAGGGCGCCGACACCGACGACGCCGACACGACCCCCGAGATCACCTTCGGTGACCTGGGCCTGCCCGAGGGCGTCGTCCGCAAGCTCGCGCAGAACGGCGTGACCGCCCCCTTCCCGATCCAGGCCGCGACCATCCCGGACGCCCTGGCCGGCAAGGACATCCTGGGCCGCGGTCGCACCGGCTCCGGCAAGACCCTCTCCTTCGGCCTCCCGCTGCTCGCCACCCTGGCCGGCGGCCAGACCGAGAAGAAGAAGCCCCGCGGCGTCATCCTCACCCCGACCCGCGAGCTCGCGATGCAGGTCGCGGACGCCCTCCAGCCGTACGGCGACGTGCTCGGCCTCAAGATGAAGGTCGTCTGCGGCGGTACGTCGATGGGCAACCAGATCTACGCCCTGGAGCGCGGCGTCGACATCCTCGTCGCCACCCCGGGCCGCCTGCGCGACATCATCAACCGCGGCGCCTGCTCCCTGGAGCAGGTCCAGATCGCCGTCCTCGACGAGGCCGACCAGATGGCCGACCTGGGCTTCCTGCCCGAGGTCACCGAGCTGCTCGACCAGGTCCCGGCCGGCGGCCAGCGTCTCCTCTTCTCCGCCACGCTGGAGAACGAGATCGACAGCCTGGTGAAGCGCTACCTGGTGAACCCGGTCACCCACGAGGTCGACCCGTCCGCCGGCGCCGTCACCACGATGACCCACCACGTCCTCGTCGTGAAGCCGAAGGACAAGGCGCCGGTCACCGCCGCCATCGCCGCCCGCAAGGGCCGCACCATCATCTTCGTCCGCACCCAGCTCGGTGCCGACCGCGTCGCCGAGCAGCTGCGCGAGTCCGGCGTGAAGGCCGACGCGCTGCACGGCGGCATGACCCAGGGCGCCCGTACCCGTACGCTCGCCGACTTCAAGGACGGCTACGTCAACGTCCTCGTCGCCACCGACGTCGCCGCCCGCGGCATCCACGTCGACGGCATCGACCTGGTCCTCAACGTGGACCCGGCCGGCGACCACAAGGACTACCTGCACCGCTCGGGCCGCACCGCCCGCGCCGGCCGCTCCGGCGTCGTGGTCTCCCTGGCCCTGCCGCACCAGCGCCGCCAGATCTTCCGCCTGATGGAGGACGCGGGCGTCGACGCCTCGCGCCACATCGTCGGCGGCGCCGGCGCCTTCGACCCCGAGGTCGCCGAGATCACCGGCGCCCGTTCGCTGACCGAGGTCCAGGCCGACTCGGCGAACAACTCGGCCAAGCAGGCCGAGCGCGAGGTCGTCGACCTGACCCGTCAGCTGGAGCGCCTGCAGCGCCGCGCCGTCGAGCTCCGCGAGGAGGCCGACCGCCTCGTCGCCCAGGCCGCCCGCGAGCGCGGCGAGGACCCGGAGAGCGCCGTCGCCGAGGTCACCGAGGCCGCCGAGGCCGAGGTCGCCGCCGCTGCCGCCGAGGCCGAGCGCGCCGCCCGCGAGGAGCAGCGCCGCGAGGAGCGCCCGGCCCGTGACGAGCGGGGCAACTACGAGCGCCGCGACCGCGGTGGCTTCAACCGCGACCGTGACGACCGCGGTGGCGACCGTGGCGGCTTCCGCCGCGACAACGACCGTGGTGGCGACCGCGGTGGCTTCCGCCGTGACAACGACCGTCCGTCGGGTGGTTTCCGCCGGGACAACGACCGTCCGTCGTTCCGCGACCGTGACGACCGTGGTGGCGACCGTGGCGGCTTCCGCCGGGACAACGACCGTCCGTCCGGCGGTTTCCGCCGCGACAACGACCGTCCGTCCTTCCGCGACCGCGACGACCGTCCCTCGGGTGGCTTCCGCCGCGACAACGACCGTCCGTCCGGCGGTTTCCGCCGGGACGACCGCCCCTCCGGCGGCGGCTTCCGCCGCGACGACCGTCCGTCCGGCGGCTTCCGCCGCGACAACGACCGTCCGTTCAACCGCGACCGCCGCGACGACCGCCCCTCCGGCGGTGGCTTCCGCCGCGACGACCGCCCGTCCGGCGGTGGCTTCCGCCGCGACGACCACCGCCCGTCCGGCTCCTCGTCCTTCGGCGGCGCCCGCCGTGACGACAAGCCCCGCTGGAAGCGCAACGGCTGAGCCCGCGTGACCTGACCTACCGACGAACCCCCGTGACACCCGCTGTCACGGGGGTTCGTCGCGTCCGGCGTACAACCGTCGGGGGCCCGCGGGGGTCTCGTACAGGGGGCACGGCGGTCACGTAGAGGGGCACGTGGGACGCTCGTGCGTCCGGTATCCACTCGCCGGCATCGCATCACCCCTTGGGGAGGGGCCTTCTTGTCTCGTACCGCAGCAGCGCGGCGGACCCGCGCACGCGCCGTCCTGCTCGCCGCCGTCATGGCCGCCACCGGCGCGGGCCTCACGCCCGGCGCGGTCGCCGCGCCCGGGGCGCCGGTCGTCGGCATCGACCAGCTCGACATCGACCCCTCCTGGCGGGCGGCGCCCCGCTCGGAGACGGTCGTCGCCGTCGGCGCGGGCGGCTACGCGCACCGCGCCGAGGACGCGCGCGGCTCCGGCGCGCCGGTGGAGTGGACGGACTTCACCACCGGCACCAGCCGGACCCTGGGAGCCGGCGGCGGCGACCACGCCTTCGCCGCGTTCGGCACCGGCGGCCGGTACGCCTACACGGACCAGGGCGGCGCGCCCGCCGTCCTCGACCTGAAGACCGGTACGCCGACGCCCCTGACCCTCCCCGCCGACACCGGCTACCGAGGACTGATCGGCGACCGGCTGCTCCTCCAGCAGTACGAGCCCGGCACCTCGCGCGGCTCCACCAGCGGGTACGTCCTGCGGAGCGCGGCCGCCCCGAACGGCGCCTCGGTGCCCGTGACCGGCTGGCCGGCCGGGGCGGACCTCCACACGGCGCGGCCGGTGGCCGGGACCGAGGGGCTGGCGGTGCTGCGCTTCGGCCTGACGGCCGGTCCCGAGGGGGAGTACCTCGGAGTCCTGGACCTCACGACCGGCCGGATGCGGGTCCTGGGCGAGCCGACCGCCGCGGACGGCACGGGCGCCGCGGGCGTCGCCGTCACCGCCGAGCGGATCGCCTGGGTCGCCCCCGACCGGACCGTCCGCATCCGGCAGCACGCCGACCTCACCGGACCGGAGATCACCTACCGGCTGGCCGACGGGCTGAGCGCCACCAGGATCGGCCTCGTCGGCGACTGGCTCCTCACCACGGACACCCCGGCGGCTCCGGGCGACGCGCTCACCCGCCGTCTCGTCGCCGTCGGCCCCGCCGGCGAACAGCGGACCCTGCTCGCCGGTGCCGAGGAGCGGATCACGCCGCTCGGCGACGGCTCCGGCTCGGCGGCCGTCACCGGCGGCACCTCCGCCACCGACTGGGCCCTCCTCCAGGTCGTCCCCGGCGAGGCGGGCGGCTCGCCGGAGCTGAGGAAGCTGCGCGCGGTGCCGCCGGTGCCCGCCGAGGTCGTCTCCCTCGCCCTGGGCAAGGGCCGGCTGACCACGCTGGAGCGCGGCGGCTCGAAGGGCACGGGCTACGCCGGTCGTTCGATCTCCGTCGGCCCGCTCCACACCGACCAGACCGCGCCCGCGTGGACCGGCATCGAGCCGGACCCGTACGAGCACGGGGCACCGGAGCTCTTCGACGGCGGCGACGGGCGGACGGTCTCCGTCTCCCAGGGCGCCGTGGTCTCCCGGACGGCCACCGGCACGACCCGGGTGGTGCCGGGTCAGGACGGGCGGATCGCCGACGCCTTCGGCCGGTGGACGGTCTTCCAGACCGGTGCGCTCGGCGGGGGAGGGACGCTCACCGCCGGCGGCAAGACCCTCGTCCTCGACCTGGACGCCCAGAAGACCGTCTCCGTCCAGGACCAGGTCGCCGCCGCCCTCTGGGGCGACACCCTGTACACCGGCACGAGCACCCTGGGGCAGGTCGCCCGCAAGGACCTCGCCACCGGCAAGAGCCTCGGCACGCTCGCCACGAACTCCGGCTGCGCCCTGACCGAGCTTCAGGCGACCGGCCGCTGGCTCTACTGGGCGTGCGCCGGCTTCACGAAGCAGGGCGTCCTCGACCTCGGGAACCCGGCCCAGCCGGTCCGTATCGCCCTGCCCAAGGGCGACGCGCGGGGCGGCCTCCTCGGCGACGGCTACGTCGTCGACCGGGGCACCACGTACCTGCGGGTCATCCCCTTCGCCACCGGAACGGCCGGCACGCCCTACGACCTGACCCGCGCCGAAGCCCCCGCGCCCGCCCGCCGCACCGCCTGGACCGTCGACCGCTTCGGCGGCGCCGTCGCCTACCGGAGCGCCGACCAGCGGGTGCACGTCGTGTGGACCGACCTCCCCACCTCCGACCTGACCGTCGCGAGCGCGTCCGCTCCGGCGAGCCTGCGGGCCCCCGGCACCTGGACGGGCTCCTGGACGCTCTCCAAGCCCGCCTCGGCGTACGAGGTGAGCATCCAGGACGCGTACAGCAGGAAGCCTGTGCGGACCCTGCGCGGGAAGGAGACCCGCGGCCGGATCGACTTCGCCTGGGACGGGCGCAACGCCGCGGGGGTGCCCGCGCCGAACGGGCCGTACGTGTGGGAGCTGCGCGCCACGACCGCCGACGGCAAGGGCCGCGACCTGTGGACCTGGGGCGACCTGCGGCTCTCCGGCAGCCGGCCCGCCTTCCGCGACCTCGTCGGGAACGACGCCCAGGGCGAACTGCTCGCCGTGGACACGGCCGGGGCCGTCTCCCTCTACCGGGGCAACGGCTGGGGCACGTTCGCCGCCCGTACCCCGGGCTCCGGCGGGGCCTTCCCGGCCGGCACCCTCCTCGTGCCCTTCGGGGACGTGAACGCCGACGGCTGCGCCGACGTCCTCGGGCGCGTCGGGAGCGAGCTGCGGGCCTACCGGCCGGGCTGCGGAAAGGTCGTCACCGCCTCGTCGCCGTACACCCTGATCGGTTCCGGCTGGAGCCAGTACGACGTGCTGACCTCGCCCGGTGACGTCGACGGCGACGGGTACGCCGACCTCATCGCCCGCCAGACCTCCACCGGCGACATGTACTTCTACGCCGGCACCGCCGACCACCGCCTGAAGACCCGGGTCCGCGTCGGCACCAACTGGAAGCTGTACAAGCGGATCACCGCGGCCGGCGACCTCGACGGCGACGGCCGCGGCGACCTCGTCGCCGTCGACGGCTCCGGCGCGCTGTGGTCCTACTTCGGCACCCCGTCCGGCGGCGTCACCCCGCGCGCGAGGGTCGGCGGCGGCTGGCAGATCTACTCCGCCCTCCAGGGCACCGGCGACCTCAACGGCGACGGCACCGGCGACCTCGTCGCCCGCGACACCTCCGGCCGGCTGTACGCCTACTACAGCCACGGCAGCGGCCGCACCGGCGACCGCTACGGCCCCCGCGAGCTCGTCGGCGGCGGCTGGAACACCTTCCGCGCCCTCTTCTGACCCCCCGTCGCCGCGCCCCCCCCCGGGGGCGCGGCGCGGCGGGATCCGATACCCGATCGGTTCCGCGAGCCCGGCGGGCTATGCTGCACGGAGTGCTCGCACACGGGCCGTTAGCTCAATTGGCAGAGCAGTGGACTTTTAATCCATTGGTTGTGGGTTCGAGTCCCACACGGCCTACCGAAGGTGGGGGAGGGGAGACCCTCCGGCCCGCCGAGGAGCGCCCCATCCGGTTCCGGCCGGGTGTGGCGCTTCGTCGTTTCCGGTCTCAACCGGTCAGCGCTGTCCGAAAGTTGCTTGTCATGCGCATGTGCGAGTGCATAGGGTCGCCCGAGGCGCGGACAAGCCGCGTTCTTTTTCCGCGGGGGAAATGATGCAGAAGCGCAAATTTGCTTTCGTCGGTGCGGTGGCGGCCGGTCTGCTCACGGTGTCGAGCGGGACCGCGATGGCCGGGACCAACATCATCAACGTCTACACCACCGACAGCCGCCCGGGCGGCGGGGGCTCGTTCGTGGCCAACGGCGACCTGACGCAGGTCTGTGACGCCCAGGAGGACGGGTACGCGGCGGTGGCGTACCTGCGCCGCGCGGACGGTCCTCTCTGGAAGACGGTCGTCGCCGGGGGCTACGGCACGTGCAAGTCGGAGTCCATCAACATCCCGGAGGGCGAGAAGCTCACCCTCACGATCTGTCTGCGGAAGAACGGCGTCGACTCGTTCTGCCGCACCAAGGGCGGCGGCGTCGCCTGACCCGCGCCGCCGACGCCTCGCGCGTCCCGAAGCGCCTCGCCCGGAACCCTCCGGGCGGGGCGTTTCGTCGTTCCGTCCAACGGCTGATTCAGTGGGGTCGACCGCGGGAACGTGGGGGAGTCTGGAAGGCGGAGGTGGGGTCGTGAACGGGGCTGTGCGGTGGTGGGACGAGGGCGGTACGGGGAGCACCACGCGGGACCTGGCGCGGTGGGCGCTCGGCGCGGCGGCGGGGGCGGTGGTCGTCCTGCTCCTGGCGGTGGGTGTCGGCGGGGTGCTGGTGCTGCTCAGCGGGCTCGTGGGGCTCGCTGCGGGGGCCGTGGGGCTGTGGTGGGTCGTCGCGCACCGGGGGCCCGTACGGGTGCTCGGGGCCGTGCTCGTGGTGGGGGCGCCGGTCGCCGTCCTCGTGCTGTACGTCGTCGGCGGGTTGTGGCTGTTCGCGCTCGCCGCGCTCGCGCTGTGGGCGGTCGCGCTGGGCTGCGCGCGGGAGGCGCTGCGCAGGCCGGGGGAGGTCGTGGACGCGCCGGCGCCCGCGCGTCCGGCCGAGCGGCCCCGGCGGGCCGTGCTGATCATGAACCCGCGGTCCGGCGGCGGGAAGGTGGAGCGGTTCGGTCTGGTGGGGAAGGCGGAACGGCTGGGCGCCCGGGTCGTGCTGCTCGATCCGTCCGCGCCCGCCGACGTCGACGCGCTCGCCCGGAAGGCCGTCGCGGAGGGCGCCGATCTGCTCGGGGTCGCGGGCGGTGACGGCACGCAGGCGCTGGTGGCCGCGGTGGCCGCCGAGCACGACCTGCCGTTCCTGGTGGTCTCGGCCGGGACCCGGAACCACTTCGCGATGGACCTCGGCCTGGACCGGAACGATCCGGCGGCCTGCCTGGACGCGCTCACCGACGGCGAGGAACTCCGGGTCGACCTCGGCACGGTCGCCGGACGCCCGTTCGTCAACACGGTCTCGTTCGGGGTGTACGCGGACGTGGTGCAGCGGCCGGAGTACCGCGACGCCAAGGCGGAGACCGCGCTCGACGCGCTGCCCGACCTGCTCCAGGGCGGGCAGGGCGACCGGCTCGACGCCAGCGCCGACGCCACCCGGCTTCCCGGCCAGCAGGCGATCCTGGTCAGCAACAACCCCTACGCCGCGCCCGATCCGCTGAGCGCGGCGGCCGGGCACCGCACCCGCCTTGACAGCGGCCGGCTCGGGGTGATCGGCGTGCGGGTGGACGGCCCCGCGCACGCCGCCGACCTGGTCGTACGGGGAACCCAGTCGGCCGCGCTCAACGTCCTGACCGCGCTCCGCGTCGAAGTCCATGGGGGCGTCACCAGCACCGGTGCGCCGAAGGCGGAGGCGACCGTGCCGGTGGCCGTGGACGGGGAGGCGCTGACGCTGCCGACGCCGGTCGTCTGCGAACTGCGGCCGCGCGCGCTGCGGGTGCTGGTGCCGCGCTCCCGGCCGGGAGTCGTTCCGCCGCCTCCGCCGTTGGACTGGCGGCGGATCGTTCGGCTCGCCTTCCCCGACCATCACGGTTCCGGCCCCGCGTACCGGCCGGAACCGTCCGAGGACCCCTACAGGAGCGGCGCATGAGTGACGAGAACATGTACGAGACCGGGCCGGGACCCGGTGCCGGAGCGGAGCCCGGGGCGGGGCGCGACGCGGGGGCCGACGCGGCGGCGGACGCGGCGGACGCGGCTGCGCGGGTGCGGCTGCGGGACCGGCCGAGGGCCGCGGTCTTCACCGCGCGGGCCGTCCTGCACGATCTGCGGGCGGTGGACGGGGCCCTGTACGCGGCGGTCGCCGCCACGCCGACGCCCGCCCTGGACGTGGGCCTGCGCCGGCTGTCGCACGCCGCCGACCACTCGAAGATCTCCTTCGCCGTCGCCGCCGGACTCGCCCTCCTGCCGGGCCGGCCGCGCCGCGCGGCGGCGGCGGGCGTCGGCGCGATCGCGATCGCCTCGGCCACGGCCAACCTCTTCGGCAAGCGGCTGGTCCGCCGGCGGCGGCCGGACCGGGAGGCGGCCCGGGTGGTGGTCGGCCGGCACGTCCCGATGCCGGAGTCGGCCTCGTTCCCGTCCGGGCACACCGCCTCGGCGGTCGCCTTCGCCACCGCCGCCGGTGTCGTCCTCCCGCCCGTGGCCGTGCCGCTGGGGCTGCTCGCCTCCGCGGTCGGCTACTCCCGTGTCCACACCGGGGTCCACTACCCCGGTGACGTCGCCGCCGGCGCCGTCCTCGGCCTCGCCAGCGGCGCCGCCTCACTGGCCGTCGGAGCCTCCCTCATGCGGGCACGGCGCCCGGCTTCCTGACGGCGCGGTACGGAGGGAACGGCGTCGGCGGGGTAGGGCGGTCCGCCCCGCCTGCCGGCGCCCCGGCGCCGGCCCGGCCGCCCGGGCCTGGTGGTCGGTGCCCTTCCGGGGGCTGCCCCGCCGGTCAGTCCGGGTACACGGCCGGTCAGTCCGGGTACACGGCGCGGGCCAGGGCCTCTCCCGGGATATCCAGGGCGGCGATGCGCTCGGGGTCGGCGAGGACGTGGAGCTGGACGATGCGGTCGCCGACGACGGTGAAGGCCATGAGCGCGGTCGGCCTGCCGTCGACGACCGACAGGACGGCCGGCTGCCCGTTGACGACGAGCGGCAGCGACGCCTTGCGGAAGCTCGCGTACATGAGGGCCTGCCGGATGATCGCCTCGGCGCCGTGGACCAGCTTGGACGCTCCGGCGAGGCGGGTGCCGCCGTCGGCGGTCAGCACCGCGTCCGGGTCGAGGACGGCGAGCAGTCCCTGGAAGTCGCCGCCCTGCGAGGCGGCGAGGAAGGCGTCGGCGATCTCCCGCTGGCGGCGCGCGTCGGGGCCGGGCCCCGGGGCGGCGTCCTGGACGCGCCGGCGGGCCCTGCTGGCCAGCTGGCGGGTCGCGGCGGGCGTGCGGTCCACGATCCGCGCGATCTCGTCGAAGGAGACGGCGAACATGTCGTGCAGCACGAAGGCGAGCCGCTCGGCCGGTGCCAGGGTCTCCAGGACGATGAGGAGCGCGAGGCCGACCGACTCCGAGAGCTCGGCGGAGTGCTCCGGGTCGCCGGCGGAGGGGACGCGCACGATCGGGTCGGGCACGAAGTGGTCGAGCGGGTCCTCGCGGCGGGAGCCGCGCGAGCGCAGCATGTCCAGGCAGACCCGGCCGATGACCGTGGTCAGCCAGCCGGTGAGGTTGGCGACCCCGCTCACGTCGGTGCGGCTGAGCTTGAACCAGGTCTCCTGGACCGCGTCCTCGGCCTCGCTGAGCGAGCCGAGCATGCGGTAGGCGACGGCCTTCAGATGCCCACGGTCGGCGTCGAAGCGACGCGCCAACACGTCCGCGTCCGCGCCCGCGCCCGAGCCCGAGCCAGCGTCCGAGGCCGCGCCCGAGCCCGAGCCAGCGTCCGAGGCCGCGCCCGAGCCCGAGCCCGCGCCCGAACCCGCCCCCGCCGGCCCGTCGCCGTTCGTCTCCACCGTGGTCTCGTCCATCCGTCGATCTCCCCCTTCGCGTCCCGTCATGTCTCCATGACGGATCGAACCCCATGGATGTGACAGCGGAGCGGCGGCCGTACGCGCGCGTGCCCGCGCCCATGGCAGGGCCGCGCGGCGCCGGATCCCGCTCGTTCCGGTCTCGTTCCGGTCTCGCACCGTGAGATCCACGCCGACCGACGGCGATCGCCCGGGTTTCCCCGGCCGCGGCGGCCGTCCGCCGTGGAACCCCACTTCAGTGCGATGATCTTCGTCCGTAGATTGATCACCATGACGACGACAGACGCCCCGGTCAACCCCGTACTGCGCACCCCGCCGGCCTCGCCCGCCGCCGCGGCCGCCTACTTCTCCGCCAGCCTCGCCTTCCACGCGGACGTCTCCGACGTGGCCGCCGCCCTGGCCACCGCCCGCGCCGAGGGCACCGACCCCGGCTTCGTGGTGATCGACTCCCGCTCGACGGCCTCCTGGGACCAGGGTCACATCCCCGGCGCCGTCCACCTCCCGACCGCGCTCATCCCCGAGCAGGCGGAGCAGCTCCTCGACCGGGCCGTCCCGGTCGTCACCTACTGCTGGGGCCCCGGCTGCAACGGCGCCACCCGCGCGGCGCTCGCCCTCGCCGAGCTGGGCTTCCAGGTGAAGGAGATGCTCGGCGGCTTCGAGTACTGGGCGCGCGAGGGCTTCCCGTACGAGACGTGGGAGGGCCCCGCGGAGCGGACCGCCGACCCGCTGACGGCGCCGGTCGATTCCGAGGACTGCGGCTGCTGAGCCCCGGCCGCCGGGATATCGGATTTTGGATCCCGCGACCCATGCCGTAAGGTCATATTCACCGACGCGGGGTGGAGCAGCTCGGTAGCTCGCTGGGCTCATAACCCAGAGGTCGCAGGTTCAAATCCTGTCCCCGCTACTCAGTAGCCCGAAGGCCCGGATCGTCTCAGACGGTCCGGGCCTTCGGCGTTCCCGGGGTCCGTCCCGTGGCGGCTTGACCTTTACGCAACGTCAAGTTCTACCGTTCCGGACATGGAGTGGTCGATCCAAGAGATCGCCAGGAAGGCCGGCACCACCAGCCGCACGCTCCGCCACTACGGCGAGCTGGGGCTGCTGGAGCCGAGCCGGATCGGCGCGAACGGTTACCGGTACTACGACCAGACGGCGCTCGTGCGCTTGCAGCGGATCCTGCTGCTGCGCGAGCTCGGGCTCTCCCTGCCCGCGATCGCCGAGGTCCTCGAAGGCCAGCGGGACACCTCGGCCGCCCTGCGCACGCATCTGGCCCTCCTCCAGCAGGAGCGCGAGCGCATCGGGCGGCAGATCGAGGCCGTGCGGACCACTCTCCACAAGACCGAGAAAGGAGAACAGCTCATGGCCGAGGAAGTATTCGACGGCTTCGATCACACGCAGTACGAGGCGGAGGTCACCGAACGGTGGGGCCGCGACGCGTACGAGCAGGGGGACCGCTGGTGGCGGTCGCTCGGCGAGGCCGAGAAGAAGGAGTTCATGGAGACGCAGGCGGCCATCGCCCGCGACTTCGGTGCGGCGGCCGCCGCCGGGCTCGCGCCCGGCAGCGACGAGGTGCAGGCGCTGGCCCGGAGGCAGTACGACTGGCTCTCCGTCACCACGCGGCCGACGAAGGAGTACCTGATCGGGCTCGGCCAGATGTACGTGGACGACCCCAGGTTCACCAAGAACTACGACCAGCACGGCGAGGGCACCGCGGTCCTGGTCCGTGACGCCCTGACGATCTGGGCCGAGCGGAACCTCTGACCGCCACGGGCTGACGGCACGGCTCCGCTGGGGTCGGCGTCGTACGCCCGGTCGGCCCTCCGCCGGTCGCCGTCGGGGCCGGTCGCGGGGACCCTGGGAGGGTGCGCGGCGCCGGGCCCGGCGGCGGGCCGGCGACCGGGCAGGAGTACGCGGTGACACACCCTCGGGGAGCGGCGGGCGGTCGGCGGCGGGGCGGGAAGCCCCGCCGTGCGGTCCGGTCCGGCGCTCCCCGGACGCCGTACGGCGGCGGGCCGCCGGCGCAGTCCGCTCCCTACGGGGCCGCCCGGAGGTTCCTGCGGGCGCTGCCGCCGCTGATCATCGTCGGCGGGGTGTTCTTCGACCTGGCGACCCCGGCGGCGTACACGGCGGCGCCGCTCTTCTCCGCCGCCCCGCTGGTCGCCGCGCCGTTCTTCTCCCGGCTCACGACCCTGCTGACCGGGATCGCGGCGATCCTGGCCTCGATCGGGCTGCACGCGTACAACGACACGCTGTCCGACGTGCCCTCGCTCACCGAGACCCTGACCGTGGTGACCGTCTCGGCGCTCGCGATGCTGATCAACCTGGTGGTGCGGCGCAGCGGGGAGCGGCTGGCGTCGGCGCGGGTGATCGCGGAGGCGGCGCAGCGGGCGGTGCTGCCCATGCCGGCGGAACGGATCGCGGGGCTCCAGTGCGCGGCCCGGTACGAGGCGGCGCAGGCGGACGCGTTCATCGGCGGCGATCTGTTCGCGGTGCAGGACACCCCGCACGGGGTGCGGCTCGTGGTCGGGGACGTGCGGGGCAAGGGGATGGACGCGGTGGAGGCGGTGGCCGTCGTCATCGGCGCCTTCCGGGAGGCGGCCGAGCAGGAGGCGGCGCTGGAGGGGGTGGCGCAGCGGCTCGAACGGGCGCTCACGCGGGAGGGGACCCGGCGCGAAGGGCTCGACGCCTTCGAGGGGTTCACGACGGCTGTGCTCGCGGAGGTCCGGCACGAGGGGGGCGGAGTCCGTGTGGTGAACCGGGGGCATCCGCCTCCGCTGCTGCTGTACGGGGACGGGCGTCTGGAGACGGTCGAGCCGGCCGAGGCGGCGCTGCCCCTGGGGATGGGGGAGTTGGCGGTCTGGCCGGACCGGGCCGACGAGCGGCCGTACCCGCCGGGCGCGACGCTGCTCTTCTACACGGACGGGCTGTCGGAGGCGCGGGACGCGTACGGCGTCTTCTACGATCCGGCGGCCCGGCTCGCGGGGGCGGTCTTCCCGGGGCCCGAGGAGCTGCTCGACGCGCTCGTGGACGACGTGCGGCGGCACACCGGAGGCGGTTCGACGGACGACATGGCGCTGCTCGCGGTGAGCCGTCCGGCGGCGGGGGCGCCCGAGCGGAGGCGGACGATGCCGGTGGTGCCGCCCGAGCCCGCGCGCTGAGCGGAGCCGCTGTCACCGTGCGTGCTCGCGAGGTGTCACAGCGATAACAATTGACACAACGTCAGATTCCGAGGGTTTGGCCGGGCCTCGCTGAACGGGGGTCAACTCGGGCGAATCCCTGCCAATTCAATGAATGATCAAGAGGAACGGCTTGGAATAGGGCCGCCGTGTCTATTAACGTTCGATAACGCAGCGCGGTCGTCCCAGCCGTCGCAAGAGACGGCTCCGTGCGCACACGCCGAATCCCGAAAGGGAACCGGGGAACCATCCCTTGGGGTGAATCGGGCCCCTCGCACACCCCCCGTGCGAAAACGCCCGTAGGAGACCTTCCTGCTCCGAACCCGTCAGCTAACCCGGTAGGCGAGAAGGAAGGAAAGGAGCGCGCCTCCGTGGCGTCCAACACCCCCGTACCCGGTGCCCCCTTCGAGCCCTTCGGCGGCCCGGGTGCCGTCGGAGCGGACGACCCGGCCGGCACAGTGCCGGGCGCGTACGACCCCCCCTCCTTCACCCCCGCGCCCGGGGAGTGGAACCCGACCGAGGGCTCCCTGCGCGCCGAGAGCCGCGCGGGCGGCCGGCACCGGGTCGTGAAGCAGCGCTCCAACTTCGCCCGCTCCTCCACCGTCCTCGGCGTCGGCGTCATCGCCGCCGTCGGCGCGGGCGGCCTCGCCACCGCGCAGGAGAAGCCCCCGGTCGCGATCTCCCTCCCGGACCTCCCCGACCTCGGCCTGCCGGACGCCCACGACCTGCCCGGCGTCGGCGCCCTGCTGCCCGGCGGCGACGAGGAGCCGGCCCCCGCCCCGGTCGAGGACACCCTGGTGGCCGCCGCGGGCGGCACGGCCACGAAGCCGCTCACCTCGATCACGTACAACGCCCCGGCCGACACCGCCGCCGGCACCGAGGCCGGGGAGCGCACCGCCTCCGCCTCCGACGCGGGCGAGGCCCTGCGCGCCCGCATCCTCCAGCAGGCCGAACAGCAGCAGCAGGCCGCCGTCGACGCCGAGAAGCTGGCCGCCGAGAAGGCCGCCGCCGAGAAGGCCGCCGCGGACGCCAAGGCCAAGGCGGAAGCCGCCGAGAAGGCCGAGGCCGAGGCGAAGGCCCGGGCGGAGGCCAAGGCGGAGGCGGAGCGGATCGCGAAGGAGAAGGCCGAGGCCGAGCGGATCGCCGCCGAGAAGGCCGAGGCCGAGCGGCTCGCCAAGCTGGCCGCCAGCTACTCCATGCCGCTCTCCTCGTACACCCTGACCTCCACCTACATGCAGTCCGGTTCGATGTGGTCCTCCGGCTACCACACGGGCCTCGACTTCGCCGCCCCCACCGGCACCCCGCTCAAGGCGGTGCACGGCGGCACCATCACCTCGGCCGGCTGGTCCGGCTCGTACGGCTACCGGATCGTCCTCCAGCTGGAGGACGGCACCGAGGTCTGGTACTGCCACCTCTCCTCCATGACCGTCGCCGCCGGCCAGACCGTCACCACCGGCGAGACCATCGGCCGCGTCGGCGCCACCGGCAACGTCACCGGGCCCCACCTCCACATGGAGGTCCACACCCCGGACGGCTCGGGCATCGACCCGGCCGAGTGGCTGCGGTCCAAGGGCCTGACGGTCTGAGCCCGCCTTCCGGTCGGGGTTCAGGCTCCCCTATCGGAATACGCCCGGCGGTGCACGGAGTTGATGTCCGTATGACGTCACCTCTGCGCCCGCTGGGCACCTCCGACCTGCATGTCTTCCCGCTCGCCCTCGGGGGCAACGTCTTCGGCTGGAGCGCCGACGAGGAGCGGTCGTTCGGCGTCCTCGACGCCTACGCGGCGGCCGGCGGCAACTTCGTGGATACCGCCGATGTCTATTCGGAGTGGGTCGAGGGCAACGAGGGCGGCGAGTCCGAATCGATCATCGGCCGCTGGCTGGCCGCCCGGGGCAACCGCTCCGACATCGTCGTCGCCACCAAGGTCGGCGCCCACTCCCGCCTCAAGGGCCTCTCCGCCCCCACCATCAAGGCCGGCGCGGAGGAGTCCCTGCGCCGCCTCGGCACCGACTACATCGACCTCTACTACACGCACTTCGACGACGAGTCGGTGCCGGTGGAGGAGATCGTCACCGCCCTCGACCAGCTCGTGAAGGACGGCAAGGTGCGGGCCGTCGCCGCGTCCAACATCTCCCCGGAGCGGCTGCGCGCCTCCCTCGACTTCGCCGAGGCCGAGGGACTCGCCCGCTACGTGGCGCTCCAGCCCGAGTACAACCTCGTCGCGCGGGAGAAGTACGAGGGCCCGCTCCTCGACACCGCCGCCGCCACCGGCCTGGCCGCCGTCCCGTACTACGGCCTCGCCGCCGGCTTCCTCACCGGCAAGTACCGGCCCGGCCGGACCGTCGAGAGCGTCCGCGCCCGGGGCGCCTCCGCGCTCGCCGAGACCGCGCGCGGGCAGGCCGTCCTCGCCGCGCTCGACGAGGTCGCGGAGGCCCACGGCGCCGAGCCGGCGACCGTCGCCCTCGCCTGGCTCGCCTCCCGCCCCACCGTCGCCGCGCCGATCGCCTCGGCCCGCACGGTCGAGCAGGTCCCCGCCCTGGTCGCGGCCGCCGCCCTGACCCTGACGGCGGAGGAAACGGCCCGCCTGACGGCCGCCTCCGAGACGCCCCAGGGCTAGGGCCTGTCCGGCGGATCAGGGCCGGACAGGCGCTAGCCCTTGTAGGGGTTGTAGCCGCCGTAGTCGAGGTACTGCGGCGGCACCCACACCCGGCCGGTCGCCCGCGCCGCGTACGAGAGCGCGGGCGAGGCCGTCGCCCGGCGCTCCCACAGGTGGTGCAGCAGCTCCTGCTCCCGCGCGGCGAAGTCCGGCACGGGCACGGTGCCCCGGCGGGCCCGCTCGCGCAGGAAGGCCAGGGTGGTGGCGAAGGACTCGTACTCGCCGACCGCCCGCGCCCCCGCCTTGCCGTACGTACGGGACGCCACCGCGCGCGCGGTACGGCGGGCCCGCATCGAGGACAGCGCCAGCGGCTCCTCCGGCGAGAGCCAGCCGGCCGCCGCGTACGCCGGCAGGACCCCGGCGATCGTGCGCAGCTCCTTCTGCCGGCTCCACACCGCGAGCCAGGTCAGCAGCCCGAAGGCCGGGACCATGAAGACCGCGTACACGGCGTAGAAGGCGAGCGGGCCGCCGAAGGTCGCCGAACCGTTCCACAGCGCGTGCACGCCCATCGCGAGCAGCAGACCGGCGAGCGGCAGCAGGACCCGGCGCAGCCGCTTCCCGCGCGGGGCGAGCGCGGCCAGACCGAAGCCGATGCCGGTGAGCACCGTGAAGAGCGGGTGCGCGAACGGCGACATCACGACCCGGACGAAGAAGGTGCCGGCGGTGACGGCGCCGATCCCGCCGTCGCCGAGGTCCTGGTCCTCGCCGAAGGCGTTGCCCAGATAGAGGATGTTCTCGGTGAACGCGAAGCCGGTCGCGGTGAAGCCGGCGATCACCACCCCGTCGACCAGACTGCGGAAGTCCCGCCGCCGGAAGAGGAAGAGCAGCAGGATCGCGGCGGCCTTCGCGGACTCTTCGACCACCGGGGCGATCACGGTGGCGCCGAGGTCGTCGGCCGAGCGCGGGTCGGCGGTCGCGGTGGCGATCCAGCGGACGGCGAAGGAGTTCGCCAGGATCGCGACCAGGGCGGCGGCGAACGCGCCCCAGGCGAAGGCGAACAGCAGGTTCTTCCACGGGCCGGGCTCGACCCGGTCGAGCCAGCGGAACGCCGCCATGAGCAGCGGTACGGGCAGGACCGCGAGGCCCAGGCCGACGAGGAACCCCTCCGTGCCGGTCTGCTCCCGCACCAGCGCCAGGATGACCAGGGCGCAGAGCGCGAGGAGGACGATCAGGGTGACGGCCCGGACGATCCTGCTCCGCCAGAACGCCCGCCGGGGCCGGTACCGCCACTGGCTCCGGTCGGCGGCCACGGCGAACGACGGCTCGTCCCCGTCCCGCGCGGGCACGTCGGCGTGCGGAAGGGACGCCCGGGTCTCGACCGCGGGCGGCCCGGCCTGCGATGGCAGGTGCGCCGGGGGCTGGGAGGCGGGCGTGGACGGCGGAGACGGCGGGGACGGCTCGGGCGACGAGGCCGACGGCAGGGGGTGTGACACGCCTCGACCCTAGCGACCGCCACCGACAGGGGCGACGGACTTGCGGACCGGGGCTACTTCCTCCGGAAGGCGAGGCCGGGGCTCGTTCCTCCGGAGGAGGAGGCCGGGGCTACTTCCTCCGGAAGAGGAGGTCGTGCACGACGTGGCCCTTGTCCAGGCCCTGGCCCTCGAACCGGGTGAGCGGCCGGAAGTCGGGGCGGGGCGCGTAGCCGCCGTCGGGGGCGGTGTTCTCGAAGTCGGGGTGCGCGGACAGCACCTCCAGCATCTGCTCCGCGTACGGCTCCCAGTCCGTGGCGCAGTGCAGGACCCCGCCGGGCTTCAGCCGGGTCGCGAGCAGGGTCAGGAACTCGGGCTGGATGAGCCGCCGCTTGTGGTGCCGCTTCTTCGGCCACGGGTCGGGGAAGTAGACGCGGCAGCCGTCGAGGGCGGCCGGGTCGAGCATCTCGCGCAGCAGGATGATCGCGTCGCCGTTGGCGACCCGGACGTTGGTCAGGCCGTTGCGGTCTGCGAGGCCGAGGAGGTTGCCCTGCCCGGGGGTGTGCACGTCGACGGCGAGGATGCCGGTGCCGGGGTCGGCGGCGGCCATCTGCGCGGTCGCCTCGCCCATCCCGAAGCCGATCTCCAGGACGACGGGCAGCCCCCCGAACAGCTCGCCGAGGTCCAGCACCCGCTTGCCGTCGATGTCCAGACCCCAGTCCGGCCACCGCTTCAGCATGGCCTCGGCCTGCCCGGCCGTGACCCGGCTCCGGCGCGGCTGGAAACTCCGGATCCGCCGCTCGAAGTGCGCGCCCGCGGGGTCGGGCGAGGGGCCCTCGCCGGGCGCGAACATACGGCTCCCGCGGCGGGCGACGGACTCGGTGCGATTCTCATGCTGCTCAGACACAATGCGGCCCATCGTACGGGCCCCGCGCGGGGGCGCGGCGTGTCAGAGCAGGGCCAGGGCGCGGCGGGCGATCTCCCGGCCGATGGGGAGGGAGGCCGTCGCCGCGGGCGAGGGCGCGTTGAGGACGTGGACCGCGCGTGTTCCCTCGCGGATCAGGAAGTCGTCCACCAGCGTGCCGTCCCGCAGCACCGCCTGGGCCCGCACGCCCGCCGCCGCGGGCCGCAGGTCCGACTCGCCGACCCCGGGCAGCAGCCGCCGCACCGCCTCGGTGAAGGCCCGCTTCGACAGGGAGCGGCGCAGCTCGCCCGCGCCGTACCGCCAGTGCCGGCGGGCGATGGTCCAGGAGCCGGGCCACGCGAGGGTGCCGGTGAGCTCGCCGGGGTGGACGACGCCCCAGTCGTACCCCTCGCGCGCCAGGGCCGGCACCGCGTTCGGCCCGATGTGGACGCCGCCGTCGATGCCCCGGGTGAGGTGCACGCCGAGGAACGGGAAGGCGGGGTCGGGCACCGGATAGACCAGGCCCCGCACCAGGGAGGGGTCGGCCAGCTCGTAGTACTCGCCCCGGAAGGGGACGATCCGCATGCCCGGATCGTCGCCGGTGAGCCGCGCCACCCGGTCGCAGTGCAGCCCCGCGCAGTTCACCAGGACCTTGCCGCGCACGATCCGCTGGTCGGCGGTGCGCACGGCGACGCCCCACGGGCGCCGGTCGACCGCGGTGACCTCCGCGCCGTAGAGGATCTCCGCGCCGGAGCTTTCGGCGAGCCGCCGGGCGACCGCCTTGTAGTCGACGATGCCGGTGGTGCCGACGTGGATCGCGGCGAGCCCCCGCACCCGGGGTTCGTACGCGGTGATCTGCGACGGCCCGAGCTCGCGCACCGGGATGCCGTTCTCCCTGCCGCGCTGGACCAGCGCGTGCAGCCGGGGCAGCTCCTCGCGCGCGGTGGCGACGACGAGCTTGCCCGTCACCTGGTGGGGGATGTCCCACTCCGCGCAGAACTTGACCATCTCGGCCGCGCCCTCGACGGCGAACCGCGCCTTCAGGGAGCCGGGCCGGTAGTAGATGCCGCTGTGGATGACGCCGCTGTTGCGCCCGGTCTGGTGGCGCGCGGGGCCGTCCTCCTTCTCCAGGACGGCGACGCGGGTGCCGGGCGCGGCGCGCTGGAGCGCGTACGCCGTCGACAGACCGACGATCCCGCCGCCGATCACCAGCACGTCACAGTCAAACACCAGCGCCACCTCCCACCCCTGATAGTGCACTGGCCCACTGACAATCCCGCTAAACGCCCGCGTCGTGGGATGCGCGTCACGCTTTCGCGCGCGCCCCGGTCACGAGCCGTCACGCCCCCCGCGCACGGCCCCGCACCGCCCCTCACGCCGGGGCGACGAGCAGCGGCCGGGCGCGCTCCCGCAGCTCCATGACCCGCGGCTCGTGCCCGTACGGTTCGAGGCGGTGCAGCAGGTCCCGTACGTACTCCGTGGTCCGCGCGGAGGAGATCCGCCCGGCCACCTCCACCGCGCGCGTGCCCGCCGCGCAGGCCGCGTCGAGGTTGCCGGACTCCAGCTCGGCGACGGCCGAGACCACGAGCCGCAGCCCGTGCGAGCGGACGAACTCCTCCGTCGGCCGGGACAGCGCCTGCTCGGTGAAGCGCCGCACCTCGCGTGGCATCCGCAGGTCCCGGTAGCACTCGGCGGCGTCCGCGCAGAACCGGTCGTACGAGTAGAAGCCGAGCCACGTCGGGTCGGCGTCGCCGTCCCGGGAGCGCTCCAGCCACCCCTCGGCGGACTTCAGCGCCCCCGCCGCCGCGGGCCCGTCGCCGGCCTTGGCGTGCGCGCGCGCCTCGACCAGCCGGAAGAACGACATGGTGCGGGCGGTGGCGAGCCCCCGGTTCCGTTCGAGCGCGGCCTGCGCCAGGTCCACGCCCTCGTCGGCGAAGCCCCGGTAGGTGGCCTGGAGGGACATCGAGGCGAGGACGTACCCGCCGAGCGGCACGTCGGCGGCGGCCCGCGCGAGCCGCAGCGCCTGGATGTAGTACCGCTGGGCCGCCTCCTGCTGCCCGGTGTCGAAGGCCATCCATCCGGCGAGCCGGGTCAGCTCCGAGGTCGCCCCGAAGAGCGCCCGGCCGACCTCGTCGGAGTACGAGCCGAGCAGCAGCGGCGCCGCGTCCACCCTTAAGCACTCGGGGACCATCGAGGAGCGCCAGTCCCCGCCGCCGTACTTGGAGTCCCACTTGCGCGCGTCCTCGGCCGCCTCGCGGAGCTTGGCGACGTCGCTGTGCCCCACGCGCGCGTGCTCCCCGGAACCGGCGGGCCCGGGACCGCCGGCCGCCGCGCCCCGCCCGGCCGTCCGCTCCACCGACGGGTCGGCGGGGGTGATCAGCCACCGGGAGGCGGGGGTCGCGTAGGCGCTGACCGAGAAGGAACCGGCCAGCGACTGCCAGATGCCGCCCCCGCCGGCCCGTCGCCCGGCGAGGTCCAGCCGGTAGAGGTCGGTGGCGGCGCGGACCGCCTCGCCCACGTCACGGGGGAAGGCGAGGCCCACCTCGGGCGCCGGATCGGCGTCGGCGAGCCCGATCTCGTGCAGCGGCACCGGACGGCCCAGCTTCTGCCCGATCGCCGCGGCGATCAGGTGCGGCGCGGCGCCCTGCGGCACCATCCCCTTGGAGACCCAGCGGGCCACCGAGGTCTTGTCGTAGCGCAGCGTCAGACCGCGCTGCGCGCCGAGGTCGTTGACGCGCCGGGCGAGGCCGGCGTTGCTGATTCCCGCGAGGGCGAGAACGGCGCCGAGCTTCTCGTTCGGCCCGCGTTGCTCCCTGGACATACGCCACCCCTCGACATCCAGACGGCCGCCGCGACGCCGGGCATAGGCGGGCGGCATTCGTAAACACAGCGTAGTTCGCCGCATCCCCACCGTTAAGGGGCGGAGTTCCGTATGGCGAGATTGTTGTGTGAAGAGCGGTCCGGGGCGGTCCGCCGTCCGGACCGTGCTCCGGCCGTGTGGCCGTGCGCCCGGCCGTGCGCTCTCGTCGCTCCGCCCCGGGAGGGCTTCCATGGGTGCTGCGTGGGTCGGCCCGTCCGGCCGGGCGCGGGGCCCCTCCGGGTTCCGGTCCGGTACCGGTGGGCTGGGGGACACCGCCGCTCCATTCCCCGCGGGCGGCGGACGGCGCCGGGGGGCGGGTCGCCTCCCGGACTGCCGAGCAGCCGGGAGGCGCCGGCGCGAGCGGAGCCCTCGGGGCGGCCGCGTCTCCGTGATCCCTTCGTGCCTGACGGCACATCAAACCTCTTGCCGGGGGCGAGAATCAGCCGAATCCGCCGGCGCCCCGGGCGCGTTCGGCGGGGGCGGGATCCCCGTACGGAAACCCCGGCCGGCCCTCCCGCCCGACACCCCCGCGTCACCGCCCGCACCCCACCCGGCCAACTGGCGCATGCCAGGGGCGCATTCGGCTTTCGCGCGCGTGCACCCGGACCCCGCCCCGTGCGCCGTTGTCATGGCAGCATGGCCCCACCGAAACGGACGTGGAGGCGCCGATGCGATGGCTGGTGGGCTGGAGCAGTGTCGCCGCGAGGTACGCCACGACCGCCGGGGCGCGTACCGGGGCGACGCACAGCGCGCACGGCGCGAACGGCGCGTACGGCTCCGGAATCCCGCCCCACGCGCCCCCCTTCGCCGAGAGCGGCGGGCACGTCGGGGGGCGCACGGTGCAGCCGGTGGGCGCACAGCTGCTGTGGGGCGACCCCGACCCCCTGTGGGCGGTCGGCGACTGGCGCCCCGACGAGGTCCGGGTGATCGCCCTCGACGACGGCACACGGCTCGCCGTCCTCGGCTGCTGCGCCGCGGGCGACGACGAACTCCGCCGCGGTCTCGTCACCGCGCGCGGCGGCGCCCTGCGCCACCTCACCGCCTGGCCCGGCAGCTACACCGCCGTCGTGAAGGCCGGCCGCCGGATCACCGTCACCGGCGACCTCGCCGGCGCCCGGCCCGTCTTCCACACCCCCTGGGAGGGCGGCACCGCCTACGCCACCGCCGCCCTCCCGCTCGCCGACCTCGTCGAGGCCCAGCTCGACATCGGCCACCTCGCCGCGCTGCTCGCCTGCCCCGAGTCCCCGGAGGCGCTGCGCGACTCCACCCCGTACGAGGGCGTCCGGCGGGTCCCGCCCGGCCACGCGCTGATCCTGCGGGAGGGCTCCCGCGAGATCGCCGGGTACGAGACGGTGGCCTCGCTCGCCGTCGCCGCGCCGGAGGCCGAGCCCCGGCAGGCCGTCGAGGCGGTCAGGGACGCGCTCGTGGAGTCCGTACGGGCCCGGCTCACCGCCCCCCGGCACGCGCCCGAGGCGCCCCTGCCCGACCCCGGACCCGTCCCCGGCATGGGGCCCGCGGACCGGCGGGCGGCCCGCGGCGCGGGACCCGCGCCCGGCATCGGCGCCGACCTGTCCGGCGGCAGCGCCTCCGCCACCCTCGCCCTGCTCGCCGCCGGACTGCCCGGCGTGCCCGGCACCGTCCTCGGGCACGCGGGCGCGGGGGAGCGGCTGCTCGCCGTCACCTTCACCGACCTGGCGGCCACGCCCGGCCCCGGCCGCACCGCCGAACTCGAACGGGCCCGGGAGCTCGCCGCCGACCCCCGGCTGCGCCACGTCGTCGTCACGGCGGGCGAGGAGGCCCTGCCCTACGCCGCCCTGGACGGGCCGCTCACCGACGAGCCCGGCCCCGCGCTGGTCACCGCCGAACGCCACCGCAGGCGGCTCGCGGGAGGCAGCGCCGACCACTTCACCGGCCTGGGCGCCAAACAGGTCCTCGACGCGCACCCGGCCCGCCTCGCCGACCTGCTGATGGACCGCAGGCGCCGCTCCCTGGTCCGCCCGGTGACCGCCCTCGCCAGGGCGACCGGCCCGTCGGCGGGCTCCTTCCTGGTGCCGGTCACCGTCTATCGCGCGGCGCGCAGGCTCGCCCGTACCCCCTACCGGACAGGTCTGGAGACCGCCGCCCGGCACGTCCTCGACGCCAACCGGGACCCCGCCGACGCCCACGGCCCGCTGGCGGCCTCGCTCTCCGCGCTCGCCTGGTCCCGGCCGGGCCCGGCGGCCCGCTGGCTGACCGGGGAGGCACTGGCCGAGGTGGCGGCCCGGCTGAACCGCGCGGCCACCCTGCCGCCGTCCGTCCAGCGCCCCGGCGAGGCACGCGCGCGTGCGGCCCTCGCCCGCGCGGCGGCCGACCACCGGGTACTCGAACAGGCCGCCGAGATCCGCGGCCAGCGGCTGCACGCCCCCTTCCTCGACAACCAGGTCGTCCGCGCCTGCCGCGACCTCCCCGAATCCCTCCGCGTCCAGCCCGAGGCGCGGGCCGCCGTGCTGCGCACGGTCCTCGCCGACACCGGCATCCGCGACCTGCCGTCCGGCTGGGGCGCCCCCTACCCGGCCGTCCCCGCCGGCACCGCGCGCGCGGGCCTGCGCGCCGCCCTCCCGAACCTGCTGGCCCTCTTCGACGCCCCCCTCCTCGCCGACGCGGGCCTCATCGACGCCGGCAGCGTCCGCGAGGCGCTGCGCGCGGCGGCGGACGGCGCCCGCCTCCCCCTCGACGGCCTGGCCGACCTCGTCTCCACCGAGCTCTGGCTCCGCCGCCTCCTCGCCCGCCGGGGCTCCTGCTGGACCGACACGGCCACGCCCCGCCCGCCGCGCGCGGTCCAGGGCCCGCTGATCCCGGCGTCACGGTCGCTGCCGGCGCGGTGACCGCGCTGGGCACGGCGAAACGTCACAGCACGCCCGTGCGAGTGAACGCGCTCCCGACCCGGTCCGGGTGCCCGTCCTAAGCTGGGAGCGTCGCACCGAGCGAAGGAGGCCCAGCATGGCCATGCCGCTGCCGGCATCGGACGAGGCATCTCCCGTGGAGAGGCCCGACTTCGAGGTCGCGACCGCGCAGGAGACCTTCGAGTTGTTCAGTGCCCAGGCCCCCAGGGGCTGGCGCGTGGAGCTGATCGAAGGAGAGATTTACGTGGTGCCTCCGGCCAACGGCGAGCACGAGGAGATCGTCGCCGAAGTGGTGGAGCAGGTCATCGCCCGCCGCTCCGACAAGGCTCTCCGTAACTTCACCGGCATCGGTCTCAGCCTCCCAGGGACGGGTGACCCCGTCCGTGTCATCCCCGACCTCGCGATCGCTCCCAAGGGAAGTTTCGGCGATAAGCAGGACTGGCATGCCCCCGACCCTGTCCTCCTCGTCGCCGAGGTCACCTCTGCTTCGACTGCGAGCCGGGACCGCGTCCAGAAGATCCGCGCCTACGCGCGTGCCCGGATCCCCGTCTACCTCATGATCGACCGCGAGGCCGACGAAGCCGTCGTCTGCTCCGAGCCCCACGGCGACGACTACACCCACAAGTCCATCCACAAGTTGGGGACCGAGGTCCCGCTCCCCGCCCCCCTCGGCTTCACTCTGGACACCGCCGCGTTCTGACCGCATGGCGCCTCCGGGACCAGCCCGGGGAAACCCCGAGGCGCCCCTCCCGCCCGAGGGCAAGAATGGGCCGGTGCGGTATCTCCTCCTCGGCACCACCGAGGCCCTCGGCCCCGACGGCACCCCCTTGCCCCTCGGCGGCGCGCGGCTGCGCGCGCTGCTCGCCGCGCTCGCGCTGCGCGGCGGACGGGCCGTCCCGGTCCGGGAGCTCGTCGACGACGTGTACGGGGACGAGGACGAGCCGCCGCGCGACGCGCCCGCCGCCCTCCAGGCCCTCGTCGGCCGGCTGCGCCGGGTCCTCGGCCGGGAGGCGGTCGAGGCCGTGCCGGGCCCCGGCTACCGGCTCGCCGCCGGACCGGAGGACATCGACCTGTACGTGTTCGAGCGCCGCACCGCCGAGGCCGGTGCCCTCCTCGACGCCGGCGACCCGGAGCAGGCCGCCGCCCTGCTGCGGGACGCCCTGGGGCTCTTCCGGGGCCTGGCCCTCGCCGACCTGCCCGGTCCGGCGGGCGTCCGCCCCGAGGCGCAGCGCCTGGCCGCCCTGCGCCGGCGCGTCGAGGCCGACCTGCGGCGCGGCGCCCTCGACGGACTCGTCCCGGAGCTGACCGGGCTGACCGCCACGCACCCGTACGACGAGGGCTTCCACGCGCAGCTCATCCGCGCCCTGCGCGCCGAGGGCCGGCACGCGGACGCGCTCGCCGCGTACGAGACGGCCCGCCGCACCCTCGCGGACGCCCTCGGCGCCGACCCGGGCCCCGAACTGACCGCCCTCCACCGCGACCTCCTGACCCCACCGCGCCCGGCCCGACCGTCCGCGGCGCCGGCGACCACAGCGCCGACGACCGGAGCGCTCGCGTCGGGTGCTCCGTCTTCGGGTGCTCCCGTGCCGGGCGCTTCCTCTCCGGGTGCTTCCTCTTCGGGTGCTCCCTCTTCGGGCGCTCCCGCTCCGGGTGCGGCCGCGTCGGGTGCTCCCGCGTCCGGCGTCCCGGCGTCGGCAGCGCCGCCACGCCCAGCCCCGCTGTCCGCAGCCCCGCCGTCCGGCGCTCCCGCGCCTCTGGCTCCGCCGTCCGGCGCTCCCGCGCCTCTGGCTCCGCCGTCCGGCGCTCCCGCGCCCTTGGCTCCGCCGTCCGGTGCTTCCGGGCCTCTGGCTCCGGCGTCCGGTGCGCACTCGCCCGCAGCCCCGGCGCCCGGCGCCCGGGCGTCCGGTGCCCTCGCGCCCACAGCTGCCGCGCCCGGAGCCTCGCCGCCCGGCGCTCCCGCGCCGCCCGCGTCCTCCGCGCCCGGCGCTCCCGCGCCTGCGTCCTCCGCGCCCGGCGCTCCCGCGCCCACGGCCTCCGCCGCGTCCACGGCCTCCGCGCCCGGTGGCGCTCCCGCGCCTGCGTCCTCCGCGCCTGCGTCCTCCGCGTCCGCCTCCGCCGCGTCCACGGCCTCCGCGCCCGGTGGCGCTCCCGCGCCCGCGTCCCCCGCGCCCGGCGCCCCCGCCCCCACCCGCGACCCGGCCCCGTACCCGTACCCGTACCCCGAGGCGAGCCCCACCCCGACCCCAGCCCCCACCCCCGCCCCCACCCCCACCCCCGAGACCGGCAACATCCGCCCCCGGCTGACCTCCTTCGTCGGGCGGGAGCCCGAACTCGGCGCGCTGCGGGCCGAGCTCGGACGGTTCCGGCTCGTCACGCTCACCGGGCCCGGCGGGTCGGGGAAGACGCGGCTCGCGGAGGAGGCCGCCCGGCAGGTGGCCGGGCCCCGCGCGTGGATCGCGGAACTCGCGCCGCTCGACGACCCGGGCGCGCTGCCCGGCGCCGTCCTCTCCGCGCTCCGCCTCCGCGAGATCAACCTGATCACCCGGGACGGCGTCGCGCTCCAGGACGACCCCACCGCCCACCTCGTCGAACACCTCGCCCGCACCCCCGGCCTCCTCCTGGTCCTCGACAACTGCGAGCACGTCATCGACGCCGCCGCGGCCCTCGCCGAGACCTTGCTCGCGCACTGCCCTGACCTGCGGATCCTCGCCACCAGCCGCGAACCCCTCGGCGTCCCCGGCGAGACCGTCCGCCCCGTCGAACCGCTGCCGCCGGCCCCCGCGCACCGCCTCTTCACCGACCGCGCCCGAGCCGTCCTGCCCGACTTCGACGCCGCCCCCACCCCCACCCCCACCCCCTCCCCGGACACCGCCCACGCCGTCGCGGAGATCTGCCGCCGCCTCGACGGACTGCCCCTCGCGATCGAACTGGCCGCCGCCCGGCTGCGCCTGCTCACCCCGCGCCAGATCGCCGACCGGCTCGACGACCGCTTTCAGCTCCTCACCTCCGGCGCCCGCACCCTGCTGCCCCGCCAGCAGACCCTCCGCGCGGTCGTCGACTGGTCCTGGGAGCTTCTGGACCCGGCCGAACGGGCCCTGCTCCGCAGGCTCTCGGTCTTCACCGGCGGCTGGGACCTCCCGGCCGCGGAGGCCGTCGACGCCCCGGCCCCGGGGAGCGGCACCGACACCCTCACCACCCTCGGCGCCCTCGTCGACAAGTCGCTCGTCGTCGCCGCCCCCGCCGACGACGGCGCGATGCGCTACCGCCTCCTGGAGACCATCCACGAGTACGCCGCCGAGCGCGCCGCCGAGACCCCGGAGCTGCTGGCCACCGCGGGCGCCGCCCACACCGCGCACTTCACGGCCCTCGCCGAGGAGGCCGAGCCCAAGCTCCGCTCCCGCGAGCAGCTGCCCTGGATCGACCGGCTCGAACGGGACCTCGACAACATCCGGGCCGCCCTCCACCGCACCCTCGTCACGGCCCCGGACGAGTGCGCCGGCCTCCGCCTGGTCTTCGCCATGGGCTGGTTCTGGTGGCTGCGCAACTACCGCCCGGAGGGCCTCGCCTGGACCCGGCGTGCGCTCGCCCTCGGGGAGGACCCGGACGACCCGGCCGACGCCCGGTACTGGCCGCGCATGCGCCTGCGGATGCTCTCGTTCTTCCTGGCCATGGAGGACGAGACCATGTACACGGGCAACGTCCGCGAGGACCCGACGGCGCTCGCGCTGGTCCGCCGGGTGCGGGACGCGTTCGGCCGGGAACCCGGCCCGGAGTCCGCCCGTTTCCCCGGCCTGCTGTGGCCGTTCACCGCCTACCTCACCGAGGAACCGGCGACGGTCCGCGCCCTCCTCGACGCCGGCGTCGAGACCTGCCGCCGGTACGGCGGCGACTGGGAGACCGGCGTGAGCCTGATGTTCCGGACCCACATGATCGTGGACATGCCCGACGGCATGCGCGGCGTCGACGAGGACCTGGCCGAACTCCGCGCCCTCGTCCACCGGGTCGGGGACCGCTGGATGGGCGCCCAGGTCGCCTCGGCCGCCGCCGAGGCCAACATGATGCGGGGGCGCCGGGCCGAGGCCAGGGAGGCGTACGAGGAGGCCCTGAGGCTCGCGCGGGAGGTCGGCGCCCACACCGAGGCCCCGTTCCTCCTCGCCCGGCTCGCCGAACTGACGTACCGGGACGGGGACACGGACGGCGCCGAGCGCGGTCTCGACGAGGCCGCGCGGGAGTCCGAGCGGCTCCGCCTCCGGGACGCCCACGCCTTCGTCGACGTCATGCGGGCCGTCCTCGCCCTCGACCGGGACGATCCCGCACGCGCGCGTGCCTGGATCGCCTCGGCGGGCGCCCACGCGCACGTCGGCACCCCGCCGCCGCACTTCGCCATCGCCCTGGACGGGTTCGTCGCCCGGATCGAGGCCCACGAGGGTGCGGGACCCGCGGCGGTCGCCGCCGCCGCGAACGTGCTGAGCACCGCCCTCGGCGGCCACTGCGCCGACATCATCGTCATCAGCCTCGCCGAAGGTCTCGCCTATGCCCTGCACCGGGCCGGCGACGCCGCCCGCTGCGCGCGCGTGGCGGCCGCCGTCGGTACCTGGCGGCAGGACGTCCCGCGCTCGGTGCCGGAGCGCCGCGAGGCCGAGAAGCTGGCCGCCGCCTGCCTGGCCGTCCTCGGTGAGGAGGGCCTCGCCGAGGCCCGCGCCGCAGGAGCCGGCCTCGGCCCGGAAGAAGTGCTGGCCCTGGTCGAGCCGTACACCGCCCAGGAAGGCGACGGCGACGGCGCCGTCAGGAGCAGCTGATCCGGGACTCCGCCCAGTCGGCGACGAGGGCCCGCCCGAACGGCGTGTGCTCCTCCACCACGAGCCGCAGCGTGGAGCGGCCACGGAGGTCCACGTGCACCGGGACCGCCGGGTCGCCCGGCCCGAGCACGGGCGAGCGCCACAGCCGCTCCCCGTCCCCGTACACGGAGAAGCGCACCCCGCCCCGGCCGAGCACCAGGCTCAGGTCGTCGACGCCGACGACGGCGTCGTAGGCGGTGCACTGCCGGTTGAGCCGGATGAGCAGCGAGGAAGGGGCGTGCACGCTGACCCCGTACGCGTACGTGGAGTCGCTGATCGTCATCCCCTGGCGCGGCCACATCCAGGTGTCGTTCTCCAGGACGACCTCGGGCTCGGTGCCGTCGCCGAAGGCGGCGTACGCGAGCTGGTCGACCTGGTAGACGGCGGGCGCGGCCGTCGTCGGCGGGGGTGTGGGGCTCGGGGTGGGCGTGGGGCTCGGCGGCGGGGTCGTCGGCTTCGGCGTGGGGGTCGGCGTGGGCTTCGGGGGCGGCGTCGGCTCGGGCTTGGGCGAGGGCTTCGCCGGCGGGGGCGTCGGCTTCGGGGTGGGCGTGGGCGTCGGTTTCGGCTTCGGCGGGGGCGGTGGGGTGGTGGGCTCCGGCGCGGGCGCCGGGGGCGGCGGCGGGGTGGCCGCCTCGGGCTTCTGCGAGGGCTTCGGAGAGGGCTTCGCGGGCGGCGCGGGCTCGGCCGGCGCGACGGGGAGGACGGTGGTCGGCGCGGGCCGGGGCGCGGCGACGGGCTGCGGGTCCCCGGCCATCGCCCAGACGAGTCCGGCCGCCGCGGCGACGGCCACGGCGGCGGCGATACCGGCCTTCGCGGGCGCGCCGAGCCCTTCGGCGGCGGCACCGCCCGCTCCGGCGCCGGACGTCGTCCCGCCGCCGGTGGCGGCCGCCGCGGCGCCCGCGCCGGCCGCGCCCACGGCGCCTCCGGCGACGATGCCGGCGGCCTTGAGGGAGTAGCCGGCGGCGAACCAGCCGATGACGGCGATCGGGAGCAGCGCCGGGATCCCTGCGTTGACGTGGGCGAGTTCACCGGCGGCGACCCGGCACTTGGCGCACTCGTCCAGGTGCTTGCGCAGGCCGCGCTCGGCCCGCATCCGCAGTCCGCCGCGGGCGTAGGCGCCGAGCCGGTCGGCGTACCGGGCGCAGTCGCCGCCCGAGGTGAGCGCCTGGCTGACGTGCGCCTGGAGGTACGCCTGCTTGAGTCCTTCGCGGGCGCGGCTGGCGAGGACGGCCGTGGCGTTGGCGGTCAGGCCGAAGAGAGGGGCGACCTCGCTGGGCGACTCCTCCTCGACGGTGGTGTGCCACAGGACGGCCTGCCAGCGCTCCGGCAGCGAGCGGAACGCCTGCATGGCCAGCGACTGCTCGGCCTCCTGCATGGCCCGGACCTCGGCGCCGAGGTCCAGGGTGTCCTGGTCGGAGACCTCGGAGGAGCGGGCGGCGTCGGCGGCGAAGACCGCGAAGTCCTCGACGAGGTGCTCGCGCTTCTGGGTCTTGGCCCAGCCGGCGCCGACCCGCCGGACGGTGGTCATCAGGTAGGCGCGGACGGCGTGTTCGGGTCCCGCGCCGCCGCGGACGGCCTGGAGGGTGCGGGCGAAGACCTCGGCGGTGAGGTCGTCGGCGGTGTGCGCGTCCCGGCAGCAGGTGCGGGCGTAGCGGCGGACGGCCTCGGAGTGGCGGCGGAAGAGCTCCTCGTACGCGGAGTCGTCGCCGTCCCGCATGCGGGCGATCAGATCGGCGTCGGAGTCGGGCAGATCGCGCGGCGGCGGCAGCACCCCCTCGCCCCCGTCGGCCGCCTCCCCGGCGGGTACGCCGTCGGCGCCGGGGTCCGGTACGGGGACGGGTGCGGCGCCCGGCGGCCGTTCGGCTCCGGGCGACGGGGCCTCGCGCTGCTGGGGCACGCTCGGTTCGTCCGGGCCGTGCGGCGCACCGGAAGAGCCGGGGCCGCCCTGGTTCGGTACCTGACGGGCGGGCGGGCCGTCGGCCTCCGTGGCACCGGTACCGCCCAGCGGATCGTCCCGACCGTCACCGCTCATCGCGGAAGCCCCCGTACGCACGCGCAGACCCGAACACCGGCCCCAGCCTGCCACACGGCGCGGGCACGCCGAAGCGCCGCGTCCACATACCACTCGTCCGGGGCGACTTCCCGTACCCCGGCGTAACCGCTCACGCGTTCGTGTCGTGCTCCTTGGTCCGCCCGGCCCAGCGACCGGGCGGACCGGAAGAAGTCCGACCCGCTACCGCGAGCGCAGGCGTCGGAAGGTGTCCGACCCGCTCACCGCGCGCGCGGGCCCCTGGAAGGACCCCGACCCGCTACCGCGAGCGCAGGCCCTCCAGGAGGATGTCGAGGAGCCGGGCCGAGGCCGCCGCCTGCTGGGCCGCGTCCGGCAGCGCCGGGGCCGAGGTGGCGATGACCAGCAGCACGTCCGCCACGGTCACGTCGGTCCGCAGCTCGCCCGCCTCTCGGGCCCGGTCGACCAGCCGGCCGACGACATCGAGGAGTTCCGCCGCTCCGGCGTCGTCCCGCTCGTCCGCCGGCACCGGCCGGGGCGCCACCACGCGCGCGTCCGGCTGCTCGCCGAGACCCCGCTGGTACGGCACCCGGGCCGCGCCCTCGCCGTCCCCGTCCACCGGGGACTCGTCCACGCCGACCCGCAGCACCTGCGGCGGCAGCAGCCGCCCGGCACCCGAGGCGACCGAGGTGCGCAGGAACCGGGAGAGCGCCGACCACGGCTCGTCCTCCTGCCCGAGCGCGGCCCGCGCCTGCTCGGTCAGCCGCGCCGTCTCCTCCTCGGCTATCCGCCGCACCAGCACGTCCTTGCTGGGGAAGCGCCGGTACACCGTGCCCACACCCACGCGGGCCCGCCGGGCCACGTCCTCCATCGGCGCCCCGTAACCGAGTTCGCCGAAGACCTCGCGCGCGGCACGCAGCACGTGCTCCAGATTGCGCTGCGCGTCCACCCGCAGCGGCGCCGAACGTCCGCCCGCCACCGGGCCGCCCAAGACGGTGCCGGTGCCCGCGACGGTGCCGCCCGAGAGCGCGCTCCCGGCCGGCGGCACGGCGGCCACGGCCCCCGCGCCCCGGTCGTCCTGCGCCGTCCCGATGACGGACTGCCAACGAGAATCCTGAATCTGCATAAGCGTTCCCCCGCTCATGATGTCTCCCCCCGGAGACTCCCCGCCCTGATACGGGGCTCCCGGCCGGTGTGCGCGATCGGTCCGCGCGCACGCCGGAACCGACACCCCGACGAACTACGAACATAGTTGAGTCCGGGTCAATTCAGAAGGGGGAGTTCCGTACGGTGCGCCCCCCGATCGGAGCAAGGCACCGAAGCCACCGGTTTCCCACCCCGTGAACCACCGCCCACTCCCGCCGTGACCTGCGCCGTTGCGCCCACGCACCCCGCGCGCGCCACCCCGCGCCTCCACACCCCTCCGGTCACACAATTCGCCGGGCCTGTGGACAAACACCGGACGGCGATGCCTCATGGGACGGTGACCGAACCTGCGCGCATTCTCGTGGTCGGCGGCGGATACGTCGGCATGTACACCGCGCTGCGCCTCCAGCGGCAGCTCAGGACGGAGCTCGGCGGCGGCGCCGCCGAGATCGTGGTGGTCACCCCCGACCCGTACATGACGTACCAGCCGTTCCTGCCCGAGGCCGCCGCCGGCTCGCTCTCCCCGCGCCACGTCGTCGTCCCGCTCCGCCGCGTCCTGAACCGCTGCCGCCTCCTCATCGGCGAGGTCGAGTCCATCGACCACGCCAAGCGCACCGCGATCCTCACCACCCTCGCCACCGGCGAGGAGGGCGCGGGCCCCGTCGCCCTCACCTACGACGAACTGGTCCTCGCCCCCGGCTCGGTCTCCCGCACCCTCCCCGTCCCCGGCCTCGCCGAGCACGGCATCGGCTTCAAGACCGTCGAGGAGGCCATCGGCCTGCGCAACCACGTCCTGGAGCAGCTCGACATCGCCTCCTCCACCCGCGACCCCGCCCTCCGCGACGCCGCCCTCACCTTCGTCTTCGTCGGCGGCGGGTACGCGGGCGTGGAGGCGCTCGCCGAGCTGGAGGACATGGCCAGGTACGCCACCCGCTACTACCACAACGTCAAGCCCGAGGACCTGAGATGGGTCCTCGTCGAGGCCGCGGGACGGATCCTCCCCGAGGTCGGCGACGAGATGGGCCGGTACGCGATCAGGGAGCTCCGCGGCCGCAACGTCGACGTCCGCCTGGACACCCGCCTGGACAGCTGCGAGGACCGGGTCGCCGTCCTCAGCGACGGCACCCGCCTGCCCACCCGTACCGTCGTGTGGACCGCCGGGGTCAAGCCGGCCCCCGTCCTCGCCGCCACCGACCTGCCCCTCGACGAGCGCGGCCGGATCCGCTGCACCGCCCACCTCGGCGTGGACGGCACCCCCCACGCGTGGGCCGCCGGCGACGCCGCCGCCGTCCCCGACGTCACCGCGAAGGAACCCGGCACCCCCTGCGCCCCCAACGCCCAGCACGCCGTCCGCCAGGCCAAGGTCCTCGCCGAGAACCTCGCCGCCTCCCTCCACGGCCGGCCGCTCAAGGAGTACGCGCACGCGTACGCCGGTTCCGTGGCCTCCCTCGGCCTCCACAAGGGCGTCGCCCACGTGTACGGGCGCAAGCTCAAGGGCTACCCGGCCTGGCTGATGCACCGCGCCTACCACCTCAGCCGGATGCCCACCGCCAACAGGAAGGCCCGCGTCCTCGCCGAATGGACCCTCTCCGGCCTCTTCAAGCGCGAGGTCGTCTCCCTCGGCTCCCTGGAACACCCCCGCGCCGAATTCGAACTCGCGGCCGCACCACCCCCGCCCCCGCCCGCCGACCCCCGCCCCGGCGGGAACGACGAGGCGTCCTCCTGACATCACTGTCAGTGCACTCGTCCACACTGGACGTGTGACCATAGGTGGGCTCACACCTGCACAGCGTGACTCCGCACGGCACCGACACCACGAGGCATACAGATCCGTGAACTTCACCCGTTGGAGCGCCCGGCTCCCCGGTACGCAGCGCCGCGCGGCGCGGGGGACCGAAGGCTCCGTGCCCGCCGCCCGCGGTGAGTACGGTCCGCGGCCGGAGCACCCCACCGCGGACGCCCAGGACCCCGGGGAGACCGGGAAGACCCCGGACGTGGACACCGAGGTCCCCGCCCTGGAGGACTTCTCCGTACGGGACCTCCTCGGCCGCCTCCCCGGCCTCGTCGCCCTCGTGTACGGCCCCGAGCACCGCGTCGCCTACGTCAACGACGCGTACGCCGCCGCCTTCGGCCCCCGCACCCCGGGCGCCACCGTCGCCGCCACCTGCCCCGAGGCCGAGGAGCTCGGCCTGCTGCCCCTCCTCGACCAGGTCCTGCGCAGCGGCAAGCCCCGCACCGTGAAGTCCCGCCGCACCGCCGACGGCGGCTCGTACACGGTCACCTGCCTGCCCGTCGACAGCCCGCGCCTCGACGGCGCCGGCGTCCTCGTCCACGCCGCCGACGTCACCGACCACGCCGAGGCCGCCGAGCGGCTCCGGGCCAGCGAGCGCCGCCACCGCGAGACCGCCGTCACCCTCCAGCGCTCCCTCCTCCCGCAGGAGCTGGAGCAGCCCGACGACCTGCGGATCGCCGCCACCTACCAGCCCGGCGTCGCCGACGCGGCCGTCGGCGGGGACTGGTACGACGTCATCACCCTCGGCGCGGGCCGCACCGCCCTCGTCATCGGCGACGTCATGGGCCGAGGCGTCCGCGCCGCCGCCGTCATGGGCCAGCTCCGCACCGCCGTCCGGGCCTACGCCCGCCTGGACCTCCCCCCGCACGAGGTCCTCCAGCTCCTCGACGGCCTCGCCGCCGAGATCGACGCCAGCCAGATCGCCACCTGCGTCTACGCCGTCCACGACCCCAACGAGGGCAGGCTCGTCTACGCCTCCGCCGGCCACCTCCCGATCCTCGTGCGCGACGAGGACGGCACCGTCCGCACGGCCGGCGACCCCACCGGGCCCCCGCTCGGCACCGGCGGCTGGCTGCACGCCTCCGGCTCCATCGCCCTGCCCCCCGGATCCACCGCCGTCCTCTACACCGACGGACTCGTCGAGCGCCGCCGCGAGGACATCGACGAGGGCGTCGAAGCCCTCGCCCGCGCGCTCGCCGGCGCCAGCGGCACCCCCCAGGTGGTCTGCGGCCGGCTCCTCCGCGCCCTCGGCGTCACCGCCGAGCACGACGACGACGTCGCCGTCCTCGTCGTCCAGCACCCCGCCCGCGACGGCGCCGACGCCGAGCTGTTCCACAACGCCGCCCTCGAACTCCTCGGCGGCGTCGAGGCCGCCCCACGCGCGCGTGCCTTCGCCTCCGGCGTCCTCTCCTCCTGGCGCTTCCCCGTCGAACTCCGCGACCTCGGCGTCCTCGCCACCAGCGAGCTCGTCGCCAACAGCCTCCAGCACGGCACCCCGCCCATGCGCCTGCGGCTGCGCCGCACCGACCGCCGCCTGATCATCGAGGTCACCGACGGCGACGACCACCTGCCGCGCCGCCGCCGGGCGGAAACGGAGGACGAGGCGGGTCGCGGGATCTCCATCATCGCGACGATCGCCTCGTCCTGGGGGAGCCGCCGCACTCCGGGCGGCGGCAAAGCGGTGTGGTGCGAGTTCGCCCTGCCCGACTAGGCAGCGGCGGCGGTCTCCTTCTCGGGCTGGTGCTGGGCCACCACCCGCGAGGCCCGCACGGCGAGCGACGGCTGGTTCTGCACCGGTGTGAGCTGCTTGCCGAGACGGACCGCGAGCACCGTGACGAGCAGCGAGAACAGCACGAAGGTCACGATGTAGGGACCGTGCAGCGACGCGCCCATCGGGCCGCCCACCGCGGGCCCGACCGCCAGCGCCAGCTGCTTCACCAGGGCGAAGGCCGAGTTGTACGAGCCCACCATCGACTCCGGCGCCAGATCGGCCACCAGCGGGGCCACGGTCGGCGACAGCATCGCCTCGCCCAGACCGAAGAGCGCGTACGTGGAGACGAACGCGGCCGTCGCCATCGCCTGGCTGCCGTGCCCGAGCCCCGCGTACCCGGCGATGATCCACGCCAGCGCCCAGATCAGACCCACGGCCGCGATCATCCGGGTGCGCTTGCGGCGCTCCACGAACTTCAGCACCAGGAACTGCGCCAGCACGATCACCGCCGTGTTGGCGGCCAGCGCGATGCCGAGCGTCGACGGCGCGATGCCCGCGGCCTCGGTGCCGTACGCCGCCAGACCCGACTCGAACTGTCCGTAACAGGCGAAGAAGAGGACGAAGCCGAGGACGCACAGCTGCACCATCGCCTTGTGGCCGAGCAGCGCCCGGACCCCGCCGCCCTTGCCGCCGGCGGGCCGCGCGCCCTGGAGCGCCGGCGAACCGGCCATCCGCACGGTGCCGACCACGCCGGCCAGCACCAGGAACATCACGGCCTCGATCGAGAACAGCAGCAGGAAGCTGTCGGGCCGGGCCACGTCGACCAGCTGGCCGCCGATCAGACCGCCCAGACCCAGCCCCAGGTTCTGCAGGAAGAACTGGAGCGCGAAGGCACGGGTCCGGCCCACGGGCTCGGAGCACCACACGATCATCGTGGCGAGCGCCGGCTGGAGCACCGCGGTGCCCGCACCCAGCAGCGCGGCGGCACCCACCGCCGCCGGGACGCTCGACGCGAGACCCATCCCCACGGCGCCGACCGCGGCCAGACCGGAGGCGACGAGCAGCACCGGCACGGGACCGCGCCGGTCGATCGCCCGCCCGCTGAACGGCAGCACCACGAGCGCGGCCATGGCGAAGACGGCCAGCACCACACCCGCGGTCGTCGCGCCCAGATCGCGCACCTGCGCCACGTACACATAGAGGTACGGCACGGTGAAGCCGAGTCCGAACGCGCTCAGCGCACTGCCTGCCTGAATCCGGCGCATCGCGGCGCCCCTCGCCTTGGTCACACTCACCCACTTCGGTCGCGGGTTCAGCCTTGTACGCCTGAGCCCTGAAGACTTCAACACTAAAGTTCGATCCTTAACACTACACATGAAAGGACTTCAACGCCAACGAGGTCCGTGGGATACTCGCCCTCATGTCCGACACCCCCGCGCGCCCCGTCTCGCAAGAGCCGCAGGAGCCGACGCTCGACGAGCAGATCGCCGCCTATCAGCGCGAGTACCGCGACCTGGATCCCCAGGTGGAGAAGGTGGTCTCCGCCCTCGGCCGGCTGAACCGCCGGATGAACGTGGCGTACGGCCGCCAGCTCGCCGACCTCGGCATCAGCAACGCGGAGTGGGAGGTCCTCAAGACACTCGTCCTCTCCGGCGCCCCCTACCGCCTGGGTCCGGGAGAGCTGGCCAAGCGCCTCGGCCTCACCCCGGCCGCCATGACCCACCGCATCGACCGCATGGCCGGCGAGGGCCTGGTCACCCGGGACCGCGACGAGAACAACCGGGTCCGCGTGATCGTCGAGCTCACCGACGAGGGCCGGTCGAAGTGGCTGGAGGCGATGCGCATGGCCACGGACTTCGAGGAGGAGCTCCTCCAGGACCTCGGCGCCGAGGAGCGCGTCGCCCTGGGGGACGCGCTGATCCGCCTCCTGCGCCGGGTCGAGCTGACCCAGCCGGACGCCGGCGGCAGGCTCACCGACCTCGACTGAGCGCGGCCCCCGGACGTCACCGGAGGGGTGTTGACACTCACCCGGGGGACGCGTAGTGTTCTCCGAGTTGTCACGGAGCCGGAACGGTTCTTCGACAACCATCCCGCCGCGAAAGCGGCACCTCCAACCAGCACGGTCTCCCTCACGGGATGAATTTCGGCATGCCGAAATTCAATTCGAACGGCTCGATTATGAGTCGCCGAAGGAATCCGCTAAGGTTTGAGACGTCGGAACGGCCCAACAGCCGGGAAGACAAACCCCGCTGACTGGGAATCAGACGCCGAAAGGATCTGATAGAGTCGGAAACGCCGGAAGGGCCCTGAGCGAAAGCGAAAGGGACCGGAAAGCACCGAGGAAATCGGATCGGAAAGATCTGATAGAGTCGGAAACGAAGGAAGCGCCCGGAGGGCCTGGAAACAGGAACGAAGGA